>DASZBL010000024.1:0-63259 GCA_035944195.1 Rhizomicrobium sp. | reverse complement strand
GACGGGCAACAGACTCCGTGGTTCGCCCGAATCCTTATGCGGCGGCGGTCTCCTCTTTGCCAAAGCGGAACTCGGTGCCGCTGATCCACATGCGATGCAGAACGATCGCGAGCTTCCTGGCCAAGGCAATCTTGGCCCGGCGCATGCCACGGCGCTTGGCCACCGCCATCGCCCAGCGCTTCAGGCTGGAATAGCTCTTCACACGGGTGAGCATCGATTGCGCCGCTTCGTAGAGCGCGGTGAAACCCTTCTCGGCATGGTCGGGGCGGGCTGGGGCGTGAGCTTGCTATATGAAGCCGGCACGGGGATTAGCTATCTGGGCGTTATCTATCGTGAAGTCTGCGATGGGCATCCTCTTTGGTTCCGGCCTTATCGTCTTCGATAATTTTTAAGAAATAGTAGACCTATTGTCCGTGGTTTGACTATCCTCGTATTGCTTGCCTCTGCGCATGAAAGCGCAAATCGTAGTGGCAAGAAATCTCCGTCGGCTGAGGGTGGCGCGGGGGCTCTCTCAGGAGAGCTTGGCCGTGGATGCGACCGTTGACCGGACCTATGTGAGCCGCATAGAACGGGGCCTAGAAAATCCGACCGTCGCGGTGCTTGAACGTCTGGCCGTCGCGCTGAGCGCGGACATCGGGGAATTCTTCGATGCGGGGCGGGTAAGAGCACCGGTCAGACCGCTACGAGGCGGGCGGCACAAGCGTGATTAGGTCCGTGCGATGCCGCACTGATTGCCGAAATAGATCAGTTCTTCGCGGGGCTCTCTGCCGAATGTTTTTCATAGGCGCAGCAGCGGGGTGTGGCACGCCGGTACAAATCGCACGCTCGGCCAGCGCCATTGTCACCGGAACGCTTCTATCGAACTTCACCGAGGCGGAATTTTGACGCCTCCTTGACCGCCACCTAATTATTTTGCTGAGAATTCCTCTAATTATGATTCTGCTCAGGCACTTAGCGCGGGTTTTGGCGCGACGAGGAGGTGTCCTAGGATGTGTCCTACAGCCCTGCCCCGGACACCATGCTTTGGGGTTCCGGACAAGGAATGACACGCTTAGGAGGAGCACCAGCTCCACGATGCGGCACAGACCCGGATTTTGGTGCGAAGATGTTTTGGGTGATTGTCGGCGGCGTGCTGGGTCCACCTTTTGTGATCGGCGGGATCGTTGCCATTGGGTAGGCACTCGGATTTTGAAATCCCCGTGGAATTATCGCCATAAGGCTTCTGGCGGGCTTTGCCGTGAGGGGAATGTTGCGTGCCTCAAAGCGTTGCGTGAACTCTTCCCCCGGAAACTCTAGGTTTATCTGTGTGTTCAAGGGCTTGGCCCGGGGTTTGGCGGTTTGAAGCCGATGTCGCAAACGCTGTCGCGCGGGGTATTTGCGACATCGTTTTTGGCTTTCAGGACAGCCCTTAGAGGACTTTGGAATAGCTGCGGGCGCGCACCGCTGGGTTTCGCGACACCCAATTTGTCGTGCGGCGCTGATTTGTGCAGGTCGAAGAAGGTGGCTGTGCTGGAAAACATGCATGCCGCTTTGGGGGCTTCGCGCGTGGCTCAAGGACAGATAGCGGGGGAGTAATGATCTGCATACGGATCATCGCCATGCGGGCTTGAGGGTGGCTGATCGGTTTTGCTGCAACCGGTTGCACGGCGGCTCGCATGTTTGTGAAATCGCGCCCAATATTGACCCCAGTACTCGAGCGCATGCATTTCCAACGTCGCGCCGTCAACGGCAGGCAGCATTCGCGACCGAGCGGCGGCGTCAATGCACGCGCTGGGTGCACAGAACCACTGTAATGGCCCGCGCACCAAAAGGGCCGCCCACCCCGCTAATGGCCCAAGACCTTATTCAAGAGCGACGCCAGCCGCACGCCGGCCCGTTCAAGCTGGGTGCTGGTGATCGCGGTTTCGCGCTGGGCGTAGTCGGACGGCAGAATAACCGGCGCGTCTGTTCCGCCTGTTCCGGGCAGCGCCGCGTAGATTTTGGTCTTGGCGATCTGAAATGACTGGTTCGTCCAATCCTCCACCGAGCCTTCTGACCATTGCCGCCGCTCCTGCGGCGTAATTTGGCGTTCGAGCGCCGCCGCGACTGTGATGGGATCATGGCCGAGTGCTTCTACGACATTGGTATCCCAGACGGCGTGAAGGTTTTTCCGTTCACCGTTCAGCACAACGCGGACCTCGTTGCCACCGCGGTCATGATTGTCAGCGGCATGAAGCGGTTGATGCACGTCGCCGACGAAATGGATCAGAAATCTCAGCGCCTCTGCCCGAACCGGCATGGCCAGCGTTTTGTCGCCGACGATGGCGGCGTCCCTCTCAATCTGGGCTACCACACAGTCATCGTTCGGGCAGGCGCGGGCGGCGTCATAGCCCGCGCTGGTGATTTCGATATCGACGTAATGCCATGGGCCCGTCTTCGGCCGGTCGCGTCTGACCCTATCGGCCCAGGTGGATGCGTCAGCCATGGCGTTGGCCGCATTACCACCGAGAAGCTGTTCGACCTGAAACTTGGCCGCCGGGCTAAGTTCGCTCGCCGCGATCAGAGCGACGATCTCGTGCCCTTCCGAACCCCAGGCCCATGCCGCGCTCGGCATGACGACGGCTGCGATAGCGGCGAAGGCGATCAAGCGGTGCATTGCGGCTCCTGACCCTGAGGACATGCTTTTACTCTTACCCTACCAGCCTGTTGGACTTAGCGCTGTTGCCCCGACGTGCTGCCGCCCGACCGACGTGCGGACCTCGATGCTTGGTGCCGTGAACGGATCGGCGCACCCGAAGATCGTCCACGGCTCGCGCTCGGCCGCGCGGGCAAAGAACTCGAAAACCTCCGGGCATCCGCCGGAACCGACGATGCCGATCTGCACCGCGAGATCGACGAATTCTTCAGCGGGATCGCTTCGCTGGAACGACGGACTTAGTAGTTTTTTTCCATCTCGGCGTCGTCTTCCCAGAAGACTACCAGCCACGACCGAATATCGTTCAGCAACAATCTGATCCACCAATCTTCGGAATGAGTCAGCAATGTTGTTCGGATGACACTGATACGCTCGCAGGCGCAGCGAGCCAACACAATCACCATTTGCATTTCCTCGGGGCATTGCGGGCCATCGACGGTCTTGTCCGTCGCGGCATATAGCATCTGAATGCTGAGAAGCTTGGGCTTGTCGTGACCCCCGCTGACATGCGTTGGCACATCCGGGCCGCCTGCCTGTTTGATGGCCTGCTTCATTTCCTGCCAGATGGCTTTAGCCAAGATATCTCGGAACTCGCGTAGTAGGGCACCGCTGCGGATTTTATCGTCGAACGTCATCGTGGTTGCATGGCGAATGACGTCGAGCGCCTTTTTGACCGACTCGCCTAGCGGGATCGCCTTGAAGTCCGTGAAGCAAATCTCCTCCCACGCCGATTTCGGGATGTACTGTTTCACCTTTTTCTTCTCCAAGCGCTCGCCAGAATCAATACCGGCTCGCAGCACGTTGCACTGCGCGATGTTGTCTGACGATCAGGCCGCCGCTTTCGGCTGGCAGTAACCGGGAAGGAACGTCCCACCACATCCAGGCTTCATGAAATCGAGCGTCGCGAGCAGCGAAGGCCATTGCGACCATGCCTGTTTGAGGTCGAAATCAGCGATGGGCACCGCGGCGAGCGCCTTCTCGGCCTGTTTGCGCTCGTCCTTGGGCAGGTGTTTGAGGGCGACGTTTAGGCCGTGGTCGCATGCGATGCGGATCAACATGCGCCAGTGGGCGTCTGCCCAATCGCTGGGTTTGGGCGCGAATACCGACTGAACGATCAGCTTGCCAAAGGGCGAAGCGTAGTTGTGCAGCTGGGCGAGCAGGGGACGCGTGGAGCCGTCCACGCTCTCGAATCTTGTCGCGTCGGTACAGCCGACCTCGACCTTGCCAGGGCCAAGCCGATATATGCGATACAGGTTCTTCGACTTGCTCTTTTGACCAAGGTAGATGGTCTGCGGTTCGCCGATACCGACTAATTCCAATTCGCCCTTCTGGCTCCAGACCTCGGTATAGCGAGGGTAGGGCGTGCGAACAAGAATGGGGCCGAGGGGGAGCCCGTGGGCGTCGATGTTCACGTCGATCCGCGAGGCGCGGGCGCTGTGCGTGAACAAAGGCCAGCCATGGGGTGTGCTGTTGTCGATGATGTTCTTCATTTCGGAGATGCCTTCCGGGCCGAGGCGGTTCGGATTGCACTCCAAGCGGAAGTACGAATTTTTCCCATAGGGATCGGCTTGCAGCAGCGGCCATATGTCTGCGGAGACTGAGGATATTTTCAGGCGTACCGCAACTCGGTAGCCGGCCTGCGCCGTCGGCGCCGCGAAGGTGATGTCGTCATCGAACTTGGCTAAGGACTTCAGCTCTTTGGGAAAGTTCGGATATGGCGCCATATTGAACGGCGATACTGTCAGAGTCAGCCTGTCCAATCCCAGTTTAATAGATTTGATCTTGTAGTCAGTGTTCTCATTCATCGTGTTTCTCTCTCTGTGAAATTGACCGGCTATAAGAGGGCAGTCGTTGTCGTTTGGCGGAAAGCGGTGGGATGGACGGCCGAATTCTCGATGCTGCATCGGATTGTGCTTCGCGTCGTTCAATCAGTGGCCGACGGCTGCGCTAGCAGTCAGCGCCCTGCTCGAACGGGTTTGGTTTCAAAGCGTGCGAGCCAATCCGGCAGCTTTTCCATGTCGTACAGGACCAGCTTTCCGATTTTGATTCGCGGTGGGCCGGTGCGCTGTGCATCCCACCGAAGCAATGTGCGTGGCGAGATGTGGAGCGTTGCTGCAAGTTGCTTCGGCGTCAGATATCGCCCAGCACCGACCTCAGTTGGTAAAAGGTTCGCACCACCCGGCTGGGGAGCAGGAAGCTGAGATGGCTCGATTTTTTTTGGCTGCTGCTGAAACATCAAGGCACTTCGGTCTCGGCAATGCTGCGGTTGACCGATGCTATCTGCTTCAGTATTTGGGCTTAGTCATGCGTTTAGTTTTTCAGGAAATCACCGATCTCGTGAAAAATCAGCGAGCACTCAAGACCTTACGGAATATTACGCTTTTCGAATTTCTTCTGACGAAGGAAACTCTCTATCCGACGATAATCTCTACGGATCGTTGCGGCGCTCAAACCCGTCTCATTAGCCAGATATTCAAAAGCACCGCTCTCATTTGTGGGCTTGTGCAATTGCGCACGGACAAGAGCATGGATTTCCCATGCTCGGTCCAAGTTGGCGGCTTCCGCGAGGAGGCTTTTTGATCCACGGCCGGTCGTGCTGAAGCCAAGGGCCTTGCCGATCAGTTCGGCTTCGTTTCGTGTTCTCGTGCCACCCGATGCAACCTCGCCTTCACGTGTATGCTGCGCCTCGTAAAAAACATCCATGATTTCTGGCGCGGCAATGTGGCCAAAATAATCCAGGACCCAATCAGGTACGTGGTTCCCGCGACGAGCTGCGATGACCAAAGCTTGCAAAACGAATGCCGGATTTCTCGAAAGCTCATAATCGTGCGAGAGAATTTCCAGATAGGCTTCGCCGCGCAAGTTCGGTCGGAGGGTAGTCTCGTTCTTCATCGGAGACCTATGAGGCGAAAGGTTCGCACGCACCTCCCGCATTTGCGGCATGATCGGTTTAACCATGCTCGGAACGCCTAAGCGGAACTATTTCGGCTTGCCCTTTGGAAGTCACCACCGCCGCAACGCGCTCTGTGGCTGCTCGCAGCGGGTCATCATACAGGTGGGCGTAACGGGTCGTCGTTTGTGCCTGCGTATGCCCCAACAGGGCACCTATGATTGGCAACGAGAGGCCGTGGGAGGCGAGAATGCTCGCGTATGTGTGGCGCAGATCGTTCACGCGGACCGTGGGCTGCCACACAAGGATCGGCTTGCCCTTCGCCGTCTTGACCACTTGCCCGTCTTTAGTCCGCTTCTCGATCCTTTGAGTCAGCCCAGCCGATTTGCATACAGTTAGCCAAGTACGCTTGATGTCGGTGATGGGCTTGCCTGGCCTGCCGGGGAAAACATAAGGGCTGGGCGACGCTTTCTGTTTGGAGTTCGTGGCATTTGCGTCTGCCGCGATTTCGGCCAGTAGTTGCGTTGCCGGAGCGGAGAGCGGCACGCGGTGTTCCTTGCGTTGTTTGGTATGGGCCGAGGGCTTCACCCAAACCCCCTTGTCGAGATCGAACATGTCCCACCGCGCATGCAGCACCTCGTTCCGGCGCGCGCCTGTCAGCATCAGGAGTCGGATGGCGTTCGCGCTTGTCTTCTCGCGATGCGCGGATAGAGCTTCACCCAACTTGAGAATTTCGGCCGGAGTGAGGTAGCGCGACCGCTTTTCTTCCGGGCTGCGTCGGACGCCAGAGGCCGGATTGTCGCTGCGGATACCCCACCGAATGGCCAGATTGAACGCCTTTCGCAGGACTTCGACGGTCCGGTTCGCGCGCACCGGTGTTGTTGAGCTAATATGGGCGTGGAGCGCATCTATATCCGACGGTGTTACCTCAGAAATCTTTTTTGAACCTAGCCGTGGCAAGATGATGTTCTGCCACATGCCACGATCATCTGCGGCGGAGCGCGCGGCCTTCCGAGGCAAATGCTCGACCTCATATCTCTCGAATAGGTCCTTCATTGTCGGCGCGGATAGCTCCGCCAGGGTGGCTGCTTTCTGCGCCTCTCGCTCAGTGATCGGATCGACCCCCGTGCGGACATGACGCCGATGGAGGTTCGACTCGTCCCGGGCGGCTGTCGTTGACTATGCAGGAAAGTCACCGATGGTCATGCGCCGTTCACAACCGGCGACAATGTAGTTGAGCACAAAGGACCGGCGACCTTTCGCCGTGACCCTGATCCCGAAGCCCGGCACCTCGGCATCGTATGTGATGACGGCACCCTTACCGGGAACCGGCAGCTTACGGACCAATAGGTCCGACAATCGCACTGTGGACCGGCGTGGCATCTTCGTGTCCTGCTCTGCACACCCCTGCACCTAGGCCGGCCCAAAGTTCTATTCTGTGTCCGATAGGTGTCCGAAAGAATTGGCGGGGTGTGTCCGTGAACGTCGTCTCATGACCTGAAGGGCTCTCATATGTCCCATTTGAAATCAATGAGTTGCGCGGAAGTTGGTAAAATTTGTGTCCGAATTAGCGCTTAAAATTCTCGCCAAAACAGGCTCATAACCTGAAGGTCACAGGTTCAAATCCTGTCCCCGCAACCACCATGAGCACACGGCTTAGCAGCGCGAATGCGTTGCTAAGCCGTTTGTGCGAATGGTGCCCCCGCGACTTGTCCGCCGAAGCCTTGGCGAAGGCGGAAGGCGGGGGCCCAGTTCGGCAATCATTCCTCGAACGCCGCATACACCAGCGTGCGCAGATCGCGCCGCACGGGATAGGTGGAGGAGGGAATGAACTGCGTCATGAATATGACGATGAGTTCGTCCATCGGATCGATCCAGAACGCGGTGCTCGCAGCCCCACCCCAGAAATATTCGCCGACATTTCCGGGCGTCATGGTCGCTGCGCGATTGAGCACCGTCGCAAAGCCGAGCCCGAAGCCGAGGCCTTCATTGCCGGCCTCGCTGAAAAGCGAGCGCGACATCTCCATCAGCTCGCGCCCGCCCGGCAGATGGTTCATCGTCATCAGCGCGATGGTTTTGGGACTGATGAAGCGGTGGCCGTTCAGCGTGCCGCCGTTCAGCAGCATCTGGCAGAATTTGAGATAATCCTGCGCGGTGCCGACAAGCCCGCCGCCGCCGGAAACAAAAGCGGGCCGCGAAAGATAGGCGCTTTTCGCCGGATCGTCCTGCAGCACCACATTCTTGCCGGTGGCATCGAAGCTATAGCAGGCCGCAAACCGTTCGGCCTTCGCGGGAGGCACATGGAAATCGGTATCGATCATGCCGAGCGGCTCGAAAATGCGCTGCTTCAGGAACGTCTCGAAAGGAACGCCCGAAATCTTACCCACCAGATAGCCCAGCACATCGGTGGAGACGGAATAATTCCACGCATCGCCCGGGGAAAACTCCAGCGGAATTTTCGCAAGTGCGGCGATCATGCCGTCCAGCGGCAGCGGGCTTTTCTCGATCACGCCGATCCCGAGCTTGCGATAGGCCGCGTCGATATTGGTGCGTGTCTGGAAACCGTAAGTGAGGCCGGAGGTGTGGCGCAAGAGATCGATCATCCGCATCGGCCGCGATGTGCGCTTCGTCTGGAAGCCGCCGATGATGCCCGCCTCGAATACGCCGAGATCGCGCCATTCCGGAATGAAGCGGTGCACCGGATCGTCCAGCGCCACCAAGCCTTCCTCCACCAGCATCATGAAGGCGACGCTGGTGATCGGCTTGGTCATGGAATAGATGCGGAAGATCGTGTCCTCGCGCATCTTTTTGTTGCGCTCGCGATCCATCAGCCCGGTGACGCCGGTATGGATCAGCTCGCCGCGACGCGCGACCAGCGTAAGCGTGCCGGCGAGCTTGCCGGAATCGACATATTTCGTCTGCAGCAGGGAATCGAGGCGGGCAAGGCGGGCCGAAGACAGGCCTTGCGTTTCGGGCTTGGGCAAAGGCGGCTCCTGGAATGGCGGTTCGCCGGCCAGTCTAGTCCATACCGAAGATTAGAAAACCCCGGTTGCGGGGCGCGGGCGGCCATGGCTAAGTTGCAAGCGACAGAAATCCATACGCAATTCAGGACCTTATCCCATGAACAATCCCGCCTATAAGCCCAAACCCGGCTGGCCCGCGATGTTGCTGGCTGAGGCCCATGCCGCGCTCACAGCACCCGGCTCGCGCTTCGAAATGGACGAGGCCGTCATCGGCGGGGTCGCCACGCGCGTGTGGAAGAACGCGCCGCCGAGCTTGCGCGAAGTGGTGATGGTCGGGCGCATGTTCACCAATCGCGATTTCATCGTGTACGAAAATGATCGAGTGACATTCGAAAGCTTCTATCGCGCGACGATGACGCTCGCGCATGAACTGCAAAAGCAGGGCGTGAAGAAAGGCGACCGTGTCGCCATCATCATGCGCAATTTGCCGGAATGGCCGGTGGCGTTTTATGCGGCCACCATCATCGGCGCCATCGTCACGCCGCTGAATGCTTGGTGGACGGGACCGGAACTGGAATATGGCCTTGTCGATTCCGGTGCGAAGATTGCGTTCGCCGATGCCGAGCGGCTGGAACGTATTTCGGAGCATCTGGTGAATTGTCCGGCGCTGGAGCGCGTCTATGTCAGCCGCTATCAGGACGAATTGCCGAGCCCCATCGTGGCGCGGCTGGAGGATGTTCTGGGCGCGGTGAACGACTGGATCAAATTGCCCGAATTGCCGATACCGGAAGTCCCGCTTTCGCCGGAGGACGATGCAACGATCCTTTATACGTCGGGCACGACGGGAACGCCGAAAGGCGCGCTCGGCACGCATCGCAATATGAATTCGAACATCTTCGCATCGGGGAGTGCCGCTGCGCGTAATTTCCTGCGGCGCGGCGAGCCGGTGCCGGTTCCCGATCCGCTGAACGATCCGCAGCGATGCGCGCTGCTTTCCGTGCCGTTCTTCCACGCGACGGGATGTTTTGCTGTGCTCAATCCCACGCTCATCACCGGCGGCAAGCTCGTGCTGATGCGCAAATGGGATCCCGAACTCGCCATGCAATTGATCGAGCGCGAGAAGGTGAACAGCGCGGGCGGCGTTCCCACCATTGCCTGGCAATTGATCGAGCATCCGGCGCGTTCGAAATACGATTTGTCGTCGCTGGAAAGTGTCGCCTATGGCGGCGCGCCGTCGGCGCCGGAACTGGTGCGCAAGATCGTAGAGACGTTCCCCAAATCGCTGCCCGGCAATGGCTGGGGCATGACGGAGACATCCGCCACCTGCACCACGCACAGCGCGGAGGATTACGAGAATCGCCCCGATTCCTGCGGGCCAGCGGCGCCGGTTTGCGATCTCAAAATCGTCGGACCCGATGGGCGCACGCTGCCGCCCGGCGAAGTCGGCGAGCTATGGGCGCGCGGGCCGAACATCGTGAAAGGCTATTGGAACAAACCGGAAGCGACGCGCGAGACTTTCGTGGATGGCTGGGTGAAAACCGGCGATCTGGCGCGGCTCGACGAAGAAGGCTTCTGCTTCATCATCGACCGCGCCAAGGACATGCTCATCCGCGGCGGCGAGAACATCTACTGCATCGAAGTGGAGAACGTTCTCTACGAGCATCCCGCGGTGATGGATGCCGCACTGGTGGCGGTCCCGCATCACAGCCTCGGCGAGGAGCCGGGCGCCATCGTGCATCTCAAACCGGGCATGCACACGACGGAAATGGAATTGCGCGAATTCGTGGCGGGCAAGCTCGCGGCGTTCAAGGTGCCGGTGAAAGTGGTGTTCTGGCCCGAAACATTGCCGCGCAACGCGAACGGCAAAATTTTGAAGACGGAGTTGAAAAAGATTTTCGCGCCAGCGCCTTAGCTACGGCGAAAAAATCCCCATCAGCATCGGCTTGGCATAAAGGGCGGCCACTTCATGCTGCTGGACGGGCACCACGAAGGTGAGATCCGAGGCCGCATTCAGCGTGGCGTTCAGCATCTGGGCGGCCACGAACGGATCGACGGCGCGCACGGATTGTTCGGCAATGCCATCCGAAATCATTGCCGCGAAGCGATCCGAAACGCGATTGAAGCGATCCACCATGCGATAGCGGATCGGTTCCGGCAAAGCGCTGAGCGCGGAGGAGCGCAACAGCGGTCCGCGATCGGAAAGCTGATATTCCACCAGCGACGCAGCCGCGCCCGAAAGCTTCTGCCAGACATTGCCGTCGCCATGCATCGCAATCGTCTGCGCGCTGCGCATGATCTCGAAGGTGCGCTCGAAACAGGCGACCACAAGATCATCCTTCGCATCGTTGTGATGATAGAAGGAGCCTTTGGTCACATTCAGCTGCGCGGAAATCTTCTCCACCGATGCGCCGCGATAGCCTTGCTGATTGATGAGCTTGGTCGCGGCCAGGAGAAACGTATCGTGCAGCGAATCCTGCGGGCTTGCGGGCGGCGGCGGGATGGGCGCCAATTGCAACGGCTCCCACACCGCACCGGGCGCGACCAATCCATTCGCCAGAATGTCGAACATGCGCTCGTGGATGCGTGGATAATCTTCCACGTCATAGCGCGGCAGCCATGTCACCGACCAGTAGAGTTGTTCCAACAGCATATGCGTGCGCACGGTGCTGGTCTTGCGGTCGAACCATTCATAATCGGGCGAGAGAAAGAAGGCGCGAATCTTGCGGAAGAGATTGCGATACGGCTCCGCAACAAGTGAGATATGCGGCTCGCGCAGCGTGCGCATGTCGCTGAACATGGCGAGCGGTGCTTCCTCGCCCTCGCGAATGCGGCGATCCATTTCGAGACATAATCCCACGACCTTGAAGAGGCGATCATGCGCGCTATGCTCGTCCATCGCGCGCGTCACCAGCGCATCGAGCCGTTCGATGCCGCGCAGGAAGCATGCGACCGCGAGGTCTTCCTTCTTCTTGAAATAATAGGTGACGGAGGTTGTGATGAGATCGACGCTCGCCGCCACATCGGCAAGCGTCATGCCTTTCACACCGCGCCGGTTGATGATCCCGGCGGCGGCGGCGATGATCGCGTCCTTCTTCTTGTTGTAGCGATCCGTCGAAGCGCTGTGCGTCTGTTCCCTGTCCATTGAAATTCCTAGTCGAGCAGCGGCTTGGCCAACGCCATCTCTTCAGCCAGCCGTTTCAAATTCTCCTCGTGGTTCTCGCGCGTGATGCGGTAGAAACCGAGGAACACCATGGCGATGCCATAAAGAAGCACCAGCACCGGTAAATACACAAGTGCGAGATTGCGCACGATTTCCATGTCGATGTGTCCCGGCTGCGCATTGGCGGGGAATCCGACCAGCCACAGCAGCAGGCCGGAGGCAAATACGCCCGCTCCCGAAACCACTTTTTGCAGGAAGCTGTTGGCCGCGAAGAAGAGGCCTTCCGAACGCCTGCCGGTTTTGAGCGCATTTTCTTCCACGATGTCGGTCAGCATCGAGGCCATCAGGATCGAGCTTGCGATGCTGAGCGTCAGCGATAGGGTGGCGAAGATGAGCAACAGCGGCATCAGGCTCGGCGCGCCATTGGGCGGGAAGAGATTGAGCAGCCGAAGCGTCAGCGGCACGCAGCCGACCGCAAGCGCCAGCACGAACAAGACGATTGCGGAAATCTTCTTTCCAAAGCGGCGCGACAGTGGCAGCGCGAACACGAATGCCAACGCCGCTGCAACAAACCCCATCACGGTGAAGATCGAAATCTGCGCTGCCGAAAGCTGCCAGAGATAGGTCTGGAAATAGACATTCAGTGCGAACACCAGCCCAGTAGCGACGTAAAAGAACACACCTGAAATCGTCAGGATTAGAAAAGAGCGATTCGCAAGGGTTGCGAACATCTCGCTCATCATCTGCCCCACGCCGATCCGCCGCGGTTTGGGTACATGAAATTGCGGGATGTGCCGGTGTGTGCCCGCAGCGGAAATGAGAATGGCGAAGAACATGATGATTGCCGCCACGATGCCGTAGGTGACATAGCCTGCCGGATTGAGCTGTCCCACGGGATGGGTCTTGTCGGGCGTCAGCAAAACGGCGAATGCCAGAATGCTCATCCCTAGCCCGCCGAACCAACCGAAGAAATAGCGATAGGCGAAAAAGACGGTGCGCTGATCGTAATCGTCGGACAATTCGGCCACCAGCGCGGAACTCGGAATTTCGTAAAGCGTGATGAAGGTGCGAACCACGATCGACACCACGATCAGATAGACAAATAACGCGCCCTGGCTCCAATGCGGCGGGTTGAACAGCAGAAGATAGGAGAGAGCGACGGGCAGCGCCGAGAAATACATGAAGGGATGCCGCCGCCCCCATCGCGAACGCAGATTGTCCGAGATCGTCCCGACAATGGGATCGAGAAACGCATCGAACACGAGCGCAATCAGGATCGCGCTGCCGACAAGCTGCGACGGCAAGCCCACGACCTGATTGTAAAAGAGCAGCACCAATGTGCTGAAGCCGTTGTCCTTCACGCCGAAGGCAATCGATCCCAAACCGTAGAACAGCTTGGTGCGCAGGCTCGTGAGCGATTTGGTGGCCGCGTTCATGCGCCTGCCTGCTGGCTGGAGCGCGGGTTGGCGGCCTGTGTGCGGTTGAGCCCCATATCATTCGAATTTGTGGTATGAACGCACCTGCCGTCAACCGTGCGTGAAGTTTTGGTGAACGGCGTGAACGCGCGCGATCCTTGCGTATGATGGGAGTGCGAGTCGCGGGAATGGCTGGGAATGGCTGGTTATAGTGTTGCCGATGCGGAGCGCCGGGGTCTGTGGCTGCTGGCGGCCGGGCTTGCGGTTGGCGCAAGTGTGATCGGTGCCCTGGGCTGGGATGGCATCTGGCTGGTGGGTGGGTCGGCCCTTGCGGCCCTCGCGCTGGCTACATTCGGCGAGCGCCGCCGCCGGCGTGTGGAGGCCCAAAGCGCGCCCGCCAATGGCGCGGTGCTGAGCATGCTCGCACCACCCGCGCGCGAAATCTTCGAGCGGCTGCCCGATCCGTTTCTGCTGCTGGATGCGCAGGGCCGCGTGATCTTCGCCAACAAGGCGATGGCCGCCGTGGTTGGTCTTGATGCGCAGAAGAAACATGTCTCTGCCGTGCTGCGCACGCCGGTGGTGCTGCAGTCGGTGGAGCGCACGGCCGCGACCGGCGAACCGATGTCGGTGGAATTCTCTTTTCATGTTCCGGTAGGGCGCCATTTCGAAGCCCATGTCATGCGCACCGAGCAGAACCCGCAGGTGATCGCACTCCTGCTGCACGATCTGACGGCCATGAAGCGGGCGGAGGAAGCGCGCGCCGATTTCGTGGCCAATGCCAGCCATGAATTGCGCACGCCGCTGGCCGCCGTCTCCGGTTTCATTGACACGCTGCGGGGCCATGCGCGGGACGACGAGCGCGCGCGCGAAAAATTCCTCGACATCATGAGCGTCGAAGCCGCGCGCATGCGACGGCTGATCGACGATCTGCTCTCGCTCACCCGCATCGAGATCAACGAGCATGTGCCGCCATCGGACGAAGCCGATCTGGGCGGCGTGGTGCGCGATGCGGCGGCCGCACTTTCTCCGCTGGCCGAAGCCGATGACGTGACGATCTCCATCGAGGAGGCGCCGGATCTGCCGCCTGTCGTGGGCGACCGCGACGAACTCATCCAGCTTTTCCAGAATCTCTTTGCCAATGCCATCAAATATGGGCGGCCGGGCGGCCATGTCTGGGTGAAGCTGGCGCTGGCCCCGGCGCCGTCAACGCCGCAGGGCCGCGGGGGCGCGGGCGCGATGGTTTGCGCCGCTGTGCGCGACGATGGCGAAGGCATCCCGCGCGAGGCTGTTCCCCGCCTCACGGAGCGTTTCTACCGGGTGGACGTAAAGCGGAGCCGGGAACGGGGCGGTACCGGGCTTGGCCTGGCCATCGTCAAGCACATCGTCAATCGCCATCAGGGGCGGCTCCAGATCGAAAGCCAGCCGGGCGAGGGCAGCATTTTCACGGTGCTTTTGCCCGCGCTTTCTGTGAATGAAACCGCCGGGCGCGCCGCTGTCACGGAAATGTTGTAAAACCGTCGCATAGGCGTGGCCGTTCGCGCTTAGGCAGATGCAGGCGATGGCCGGACGATTCCGGCCGAGAGAGACATAATGACCGATCACATCGTGAAGGCCTTTACCGAGCAGCTTGAAGCGCTGGCGAGCGCGGTGGCGCAAATGGGTGGACTTGCCGAAGCCCAGCTTGCCGATGCCGTCGAGGCCATCGCCAAGCGCGATACCAAACTGGCAGATGCAGCCATCGCGGGGGATCCGCGCATCGATCAGCTTCAGCAACAGATCGAAAATCAGGCGCTGCGATTGCTGGCGCTGCGCCAGCCCATGGCGGTCGATCTGCGCGAGACTTTGGCCGCGATCAAGATTGCAAGTGAGCTGGAACGCATCGGCGATCTTGCAAAGAACATTGCCAAGCGCGCATTGGTGCTGAACCGCGAACCGCCTATCCGCCTCACGCAAAGCCTCGCGCGCATGGGGCGTCAGGCACTCAGCCAGTTGAAGCTGGTGCTGGATGCCTATTCCGACCGCGATGCGGGCGCCGCCGAAACCGTGTGGCGCCAGGACGGCGAGATCGATGAAATCTACAACAGCCTGTTCCGCGAACTTCTCACCTATATGATGGAAGATCCGCGCACGATTGGCCTTTGCACGCATCTGCTGTTCGTCGCCAAGAACATCGAGCGCACGGGCGATCACGCAACCAACATCGCCGAGACCGTTTATCTGATGGTGACCGGCAGCCATCTCGCCGCCGACCGGCCCAAGGCGGACAATACGAGTTCCACCACCGTGCCCTTCGAGCGCAAATCCACATGACGCTGAAGCCCGCCGTTCTGGTCGCCGAAGACGAGGCAGCCCTCGTCACCCTGCTACGCTACAATCTGGAACGCGAAGGCTATCGCGTGCTGGAAGCGCGCGACGGCGAAGAAGCGATGCTCGTCGCCAATGAAGAAAAACCCGATGTCGTGTTGCTGGACTGGATGCTGCCGCAGCTTTCGGGCATCGAGGTTTGCCGCCGCCTGCGCGGGCGGCAGGAAACCCGCAACGTGCCGATCATCATGCTCACCGCGCGCGGCGAAGAAACCGACCGCATCCGCGGCCTCGACACCGGCGCGGATGATTACATCACCAAGCCCTTCTCGATGACCGAGCTTCTGGCGCGGTTGCGCGCCGTCATGCGCCGCATTCGTCCAGGCCTTGCCGAGGACATCGTGCGCATCGGCGACATCGAAATGGACCGCGCCGCCCATCGCGTGCGCCGCGGCGGCCGCGATGTGCATCTTGGCCCGACGGAATTCAAGCTGCTCGATCATCTCATCCAGCATCCGGGGCGCGTATTTTCACGCGAGCAATTGCTGGATGCAGTGTGGGGCTCGGACGTCTATGTCGAAGCCCGCACGGTCGATGTGCATGTGGGCCGCCTGCGCAAGGCGCTCAACATCGAAGGTGTGCGCGATCCTATCCGCACGGTGCGTTCGGCGGGTTATGCGCTGGACGATGCGTTTGTGGCTTAGGCGTCAATAAAACGATTGTCATAAAAAAAGACTGTCATGGCCCGCGAATGCGGGCCACCCAGTTGACGTTTCCCAAATTCCCAAAAGCGAAACGGAGATCTTTCTTCTCCACTCGCGGCTATTTCACCTGGGTGGCCCGCACTAGGCGGGCCATGACACCGAGGTGAACTAGCTAGCCATCCGGCTCTTGTCGCGGCGCAACTGCTGCGGCTGATAGGCCTTGCGCGCATGCGCCTCGCAATAGGGCGAGCCGCCCTTGGGCTTGCGGCCGCAGAAGTGAAATTCATGCTCGCTCGGATCGCCAATCGGCCAGCGGCACATGCTGTTGGAGATCGTGAGCACGGTGACGAAATTGCCGTCGTCCATCACCACGGGATCTTCCTCCACCACTGGCGGCTCCGGTTGATGGGCGCGCATCGAAATCTTCGGCGCCATCGGCAGGCGGGGGCGCTCGACGCGGCTTGGGCTGGCGCGGCCTGCAAGGCCCAACCGATGCACCTTGCCGATCACCGCATTGCGGGTGACGCCGCCCAGTACCCGGGCGATCTGGCTTGCCGAAAGTCCCTCGGTCCAGAGCGATTTCAGTTGCTCGACCCGTTCATCCGTCCAGCCCATGTGGGCCTCCCTTGCCTGTGGCACAAAATATCGTAGCAGGGCGGTTAACGCGCACAAGTGCTGCTATGTGCTCCCTAACCCTTGTCCACAGAAAGGCCATGCTACTACGAAGTCGATACTTATTCACTGTTTGTTCTTGAAGCGCGGCGCTGGCATCACCACTTTGGCTATATCCCGATATTTCCGAATACCGGCCCGGCCAGCGGCTTTGCTTGACCCTATAGGTCTCGCGGCTGATAAAGCCCGTCCACTAGATAAGGAGAGTTCCCGTGTTTCCTGCCGTGCTGCCAACCTATAATCGGGCGGACATCGCGTTCGTCCGGGGCGAAGGACCCTATATCTTCGCCGAGGATGGCAGCCGATATCTCGATTTCGGCGGCGGCATCGCAGTGAGTGCACTGGGCCACGCGCATCCCCATTTGGTGGAAGTGCTGCGCGATCAGGCGGGCAAGCTCTGGCACACCTCCAACCTCTACCGCATTCCCGATCAGGAGAAGCTCGCCAAGCGGCTGGTGGAAGCCACTTTCGCGGACACGGTGTTCTTCACGAACTCCGGCGTGGAAGCCATCGAATGCGCGATCAAGATGGCGCGGCGCTATCATTATGGAAAAGGCGAGGGCCATCGCTTCCGCATCATCACCTTCGAAGGCGCGTTTCACGGGCGCACGCTGGCGGCGATCGCCGCGGGCGGTCAGGCGAAATATCTCGAAGGCTTCGGCCCGAAAGTGGACGGCTTCGATCAGGTGGCGTTCGGCGACATCAAAGCGGTGGAAGCGGCGGTCACGCCGGATACCGCAGCACTTCTGATCGAACCGATTCAGGGAGAAGGTGGATTACGCCCCGCCCGCCGCGAATTCCTGCGCGCGCTACGCAAGCTCTGCGACGAGCGCGGCCTGCTGCTGATCTTCGACGAAGTGCAAACGGGCGTCGGCCGCACCGGAAAATTCTTCGCGCATGAATGGACGGGCGTGACGCCGGACATCATGGCGGTCGCCAAAGGCATCGGCGGCGGTTTTCCGATGGGTGCGTGCCTTGCGACCGCAAACGCGGCGTCCGGCATGACAGCGGGTTCGCACGCTTCCACCTTCGGCGGCAATCCGCTGGCGATGGCGGTGGGCAATGCGGTTCTCGATATTATTCTGGCACCGCGCTTCTTCGAGCATGTGCAGCGCGTCGCCGGTTTCGCCCAGCAGCAGCTTGCCGGGCTTGTTGCCGAACATCCCACCGTGTTCGAGGAATTGCGCGGCGAGGGCCTGATGATCGGCCTGAAGATGAAAGTGCCGAATACCGATTTCATGAACGCATTGCGCAGCCATCACATGCTTTCGGTCGGCGCGGGCGACAATGTCGTGCGCCTTCTACCGCCGCTGAACATCGAGGAAGAGCATGTGCGCGAGGCCGTGCGCCTGCTTGATGAAACCGCGCGCGAATTCGAAAATGCCGCCACGGTGGCCGCATGAACGCGCCCACGGGAAAGGTCGGGGCGGTGAAACACTTCCTCGACATCAGCGATTGCGATTCCGCCACGCTGCATGGCCTCATCGCCGAAGCCAAGGCTCGCAAGAAGATGCGCGCCGATCTTCCGCGCGGTGCGGTGGATGCCGATGCGCCGCTCTCGGGGCGCGTGCTGGCGCTCATCTTCGACAAGCATTCCACGCGCACGCGTATTTCCTTCGATGTCGGCATGCGCCAATTGGGCGGGCAGACGCTGATGCTGACGGGCAGCGAAATGCAGCTCGCGCGCGAGGAAACCATTGCCGATACGGCGCGCGTGCTCTCGCGCTATGTCGATGCGGTGATGATCCGCCTGCTCGATCACGAGATGGTGGTGGATTTGGCTGAGAACGCCACGATCCCCGTCATCAACGGCCTCACGCGGCTGTCGCATCCCTGTCAGGTGATGGCCGATGTGATGACGTTCGAGGAACATCGCGGGCCGATCAAAGGCGCCACCATCGCGTGGAGTGGGGATTCCAACAACGTGCTCGCGTCATGGGTGCATGCGGCTCCGCGCTTCGGATTTAAATTGCGCGTGGCCTCGCCGAGAGAATTGAGCGCGCGCGCCTCCTTGCGCGAATGGGCAAGGGTCGAAGGCGCCGATGTGCAATTCACCGACGATCCGCAGGCTGCGGTCAAGGATGCCGATTGCGTGGTGTCGGATGCGTGGGTATCGATGGGTGATGAGGATTCCACCAAGCGCCACAATTTGCTCAAGGCCTATCAGGTGAATGCGCAACTGATGGCGCGCGCCAGCAAAGACGCGATCTTCATGCATTGCCTGCCCGCCCATCGCGGTGAGGAAGTCACCGACGACGTGATCGACGGCCCGCAAAGCGTGGTCTTCGACGAAGCCGAAAACCGCCTGCACGCGCAAAAGGCGATATTGGCCTGGTGCCTTTCGTGAGTTCAGAAAAAGTGGACTACCAACCCGCGCCCGCGGCCGATTTTGTATTGGCATTCGATCTGCCGCAATTGGGATTGCGCGGGCGCGTCGTGCGGATGGATGCGGTTTCGGCGCGTGCGCTGGCGGCACACACATTGCCGGAGCCTGCCGCGCGCGTGCTGGGTGAAGCGCTGGTGTTATCCACCTTGCTGGGCAGCACGCTGAAGCTTGATGGCCGTTTGACGGTGCAGACGAAAAGCGATGGCCCGCTCAATCTCGTGACAGTGGATTATTACGGCGCAGAAGATGATCGCAGTGCGGGCGTGCGCGGTTTCGCGCGTCTCAAGGAAACACAATTCGCCAAGCCGCCCAGCTTTGCCGAACTCGCAGGCGGCGGCGTGCTCGCCATCACCATCGAACCCAGACGCGAAGGCCAGACCTATCAGGGCATTGTTTCATTGTCCGCGGATGGCATCGCCGCGTCCGCCGAAACCTATTTCGCGCAGTCCGAACAATTGCCGACCGCGATCCGGCTTGCCGCCGCACCCGCCTATGTGCCGGGGCGCAGCGAGCCCCAATGGCGCGCAGGCGGGATCATGTTGCAGGCAACACCCGAGGCGGCGCGCGTGGATGACGATTGGAACCGATTGTCGATGATCCTCTCCACCGTCGATGCCTTCGAATTGCTCGACACCGCGCTCTCCGCCGAAACGCTGCTGTGGCGGTTGTTCAACGAAGATGAAGTGCGCGTGCATCCGGCCGAAACGCTGAGCTTCCGCTGCGATTGCGACGGCGGGCGGATTGCGTCGGTGCTGCGCTCCTATTCTGCGAAAGACCGCGAAGGCCTGGCCGATTCAGACGGCATCATTCGCGCGAAATGCGAGTTCTGTGGAACGGTGCATGAAATCGGCACGGATGCGCTAGCTTAAATCCTCCAGCACGCAATTCTGATATTGCGTGATGAAGCCCGCGCCATATACGCGCGAAGGGGTCATGAATCCCGGCTTGAAATCGCCCGCCAGCACGCGGCGCACGATCTCCAGTCCCGTCATGGCGGTGAGCGTGTAGCCTTCCGGCGTCTTCAATCGCGAGATTTTCTTTTCGCCTTTTGCATTCACCACCTCGCCGATAAGCACGCCTTGCCCGGCTGCGCGCTCCGCATCGGTGGGGCCTTCGGGCTGCGTATCGGCCCAACGCTTCAGCACGAATTGCATGAGCGGCGTCGACAAAAGCCCGCGCACAAAACCGTTGAGCTTCGCCATCTGCTCAAGCTGCGGCAGGGATTCGAAATAGCATGTGATGTTGGGAATGCCCGTGGAATAAAAGGCCGTGAACACATCGCCCCAGCCCACCGCAATCGAAGGCCGCGGTCCCTTGCCGAAATCGAACATGCGGCGCAGCGGCGGCCATTGGCTGAGCACTTTGCCGTCGCGGCGAATCTTCACCGGATCGCCCACGCTCTCCATGCTCGACTTCGCTGTGCCGCGGGACATTTTATCCATGCCGCCGATGGCGATGCTGAGTTCGGTTGCGTCCGGCAATCGCGCTTTCATATGTGCGGCGAGACAATCGCTCGGCACCACGTCGAAGCCCACGCCGGGAAGGATCATGATGTTTTTCTTTTTCGCGTCTTCGTCGCGCGCAGCACATGCCGCAAGCACGGCGATCTCGCCGGTGATGTCGAGATAATGCCGTCCAGTGCGCAAACATGCGTCCACCATCTGGCGCGAAGTATGCGAGAATGGCCCCGCGATATGCAGCACGACGTCGACGCGCTTCAGGGCGGCATCGAGTGCTGCGGAATTATCAAGATCGAACGCCGCATATTCAAAACCCAGAGGGGCAGCCACCGCCTTCAGCTTGGCTTCGTTGCGCCCCGCAAGCAGCGGCTTCAATCCCGCTTCTTTCGCCGCTTTCGCCACCAGCTTTCCCGTGTAGCCGGTTGCGCCGTAGATCATGAAATTGCCGGTCATAGGCTGCCCCTCGATTAGCGGGCGATCCTATGCAGGCCGCACGCCTCTATCAATCATAGGAGAGAATTAAAAGCGCGCGCTCGGCATCGGTGAGTTTGCGCGGGACCGCCTTGTCCGCGCGGGCGGCGAGTGCCGCTACGGAATGGTCCACCGGCCACAGCCGCAATTGGTGCTCGTGCCAGCGGATGGCGAGCCATTTGCCGTCGGGCGAGAACGCCATCAGCTGAAACGCCGTGGTCTTGCCGACCCATTCGGCGGGTAGCGACAGAACCGGTTCCATCGCGGGCACCGACCATGTGCGTACACCGCCATCGGCGCATTGCACGGCCACCACGCTGCCGTCCGGCGAAAGCGCCAGCGATTGCGCGGCACCACCGGGAAGTTCCAGAGCGGCAATTGCTGTGTGGCGGGCGATGTCGAAAATGGTCACATGTCCGACATGATCGCCGATGGCGACGAAATCGCCGGATTGCGTGAATGCAGCCGGTTCCGGCCCTGCGCTGCGCAATTTTTCCAGCGTCTTGCCATTCCAATACTGCACATTGCCGTCGCTTTGCACGGAGAGAAGCGTGCGCCCGTCCTTGCTGAGGAATACACGCCACACCGCACTATGCGTATCGATGGTGCGTAGTGCCGCGAATGTTTTGCCGTCGCGTAGCCAGATGTTGGGGCCTCGGCCGCGCAGCCAGACGCGGCTGCCATCTGCGCTCATGCCGCCGAACAAAGGCGGCGACGTGCGGAGTTGGCCGATCTCCTTTGCGTTGCCATCAAGCAAATACGCAGCTCCATTGATGCCGGTCGCGAATACGCGGTTGCCATCCGGACTGACGGCGATGGACGTCGCGAACACGCCCAGATCGGGCAATGCGCCAATCAATTGCGCGCCCGATACGCCGAGCGACCAGAGTGACACCTTGTTGATCGCGGAGATGGCCACGATGCGCGCCTTGGTGTCCGCCTGCACGGCTAGCAGGGTCGTTGCGTTCGTGGCGATGGAAATTGGCGGCCGCGAAACACCATCCCGCCAGATCGTGACGACGCCCTTGCTCATGTCGCCGGAATAGGGTTGGCCGCCGCGCGTCATGCCCGTCATCGTCAACATACGATTGACATCGCCCAGAATGGGCGCCGGATCGACGGCATCCGGTTGCCAGATGCGCGCGGTGCTGTCGGCGGCAGAGGAAAGCAGCAGCGTTCCCTTCGCATCGAAGCTCAGTGCCGTGATTGCCGCGGTGTGGCCCACAAGGCGCTGGATGAGCGCCCCGGTTGCAGCGTCGTGAATGCGGATCGAGCCATCGGGATCCGCAACGGCGAGGCGCTTGCCATCGGGGCTCAGCGCCAGCGGCGAATGATCCACGAGGTTGGGAATGATTCCCAGTGCTGCACCCGTCTTTACATCCCACATGCGCGCGATGCGGTCGCGGCCTCCGGAAACGATGCGGCTGCCATCGGTGGAGAACTGAAGATTCAGCACCGGGCTGCCATGCTGGAACACGCCGCGCGGGCTTCCATCCGCTATCGACCAAAGCCGCACCGTTCCATCGATGCCGCCGCTCGCAGCGAGATCGGGCGACAACGCAATCGCCGTCACCATCCCTTTATGTCCGACAAGCGGGCGTATCCCGCCGCCGTCGCTTGCGTTCTGCAAAACCAAATCGCCCGCCACATCGGCCCACAGCAAGGATTTGCCCGCAAGCTGCATCAGCAGAACGGGCGAAGCATTGCCGAATTTCGTCAGCACACGCCCATGCGGCAGCGCGATCAATTCCGCGCCAGCGCCCGCATAATAAAGTGCTGCGCGCGACAGGGGTGTATCTATAATGACATTCACCAGACCGTCGGCGCGCTTGGCCAGCGGGAGCTGTCTTGTCTGTTTTCCCGTCGCGCTGTCGAAGAATTTCAGATTTTCGCCATCGAGCAGAATGATCTGGCTGCCATCGTCGTTGATCCATGCATTGCCGGGCGCGTGGTCTCCGAAATGCGCGATCTCCTTGCCGTCAGGCACGCGCGACAGACGCAGCGGATCATTGCCGCCGATGCTTCCGACCGTGCCGTTGGGGAAAAAAGACGCCTGCACCTTGTCGCCCGAATGGCGGATAACGCCGCGTTCCTCTTTCAAACTCGCCAGCGCGTAGGCCAGCGCATCGCGCGCTTCATTCACCAGGGGGCGGTCGGGTTTGGCAATCTCGCGAGGCATGGCTGCGCGCGCCAGCAGCGCGCCGCTGACAGGATCGCCCGATTTGGTCGATTTGTAGGAAAGTGCCGCCAGGAAAAAACTTTCCGAGCGCAGTGCGCCGTCGCGCCGCTCAACCGCTTCATTGCGCGCGTGCTCGGCCGCGTCGCGATTTTGCAAGGCGAACCATCCGGCCCCCCCCGCGATTATGGCAATCAGCGCAAACCCCGCAGCAATTGCGCGGGCCCAGCGCAAACCGCGCGTGCGCCGCCTGTGTACGGCCTCTGCCGAAGTGGCGATGAATTCCTGTACGGTGGGGTCGAGGTCATTGCCGCGCGTCTGCAGCAATTCTTCGGCTTCCGCCAGAACGCGGCCCTCTTGCAGCAGGAAATCGGGCGCGCGGTCTTCGGCAAGCCAGCGCTCAGTAGCGGTTGCCAGCCTTTCGCGCGCGACGAGAAATGCCGCATCGCGCTCCAGCGCCTCGCGCATGCGAGGCCAGCAACGGAACAACGCTTCATGCGCCACGCGAATGGTGCGCGCACTGCCTTCGCCCGCATCGGTCACGAAGAGGCGCGCCGCGACGAAAGCATCCACCAATGCCGCGCGCGCGGAATCGTTCGCAAATTCGCTCCAGGGTGCGCGCCGCGCCGCGAATCCGCCGCCGCTGCCACGCTGCTGCACGACAAGCGCACACGCGACGGAAGCAAAGGCATTCTGCGTATCGCCGGGAAGGCCCGCGAAAACATCTTCCGCGCGCCGCGCCAGCGCGCCCTCGATTCCGCCGAGGCGATTATAGGCTTCGTAAGTCAGCACGCCGCGCGCCGTGCGCGTCTTGAACAATTCGTCCAGCGTGAATTCGAGCAGCGGCAACGCCGCGGGATCATCTTCCATCGCCTCATGCAAAACTTCATCGAGCCCGACATTGGTTTTCGGGTCGATCTCGAAGCGCAGGCCCGCTGCCGATGCCGGCTCGCGGATGATCTGCGAAATCTCCGAAGGCTGCGGCGGCAGCAAATGATATTGGCCCACACCTTCCGCCAGTTCCGCGAGCCGCGGCGCCGACGCCAGATGATGGAACATGTCGCTGCGCATTGTGGCGATGACCCACACCGTGCCGCTGCGCGCCAGAACATGCAGCGCATTGATAAAGCGGTCGCGCGTTTCGGGTTCAAGGCCCGTCAGCGTGAACAATTCTTCGAGTTGATCGACAGCGAGCAACAGCCGCGCCTTTGCGCCTTCCAGAAGGCCCGCTGCGACGCCTGCCTTTTCCAATGCTTCTTCGAGAACCGGCAGCATATCTTCAGGCGCGGAGCCAAGCTGCTCTGCAATTCGCGCGGCATTCCAACCCATGCTTTCCAATTCGGGCAGCGCCGAATCCGCAATCAGCGCCTCGGCCAATGCGGCGAGCGGATCGGCAGGCGAATCCGAAGGCCGCAGCAGCGCATAGCGGAACAATCCCACCTGCTCGATCATGCCGGGCACGGCGAGATCTGGGATCAACGCCGCGCGCACCAGCGAGGATTTTCCCGAACCGCTCATCCCGAGCAGCAAGACAAACGCAGCGCCTTGCGCGGCGCGCGTTGTCAACGCTTCGCGCACTTCCATGCGCGCGCGGCTGCGGCCGTAGAAAATTCCCGCATGTTCCACGTCGAACGGCTCGAGCCCGCGGAACGGCGAGCCGCCCTGCCAGCGCGCCGGCGGGGCCTGAGCGGAGGCCACATCCAGCGCATTCACGCGCGCCTGAATAAGCTTGCGCAGATGCTGCTCAACGATGAGTTCGAATTCATGCGTGGTGGTGAAAGACGAAAACGCGCCCTTGAACTCCGCCGTCTCGGTGAAGAACCAGCTCTGCAGGAATTGATCGAGGTGACGCTTTTCTTCGCGCCGCTGCTCGATGGCATTATCATCGCCAAGTGCGATGTCGATGCGCGCGGTCTTGCGATAGAAGAGCAGATCGGGCACGCCGCGCTCGCGAAAGCTGCGGGCGGCATCCTCGAATTCCCACTCGGTGCCGGTCACCGCACCGCCGCTCAGTGAGCCCTTGAAGCTGCCCGGCGCCAGCCGCGTGCCCAATCGCGACCACACCACCACCAGCACGATATCGGCTTCTGAGGGGCGCGGGATCTGCCCCTGAAAATCCGCCGTGGCGCGCAGCGGCTCCTGCTCCCACAATTCGGCCTGGATGGCGAAGAAACCGCCGAATTCGCGGCCCAGCCTGTCGATCACACGGGCGGCAGCCGCGCGCTCCGGATTCACATCCGAGGGCGAAGAGACAAAAATCCGCAATGGCTGCATGGAAATGAGGGGATCAATTCAATGAGGCCCGCTCAGTCCAGCATGCCGCAGCGCGAATTGGAAGCGGGTTCAACCGGCGCGCCAATCATGATAGACCACAGAGGTCGAAGGTCGATCATATTCCATGCGTCCTGATCCTGTTCTGCAATTCCGGCTTGGCCTTGCAACCATCGCCATTCTGGTCGTGGTGGCGCTTGTCGCTGCCTTCGCGCCAGAGGTGCTGGACCGGCGCCATCCTTATGTCGCGGTATTCAAGAACGTTGCCAATCTGGGCGAAGGCGCGGCGGTAAAAGATGAAGGCTTCGTGATCGGCCATGTCACGCGCATCGAGCAGCATCTGCGCGAGCGGCGGTTTCTGGTGCGCGTGCGGCTCGATCCCGATTGGCAGACGGAGGATATGCGCGATGTCGGGCTGGTGATCGA
Source organism: Rhizomicrobium sp. (assembly GCA_035944195.1). Taxonomy (GTDB): domain Bacteria; phylum Pseudomonadota; class Alphaproteobacteria; order Micropepsales; family Micropepsaceae; genus Rhizomicrobium. The sequence continues at coordinate 37,287 of DASZBL010000024.1, read as the reverse complement.
CGCGCCCAATCCGCTGCAACCCGCGACCTTGAGCATCGCGCGCGGCAAGGATTGTCCCGAACCCACTTACGACCCTTCGCTGCCGGGCGCGCAATTGCGCGGTTGCGGGCATCATCCCAGCATGATCGAGCTGACCCTGCAGACGATCAACACCACCCGCGATACGGTTGAACGCGTGAACACCGTGCTGCGTGCGCTGGCACCGACGCCGGAAGAGATTAAGGCCGGCGGCGCTTCGGCGAACGGATCGGTCGCGCTCATCGCGCGCATGAACGCAACGCTGACCAATGTGCAGGCTATCAGCGAAACCGCGCGCGGCTTGCTGAACGACAAGCGCCAGCGCCAGATCGCATCGATGATCGACAATCTTGCGGCCACGTCCAAGCAGGCAAGTCTCGCTGCCACCGAAATGAACGGGCTGGTGCACAAAAATGCGGAGCCGGTGGGTTCGTCGGTCACCGATCTGCGCTATATTCTGGGCGTGACCGCGACATCGATGGCCTCCATCGCTGCGAACATGCAGGCGGCGAGTGCCGATCTGAAGGAGATCACCGCCAAGCTTCGCGACGATCCACGCGCGATGGTCAGCGGCCGCGCGCTTGGCGATCCAGCCGACACCAAACCGAGATAGCGCATGCGAAACATTTCTTCCTTTCGATTGGTTGTGCTGTTTGCGGCGTCGATGCTGGCGGCCTGCAGCACCGCACCGGAAAGCCGCAACATGCGGCTGGATGCGCCGTCCGAAATGCCTGTTGCCGCCACGCATTTGCAAGGCGCGCTCCAGGTGCAGCCATTTCAGGCGCGCGGTCTTCTGGGCGAGCGGCGTCTGGTCTATTTCGACGCGCAAGCGCCCAACGAGCGCAAGCAATCGGCAAGTTTCCTGTGGGAGGAAACCCCGCCGCAGGCCGCTTCCATCGTCGTCACGCAGGTATTGCGCGCGGCAAAGATCGCGGACGCCGTATTTGCGCCCGATCTGCCGGGAATTGCGGACTACATGCTCTCGGCGCGGCTCGACCGCTTCGAGCTTTCCGCAGACGGCACGGCGATTGTCGATCTGGAAGTGACCATTCTCAAAGGGCCGCAGCGGCAGGCGTTTCTGATGGGCTCTTATTGCGCACAGCAGCCGCGGGCCGGCGATGGTGCGGCAGGAATCGAGGCGGCGTTCGACGAAGCATTTCGTCAGGTGCTTGTGCATCTCACACAAGACATGGCCGCGAGCGCGGTCAACGCGCCGCAATCCGCGCGATGCTGAAATGGCTGCAACGCGCGATTAAGCCGGGCGGCGAGCTTGTCGTTGTGGGTGCGGTTGAGCCGATTGTGCAAGGCGCGATAGGCGCAGGCTATCACGTCACGCGTTTGCCCGATGTTGCGGCGCTTTCTGATCAAAAATCACCCACCTGCGTGATATTCGCCAGCGGCGACGAACAGACCGATCTCGATGCAGCGCGTAAGGCGGCTGCAGGCTGGCAGATCTCCGGGCAGCAAACAATTTTCGCCATTGCCGCGGAAACGCAAGCCGCGCTCACTGCCATACAGGATTTCGATTCAGAAACCGGCAATGGTTTGCGCGTGCGCCCACTATCGGCATCGCAGCGCATGGCGCGGCGTCTGCTGCTCGATCATCCATTCGGCCGGTTGAACTATGACGCGCAAGCACCGCAGCCGGTTATTTTCGGCACGGGCGCGGAAGCCGAGCAAATTCTGCTTCAGCTTTTCCGCATGATGCATTTGCCCGGCGTCAAGCCGCGCGCGACGATTGTGGGCGGCGAACGCTGGCTCGATGCGCTTACATCTTCGTTGCCCGCGCTGAAAGAAATCGGAACGCTTGCGGCAACCGAAAACTGGGATGGCGCTGCATCCGCTATCTATGTCGCCGATGCTGCGATATGGAATGCGCAGAAACATCCCGATTGGTTTGTGCCGGTCTACTGGCTTCCTTGCGCTGGCCCAGCACCCGCCGGAACGATTGCCGTGCTGCAAACCGATTGGCGCGAGGCCGTGGCGGCGCTGTTTTCAGACCCCGCCGATTTGCAGGCGCAGGCCATTCACGAACTCTATCTCGAAGAGCGGCGGCAAGCGGGCCACACAATCGGCATTCGTCCCAGCATGCAGCCATGGGACGCGCTGCCCGAGCGCTTCCGCGCCGCGTCGCGCCATCAGGCCGATCACATCGCCTGCAAGCTCGCGGCGATTTCCTGCCACATCGTTCCGGCGGATGGCGGCCCGCGCTTCGCGTTCACGACGGAAGAACGGGAAGCGCTCGCCGAAATGGAGCATCAGCGCTGGGCTGCCGTGCAGATGCTGGATGGCTGGCGCTATGGCGAAACGCGCGACGATGCCGCGAAGCTGACGCCGCTGCTGGTTCCCTATGAATCGCTGACGCCCGAAATCCGCGATCTCGACCGGCTTTCGGTGCGCGCCATTCCCGCCCAACTCGACCGCGTGAAGCAGACGATCCTGCGCGATCTCACGCTGGCGCTTCATGGCGGCGGCGCGCCCCAAAGTGGCTTCGACACAGGCTTTCCGTATCTATTAGATGATTTGACGAAGCGCTACCCGGAGCGCGTGCTTGTATTGCGCACGGCGCTTGCATCCCCCGTTCAGCGCCGCGCCGCCGAGATCGCCCTCGCCAAAGCCAAATTAAGCGTGATCGTTCAGCCGAACGAGAATCTTCCGCCCGAAGCAATCGCTCTGGCGGGGAGGGCCGAAACCATTTTGGTGTCGTCTGCCGCCGCAGCCGATTTCGTCATTCAAATCGGAAGTGCCACTTCGCAAAGCGCTGCTCGCATAATCGAACTCGATTTGAACGGTGCTCTGAGGCGTGCGCCATGGCAATGATCGGGGACATCAGAAATGCCGGCGGTCGCGCGATTCAGGGTGGCGTGGAGAATGTCGGCCTGTTCGCATTTTTCCTGCAAGCCGCATTTGTCGGCCTTCCGGCGCTGCTGCGCGGCGACAGGTTTGCGCGCCGCCGCACGGTGGATGCGCTCTCCGACACCGCATTGCGTCCCTTGCCCATCGTCACCATGCTGGCCGCGCTGACGGGGCTGGTGCTAGCCTTCAGCGTGTCGCGGGCGTTTCATGTTGTGAATCTGGAAGAACCGCTATTGCGAGCGTTGCGCTCGGCACTGATGCGCGAAGTGATGCCGGTGCTGATCGGGATTTTCGTCGCCGGGCGCTCGGGCGTGGCACTCGCCGTGCGAATTGGGCGCATGATCGCAGGCGGCGAAGTGGATTCCCTGCGCCTGATGGGTGTGGACCCGGCCGATCATGTATTGCCCGCGAGCTTGCTCGCATTCCTCTTTGCGGCGGCGGCATTGCTGGTTTGGGGAGACGGCATCGCGCATTTGGCAGCCGCGCTCACGCTACAGCAATTCGAGGCGATTCCTGTTGCCCGCTATACGACGATCGTTTTTGCCGAAGGCGCACGCAGCGATTTCTGGTTTGGGTTCCTGCGCGTGGAAGTTTATGCGATGCTCGCGCTCGGCATCGCCTCTGCCGAAGGCAGCGGCGCAGGCCGCGATCCGCAAACGCTCGAAGCCGCTGCGTGGCGGACCTTCGTGATCTCGCTGCTCGCGATATTCGGCGCTGCCGCGATCTTCGCCGGGGCAGGCGCATGAGCGAGATCATGATCGAGGCGCGCGGCCTGGCGCTCATGCGCGGTGGCGCACGCGTGCTCGACGATATTTCCTTCACGCTGGAACGCGGCCAATGCATGGCTATTGTCGGGCGCAGCGGCTCAGGCAAGACGCTTTTGTTGCGCCTGCTCGCGGGCCTCGAGCGCGCCTCGGAAGGTCACTTGCAGATCGCGGGCGAGGCGGCCGAGAATTTGCCGGAACATGAATGGCACAAGCTGCGCCGTCATATCGGGCTTGTGCTGGAAAACGGCGCGCTGCTGCATGATCTGACGCTCGCGGAAAATCTCGCCTTCCCGCTTTGCAAACTGGAACTCGCCGACAGCGAAATCGAGAAGCGGCTGGAACATTGCCTGATCAATTTTGATCTCGATCCGTGGCGCAATGCGCAGAGCAATGAGATTTCCGCCAGTCTCACCAAGCGGGCGCTCCTGGCGCGCGCGCTCATCACCGAACCGCACATCGTCATGCTCGACGCGCCGTTCGAAGGTCTCGATCCCGAAGCGCGCGCGGAATTGCAGGCCGATCTCAAGCGCCTCGTCGCCGTGCAGCACGTAGCGCTACTGGTGACATCGAACGACAAAGCGGGAGCCGAAAGCCTGGGTGCCAACATGATGGCGCTGGAGCGTGGCTGCCTTTCGTCGCGCCAGAAAGAGCCCGCATGACGCCGCAAAAAAGTCCCTCCAGTCCCAGCAACTGGTACGTCTTTATACCCATCGCCGCGATCGCGCTCGGTCTGGCCTATTGGGGATTTTCCGTTTGCAGCGATTGTCATGTCGTCACGCCGGTCGACAAGATGCTGCGCGCTTTCAGCCTCGTTCGCGGCGGCGCCAGCTATTCGCATCCCTGGCAATTGGCGATTGCGCAATGGCTGGTGCCGGGCATCGCGCTTTTCGGCGCCGCGAAATTGCTGCTGCTGCATATCCGCCGCGACATGCGCGTGGCGCTGGCACGTCGCGCGCGCGGCCATGTGATCGTGAGCGGATTGGGACAAACCGGGCGCACCATCGCGCTCGGGCAAAGGGCGGCCAGGCAGCATGTCGTCGCCATCGAATCCGATGCGGCTTGCGAAAATTCGATGCCGGTGGAATTGGCGGGCGTTCCCGTGCTGCAAGGCAGCGCCGCGGACGTGCATCTGCTGAAACTCGCCGGATTGCTGAAGGCAACCACGCTGGTGGTTTCCTGCGGGTCCGATTCCGTGAATCTTGAGATAGCACTGCGCGCGCGCGATGCCTGTGCTGCGCGGCCTGCCGGAAAACCGCTACGCATCCTGTGCGAAGTGCGCGACGCCTGGCTGCTGCATGCGATTGCGGGGTACACCGCCTCGCTAAGCACGGACAAGGCTGAATTCATCGTTGTGAATTTCTATGAGAGTGCCGCGCGTGCGCTGCTCAATGGCTGGTCTGCCCGGCGCAAATTGCTGCCGCTTCCGTCCGTGAAGCCGCGGCTGGTGATGGTGGGTCTCGGCAAGATGGGGCTCGAAATTCTGATTCAAGCAGTGCAGGGCTATTTCGCCATTCCTGGAACGAGGCTTTCCGTTGCGATTGCCGACAAGAATATCGCTGCCGCAACTGCTGCGATCAAGCGGCAATGGCCGGCGCTGTTCGATCTGGCCGATCTGTCGTTCCACGAGCGTGAATTCGGGCCCGCAGACGATCGCGAATTCATATCCGGGTTACTTTCTGAAGGAGCGCCGGACGCGGTGGTGATCACGACCGGGCAGGACACAATCAATATCGAAGCAGCGCTCGATTTCCGGCGGCAATCGGATCTGGCGGGGCTTTTCAATGTGCCCATTTATGCGCGCGCGCAGAAGCGGCCGGAACTGGGAGCCTTCATCGAAAAAACCGAAAAGCGCCGACCGTCGAGCGACCGTTTCGTCACTTTCGGCAGCGGCGGATTGATGGCCGATCCCCAATTACTGCTGCACAATCCGGTTGATCGTCTGGCGCGCGCCACCCACGAAGTCTATGCGCGCGGACATGGCAATTCGCAATCATGGGATAGGTTGCCGGAGCGCATGAAGCGCTCCAACCGGCTTTTTGCCGATCATATTGCCGTCAAGCTGGCGCGGTTTGGGCTCGACATCGGCGAGGCGGGTGCGGGCGCTGCGTTGCGAGAAGACGAGATTGAGATATTCACGCAAATGGAGCATCAGCGCTGGTGCATCGAGCAGAGACTGCTCGGCTGGCAATATGGCGCGGTGCGCGACGACCTGATCCGCCGCCATCCTTTGCTGGTGGAATGGGACGCGCTTGGCGAAGAGGCGCGCCAAACCAATCGCGATCTAGTGCGCAGCATCGCTGCTATTCTTGCCGCCGCGGGAAAATCCATCCGGCGAAACCGGATTGTCAGCGGCACGGAAACAAATTTGCAAGCCGCGCCCGGCGAAAATCTTGTGCTGCTCGCCGAACCCGCCGATGCTGAAGTTGCGCGCCGCGCCGCAGAAGCGAGCGGCGCGCATGTCTGGGCGATATTGCACTCCGGCACGAGACCCGCAGAAATGGAAGCGATGGAAAATGCATTGGGCAGCGCGTTCGCAGCGTGGGTAGATGAGCGCGCCGTCGCGGAACGCTTACCATGAACGATGAAATGTCCAGCCGGGATCGCCATCTCTTCGGCCCTGGCCCGAAGCGCATCCTGTCGCTCGACGGCGGCGGCGTGCGCGGCGCGATCACCATTGCGTTTCTCGAACGCATCGAAAAAATTCTCAGCGCCAACGGCAAGATTCGCCTCTGCGACCATTTCGACCTGATCGGCGGCACATCGACGGGCGCCATCATCGCAACCGCGCTGGCGCTCGGTCATAGCGCGGCGGACGTACATGATTTCTACATGCGCATGGGGCCGCGCGCTTTCCAACACAATTCGTGGCGCGTTATTGGGCTGCAAGCGAAATTCGATTCCACGCTGCTGCAACGCGAACTCGATACGGTGATCGGCCAGCGCACGCTGGATACGCCCGATCTGCTCACCGGCCTCGCGGTGGTGACAAAGCGCATGGATACGGGAAGCCCGTGGATCATCAGCAACAATCCGCGCGCGCATTATTGGCAAACGCCGCAGGATAGTTCCTATATCGGCAATCATGCATTCAAGCTCGCGCATCTGGTGCGCGCCTCGACCGCGGCGCCGCATTATTTCGATCCGGAAATGCTGATGATCGCCGAGGGCGCGCCGCCGGGACTTTTTGTCGATGGCGGCGTCAGCCCGCACAACAATCCATCGCTGCAGCTTCTATTGATGGCGGCGCTGGATGGTTTCGGGCTGCGCTGGCCGCTGGGAAAGGAAAATCTTTCCATTGTCTCGGTGGGAACGGGATCACATCGCCGACGGCTCACCCATGCCGCGACCCAGCATCTGCCTTCGGCGGCGCTGGCGGTTCATGCGCTGACTGGGCTCGTTGCCGATACCGAAACCCACGCGTTGACGCTGCTGCATTGGCTATCGGGCACGCATTCCTCTTCGCCCATCAACAGCGAGATAGGCACGCTTGCGAACGACAATACGCCGTTCGCGACGCCGCTGTTCGGCTTTCAGCGCTATGATGTGCAATTGGAAGCCGATTGGCTGAAACAGGAACTGGATATCGCTGTTTCGGATTCCGAAATCGCGAAACTGCGCCTGATGGACGATCCCGATATCATCCCGCGTGCTTATGAGATCGGCCGTCTGGCGGCGGAGCGCCTGATCGATCCGGCGGATTTCTCCCCAAACAAAAACGGCGGCTGAAGCCGCCGTGTTGCAGGAAATACGGCCCTCGATAATCGTCAGGGGGCATGCGTCGTGGTCGTCGCTGGTGTCGAGTTGCCATTGTTGTTCGACAGAACCACAAGCAACCCGCCGACGATAAGCAGGCCAGCACCGATCTCGACAATTCTGCCATCACCATACCAGGCTGCCGCCGCTTCACGCGTCATTGCGCCGCCAGCGGGTAAGGGGCCGTCATAAGGAGCAGGCGGAGAAGGCTGCGATGGCTCCTCGGCGAATGCGGCCGCTGGAAAAAGGGCAAACGCAACGGCAAAACATTTCAACATGATCTTCGACATTATCTCTCTCCAAAATACTGTTTGAACCGTCGGCGAAATCCAAAGCGGTCACAATTCACAAAACTTTCCGCTCAGGTACCCGCGCCATCGCCCAGCGTGATGACGGCGCGGCGGTTCTGCGGCTCGCGCACGTTCGGGCCCGTCGGAACCAGCGGATCGTCGTAGCTCTTGCCTTCGGTCGCGATATCGCCGCCGATCATGCCTTGGCTCACCATGGCATCTTTCACGGATGCGGCGCGGCGCTCGGACAGCGCCTGATTGTAGCTGTGCGAACCGGTCGTATCGGTGTGGCCGACAATCGTCACCCTCGTGATGGAACCGCTTTTTGCGGCGCTCACGGCCTCGCTCACGACTTGCTGCGCCTGCTCGGTGAGATTCGATTTGTCGAAATCGAAGAACACGATGAAGTTGCGCACCGGTGGCGGCGGTGGCGCCATTTTTGGCCCGCAAGCACCGGCATCCCGCAATCCATATTTGAGATTGTTGCAGGCGATCACCGCGACCGTAAGGCCGCTGGATTGATCGGTGGTCGTGACATCGGGAACGAGATGGGTGCCTGTCATCATGGCTTCGCGAAATAGCGGCTCAGCAAGATCCATTCTTCCAAGCTTCTGGTAGGACAGGCCGAGGTCGAGCTGAACCAGCGGATCTTCCGGATGGTCTTTATAATAGGACGCGAAACCATCGCGGGCGTCGGGGTAGTGCTCTTTCTTCAGATCCTGATAGGGCGAGCTGTCGCTATACACCATGCTGCCCCTGCGATCATTGTCATCGGCCATCGCTGTGGCTGCCGCGCCGAATGTCCACACAAGCGTTGCTATCGGAAGCGCCAGCCGTAAAGCGCATGAAGCCGAGTTTTTCATAAATGCAATTCCCTTCTTCAATTCGAGAAAGATGTGTTGCTTCTTGCGCTCAGTGCGCGAGTGCAGCGAATGCCGAGCAATTATTTAGGTATGCTAGCACGGTATTATCCATGAGTGTGGGAATTCTTTGGTTTTGCTGATCTTAACTAAGGCGCTGGAATCGCTGTTCGAAACCCAATTAATCGAGTTTCTGGCGAAGCCGCCGGATAAATCTTCACCGGTTCCGCTGTTCGCTGGCGCATCGCGTCATTTGCATTGCGGCATAAATTTTTCCCGCAACCGATCCCCAAACTTTCCGTCTCCGCTTGTCTTATAGCCAGTCCTAAACTCTAGCCCTCGAAAAAGGCGGATGCTGGCGGGGGATGGCCGAGAGACCGGAGATCAATGAGAGCGGCGCCTCGGGTGCGTGCATGAGCGCGTCCGATCTGGAGGCCTGGTTTCTGCGCGAGATTTTTCCGCTGGAGTCGATATTGATGCATTTCCTCCAACAGAGCTGGCGCAACAAAAGCGAGATCGAGGATTTGCGCCAGGAAGTCTATGTGCGGGTCTATGAAGCGGCGCGGAAGGAAGTTCCCGCGCAGCCCAAGGCATTTCTACTGCGCACCGCGCGCAATCTTCTCATCAATCGCGTGCGCCGCGAACACGTCGTGCCGATCGAGGCCGTGGCCGATCTGGATGCGCTGGGTGCCGCCATCGAAGTACCGGGACCGGATCGCAATGTGATTGCGCGCGATTTGCTGCGCCGCCTGCAAACCGCGCTCGATCGTCTGCCGCCGCGTTGCCGCGAAGTGGTGGTGCTCAGGCGGATCGAAGGATTGTCCCGGCCCGAAATCGCCGCGCGCATGGGCATCAGTCAGGACACCGTATCCGAACATCTGGCGAACGGCATCGCCGTGCTCGCCAACACGCTCTATGGCGACATCGCAGTTTTGGGGGAGCGCGCATGAGCGACGCAAACCCCCAACAGAAAGTCGAAGCGAGCGCGAGAGAAATCAACGCGCAGGCGGCATCCTGGATTGAACGCAGTGACCGCGAGGATTGGGACGATGCCGGCAAGGCGGCGTTGAATACTTGGCTGGAAGAATCGCCGGCCCATCGCATCGCTTATTGGCGGCTGAACGGCGCGTGGGGACACACCGATCTCTTGGGTGCATTGCGCCCGCCCGCACGCGAACAATTTGCGCAGAGCGGGCGGCTCTCCGGCAATTTTTTCCGGATGGCGGCGGCGTTAGCCGTCATCGTGGTTTTGGGTGCTGGCGTAGCGTTTTTCTTGTCGGCGCCGGAAGATCGCGTCTATTCGACATCGGTTGGCGGGCATGAATCCATTGCGTTCACCGACGGTTCGCGCATCGAGTTGAACACAAACACGCGACTGCGCGCGCGTATGACGACGCAGGAGCGCGTGGTCTGGCTGGAAAAGGGTGAGGCCTATTTTCAGGTAAAGCACGACACCGTGCATCCTTTCATCGTGATCGCGGGCGGTCATCGCGTCACCGATCTCGGAACGAAATTCCTGGTGCGCAGCGATTCAGGGCGGCTTCAGGTCGCCGTAGTGCAGGGCCGCGTTTGGGTGGACGCCGCGGACAAACAAACGCCCGCGCAATCGGCGATGTTGTCGGCAGGCGATGTCGCAACGGCAACCGCGAACACGATGTCCGTCGCCAAAGGCGTGCAGCGCGCGCTTTCCAACGAGCTTAGCTGGCGGCGCGGGGTGCTGATTTTCAAACACACCACGCTCGCCGCCGCGGCTGCGGAGTTTAACCGCTACAACCAGACCAAACTCACCATCGCCGATCCTGCTGCCGAGCAGTTGACGATCGACGGAACATTTCCGACCGGCGATGTGCATGCGTTCACCGACGCGGTGCAAACCGTGTTTCGCCTGCATGTGCAGAACCGCGGAGCCGAAATTCTGATCTCGCGCTGAGGTGCGGGGGCAAATGCAATCAGTGGCGAGAAGCCGCACGAAGGGGGGAGTGATGAGAAAATCCAACATTCTGAAATCCGCGCTCGCAGGGGGCGTGTCGGCAATTGCGCTGAGCGCAAGCGCATTCGCCGCGAATTTCAACATTCCGGGCGGCGATCTGGAGACCGCGCTCAATGCCTATTCGATGCAGGCCGTCATTCCGCTGATTGTGTCGGATGAAGCCATCAAGGGCGCGCGCACCAAAGGCGCGAAAGGCGAACTCACTGCGACGGCCGCACTCTCGCGCATCCTGGAAGGTACAGGATTTTCACCGCATCGCACGCCAACAGGCGCCATCGCCGTGGTTCACGACGAACCCTCCCAGCGCGTCAACGAATTGATGCCAACAACTCCAGTGAGGGTGGCAGCAGCGGCGGCGGCGGGAATTGAAAGCGTGGTCGTCACATCCTCAAAGATCAAAGGTGATATCCAAACGGTTCCGATTGCCATCACCGCGCTGTCGCAAGAACAATTGACGTCTCGACAGATCGCAGGCGGTCCCGATCTCGTAAAGGAAGTTCCGAACCTTACTTTCTCCAAAACCAATTTCAGCGGCTATACCATCCAGATCCGCGGCATTGGCACTCAAGCAATTTCGGTCACCACCGATCCGGCGGTGGCCGTCGCACTGAACGATATTCCGTTTATCCGCAATCATTTCTTCGAGCAGGAATTCTTCGACGTCAATCAGGTCGAAGTTTTGCGTGGACCGCAAGGTACGCTTTATGGGCGTAATGCGACTGCGGGTGTGGTGAACGTCATTTCCGCCAAACCGACTGATCAGTTTGAAGCCATGGCTTCCGCCGATTTCGGCAACTACCACAACCGCCGGTTCGAAGGCATGGTGAACATTCCCGTTGTGGATGATCGCGCCGATCTGCGTATCGCTGGCGAATGGACGAAGCGTAATGGTTATTCGACCAATGCACTGACCAGCAGCCCTATTGACGGCCGCGATCTCTGGTCCACGCGCGTGACACTGGCGATCAAGCCGTCAGAGAAATTGCAGGCATGGGTCGTCTGGGAGCACTGCCAGGAAAGCGATGATCGTCTGCGCACGAGCAAGCAGCTTTGCAAAACAGCTCCAATTCCCACCAACATCAACGGCGCCTATGTGCCGCCGCCCAGCCCTCCCTTGGGTTATTCGGGCGCGATCTATTTGAGCCAGAGTTGTCTGCCCGTTTCGCTCTATGACAAGGGCGATCCGGCTCATGGCGATTACGGTGCATTTGGTGTTCCGAACGGATATACGCTGCCTTATTACGAGCCGCTCGGCTTCGAAGGCGTCCCCATCACTGCCGAATTCAATGCCTTCGATCCATACGCAAACCAGTCGCAATCGACCCATCTGCGCGTGATCGAAACGACCGTGCCTCCGATCTACAAAGCGAAAAACGACACGATCGAACTGAATGCCGACTACAGCGTGGCACCCGATCTGACGTTCACTTCGCAGACGGGGTACAATCACGACTTTCTATGGTCGACAGAAGATTACAACCGCTTCAACACAAGGCCGGGTGCTTTCACCGTCGACGACAGCGGCAGGAACACAACAACCGCTGAACCTAACCTCGGTGTCTACTACGACAGCGGAAAGAACTGTACGACGCCTGGCTCATTCACGCCCGGCGAAGGATATTGTTCGCCGATCGGTATCTTTTGCGATCCGCAACTGGGTTGCAGCGATCGGCTGGTTGCTCAGGACTTGAATGACGAAAAGGCCTGGCAGCTCAGCCAGGAATTTCGTCTGGCTTCAAATTTCAGCGGGCCGCTCAACTTCAGCATCGGCGGCAATTTCCTGCATTATGAAACCGAAGAAAACTACTATGTCTTTATCAATTCGCTGACCATGGCGATTTACACGTCTGTGCACAGCGGCGTTGTCAGCGCTGATTCCGATCAGACGCAGCCTTGGGTCGCGGGCGTCTCTGACAATTCGAATTGCATGGCTGGCGGCCTTGAGCCGCCAAATCCAAATATCCCGAGCCATACGGGTGTCGAGGGACAAATACCGTGCGGCTACATAGATCCAAATCCGCTCAGTCATTTGAATAATGAGGGCCACAACTATTTCCTCAGCCAGAATCCATACACGCTCAATTCCTATGCCGGATTTGGCGAAGTTTATTATAATGTCGCCAATGATCTGAAGCTGACCGGCGGCCTGCGCTTTACAGACGATCAGAAGCACTTCCTCGACATTCCAAGCCAGTTACTCACTGGCGGGTATGGCTATTCCGTAACCAGGATCGTCGATCAGAAATGGAATGAGCTGACAGGGCGCCTTGCTACAAATTGGACGCCGAAACTCGATTTCACCGATCAAACACTTGTCTATGGATCTTACGCCCATGGCTACAAGGCCGGCGGCGCCAATCCGCCGGGCGCCACGCTTTTGGAATTCAACAACACAGGAATTTCCGATCCAATACATCCGCTAACTTTCAAGCCGGAGTTCGTGGATGCCTACGAACTTGGCACCAAGAACACGGCGTTTGATGGCGGCTTGACATTGAACGGCGACGTCTTCTTCTACAATTATAAAGCCTATCAGATATCACGCATCGTGGATCGCACCTCGATCAACGACAATTTCGACGCGACTGTGCGAGGCGCGGAAGTCGAGGCGATGTGGGAACCGACGCCCGGACTCAAATTCAACTTTGCCGGCGATTACGAAGATACGCGCATCGACAATGGCCAAAGCTCAATCGATCTCATGGATCGGGCCGATCTGGCTGAGCATCCCGATTGGATGGTCGTCAAACCATTCGTAACGCAGGCGTCGAACTGCATTCTGCCGGTCTATGTCATGGCTGCCCTCGTAACCGTCGCGCCGCCAACGGGAACTGGTTATGGCGTAAGAACCGTTCCTGGCGCTTGCTCCACTGCTTATCAATATGGCTTGGACCCGGTTACGTATAACACCTATAAGGCCAACCCAAAATTTCCGGACGACTACATCGATGGTGCGGCGGGCTCCTTATATGATCCTGGTCCCTATCCCGGCTGGGATCCAGCAACAGCTCCAAACCACGGCGAGGGTTGGGCCAAGAATCTAGGCGGCAACGAGCTTCCCAATGCGCCGCATTTCACCACATCGCTCTCGGCCGATTATACGATGCCGGTATCGGAGGATTGGGCAGCAACTGCGCATACCGATCTTTACTGGCAATCGCAGAGCTGGGCGCGTGTCTTTAACGACCGGCCTTACGACAAAATCCGCGGGTATTCCAACGTCAATCTGGCGCTGATCCTGACGAGTGCGTCGGGATGGCAGGCGATGGGCTATCTCAAGAACGTGTTCAACACGACGACCATCACCGGTGATTTCCTGAACTCTGACGATAGCGGATTGACCACCAACGTCTTCCTGACCGACCCGCGCCTCTTCGGCGTGCGCGTCACGAAGAATTGGTGAGGGGGGTAGAAATGAGCGAACTCATCAACAAAAACGATAATCGCGTTACGATCCGCTGGAAGTTACTGACTGGCGCCTCCGCCTTGGCGCTTGCATATACCTCATCGCTTGGTTTTGCCCGCGCGGAAGATGTGGATCGTGCGACGGTTTGGATTGAACTCGGCGGGCAGTTCAGCCAATTGCAGGACGGTCAGGAAACTTTCGCACCGCCGCTCCTGGCTAGCCGCCCGACGATTTTCGAACCTTCGCAGAAATTCGAAAAGCCGCCGCGCTACAGCATCGATGAATATGGCAGGCTATCTTTCGAGCCCGAAAATTCCGATTGGTCGTTCAGCGCATCGATCCAGTATGGCCGTTCGAAGTCCTACAAGCATGAAGACCAGCAGACGAGCCCGGTGCCGACTTACAAATATCCATTGACTAGCCGTCCTACTATTAAAGTATTGGATAGTCCGGTTGCGCATAGATTTGCGGAGACGCAAGCGCACAACAGCGAAAAACACGTCATTCTCGATTTCCAGGCGGGGAAAGATTTGGGGCTTGGTCTGTTCGGAAATCAGGATGGTTCGTCCTCGGTCAGTGTTGGTATGCGCTTCGCGCAATTCAAGGGCATGTCCAATTTCGCGTTGAAATCCGATCCGGACTGGCAGTTCAAGCACAAATACATAACGTACTATGGTTATCACCTCCATCTCCTAAATCAGCCGTTCCACACCAATCGTGCGAGCCTGGTTGCCGAGCGCAGCTTCAGCGGTGTCGGACCGTCGCTCTCGTGGAAATCCTCTGTTCCGCTCGCCGGCAATGTTCAGGATGGCGAGATCATAGCGGATTGGGCAATCAACGGAGCCCTTTTGTTCGGCCGGCAAAAAGCCAAGACGCATCATCAATCGACGGCGCGATATGGGCTTGTCTCGGTCTTCCGCCAAACTGCGGTGCCACATACAACTGCGCAATTTGCCGCCACACACGCGCGCTCGCGCGGCGTGACCGTTCCCAATCTCGGAGGTTCGGTTGGGCTGTCGTGGCGGTTGCAGGATTTCAAAATGAGCTTCGGCTACAAGGCCGACTTCTTCTTCGGCGCCATGGATGGCGGCATCGATGCGCGCAAATCCGAGAACCGTGGCTTCTTCGGCACCTTCGCGAGTATCAGTGTTGGCATAGGCGACTGACGGGCAGAAGTTCTTCTTGATAACGGGCGGCGGATGCGAATCCGCCGCCTTTGTTTTGCGCTGTATAGCGATTAGCCGTGGATTTCCTAGCAAATTCCGATGCTGCGCCGCCGCATCGAAATTATTTTTCCGCCCAACCCCGGCGGCGGCGACCTTCATTGTCTACCCACATGTAGGCGTAAGCTTCAACCCTCGAAAGGCAGGAAGCTCACGGGGGATGATCGAGACATCGGACACCGGTCGAAATGACGCTGGCGTGGGCATGACGTCGCCCGACGTGCGCGACTGGTTTGTCCGTGAAGTGCTGCCGCTGGAGGCCGCTCTGATGCAGTTTCTGCAACACAATTGGCGCAACAAAAGCGACATCGCCGATCTGAGGCAGGAAGTCTATGTGCGCGTGTTCGATGCGGCGAAGAAGGAGATCCCCGTTCGAGCCAAGCAATTCGTTTTTGCGACGGCGCGCAATCTTCTGATCAATCGCGTTCGACGCGAGCGTATCATTCCCATCGAAGCCGTCGCCGATCTCGATGCGCTGGCTATCGCAAAGGACGAGCCGGGGCCGGAGCGCAATGTCGCCGCCCGCGATGAACTGCGTCACCTGCAATCAGCACTCGACCGGCTTCCTCCGCGCTGCCGTGAAGCCGTCATTTTGGGCCGCATCGAAAACTTGCCGCGGCGCGAAATTGCCATGCGCATGGGTGTCAGCGAAGACACGGTGACCGAACACATCGCCAAAGGCATGCGCGCGCTCGCCGATATTCTTTACGGCGCGCCGGCGGATTTGCGGAGGCAGAAATGAGCATTGTTTCCGAAAACCCGGTGGCCACAGGCGCCGACGAAATCGAAGCGCAGGCGGCGCGATGGCTGGAGCGCCGCCAATTCGGAAACTGGGACGACCCTGCGCAAATCGCATTCAACGCCTGGATGAATGAATCCTCCGCCCGCGAAGTAGCATTTCTGCGATTGGAAGCGGCGTGGGGGCGAACCGGGCGCCTGGCAGCTTTGCGCGGGCCGGGCGATGTAAAAAAAGCGTCTCGATTTCGAATTTTGCCGGCCATCGTGGGGATTGCCGCATCGCTGGCGGCACTCGCGGTTATCGGCGTGAGCGCCGGCAAATTCCTTCCAGCGCATGCGCAGGTGCGAACCTTCACGACCACCATCGGAGGCCATGAAGTCGTCGGATTTGCCGACGGCACGAAAATCGAGCTGAACACCGACACGATCCTGCGTGCGCGCATGACGACGGATCAGCGAACGATATGGCTCGACAAGGGCGAGGCCTATTTTCAGGTGCAGCATGACGCCGCGCATCCCTTCGTCGTATTTGTCGGCAATCACCGCATCACTGATCTCGGTACCAAATTCCTTGTGCGGCGCGACGCCGGCCGCCTCGAGGTTGCGGTGGAGCAGGGCCTGGTTGCATTCAAAGCTTCCGACGAAAAGGCGCCGCTTCAGGCAGCGTTGCTATCGCGGGGAGACGCGGTCGTCGCTACTGCAAATTCGACAATCATGGCGAAAATTTCACCGGCAGAACTGGCCAATGAGCTGACCTGGCGCCGTGGCGTGCTGATCTTCACGCACACAAGGCTCGCCGATGCCGCCGCCGAGTTCAATCGCTACAACCGCGAAAAGCTCATCGTCGAAGATCCGGTTGCAGCCAATCGCATGATCGGCGCCACGTTTCCGATCAACGATGTCGAACGGTTCGCACGGGTGGCGCGCGATGTTCTGGGATTGCGGGTGATCTATCGGGACAAGGACATCGTGATTCAGCATTGAGTTTCAAAAACAGGGCGGTGAAAACCGCAAGGAGGGGGAAATGACCAAACGAAAACATCTGAAATCGGCTATTCTGGCGGGCGCCAGCACACTCGTTATGGCAACAGGCGCATTCGCAAACGATTTCGATATTCCGGGCGGCGATCTGAAAAGCGCACTCGATGCCTATATGAAACAGGCGCGCGTCGCGCTCATGTATCCTGACGATGAGTTGAGAGGCGTGCACACAAAAGGCGCCAAGGGCGAGCTGACCGCTACCGCCGCGTTATCGCGCATCCTGTCCGGAACGGGTTTTGTGACACAGCAGGAATCGGGCGCGATTGCAGTCGTGCGCGGCCGCAATGCGCCGGAGATATCTGACAGCAGGGTGACGCAGATCGCACCCTTGCGCCTGGCCGCAGCATCGGCCGCGATCGAATCCGTGGTCGTTACATCGTCGAAGATCAAAGGCGACATCCAAACCGTTCCAATTGCCATCACGGCGCTTTCGCAGGAACAGCTTACGTCGCGCCAGATTGCGGGCGGTCCCGATCTGGTAAAGGAAGTTCCGAACCTCACCTTCTCGAAAACAAATTTCACCGGCTACAATATCCAGATACGCGGCATCGGCACGCAGGCGATTTCGGTCACGACCGATCCCGCCGTCGCGGTTGCGTTCAACGACACGCCTTTCATCCGCAATCACTTCTTCGAGCAGGAATTCTACGACGTCAATCAGGTAGAAGTTCTACGTGGCCCGCAGGGCACACTCTATGGGCGCAATGCGACAGCGGGCGTCGTCAACGTTATTTCTGCCAAGCCCACCGACCAATTCGAAGCGATGGCCTCCGCAGATATCGGCAATTATCACAACCGTCGCTTCGAAGGCATGATCAACATTCCCATCGTGGATGACCGCGCCGACCTGCGTATAGCCGGTGAGTGGACCAAGCGCGATGGCTACAGCTTCAACGCAATCACCAATCAACCGATCGACGGGCGCGATCTATGGTCCGGCCGCGTGACTCTGGGCCTAAAGCCGACCGAGAATCTGCAGGCGACGCTGGTGTGGGAGCATTTCGGTGAAAGCGACGACCGCATGCGCACCGCCAAGCAGCTTTGCAAAACGGCGCAGCCGCCCACGTCGGTCAACGGAGTGCATGTACCCGGCGGCGATACGAGCACATTCGGGGGGGCTTTGGAACTCGATGCCGATTATATGAGTCAAAGCTGCCAAGCAACATCGTTATATTCGCCTGACGCATTCCTGGTACCCTACGGTTTCTCGCTTCCCTATGTCGTTGCATTGGGCGTTGCAAATGCAGCGAACAATGGTCTCGATCCTTATGCAAGTACGGTGCAATCGCGAAATCTGCGCGTGATCGAATCAGCCCTCAACCCGCATTACGAGGCCAAGGATGACGTCGTCGAGCTCAACACCGATTATGCGATCACTCCATCGCTGACGGTTACATCGCAGACCGGTTACAATCAGGATTTTTTGTGGTCCACGGAAGATTTCAACCGGTTCAACACGTCACCCGGCATATTCGAAGCGTCCTTCGGAGCGCCGCTTGCCGGCGGCAACGGGTTTATCGCCGATCCGGCAGCCGGAACGAACGGAATTCCCTCGGATGCGGCTCTGTTCTGCGATTTCCAGTTGGGCTGCAGCGACCGGCTCGTAGCGGAGGATCTTTCCGAGGAGCATGCTTGGCAATTGAGTCAGGAGTTTCGTCTGGCGTCCAACTTCGGTGGTCCACTCAATTTCAGCGTTGGTGGCAATTATCTTCATTACGAAACTGAAGAAAACTACTACGTCTTTATCAACGCGCTGACGGCCTATACGCTCAGGACCGGAGATCATCTCGGCGATGGTACCACCATAGACAATAGCGATTGCCTGCATGCCGGGCGGGGCAATCAAGGTTACAGCAATTGGAATGATCCTTTGTACGGTGGCGGCGAGCCGACGCAGTCTTGTGTGTATGCAGACCCGAATCCGATATCGAGCCTTAACAACAAGGGGCACAATTATTTCCTGAGCCAGAATCCTTACGAATTGAATTCCTATGCCGGGTTTGGCGAGGCGTATTACAACCTTGCCGACGATCTGAAGCTCACAGGCGGCCTGCGCTGGACCGAAGATCGCAAACGCTTCATCAACATCCCGAGCGAAGTCATCACGCAGGGTTATGGCTACCCCGTCACGGGTGTCGTGAACCAGCAGTGGGATCAACTCACTGGGCGCGCTGCCGCAAATTGGACACCCAAACTCGATTTCACGGATCAGACTCTGGTCTATGGCTCCTTCGCCCATGGTTACAAAGCTGGCGGTGCCAACCCGCCCGGAGCAGTGCTTGACAGCCTCTATGCTTCCAACGTGCCGGAGCCGATTCACCCGCTGACGTTCAAGCCGGAATTCATCAATGCATACGAGCTCGGTTCAAAGAACACCTTGCTCGATGGCGCGCTGACGCTGAACGGTGATATTTTTTATTACGATTACAAGAACTACCAGATCTCAGAAATCGTGGACCGCACATCTATTAATCTGAATTTCAACGCCACGGTGAAGGGTGCCGAACTCGAAACAAGTTGGGAACCAGCGCCGGGTCTGAAATTCTCCTTCGCGGGTGGTTACGAGGACACGCGCATCGCCAATGGACAAAGCTCCATCGATCTGATGGACCGAACGGCGGGAATGCCCGGTTGGATGGTTCTCAAACCGTTTCCGACGGACACGTCAAATTGCATTTTTCCTACTTATGTCGTGGCGGCTTTGCTAACGGTAAATCAGGTACAAGCTGCTCACTCCGGTAGTCCGGGCGATGCCATCTTCGCTTGCTCGCTTGCATATAAGCAACACCTCGACCCGGTCACAGACTACCCTTATGCGCCAAATCCAACAGGGTTGGGTGGCGTAGGAT
This sequence comes from Rhizomicrobium sp., assembly GCA_035944195.1. Lineage (GTDB taxonomy): Bacteria > Pseudomonadota > Alphaproteobacteria > Micropepsales > Micropepsaceae > Rhizomicrobium. Next base: position 17,496 of record DASZBL010000024.1, on the reverse strand, counting down.
ACACGGGGGGCTCCAGCGCCGCAGAACCTCCTTTCCCCATACCCGCCGGTTATCCGGGATTCGATCCGACGCTACCCGCCATCAATGATGGCGAAGGGTTTGCCAAGAACCTCGGTGGCAACCAACTTCCCAATGCGCCGCATTTCACGACATCGCTGTCGGCAGAATACACGATGCCGGTGTCGGAAGATTGGGCGGCAACACTGCACAGCGACTTCTACTGGCAATCACAGAGCTTTGCGCGGGTATTCAACGACCAGCCTTACGACAAGATCAGAGGCTATTCCAACGTAAACCTTGCGCTGATCCTCACCAGCGCCAACGGATGGCAGGTGCTGGGTTATCTTAAGAATGTCTTCGACACGACGGCGATAACCGGTGCTTTCCTGAACAGCGACGACACGGGGCTTACCACGAATGTGTTCCTGACCGACCCGCGCCTCTACGGCGTGCGTGTCACGAAGAACTTTTGAGTGAGGGGGAAACGACAATGAGCGAACGCATAAACGCAAGCGACAGCCGCGCAACCATCCGATGGAAATTGCTGACATCCGCATCGGCTCTGGCACTTGTTTCATCCATAAACGTGGCGACGGCTGAGGATACCGACCGGCCGCTGATCTGGCTTGAACTCGGCGGCCAGGTGGAAAATGTGAGCGGGGAGGGAGAGGTTTTTGCTCCCCCATTCCTGGCGGCAAATCCCCACTCGCCCGTCTTGAATTCCGTAACGCCGCTCGAGGCGCAGCGGCCAGCGAAATTCGGTTTCGACGAAGACGGCAGGATTTCGTTCCAACCCGAAAGTTCTGACTGGGTTTTTTCCGCCAGCGTACAATACGGCCGGTCGAGCAGTTCACGAAAAGTTCATCACCAGACCTACAATGTGCTGGTTACAAAATACAACAGCGGCGTTCCGCATCCGGGTAATATTCTCTTCAAGCACAAATTCGCTGACACGCAAGCAGGCCGAGAGGAAAGTCGTGCAATTCTCGACTTTACGGCTGGCAAGGATGTGGGCCTCGGTATGTTTGGCGAGAACAGCACATCGACTGTCAGCTTGGGCGTGCGGATTGCGCAGTTCACATCCAAAGCGTCCGTCGAAATGAGGGCGCTGCCGGATATACAGTTCAAATATGCAACTCTCGGTGCCTTCGGCCATCCAGAGATTGAATTTCGGCTTCCATATTTTCACACTTATCATGCCATTGGTGAAGCCTCGCGCAGTTTTCGCGGCGTAGGCCCAATGCTATCATGGAGCGGCTCGACGCCGTTCGTGGGCAATCAGCAGGACGGTGAATTGACATTGGATTGGGGCGCGAATGCGGCGCTGTTGTTTGGCAGGCAAAAGGCTCATGCGCGACATCAGGAAACCGCGCACTACCTTAGCCGTTACGGGATACTCCAAAATGGGGGGTACTACGCTCTGACGTATCAGCATCCGCCGGCCGGCCACGACACCGACCGCTCGGTCACCGTGCCGAACGTCGGTGGTTCCGTGGGCCTTTCCTGGCGCGTGCAGGATTTCAAAGTCAGCTTCGGCTATCGCGCGGACTTTTTCTTCGGCGCGATGGACGCCGGTATCGACGCGCGGAGATCTGAAACGCTCGGCTTCAAGGGTCCATACGCCAGCATCAGCGTCGGGTTGGGCGACTAGCTCCGGCCAAATCGGAATTGCTGCAAACGGGCAGTGGAGCGATCCGCTGCCCGTTTTGTTTTTGACCTTCCCGCATTGCACCTGCGTTGCTGCGATGCCGCAAATTCATGCGTCGCACGTTCAAAGGTAATTTTCCGCGTCTGTGCCGATTAATTACTGAAAATCCGCGCCCAGCCACCCTTCACAACCCGCGCCCTATTTCGTCGGAATATACAAGCGTCGAATATCGGGGTGACGCAACGGATGTTCGAGGGAATGGTCGAGAGACCTGATCATCAGGGCGGGCGTTCCTCAGATGTGGCCAGCGCCATGTCGAATGCAGACGCATGGTTCATGCGCGAGATTGTGCCGCTTGAGGGTTCGTTGATGCAATTCCTGCAACACAATTGGCGTAACAAAGCCGAAATCCTCGATTTGCGGCAGGAGATTTACATCCGTGTTTACGAAGCCGCCACCATTCGCATTCCGGAAAAACCCAAGCAATTTCTTTTCGCCACCGCCCGCAATCTGCTGATTGACCGCGTGCGCCAGGCGCTCGTCATCCCCATCGATGCGGCGCTGGATTTCGACACGCTCGACGTCGCTGGCGACACGCCGGGGCCCGAACGTGTCGTGATGGCGCGCGATGAACTGCGCCGTTTGCAGGCGGCACTCGAGAAATTGCAGCCGCGCTGGCGTGAGGCGGTCGTGCTTGGCCGCATCGAGGGATTGTCGCGGCGCGAAATCGCGCAGCGCATGGGCATAACCGAAGGAACGGCCGCGCAATATCTCAGCTGGGGCATCTGCGCGCTCGTGGAAACCCTTTATCGCGACAGTTCCGGAGGAAAGACGTGAGCGGATTGGTGTCGGAACCGGTGACCGCCGAAAGCATCGACGAGTTGAGCCGTGTGGCGGCCGATTGGATCGAACGGCGGGATTTCGGCAGTTGGGAAAAAGAAGACCAGGCCGAATTCGATGCGTGGCTGTGCGCTTCGCCGGCACACCGCATCGCTTTTTTGCGTCTTGAAGCAGGCTGGAAGCGCACCGAATTGCTCGGTGCCCTGCGCCCTTTCCGCATTGAACAGGCGGCGCACGCGCACGATCCGCGCGGATTTTTGATGAAGCTTGCGGCGTCCATTGCGCTTGTGGCAGCGATCGGCGCGGGCGCGGCGCAATATGTTATTCCACAGCCCAAAATCTACACCACCGGGGTGGGTGGGCGTGAAACGCTTCGTCTCAGCGATGGCACGCTGATCGATCTCAACACCGATACGCGTATCAGGCTTTCGGGCGCGCGCGGCGAACGAACCGTCTGGTTGGAAAAAGGCGAAGCCTATTTCCAGGTGAAGCACGATCCCGCTCACCCTTTTGTCGTGATAGCTGCAAATCGGCGCATTACCGATATCGGAACGGAATTTCTGATCCGCAACGATCCGCGCCGCCTCGAAGTGGCGCTCGTGGAAGGCCGCGCACGATTTGAGGACGGTCAAAGCGTGCGCGCCAGATCCTTCACGCTCAAGCCCGGCGAGGTTGTCGTTTCGACACCGGAATCGCTGAGGCTGACAGCGAAATCGCAACAGGATCTGGCGGATGAGCTGGGATGGCGCCGCGGCGTACTCGTTTTCAATCACACGACGCTCGCCGATGCCGCTGCGGAGTTCAATCGTTACAACAGCCGGAAAATCGTGCTCGCTGACGACGATGTCGCGCGCCGGGTCATAGGCGGCGCATTCACGGTGACCGACGTGCACCGGTTTGCGCTGGTTGTGCGCGATGCGCTCAAGCTGGGCATCAAGGATCGCAACGGGGACATCGTGATTTCGCGGGAACCGTGAACGGCGGCGACGTCGCGCGATTCCGTTCGCAACAGAAGTCAAAACAGGGGGGATTATGACAAAGTTGGGCTTTCTCAATTCCGTTTCCATCGGCAGCCTCGCCACTCTTCTTCTAACGGGCGCTGCTGCGGCGGAAACTTTCAGCATTCCGCCAAGCGATTTGAAAACGGCGCTGGACAAATACACCAACGCCACCGGCGTGGATCTCATTTACCCCGACGATGAAATGCGCAGCACGCGCACCGCAGGCGTGCAGGGCGATCTTTCTCCCGATGGCGCCCTTTCGCGCATACTCAAGGGCACGGGCTTTGCGATGCGCCATGAGGCGGGCGGTATTGCCATCATTCATGAAGACGCCGTGCAGAGCTTGCGCCCGATCAGCCGGATCGTGGTTGCCGCATCCGCTGAAGCGGCATCTTCATCGTCAATTGAATCGGTGGTCGTCACCTCGTCGAAAATCAAAGGCGATATTCAGACGGTTCCGATTGCGATCACTGCGCTATCCCAGGAGCAGCTTACATCGCGGCAGATCGCGGGCGGCCCTGATCTTGTGAAAGAGGTACCCAACCTCACTTTCTCGAAAACAAACTTCACGGGCTACAACATCCAGATTCGTGGTATCGGCACGCAGGCCATTTCCGTCACCACCGATCCCGCGGTTGCTGTTGCCTTCAACGATATTCCCTTCATCCGCAACCATTTCTTCGAACAGGAATTCTACGACGTAGGCCAAGTGGAAGTTTTGCGCGGCCCGCAAGGAACGCTCTACGGCCGGAACGCGACCGCCGGGGTGGTGAATGTGATTTCCGCCAAACCGACGGATCAATTCGAAGCCATGGCTTCGGCCGATGTCGGCAATTATCACAATCGCCGCTTCGAGGGCATGATCAACATTCCAATTGTCGATGACCGGCTCGATGTCCGCTTTGCAGGCGAATGGACGAAGCGCGACGGTTACACATTCGACACGACATTGAACACACCCGTCGATGGACGCGACCTCTGGTCGGGCCGCGCCACGCTCAGCTGGAAACCGTCCACGAATTTCGAGGCCGATCTTGTCTGGGAACATTTCGGCGAAAATGACGATCGCATGCGCACGGCCAAGCAGCTTTGCGAAACCTCCCAGCCGGTGACAGTGATCAATGGCGTACCGGTGCCGGGCGTTGGCTCCAATCCACCCAATGCGGCGGTGAACGCCGGAGGCGCGTTGACGCTGGACCAGAACTACACCAGCCAGGGCTGCGTGCCGACATCGCTTTATTCTCCCAGCGCATTCCAGGTACCGTTCGGTCCGTCGCTGCCCTTTGTCATTGCGCTGAGCTTGAGTCCTTCCGACGGCAGCCCAAGCAACCCCTACGCCGAAACGACGCAGTCCGCCGATCTGCGCAGCATCCAATCGGCGCTTGTGCCGAAATATAAAGCAAAGAACGATACGCTGGAGTTCAACACCAATTACAATCTCGATCCGTCACTGACGCTGACATCCCAAACCGGATATAATCGGGATCTGCTGTCATCGAGCGAGGATTACAACCGCTTCGACACGACGCCGGGCGTATTCTCGGCGCCATCCGGCGCATATCATTTTCCGACGCCGGTGTTTTTTCCCGATCCTGCCGTGCCCGGAGCGTCCATATTCTGCGATCCTCAATTGGGTTGCTCGGACCGGGTGGTTGCCCAGGACATGTCCGAGGAGGGCGCGTGGCAATTGAGTCAGGAGTTTCGCCTGACTTCGAATTTCAGCGGCCCGTTCAATTTCAGCGCCGGCGGCAATTACCTTCATTACGAGACGGAAGAAAATTACTACGTCTTCATCAATGCGCTGACGGTCTATGCGCTGGGAGAAGATCAGTTCGGCGATCAAAGCACGCTCGACCATAGCGACTGCATTCAGCGGGATAATTTCCGCGGCGGCTGGCAAAATCTCAGCCCCGCAGTGGGCGGCGGCGAGCCTTTCCAATCTTGCGTCTATATCGACACGAATCCGATCGGAAAGCTCAACAACAAGGGCCACAATTATTTCTTGAGCCAGAATCCTTATACGCTGAATTCCTACGCGGGATTCGGCGAGGCCTATTATGACATCGCCGGCAATCTGAAGCTGACGGCCGGCTTGCGTTATACGATCGACAAGAAACATTTCAGCGATATTCCCAGCGAAGTCGTCGATCAAGGTTATGGCTATCCCGTCACCGCTGTGGTGAACCAGCAATGGGACAGGCTAACGGGCCGCGCCGTATTGAACTGGACGCCCCATCTCGACTTCACCGATCAAACATTGGTCTATGGTTCCTATGCGCATGGCTACAAGGCGGGCGGCGCCAATCCGCCGGGCGCGGAGTTTCCCAAATTCGGCGATGGCGCGGTTGCCGAACCGATTCACCCTCTGACCTTCAGACCGGAATATATCGGGGCGTTCGAGCTTGGAACCAAGAATTCGCTGCTGGACGGCTCGATGACGCTGAACGGCGATATTTTCTATTACGACTACAAGGACTATCAGATCTCGGAGATCGTGGATCGCACCTCCATCAATCTGAATTTCAACGCCAAGGTGAAAGGTGCGGAGATTGAGACGACATGGGAGCCAGCGCCGGGCCTGAAATTCTCGTTCGCAGGCGGTTACGAAAGCACCAGAATCAATGACGGCCAGAGTGCCATCGATCTGATGGACCGCACCGCCGGAATGCCGGGATGGATGGTGATCAAACCGTTCCCCACGCAGGCCTCGAATTGCATCCTGCCTGATTATGTGTTGGCCGCCCTTTTGAAAGAGCAGCCCACGAGTATTTACAACGATCCTGCAGATGCTTTTCCAAATAAGCAGGGCGGTATCGGGCCATTTGCCTGCGAAGTGGCTTACAACAGTCATCTGGATCCGGTTACAAACCGGCCTTACACACCCGATCCCACGGGAATCAGCACGGCCTCGCAGACTATCGGCGATCCAGCCCCCATACCGGCCGGCTATCCGGGTTTCGATCCGTCGCAGCCGGCCATCAATAATGGCGAGGGATTCACAAAAAACGTCGGCGGCAATCAGCTTCCCAATGCGCCGCATTTCACGACGTCGTTGACGGGCGAATACACGATGCCTGTGTCGGAAGATTGGGCCGCTACATTGCATGGCGATTTCTACTGGCAGTCGCAAAGTTTTGCGCGTGTGTTCAACGATCGTCCCTACGACAAGATACGCGGCTATTCGAGTACGAACCTCGCGCTCATTCTCACCAGCGCGAATGGATGGCAGGTGCTGGGCTATCTCAAGAATGTGTTCGACACCACAGCGATCACCGGCGATTTCCTGAACAGCGACGACAGCGGATTGACAACGAATGTGTTCCTGACTGACCCGCGCCTCTATGGCGTGCGCGTCACCAAGAACTTTTGAGTGAGGGGGATAATAACAATGAACACCAACGTGAATGCATCGCCCACAATCCGCTGGAAACTTCTTTCGACCGTTTCAGCGCTGGCGTTGCTGGCCTCGGCCTATGCGGCAAGTGATGCGGAAGCTGCTGGCACTGACGCCGATCGCCCGCTGATCTGGATCGAACTGGGCGGGCAGGCGGAAAATATAAGTGGACAGGGAGAGGTTTTTGCGCCCGATTTTCTGGCAAAAAATTCTACGTCGCCGGTCCTAGGCCACATAACGCCGCTGCAGGCGCAGAAGCCGCCGAAGTTCAGCTTCGGAGAAGAAGGCAAGATTTCATTCGAGCCCGAGGATTCGAACTGGATATTCTCCGCCTCGGTGCGTATCGGCCGCTCGGGCAATTCGCAGGAAGTCGATCATCAGACAAATGGTTTTCACTATTTCAAATACCACAACGGTCATCCGACCGGCCCTACCGACAATATAAGAGGCACCTCAGATTTCTCCGACACCAATGTGCGTCACAAGGAAACGCACGCAATCCTTGATTTCTCCGCGGGCAAGGACCTCGGCCTTGGGATGTTCGGAAAACACAGTTCGTCTGAAATCAATATCGGTGTCCGGTTTGCGCAATTCGCGTCGAGATCGACATTCGACGTGCGTGCGCGGCCGGATTTGCACGTAAAATACGCCACCAACAGCACATTCCTGCCGAGCAATACCGTGCTGACGGTCCCTCTTTTGTACTTCCATACCTATCATGCCACAGCGCAAGCCTCGCGCAGCTTCCGCGGTGTCGGTCCGTCGCTTTCATGGAACGCCTCGGCGCCATTCCTCGGGGATTTGGAAGACGGTGAGGCGACACTCGATTGGGGCGTCAATGCGAGCGTGTTGTTCGGTAAACAGAAAGCACGCGTCCAGCATCATGAATCCGGCCATTACAAAAGCAAATTCCAGCAATTCCAGGGCATCGGAACCGGTGTCCAAACCTACAGCAAATCGGGCGGACACAGCGCCGCCCGCTCCGTCATGGTGCCCAATGTGGGAGGTTTCGCGGGGCTTTCATATCGTTATGCCGACGCAAAAATGAGTCTGGGCTATCGCGCCGACTTTTTCTTGGGCGCTATCGATGGCGGCATTGACGCTTCCAGAAAAGAAACGCTGGGCTTCAAGGGACCTTTCGCCAGCATCAGCATTGGATTGGGCGATTAGGCGATCTGGGCGCGGACGTCGCGCACTCCTTAGGAAAATCTGGGGCGCTGGAGCAATCCAGCGCCTTTATTTTTCTCCGGTTTTTCGGCCGAGGGGCCGGAATGCTGGCGCCGGCTCTATCCCTGGAAATTTACCCTGCTGCGTTGCGGCATAAAAAAACTTTGCCGCCTATCCCGACAGCCGCGCCGCTTCATCGTCTTATACGCGTGCTCTTAAACTCTAACCCCTCGAAAGGCGGCGGCGCGCGGGGGATGGGCGAGACAAAAGAACCAACGCGGACAGGACCGGATTCGCGATGTCCGGATGCAGGCGAAGCTGTGTCTGACGTCAAGGATTGGTTTGTGCGCGAGGTGCTGCCGCTAGAGGCGATGTTGATGAATTTTCTTCATCAGAATTGGCGCAACCGAAGCGATCTCGAAGATCTGCGCCAGGAGGTTTACACGCAGCTTTTGACGGCTGCGGAAAGCCGCATCCCCGATCACCCCAAGGCATTTTTGATGGCGACGGCGCGCAATCTTCTCGTCGATCGCATTCGCCGCGAACAGATCGTTCCCATCGATGCGGTGGCCGATCTGGACGCGCTGGATGCCGCCTTCGATGCGCCGGGCCCCGATCGCAGCGTCATCGCGCGCGATGTGCTGCGCAAGCTGCATGCAGCGCTGGATCGCTTGCCCCCGCGCGGCCGCGAAGCCGTGGTACTCCGGCGCATCGAAGGTCTTTCGCGCCGCGAAATCGCGCAACGCATGGGTATTAGCGAAAAGACGGTTGCCGAACACATCACCCATAGCATGCGCTCGCTCGCGGACATGATTTTCGGCGCCGCGGATTTGCGGATCGAACCATGAGCGGTACACAGCCAAACGCTATCGAGAGCGCGGGCGAAATCAGCGCGCAAGCCGCAGCCCTGCTTGAGCGGCGCGATTTCGAAGACTGGAACAAGGACGATGAAGCCGCCCTCGATGCATGGCTTGCGCAATCGCAGGCGCACCGCGCGGCATTTTGGCGGCTCGAGGCCGCGTGGAATCACACTCGCCGACTTGCGGCCCTGAACAGCGCGGCGATCGAACAGGCGAGCCCGAATGCGGAGCGTGCCGTTTCGCCCTGGCTGTTGCGGGCCGCGGCCGCGTTCGTTATCGCGGCGACGCTCGGCATCGGCGCTGCTTATGTTCTATCGAACCCGCAGGAGCGGGTTTTCACGACCGGCGTCGGCGGCCACGAAACCGTTTCTTTCGCGGATGGTTCCAGAATCGAGCTGAACACAGATACGGTTTTGCGCGCGCGCATGACGACGGCGCAGCGCATCGTCTGGCTCGATAAGGGGGAAGCCTATTTCACCGTCAAGCACGATGCGACGCATCCTTTCGTTGTGATTGCGGGCAATCACCGGGTCACGGATCTGGGAACGAAGTTTCTCGTGCACCGCCGCTCCGGCGCAGTGGAAGTGGCGCTGCTGGAAGGGAGCGCCGAATTCTCCACCGCGAATGTGCGGGCAAGAGCGCAATCGGCTCTGCTGATGCCGGGAGATGTCGCGGTGGGAACCGCCGCCTCCATATCGGTGACGAAGAAATCCGCGCCGGAGCTTTCGCGCGAGCTTGGATGGCGCAGCGGCGTGCTGGTCTTCAAGCATACGGCGCTCGTGGACGCCGTCGCCGAATTCAACCGCTACAACCGCGAAAAACTCGTCATCGCCGATCCCCAAGCCGGGCAGCTCACCATAGGCGGCACGTTCAAGGCGCAGCATGTGGAAGATTTCACGCAGCTCGTTCAACTCGTGCTCGGGCTACGTGTCGAAAACAAGGGGAATGAAATTGTGATTTCGCGCTGACCGGAAATCGGAAAAGAGCGCCATCACGGAATCGAAAGCGATTGCCGCCAGGCATTGCGCGAGGGGGAAGACAATGAAATTGAATTATCTGAAATCGGCATTGGTGGGCAGTACGGCGGTTATCGCGTTTGCGATGCCTGCAATGGCGGACCAGTTCAACATCCCGAGCGGCGATCTGGCGACGGCGCTGGATGCCTATTCGGCGCAGACGGGCATTGAATTGCTCTATGCCGCAGGCGCGGTGAAGGGCCGTCACACGCGCGGCGCAAAAGGCGATCTCTCGGCCGATGCAGCGCTTACGCACATACTTGCCGGCACAGGCTACATGATGCGCCGCACGGCATCCGGCGCCATCGGCGTGATCCACGATGTGCCCGAGGCCTCCGAGCCGGCGCACACGCGCGTTGCCGAAGCCAGCTCGGTGAAGGCCGCGGCGGCAGGAATCGAATCCGTCGTCGTCACATCGTCGAAGATAAAGGGCGACATCCAGACGGTGCCGATTGCGATCACGGCGCTGTCGCAAGAGCAGCTTACTTCGCGCCAGATTGCGGGCGGGCCCGATCTGGTCAAGGAAGTTCCGAATCTTACTTTTTCCAAGACGAATTTCAGCGGCTACAATCTGGAAATCCGCGGCATCGGCACGCAGGCGATTTCAGTTACCACCGATCCGGCGGTGGCCGTTGCCTTCAACGATATTCCCTTCATTCGCAATCATTTTTTCGAACAGGAATTCTACGATCTTTCGCAAGCGGAGGTGTTGCGCGGCCCGCAAGGCACGCTTTATGGGCGCAACGCGACGGCGGGAGTCGTCAACCTTGTTTCCGCCAAACCGACCGATCAATTCGAGGCGATGCTATCTGCCGACATCGGCAATTATCACAATCGCCGCTTCGAAGGCATGATCAACGTTCCCATCGTCGATGACCGGCTCGGTCTGCGCATTGCCGGCGAATGGACGAAGCGCGACGGCTACAGCTTCAATCAAATCACGAACCGGCCGATCGACGGCCGCGATCTGTGGTCGGGCCGCGTGACGCTCGCCTTCAAACCGACGGACGATCTGCAGACCACGCTCGTCTGGGAGCATTTTCAGGAAGACGACGACCGCCTGCGCAGCGGCAAGCAGCTCTGCGAGACGGCGCCGATACCGGACAAGGTGGACGGGCAGAGCACACTCGACAAGGGGAGTTCCTTTGCGCCGGGAGATTATCTCAGCCAAGGATGTCTGCCATCTTCGCTCTATTCGAAAGAGGCGTTCCAGGTCCCGAACGGCTTCTCGCTGCCTTATTATTCCGGATTTGTCAGCGACGATCCATTCGTCCGGGCCAATTTCGATCCTTATTCCGGCACGACCCAGTCAACGAATCTGCGCGACATTCAATCGTCGATTCCTTCGATCTACAAGGCCAAGAACGATGTTGTGGAATTCAATGCCGATTACAAAATTTTGCCAGCCCTGACTTTCACATCGCAGACCGGTTACAATCAGGACTTCCTGTGGTCCACGGAAGATTACAATCGCTTCGAGACCGCGCGGGGCATTTTCATTGATTGGGAAGGGGTAAAACGTGGCATTAGCAGTCCCGATCCAAATGCGGGGAAGAACGGCATTCCGGACGACGCAGGGGTCTTCTGTGATCCGCAACTGGGATGTCAGGACCGGCTGGTTGTCCAGGATTTGAATAGCGAACGCGCCTGGCAACTGAGCCAGGAATTCCGGCTGGCGTCGCAATTCAGCGGTCCGCTGAACTTCAGCGCCGGCGCCAATTTCCTGCATTATGAGACCGAAGAGAATTATTACGTCTTCATCAACACAGTCACGCAATGGGTGGCGAACAATACCGCTGCGGATTACGGAATTTTTTATACGCCGGGCGTAACCGATGAATCGGCATGCCTACCGGGCTACAGATATCCGAACGACAATGTGGGATATAGCGTCATCAATGGTTGCAATTTCATCGATCCCAATCCGATCTCGAGCCTGAATGGCCAAGGTCACAACTATTTTCTCAGCAAGAACCCCTACCTTCTGAATTCCTACGCGCTCTTCGGCGAGGCCTATTATGACATCGCCTCAGATCTCAAACTTACCACGGGTTTGCGCTGGACAGACGACCAGAAACGCTTCAACGAGATTCCGAGCGAACTTCTCATTATGTATTATGGCTATCCGTCCGCCGGAATAGTCGATCAGCAATGGAAAAAATTCACGGGGCGGGGCGTCCTCAGCTGGACGCCGAAGCTCGCTTTCACCGACCAGACATTGGTCTATGCGTCTGCGGCGCGCGGCTATAAGGCCGGCGGCGCCAATCCGCCGGGCGCGATTTTCCCCACGGTGACATTCGCGGGCAATACCACGACCATCAATCCCGTCCACCCGCTCACATTCAGACCGGAATATATCGACGCCTACGAGCTTGGAACCAAGAATTCGCTTCTGGATGGATCGCTGACCTTCAATGCAGGCGTATTCTATTACAATTACAAGAATTATCAGATTTCCCGCATCGTCGATCGCACCGCGATCAACGACAATTTCAATGCGCATGTCATGGGCGCAGAGCTTGAATCGACGTGGGAACCGCTGCCGGGCTTGAGCTTCAATCTTGCGGCGGGCTTCGAAGACGCCAAACTTGCCAAAGGCACCAAGTCCGTCGATCTCATCGACCGCACAGCGGGCAATTCGGACTGGATGGTGGTCAAGCCCTTCGTTTCCAATGCGTCGAATTGCATCCTGCCGACCTATGTGGTGGCGGCACTTCTTCAATCCGATAGTGGCGATATACCCTATGCTTGCGGCAATGCGTATAATCTCGGCCTCGATCCGCTAACCCGGCTTCCCTACACCCAAAATCCAACAATGGTGGCGGCCCCTGATGGCCCTGTACCGGCAGATCTGAATGGCTACAAGGGCTTCAACCCCGCCACCGCACCCAACAACGGCCAGGGCTTCGACAAGAATCTGAGCAATAACGTCATGCCCAATGCGCCGCCGGTAACGCTCTCCATGGGCGCGCAATATGCCTTCCCGGTTTCGACGGATTGGGCGGCGACGCTGCGCAGCGATTTCTATTTCCAGGCGGATTCCTGGGCGCGCGTGTTCAATGACAATCCCTATGATCGCCTGCACGGATACACCACGCTCAATCTCGCACTCATCCTCAACAGCGCGAATGGATGGCAGGTGATGGGATATGTGAAGAACGTGTTCAATACCACGGCGATCACCGGCGACTTTCTCAACAGCGACGATACTGGCCTCACGACGAATGTATTTCTCACCGATCCGCGCCTCTTCGGTATTCGCGTCACCAAGAATCTCGATCTCGGCGAATGGGCGTCTGCGGATAGCGGTGGAAGCTCCGATAGCGGCAAGCATCCAACAGTGTGGGTTGAATTCGGCGGCGATTTTGATCGGCTGAGGACGCCGCAGGATTCATTGTCGCCGCTGTTCGGGGACGCATTTACGATACCCGCACAGAAACACGCGCTCGATGTCCAGAAACCGCCATCCTTTGCGTTTGACGAAGAGGCGAAAATCTCGTTTGAACCGGAAGACAGCTCTTGGGTATTTTCGGGCGCCATCAGATTCGGGCGGACGGGCGCAAACCGCCATTGTCATCAGCAGACGAAAAATCCCGATGTGCATTACGCGTTCCATACAAAATATATCGGCAAATATCTGCATGGATCGCTCTATCCGTCGCGGCACGTCAAGATGGCGGACGGCCAATCGAGATTCTCGGAAAATCACGCCATCGTCGATTTCAGCGTCGGCAAAGAAGTCGGATTTGGTTCTATGGGCATGGACGCGTCATCCGTCATCAGCGGCGGCGTGCGTTCCGTGCAATTCGGATCGAGTTCGCATGTCACCCTTCGCGGCGAGCCGGATGTGCATTATCCCAGTGGTCCGCTGACGTCTTTCGATGAATGGGCGCATTTCAAATATGAGCGGCCGCCGCTCACGATCCACGATTATTCGGCGAGCCTCGATGCGTCGCGCAGCTTCCACGGAATTGGACCGAGTGCCGCGTGGGACGCGTCGCTACCGGTTTCGGGAAGCACGGCGGATGGCGAACTGGATTTCGATTGGGGCCTCAATGCGGCGCTGCTCTTCGGCCGCCAGAAGGCCAGCGGTCACCACCAGACCCAGACAAACACGTACAAGCTGGTCAATTGGGAGAACAACTTTAATGGCGGCCACGGATATGATCGTGTCGGCTATTTCCAGCCACAGGCGCCATACGCGGTGCATTCCACCGGCGCGAATTTCAATCGCGAGCGCTCGGTTGTTGTACCCAATCTGGGTGCGTTCGCCGGTCTCTCCATGAAATACACGAACGCCAAGCTGAGTCTCGGCTATCGCGCGGATTTTTTCTTTGGCGCAATGGATGGCGGTATCGACACACGCAAAACGGAGACTCAAGGTTTCCACGGACCTTTTGCCAGCGTCAGCGTCGGGATAGGGGATTAGGATGCCGCGCGCGCGAAGCTCGCGGTGAACGGATAGATCGCGGGCCTGAGCCCCATCGCCTCACCCGCAAACGGAAGGGCGGCGCAAGGCGCCGCTCGTGTTTTCCCCCATGGCACCCGTTTGCAGCATACAATGACCGCCGTTACTTAGAAGCTGTTGCATTCCTGACTTTTAAGCATTCCAAAGACGATCGCTGGGGCACCTGGCTGTGCGGCGGCGTTTCGGATGGTTGGGAAGCGATGGGTTATGTGAAAAACGTGTTCAACAAGACCGCCATCACTGCGCCTTCCTGAACTCCGATGACACGGCTCTCTCCACCAACATCTTCACCACCGATCCTCGCCTGATGGGCGTGCGCGTTACCAAGACGTTCTGACCAATACGACTTGCTTGCAAAACTGGGGCGGTGGGGCGCATCCACCACCTTTTTTGCAGGTGCATGTCAGAGCGCTGCAATCAGCGATTTTCCGCGAGATCGTCGCCGCCGCATGTTGCACCGCGGTAGAAGAAAAAACTCCCGCCACCCGAATCTTGAGGCCGCAGCTTTGTTCTAACCAGCGTAACCTTGCAGCCCCTCGATGGACAGAAGGCGGGCGGGGGATGGCAGAAACACGCGGAACGGATTGCCCAGATGCGCACCTGCATGGCGCAGGCGCGGTCATGAGCATGGCTGACGTGAACGCGTGGTTTATCCGCGAAGTATTACCGCTGGAACCGATATTGATGAGCTATCTGCGCCACCATTGGCCCAACAAGGGCGACATCGAAGATCTCCGGCAGGAGATCTACGCCCGCGTTCATGTGGCCGCGCAGAGAAAACTGCCGCAACCCGTCAAGCCATTTGTTTTCACGGTCGCGCGCAATCTGCTCATAAACCGCGCGCGTCAGGAACGTGTGGTTCCCATAGAAGCGGTCGCCGATCTGGAAGCGCTGGGGATTGCGATAGATGCACCGGCGCCGGATCGCACCGTCATTGCGCGCGATGAGTTGCGGCGTCTGCTGGATGCGCTCGACCAATTGCCGCCGCGTTGCCGCGAAGCCGTCATATTGGGACGCATCGAAGGATTGTCGGGGCGCGAGATTGCGGCGCGCATGAATGTCGGCACGGCGACGGTTTCCGAGCATCTCGAAAACGGCATGCGCCTTCTGGCCAATCTGCTCTACGGCGTATCGCCCGATACCGGAGAGAGCAAATGACTATCGAAATCGAAAACGTGACGTTGGCCGACGCGGACGCCGTCGAGGAGCGCGCCGCCAATTGGCTTCAGCGCCGCCAATTCTGGAATTGGTCGGAAGGAGATCAGGCCGATCTTGATCGTTGGCTTGCGGAATCTCCGGTACATCTGGTCACGTTCCTGAGGCTCGAGGCGGCGTGGACGCGTACCGAACGCCTCGTTGCGCTGGGTACCGAACGCGTCGAGGCCGTTCACCGCAATCCTTTTCGCTCCATCTTCATCCGTGCCGCCGCAGGGATTGCCGTAATTGCAGCGCTCGGGATTGGGAGCAGCTTATTCCTGCGGCCGCAGGACAGAACATATTCAACGCCGATCGGCGGGCGTGAAACGGTCAATTTTGCCGATGGATCGCGCATTGAACTGAATACTGACACGATTGTCCGCACACGAATGACAACTGAGCAACGCATCGTGTGGCTCGAAAAAGGCGACGCCTATTTTCGCGTGAAACATGACGGCGCCCACCCTTTCATGGTGATCGTCGGCAATCGCCGGGTCACGGATTTGGGCACGGAATTTCTCGTGTCCCGGCATGTGAAGAATTTCGAAGTGGCGGTGACGAAGGGGCGCGTGTGGCTTGAAGCATTTGACAAACAGATGCCGTCGCAATCGGCGCTGCTGTTGCCGGGCGATGTCGCGGTGGCGACGGCAGAGTCGGTGTCGGTAACAAAGAAATCGACACAGAGTCTCGCAAACGCGCTTGCCTGGCGCCATGGCGTTCTCGTCTTCGATCACACGACGCTGGCGGGCGCTGCTGCGGCGTTCAATCGCTACAATCGCGAGAAGCTGGAGATCGGCGATCCCACAATCGCGAATCTGACGATAGATGGCAGTTTTCAGGCGAACAATCTGCAGCTTTTCGCGCGTGTCGTTCGCACCGCGTTCGGGCTTCACATCAAAACATATGGGGACCGCACAATCATATCGCGGTGAGGAACAAGAGACTTTTCACGGCGCTCCAGCGCCGCATAGGGGGTGAAATGAGGAATTCCAGACATCTGAAACTGGCGCTTCTGGGCAGCGTTTGCGCCGCGATCTTTGCGCCGGCCGTGCAGGCGGATCAGTTCGACATCGCCGGAGGAGATTTGAAGGCAGCGTTGCATGCCTATATCGCGCAGACGGGCATTCAGCTGATTGTCTCCGATGATGCGGTAAGGGGCGTTCGAACCCACGGGGCCAAAGGCGATTTGACCGCGAATGCAGCGCTTACGCACATTCTTTCGGGAACCGGTTTCATCGCACAACATGAAGACAGCGCCATTGCCGTCATACGCGGCAAAAACGAAGTGCCTGTGGTGCAAACGCAATTGGCTCAAGCCGCCCCGGCTAGGGCCGCTGCGGGCATTGAAAGCGTCGTTGTCACCTCGTCCAAGATCAAAGGTGACATCCAGACGGTTCCGATTGCGATTACCGCGTTGTCGCAAGAGCAACTTACATCGCGTCAGATTGCGGGCGGGCCGGATCTTGTGAAGGAAGTTCCAAATCTCACCTTCACCAAAACCAATTTTGCCGGCTACTCGATCCAGATCCGCGGTATCGGCACGCAGGCGATTTCTGTGACGACCGATCCGGCGGTTGCCGTCGCTCTGAACGATATTCCCTTTATTCGGAACCATTTCTTCGAGCAGGAATTCTTCGACGTCAATCAGGTTGAAGTTTTGCGCGGGCCGCAGGGCACGCTCTATGGCCGCAACGCGACGGCGGGCGTGGTGAACGTCATCACCGCTAAGCCGACGGATCAGTTCGAAGCGATGCTGTCAGCCGATTGGCCACTGCCATCGCCCAGCGCTTCAGGCTGGAATAGCTCTTCACGCGGGTGAGCATGGATTGTGCTGCCTCGTAGAGTGCGGTTCGCACCATGGCATCTCCGGCTTTTGTGATGGAGCCGGTGACGTCGATCTCGCCG
>DASZBL010000023.1:0-36129 GCA_035944195.1 Rhizomicrobium sp. | reverse complement strand
CAATGATGTGCTGACCGGCGGCGCGGGCACCGATGTTTTCAACTTGCAGAATGGCGGCAACGATATCGTCCATGGCGGCGGCGGCAACGACACATTCAACATGGCCGCCGCATTCACCGCCGCCGATCAGATCGACGGCGGTGCGGGCACCGACGTGGTCTGGCTTGATGGCGACTATTCGCAGGGCGTGACGTTCCTCGCCACCACGATGGTCAATGTCGAGACCATCAATCTAGCGGGGGGCCACAGCTACAATCTGACCACGAATGCCGCTACTGTCGCCGCGGGCCAGACATTGAAGATCGATGGTTCGGCGCTGGGCGCTTCCGATATGCTCACCTTCAATGGTGCTGCGGAAACAACCTACGGCTCTTTCACGATCATTGACGGCGCGGGCAATGACGTGCTGACGGGCGGCGCGTGGCGCGACACGTTCAACATGGAGAATGGCGGCAACGATATCGTCCATGGCGGCGCGCAAAATGACAGCATCAATATGTATGGCACACTCACCGCTGCCGATCAGATCGACGGCGGCGGGGGAGACAATAGCGTCAGTCTGGACGGAGATTATTCGGGCGGGCTCGTGCTGGGCGCCAGCACCATCACGAATGTGGATTACCTCAGATTCGCTCCGGGGTTTAGCTACAATCTGACGGCGAACGACGCGACTGTGGCACACAACAAGTTTATGTCGGTCGACGGATCCGCGCTGGGCGTTTCGGATTCGCTCGCCTTCGATGGCAGCGCAGAGACGGACACAAGTTCAAGTTACGTCTTCCGTAGCGGTCTGGGCGCCGATCATTTCACGGGCGGGGCCGGCTGGGATCATTTTATCTATTCCAGCGCGAGCGAATCCACCAGCGCCCATTACGACACGATCACCGGTTTCACATGCGGTGTCGACAGGGTCGACTCCGACCGTGGAGTCCACGCCATCGATCCGGCACTGACGACCGGCGCGCTCAACACCGCCAGTTTCGACAGCGATCTGACGGCTGCGGTGAACGGCCATCTGCTCTCCCATGATGCCGAGCTGTTCACGCCCGATTCGGGCACGCTGTCGGGCGAGACCTTCCTTATCATCGATCAGAACGGCGTAGCGGGCTATCAGTCGGGCGCTGATCTCGTCATCCACATGTCAGATATGACGGGAACCCTGACGACGAGGGATATCTATTGACGGATTTCATCTAATGCAGCGGCAGGACATGCAGGACAGCAGCCAGCGCCGGGGCAACGCCCATGCCCGCGATAAAAGCGGCTTTGCTCAAAGCGATTCGCAGCGCCAAATGAAAGCGCATGCCGTTCTCCCCGAATTCCCCACCCGGCCGGTGGCGTCCTTTTAACCCGCGGACGTTACCGGCTCGTTGACGGCCCCGCCAGTGCCCAGGCCGCCGCAGATTGCTCAATCACGCAGGCTTGCTTAATAAGGTGCGAACCGCCGCCTTTTATTTCAAGGTTTCCATGCGCCTTTCCCGCTTCTTCCTGCCGCTTCTCAAGGAAACGCCGTCCGAGGCACAGATCGTCTCCCATCGCCTGATGCTCAGGGCGGGCATGATTCGGCAGGAGGCGGCGGGCATCTATGCCTGGCTGCCGCTCGGTCATCGGGTTTTGCGTAAAATCGAACAGATCGTGCGCGAGGAAATGAACCGGGCGGGCGCCATCGAAATCCTGATGCCCACTCTGCAACCCGCCGAACTCTGGAAAGAGACCGGCCGCTACGACGCCTATGGCCCCGAAATGCTGCGCATCGAGGATCGCCACGAACGCGAACTCGTCTATGGCCCCACCAACGAAGACATGGTGACGGAAATTTTCCGCGGCTATGTGCGTTCCTACAAAGCGCTGCCGCTGAACCTCTATCACATCCAGTGGAAATTCCGCGACGAAGTGCGGCCGCGTTTCGGCGTCATGCGCGGGCGCGAATTCCTGATGAAGGACGCTTATAGCTTCGACATCGACAAGGAAGCGGCGCGCAAATCCTATAACCGCATGTATGTCGCGTATTTGCGCACCTTCGCGCGCATGGGATTGAAATCGATTCCGATGCGCGCGGAGACGGGACCTATCGGCGGTGATCTCTCTCACGAATTCATCGTGCTGGCCGAAACCGGCGAGAGCCAGGTGTTCTGCAACAGCGATCTCGTCGACATGCCGGTGCCGGGCGAGGATGTGGATTACGACAGTGATCTCAGCGGCGTCGTGAAGGCGCGCTCTGATCTCTATGCGGCGACGTCCGACGTGCACGATCAGGCGCGCTTCGAAAGCGAAGTGCCTGAGAACAAGCGACTGTCCGCGCGCGGCATCGAAGTGGGGCAGGTCTTCTATTTCGGCACTAAATATTCCGCCGCGATGAAAGCTGTGGTGGCGGGGCCGGACGGCAAGGAAGTGCCGGTCGAAGGCGGCTCGTATGGCATCGGCGTATCGCGGCTGGTGGGCGCGATCATCGAGGCAAGCCATGATGATGCCGGCATCAAATGGCCCGAGCCCGTGGCGCCATTCGATATTGCATTGATCAATTTGAAATCTGGCGATGCGAAAACCGATGCCGCCTGCGAAGACCTCTACGCGAAATTGACGGCGGCCGGAAAAGATGTGCTCTACGACGACACCAATGAACGCCCCGGCGCGAAATTCGCCAGCATGGACCTGATCGGCATTCCCCATCAGGTGATCGTCGGCCCGCGCGGTCTGGAAAAAGGCATGATCGAAGTGAAAAACCGCAACACCGGCGCGAAGGAAGAACTCTCATTGGACGCGGCGGTGAACAAGTTTACGGCAAAATCATCTTGACAGATTGTATCCTGCAGAATACATATGTTCAGGCTCATAAAAACCGATACGTTTGAGATTTGGCTCAAGAACTTGCCGGACAAGGCGCGTAGTCGTGTGGTAGCGCGGCTTGACCGGCTAGGCCTTGGCAATCCGGGCGATGTGAAGCCGGTCGGCAAGGGCGTCTCGGAAATGCGGGTCGATTATGGTCCGGGCTATCGGGTTTATTTTTTCCGCCGTGATCTCGAAGTGATTGTGCTTCTGGCGGGCGGAGACAAACGGAGCCAAAAACGCGATATCGCATTGGCTCTGGAACTGAAAGAAATCGTGAAGGACATGCTATGGCCAGAGTGAAGAAAATCAAACTCAGCGCCTATGATAGCGCGGACTATCTCAAGACCGAGAAAGATGTTGCGAATTATCTGGAAGCGGTTTTTGAGGATGGCGACCCGGAATTGATGACCCATGCGCTCGGCGTTGTCGCGCGCGCCCGCGGCATGTCGAAAGTTGCAAAGAAAGCGGGCCTTGGCCGCGAGAGCCTTTACAAGGCATTATCGCACGGCGGCAATCCGCAATTCTTGACGGTGGTGAAAGTCATGCGGGCGCTCGGCCTGAAGCTGAAGATCGCTGCTTGATGGCTAAATCTACCCGCCCCTTCGCGCCGTTCGAGTGGATGATCGCGCTGCGCTATCTGCGCCCGACGCGGCGCGAGGGTTATGTCTCCATCATTTCCATTCTGTCGCTGATCGGCATTGCGGTAGGCGTGGCAGCACTCATCATCGTCATGTCGGTGATGAACGGGTTCCGCCACGAATTGCTCTCGCGCATTCTGGGGCTGAACGGTCACGTATTGGTGCAGGGTTTCGACGGCGATCTTACCAATTACGATGCCGCCGCCGCGCGCGTTCGCAAAGTGCCGGGCGTCATTCGCGTGGCGCCCATCGTGGACGGGCAGGTGATGGCGACCTCCACCGGCATCAATATGGGCGTGCTGGTGCGCGGCATGCGGCGCGAAGATCTCAAAACACTCACCACCGTTTCGAACACGCTGTCGCCCGGCGCGCTGGAGCGCTTTCAGGGTGGGGATTCCGTCATCATCGGTGCACGGCTTGCGGATCGCTTGCGTCTGGTTCCCGGCATGACGATCACGCTGATTGCGCCACGCGGCAACATCACCCCGTTCGGCACCACGCCGCGCGTAAAAACCTACACCATCGCCGGCACGTTCCGCATCGGCATGAGCGAATACGATCAGACTTTCGTGTTCATGCCGCTGGACGAAGCGCAGCTCTATTTCAACATGGACAATAGAGTGAGCGCGCTGGAGGTGATGATCGCCGATCCGGATCGCGTGGGCGATATGACAAATGCCATCGGCCGCGCCGCGGGGCCGCTTTCGCGCGTGCTGACCTGGCAGGATGTGAATTCGAGCCTGTTCGGCGCGCTGGAAGTCGAGCGCAATGTGATGTTCCTCATCCTCACGCTGATCATTCTGGTGGCGGCGTTGAACATCATTTCCGGCCTCATCATGCTGGTGAAGGACAAATCCGGCGACATCGCCATCCTGCGCACGATGGGGGCGACGCGCGGTGCGGTGATGCGCGTGTTCTTCATCGCGGGCGCCAGCATCGGGGTGATCGGCACGCTGCTGGGTTTCGTCTTCGGCGTCGTGTTCTGCGCCAACATCGAAGAGATACGCCAATTCCTGTCCTCGCTCACCGGCACCACTTTGTTCAATCCGGAAATCTATTTCCTGAGCCGCATGCCCGCGGAGATGAATTTCAATGAAGTGCTTTCCGTCGTGCTGATGGCGCTGACGCTGTCGTTCCTCGCGACGCTCTATCCGTCATGGCGTGCCGCGCGGCTCGATCCGGTGGAGGCGCTGCGTTATGAGTGACGCATTCGCACGCGCTGCCCTTCGCCTCGATTCCGTCGCGCGCAACTACACGCAAGGCGAAGTCACGCTGGAAGTTTTCAAGAATATAAGCCTGGCGCTGCAGCCGGGCGAGATCGTGGCGCTGGTCGGCCCATCAGGTGCCGGCAAATCATCGCTGCTGCACATGGCCGGATTGCTGGAAGCGCCCAGCAGCGGCGACGTGTTCATCGCCGGCGCGTCCGCATCGCGCTTGCCCGATTTCGAACGCACGCGCATCCGCCGCGATACGATGGGTTTCGTCTATCAGGCCCATCATCTGCTGCCGGAATTCAGCGCGCTGGAAAATGTGATGATGCCGCAGCTGATCGCAGGCGCCCGCCGCGCCGATGCCGCGCGCGAGGCCACGCGGTTGCTCACCGAGATGGGACTTGCCGAACGTCTGACGCATCGCCCCGCACAACTTTCCGGCGGCGAGCAGCAGCGCGTCGCCATCGCACGCGCGCTTGCCAATCATCCGCGTGTTCTGCTGGCCGACGAACCCACTGGCAATCTCGATCCGCGCACTGCCGCCGGCGTATTCGATGCGCTGGTGGCGCTGGTGCGCTCGGAAGGACTGGCCGCCTTGATCGCCACCCACAATCTGGAACTCGCCGCCAAAATGGACCGCGCCCTGATCCTCCATGATGGCAAGCTGATTGATGGCGGTAAGCTGGGGGCGAAGATTTGATCCCTTTTTGTTCTTGACAGAACGAAATGAGAACATATAGCCTGTTCGCCTTGGATGGAGGCGAAAATGACGGCTTGGATCAAAGATACGATGGCGGGCGTGGGGCTTTTGGCCTTCATCGCGAGTTCGTTCCTGCTGGCCAATGCGGCGCAGGCCGTGTTCGCGGGCATCTGATCTGTGGATGAGAGGGCCGCGGGCCTCGCAGGCGCATGACATCTGCCGATACTGCCAAGGTAAATCTGAATCGGGCCGGTCATGGCTGCTGACTTCGTTCATCTCAGGGTGAAGAGCGCCTATTCGCTGCTCGAAGGCGCGGTGCGCCCTGACGAACTGGCCGAACTCGCCCGCAAGAATTCCATGCCCGCCGTGGCGGTGACGGACGTCAACAATCTCTTCGGCGTGTTCGAGATCAGCGAGACGCTGGCAAAAGCGGGCGTGCAGCCGATTGTGGGATGCCTGCTCTCCGTCGATCTGGAGGACGCACCGCAAATCGCCGTCATCGGCACGCGGCAGAAGCCGCCTTCGCTGGCGCTGTTGGTGCAGAACGATACCGGCTATCGCAATCTGTCGAAGCTGCTGAGTGCGGCCTATCTCGGCGCCGAACCCGGCGACTGGCCGCATGTGAAAGCCGATCTGCTGGCGGGACATTGCGATGGACTGATCGCACTCACCAGCGGTCCCGGCGGTCCGCTCAACAAACTGATCGTCGAGGGCCAGCCAGAAGCGGCCGCACTTTTGCTTGATCGTCTCACCGCGATGTTTGGCGACCGGCTTTATCTGGAATTGCAGCGCCACGGATTGCCGGAAGAGCGCGCCGCCGAAGAACAGATCATCGAACTGGCTTATGCGAAGAATCTGCCGCTGGTGGCGACGAATGATGTGCATTTTGGCGAGGCCGATATGTATGAGGCGCACGACGCGCTGCTGTGCATCGCTGACGGCACCTTTGTTTCGCAACAGGATCGCCGCCGGTTGACGCGCGAGCATCGTTTCAAGAGCGCGGCCGAAATGGCGGCGCAATTCGCCGATCTGCCGGAAGCAATCGAAAACACCATCGAGATTGCCAAGCGCTGCGCCTTCCGCCCCAAGAAGCGCGATCCGATCCTGCCGCAGTTCGTGCCGGAGTCCGGTCTGTCACCTGACGCAGAATTGCGTGCGCAGGCCGAGGCCGGTCTTACGCGCCGCCTTGAGGCGCATGGGAAATATGCCGAGGAACAGGTCTATCGCGACCGGTTGGAATTCGAACTCGGCGTCATCATCCGCATGGGTTTTCCGGGCTACTTCCTGATCGTCTCGGATTTCATGAAATGGACGCGCCAGCACGGCATTCCCGTGGGCGTGCGCGGTTCGGGCGCGACGTCGCTGGTGGCGTGGGCGCTGGATATTACCAACCTCGATCCCATTCGTTTTGGATTGCTGTTCGAGCGCTTCCTTAATCCCGAACGCATCTCGATGCCGGATTTCGATATCGATTTCTGTCAGGAGCGGCGCGACGAAGTCGTGCGCTATGTGCAGCACAAATATGGCGCGGATCGCGTGGCGCATATCATTGCGCTCGGTTCGCTGCAGGCGCGCGCGGCCGTGCGCGACGCAGGCCGCGTGCTGCAAATGCCGCTGGGGCTGGTGGATCGCATCGCCAAGCTGATTCCAAACCCGCCGGGCAAACCGGTGTCGCTGGAAGACGCGATTGCCAGCGAACCGCGCCTGCAAACCATTGGCGAGCAGGAACCCCTGGCCGGACAATTGTTCGCCATCGTGGAGAAAATCGAAGGGCTGTATCGCCACGCTTCCACGCACCCCGCAGGCGTCGTCATCGGCGACCGGCCGCTGGACGAGATCGTGCCGCTTTATCGCGATCCACGCTCTGAAATGCCGGTCACGCAATTCGATTATGAGGACGCGGAAAAAGCCGGCCTGGTGAAATTCGATTTTCTCGGTCTGAAAACGCTCACCGTCATCGCCAAAGCCGAAGAGCTTCTGAAGAAGCGCGGCATTGTGCTCGACACGCAGAACATTGATTTCAACGATCCCGGCACCTTCGAGATGCTCTCGCGCGGCGAAAGCGTGGGCGTGTTCCAGATGGAAGGTCAGGGCATGCGCGATCTTCTGCGCAAGATGAAGCCCGACCATATCAACGATCTGGTGGCGCTGGTGGCGCTGTATCGCCCCGGCCCGATGGATTCGATTCCGAAATATGTCGCGTGCAAGCGCGGCAAGGAAGCGCCGGAATATCTGCATCCCTCGCTCGAACCGATCCTGAACGAAACCTTCGGCGTGATGACGTATCAGGAAGATGTCATGCGCATCGCCCGCGAACTCGGCGGCTATTCGATGGGGCAGGCCGATCTGTTGCGCCGCGCGATGGGCAAGAAAATCCCGTCCGAAATGGCCAAGCACCGCGAGATCTTCATCAAGGGTGCGGGCGAGAAAGGCATTCTGCCCTCCATTGCCGATCAGATTTTCGAGCAGGCCGCGAAATTCGCCGGTTACGGCTTCAACAAGGGTCATGCGGCGGCGTATGCGCAGGTCGCCTATCAGACGGCCTATCTGAAAGCGAATTATCCGGTCGAATTCATGGCCGCGTCGATGACGCTGGATATCGGCAACACCGACCGGCTGAATATTTTCCGGCAGGAAGCGCAGCGCCTGAACATCCGCGTCGCGCCGCCGGACATCAACCGCTCGGAATCTTATTTCAACTGCGATAGCGAAAAGGGCGTCGTCTATTATGCGCTCGCCGCCGTGAAGGGCGTGGGCAAGCAGGCGATGGAGCATGTCGTGGCATTGCGCGCGGCGGAAGGCCCGTTCCGCTCCATCGGCGATTTCGCCCGGCGGGTGGACCCGCGCTTCGTCAACAAGCGCGCATTCGAAAGTCTCGTGCGTGCGGGCGCGTTCGATGCGCTTAGCGCCAATCGCCGCCAGCTTGTGGAATCCGCCGATGCGGTGTTGAGCGACGCAGCCCGCACGGCGCGCGAGCGCGAGACGGGGCAATCGACGCTGTTCGGGGAAGCGGTGGAGAGTGCGAGCGATCTGCGGCTTGCGCCCATCGAAGATTGGCCCGCGCATGAACGCCTCAGCGAGGAATTTAGTGCGATTGGATTCTATCTCTCCGGACATCCTCTGGATGGTTATGAGGCAGCGCTTCGGCGCGTGGGTGCTGTGACCTATGGCGCGCTGCTGGAAGACCGGCGCTCGTCATTCCAGCCGATCCTCGCCGGCACGATTATCCGCAAATCGGAGCGGCGGGGGCGCAATGATCAGACTTATGCGTTCGTATCCTTTTCCGATCCCACTGGCATGTTCGAAGTGATGTTCTTTCCCGAAGTGCTGATGGCGGCGCGGCCTTTGCTGGAAGCGGGCAGATCGGTGCTGCTGAAAGCGAACGCGACATGGGAAGGCGACGAGCTGAAATTGCGCGCCCTGTCCGTCACCGATCTGGAGAAAGCCGCCGCCGAAGCGGGCGAGGGCTTGCGCATCTATCTGGAAGATACGCGCGCGCTGAACGCGATTGCCGGCCAGTTGCGTCAGCCTGGAAAGGGTTTGATTTCGATTGTCGTGCCGGGAAGCGGCGGGCGTGAAGTGGAAATCAAACTGCCCCAGCGCCAGCTTGTATCCAATGCGCTCAAAGGCGCGATTAAATCGCTGCCGGGCGTTGCGATGGTGGAAGCGATTTAAAGCGCTGCTATCGCTTTGCCCAATCGATCCAATCCGATTTGCAGCCGCGCGGGGTCCTGTGCGAAGCAGATACGGATGAAGGAATCGATTTCCTTGTCGCCCGCTGCACCAAAGGCCGATCCCGGCGCTACGCCCACGCGCGCATTTTTCACAAGCGCGCTTGCAAATCCCAAACTGTCTTTCATTCCTTCGACATGCAGGAATCCGTAGAAAGCGCCATCCGGCTCGATCCAGCGGATGCGGTTTTGCGAATCCAGGAATTTCTGTACGACATCGCGGCCGTTGCGGCAACGCGCCAGCATCTCGCCGCGAAACTCGTCGCCCTTGGGCGACAACGCCGCGAGCGCTCCCCATTGTGCGAAAGTTGTGGCGCCCGTGTTGTTTGCGGCGGCCATTGTCCACATCTGCTGGTCGAGGCTCGCCGGATGCACCAGCCAGCCGATGCGCCAGCCTGTCATCGCCCAGGGTTTCGAAAAGGAATTCACCACGAACACGGCATCATCCGGTTCCGCGATCTCGAGGAAAGACGGCGCATGTTTGCTCCCGTCGAACATCAGCGTGCCGTAGACTTCATCGCTGATGATGGCGATGCCGCGCGCGCGGGCGAAATCCAGAACGGCGCGCTGCTCTTCGCGCGTCATCACCCAGCCGGTGGGATTGCCGGGAGACGCGATGAAGATCGCTTTCGTGCGCGCATCGCACGCCGCAAACAATTTATCCGGATCGAGCTTCCAGCTCGGCGGCGAGGCGCGCCAATCGCTTTGAAGCGATGCAAAGCGAATTTCTGCGCCCGCGATCTGTGCGGCCTGAAAAATATTCGGCCACACCGGCGACACCGCCACGATATTGTCGCCCGTCTCCACCACACATTGCAGGGCGCATGTCACCGCCAGCATGGCCGCGCCCGGAATGGTGATGCGCTCCAGTGCGATCTCCGCACCAACCGTGCGACGGTGGAAATCCTGCAGCGCCTGTCTCAGCGGCAGCACGCCGCGCGCGTTGGTGTAAAAGGTGCGCCCGTCATCCAGCGCCTGCTTCGCCGCGTCGCGGATAAAGGCCGGCGTGACGAGATCGCTCTCGCCGAACCACAGGGCGATCACGTCGGGCTCGCCCAGTCCCAGCAGGGCCACCTGGCCGATGCCGTTGGGCATCAGGCCCGTGATCATGGGGCGGATGGGGCTTGGGTTGCTCATGCCCCTTTTCGAAACCTTCGGCTTGCGCCGGTCAACCCGTCTGCCTATAACCCCTGCCATTCCACACGCGCAGGGTGGGTTTCGAGGCGTGTTGCCCCGTCCCCGTCCGGTGCCCGAAAGGGTCACATCCCTCGCGTTAGGCTGAACCGGAAAAGGAGAAGTGTACCAATGGCTTTGCCTGAATTTTCCATGCGTCAACTCCTGGAGGCAGGAGCTCATTTTGGTCATCGCCAGCAGCGCTGGAACCCCAAAATGGCGCCCTACATCTATGGCTCCCGCAACGACATCCACATCATCGATCTGACCCAGACGGTGCCGCTGCTCCATCAGGCGCTGGTGGCGCTGCGCGATGTGGCGGCAGGCGGCGGGCGTATCCTGTTCGTGGGCACCAAGCGGCAGGCGTCTGAGCCCGTCGCGGCCGCGGCCAAGCGCTGCGCCCAGTATTACGTGAACCATCGCTGGCTGGGCGGCACGCTCACCAACTGGCAGACGATCTCCAATTCGATCAAGCGTCTTCGTAGCAATGAAGAGACGCTGAATGCGGCGCAGGGTTCGGGCCTCACGAAAAAGGAATTGCTGGGCCTGCTGCGTGAGCGCGACAAGCTGGAGCGTTCGCTGGGCGGCATCAAGGAAATGGGCGGGTTGCCGAACATGCTGTTCGTGATCGACACGAACAAGGAAGAGATCGCGGTTGCCGAAGCCCGCAAGCTCGGCATTCCGGTGACGGCGATCGTGGATTCCAACAGCAATCCAGACGGCATCACCTATCCGATTCCCGGCAATGACGATGCGGCGCGTGCGCTCGCACTTTATTGCGATCTGGCGGCGCGTGCGATCATCGATGGATTGTCAGCAAGCCAGGCTGCATCGGGTGTCGAT
Source organism: Rhizomicrobium sp. (assembly GCA_035944195.1). Lineage (GTDB taxonomy): Bacteria > Pseudomonadota > Alphaproteobacteria > Micropepsales > Micropepsaceae > Rhizomicrobium. The sequence goes on along the minus strand of DASZBL010000023.1, from coordinate 25,004 downwards.
GCGGGCGAGGCCGAAGCGCTTCCCGATCTGCGTCCTGCGGAAGCCGTCGAAGCAACTGCGCCAGCCTGAACGGAGTTTCCAATGTCGAATATCAGCGCGAGCATGGTGAAAGACCTGCGCGACAAGACCGGCGCAGGCATGATGGATTGCAAGGCGGCGTTGGCGGAAACCAATGGCGACATGGAAGCCGCCGTCGATTGGCTGCGCAAGAAGGGCCTGTCAAAAGCCGCGAAGAAGGCCGGCCGTATTGCTGCGGAAGGCCTGATCGGTGTTGCGGCAGGTGCGGGCGTGGGCGCATTGGTGGAAGTCAATTCCGAAACCGATTTCGTTGCGCGCAACGATCAGTTCAAGGAATTCGTGAAAGACGCGGCCCAGCTTGCGCTGGAAGCCGAAGGCGACGTCGTAAAGCTGCTCGCAAAGCCGATGGCGAACGGTGCTACCGTCGATGCCGTGCTGAAAGAACTCGTCGCGAAAATCGGCGAGAATATGAGCGTGCGCCGCGCGGTGGCGCTGGCGGTTTCGCCGGGCGTTGTCGCGACCTACGTTCATAATGCTGCGGCCGCCGAACTCGGCAAGATCGGCGTGCTGGTCGGCCTGCGATCCACGGGCGATCAGGACAAACTCATCGCGCTCGGCAAGCAGATCGCCATGCATATCGCAGCCACTTCGCCGCTGGCGCTGACGCCGGAGCATTTGTCTGCGGATGTGGTCGCGCGCGAGCGCGCCATCTATGCCGATCAGGCGCGCCAATCGGGCAAGCCCGAGAACATCATCGAAAAAATGGTCGAAGGCCGCATGCGGAAGTTCTACGAGGAGTCCGTCTTGTTATCGCAGGTCTTCGTCATCGATGGCGAAACAGTGGTGGGCAAGGTGGTCGAGAAGGCAGGCAAGGATCTGGGCGCGCCCATTGAGATCGCCGGCTTCTATCGGTTTGCCGTGGGCGAGGGCATCGAAAAGGTCACCAGCGACTTCGCCGACGAAGTGAAGAATATGGCTGGCCACTGAGCCGGAGGACAGAATGGGTGCAGCGCCGAAATATCGCCGTGTCCTTCTGAAGGTCTCCGGCGAAGCGCTGATGGGCGCTCAGTCCTATGGGCTCGACATCGGCACGGTTGAACGCATCGCAGCCGATGTGAAAGAGGCCGTCGCCGCGGGCACCCAGGTTTGCCTCGTCATCGGCGGCGGCAACATCTTCCGCGGGCTCGCCGGAGCTGCCAAGGGCATCGACCGCTCCACCGCCGACTATATGGGCATGCTGGCCACCGTGATGAATGCGCTGGCGATGCAGGGCACGCTGGAGCGGGCAGGCGTTCCCACCCGCGTGCAATCCGCCATCCCCATGACGACGGTGTGCGAGCCCTATATCCGCAGGCGGGCGATTCGGCACATGGAGAAGGGCCGCGTGGTGATTTTCGCCGCCGGCACGGGCAATCCCTTCTTCACGACCGACACGGCAGCGGCCCTCAGAGCCGCTGAAATGAACTGCGAAGCTATGCTCAAAGGCACGCAAGTGGACGGCGTGTACAGCGCCGATCCCAAGAAGGTCCCCAATGCCGAGCGCTATGAATCTCTCAGCTATCACGAGGTCTTAGCCCGCGATCTTCAGGTGATGGATGCATCCGCCGTCAGCCTGTCGCGGGAGAACGGCATTCCGATCATCGTCTTCTCGATTCATGATCGCGGATCGCTCGCCGCGGTGCTGCGCGGCGAGGGCCGCTGCACGATTATCGAGGAACGGCGCTAATATTCCGCCGGGAGGAAATTTCATGACCGAGACATACAGCAAAGACGAAATGAACCGCCGGATGAACGGCGCCGTCACCACCCTGAAGGGGGAGTTTTCGGGACTGCGCACAGGCCGCGCCAGTGTGGCGCTTCTCGATCCGGTGATGGTCGAGGCCTATGGCAGCCCCATGCCGATCACCCAGGTGGGCACGGTTGGCGCGCCGGAGCCTCGGCTTCTGACGGTTCAGGTCTGGGACAAGGGTCTGGTCAAATCCGTGGACAAGGCCATCCGCGATGCCGGGCTGGGCCTCAATCCGCAGGCGGACGGCCAGCTCATCCGGATCCCCATTCCCGAACTGAACGAGGAACGCCGCCGCGAATTGGCCAAACTCGCGTCCAAATATGCCGAACATGCCCGCGTGGCCGTGCGCAATGTGCGCCGCGACGGCATGGAGGTCCTGAAAAAGCTCGAAAAGGACCACAAGATCGGACAGGACGAACACCATAAACTGGGCGAAGAATTGCAGAAGCTGACCGATGCGCATATCCGCGATATCGACGGCACGCTCCATGCCAAGGAGCAGGAGATCATGCAGGTCTGAAGGGCGATCGAAAGAATGACGGCCACCGCAAACCAGCCGCGCCACGTCGCCATCATCATGGATGGAAACGGCCGCTGGGCACGCAAGCGCCATCTTCCGCGCGCGGCGGGCCATGTGGCGGGCGTGAGTGCTGTGCGCGCGGTGGTTCGCGCCGCAACCGACATCGGTCTGCAATATCTCACGCTCTACGCTTTTTCTTCCGAGAACTGGAAGCGTCCGCCCACCGAAGTTAACCACCTGATGGGACTTTTCAGGTCTTATTTCCGCAACGATGTGGATGAACTGGTCGAGCGCAATGTCCGTATGCGGATCATCGGCAGCCGCGCGCGGGTGGCAAAAGATATTCTCACCATGATCGAAGACGGCGAAAAGCGCACCGCGGCCAATACGGGACTGACGCTGATTTTCGCGTTCGACTATGGCTCGCAGGAAGAGATCGCCGCAGCCGCCCGCGACATGGCGATTGCGGCGGCCAAGGGCGAACTCAATCCGGACGACATCACGCCGGGTTATTTCGCCAAACATCTACTCACCGCGGACATTCCCGATCCCGATCTCATCATCCGCACCAGCGGCGAGCGGCGCCTGAGCAATTTCCTCTTGTGGCAATCGGCTTATGCCGAGCTTGTGTTTGTCGATACGCTGTGGCCGGATTTTTCGCGCAGCCAGTTCATCGACGCGCTGGAAGCATTCTCGCAGCGCGAGCGCCGCTTTGGAGCCGTTGCGCCGGAAGCCGTGGCTTGACCGACGCACAGGACAGCGCCGTTACGGCGAGAAAGAACGCGGGCGCGCCGCAGATCAGCCTGGACTGGTTCACGCGGCCGGTGTTCGGCGTGCTGCTGGGCGCTTTGGCGGTGATTGCCACCATTGCCGGCGGCATCTGGTTTGCCATAGTCATCGGCGCGGCGGCGATTGCGGCCGCGCGTGAATGGCATCGCATGTTCACGCGCCGCGCCTTCACGCTTTATTTCGTCGTCACATCCATTTCCATTGTCGCGGCGCTGGCAGGCATCGCGCGCATTGTTCATACACCGGCGACCTTTCCATGGGTTGTGCTGATGGCCGGCACGGTCGTCAATTTCACCATCGCTGCCTTGCGCAAAGCCGACCCGAGCTGGCAGGCCTTCGGCGTTCTTTATGTCGGCATCGCTGCGGTGGCGCTGGTGGGGCTACGGCTGCATGCCGGATTCTGGCCCGTGCTGATCCTGTTTGCGACGGTTTGGGCTACCGATACCGGCGCACTCATCAGCGGCAATCTGATCGGTGGGCCGAAATTCGCGCCGGTGCTGTCGCCCAACAAGACATGGGCGGGTTTTTTCGGCGGCATTGTTTTCGCAAGCGTCACGGGTGCAATCATTCTGGCGCTCATCAATGGCGGTGTGCTGCGCGGTGCGCTTTTCGGCGCAGGCGTCGCGCTGGCGGCGCATATGGGCGATCTGTTCGAATCCTGGGTGAAGCGGCGCGTCGGCCGCAAGAATTCCGGCAGCCTTATTCCCGGCCATGGCGGGGTGTTGGATCGCATCGACTCGCTTTTGCTAGCGGCGCCGGTTTGCGCGCTGGTCATCTGCGCAATCGGCGTCGATCCGATTTTGGGAATGCAGCCATGAGCGGCGCAATGCAAAGCGTGTCGCGGCGATTGACGGTGTTGGGCAGCACGGGTTCCATCGGGCTTTCCACGCTCGACGTGGTGGCGCATGCGCGCAAGACTTATGGTGCAGACGCATTTCCCATCGAAGCGCTGACGGCGCAAAGGAATGTCGAGACATTGGCCGCACAGGCGAAGGAATTTCATCCGCGCCTCGCCGTGATCGGCGACGCGGCGCATTACAATCGTTTGAAAGAATTGCTCGCCGGCACCGGCATCGAAATCGCCGCGGGCCGCGAAGCGGTGATCGATGCCGCCGCGCGCGCTTGCGATGTCGTGATGGTTGCGATTGTCGGCGCAGCGGGACTTGCGCCCGCACTTGCTGCAGTCAAACGCGGCGCCACTATCGCACTCGCCAACAAGGAATGCGTGGTCGCCGCCGGCGATATTTTCCGCCGCGCGGTGGAAGCCTCGCGGGCAACCGTCATCCCGGTGGATTCCGAGCACAACGCCGCGTTCCAGGTGATCGATTTCGATCAGCTCGATGCAATCGAATGTCTGACGCTCACCGCATCCGGCGGCCCGTTCCGCGAATGGACGCGCGAGCGCATGGCGCCCGTCACGCCCGAACAGGCCGTCGCGCATCCCAACTGGTCGATGGGCGCAAAGATCTCGGTGGACAGCGCCACGCTGATGAACAAGGGCCTCGAACTGATTGAGGCGCATTATCTCTTTTCAATCCCGGCGGAGAAATTGCGCGTGCTGGTGCATCCGCAATCCATCGTGCATTGCCTCGTTTCATACACTGACGGTTCGACGCTGGCCCATCTTTCCGCGCCCGACATGCGCACGCCCATCGCCCATGCGCTGGGCTGGCCGCACCGCATTACATCTCCGTCACCTCGGCTCGATCTTGCCGCGATTGGAAAATTGACCTTTGAAAGCGCGGATTCCCAGCGTTTTCCCTGCCTCGGCATCGCGCAGGCTTGCTTGCGTGCCGGAGGGCTCGCGCCTACCATCCTTAACGCTGCAAACGAGGTCGCGGTCGAGGCATTCTTGGGCCGCAGAATCGGGTTCCTCGACATACCGCGCGTGGTCGAAGAAACCCTTGCAGCGAATGGCGAGGGGAACGCTGTGGCAGTCGATCTTGATTCCATTCTTGCGGTTGACCGGCGCACTCGGGATCTGGCTGCCGGTTTGTGCCGTCGCGTGGCGGCGTAAAAACAAAAAAGTACGGGAGTAGGAAAGTTGGAAACGATTCGCAGTCTGATCGCGTGGGTGCCGCTGGGTCTGCCGGCTTTCGCTTTCGTCATCACCATCGTGGTGTTCTTCCACGAGCTGGGACATTTCGCGGTGGCGCGGGCCTGCGGCGTGGCGGTGGAGACGTTCTCCATCGGTTTCGGCAAGGCCATCGTGTCGTGGACGGATCGCAAGGGCACGCTGTGGAAGATTTCCTGGATCCCGCTCGGCGGCTATGTGAAATTTCTCGGCGATGCCGATGCCACGAGCCGGCCTGACGAAGAACTCGTGAGCAAATTGCCGCCGGAGAAACGCACCACGGCGTTTCTCTCCAAGCCGCTCTATCAGCGCGCGCTGGTGGTGCTGGCGGGACCGGCTGCGAATTTCGTTCTCGCCATCGCGATCTTTGCCGTCACGTTCATGTTCCTCGGCCGCGAAGTGGTGATGCCGCGCGTCGATCAGATCAGGCCGGGAAGTGCGGCCGTCGCCGCCGGTATCAAGACCGGCGACATCATCCGCAAGGCGGATGGCCGCACCATCGAGGAATTCTCCGACCTGCAGGGCATAGTCACGATGAGCGCGGGCCGCGACATGGCCATCGTCGTGGAACGCAATGGAAAATTCTTGACGCTGCACGCAACCCCGCAGCTTCTCGAAATGAAGACGCCATTCGGCGACGTGCAACGTGTGGGCGTGCTCGGCATCGTCAACAATCTCGGCAAGGACGAAGTGACGCTTGTGCGCTATGGGCCAGCGGGCGCTGTGCGCGAAGCCACGATCCGCACCTGGAACGTGGTGGACAGCACCATGACCTACCTGTGGCGTATGGTCGTAGGCCAGCAGGATGCCAGCCAGTTGAGCGGTCCCTTAGGCATCGCAAAAGTCTCGCGGCAAGTGGCTTCTATCGGCATTATTGAGCTAATCAATCTGGCAGCTCTCATTTCTGTAAGCATTGGTCTTGTAAACCTTTTTCCCGTTCCGATCCTCGACGGGGGCCACCTTCTGTACTATGCATGCGAAGCGGTGATGGGCCGGCCGCTCGGTGCGCGGGCTCAAGACGTAGGATTTCGATTGGGGCTTGCGGTCATGCTGGGGTTGATGGTTTTGGCAACCTGGAATGACCTTCTCCGATTGAACCTTTTCTGAACCACGCTGCGCGCTAGGGAACATTCGTTCCACTGCGCGAGCCCCAGAGACGAGCGGATGAGCCTGATCGCCCACCTTTTCGCCCGGCACGGACGCGTGGCTATTGCATTCGCATTGGCTGTGGGCGCTGCCTCGCCCGCATTCGCGCAAGCGCTCGACATGCAAAATACCAAAGCGCCCGCTGCGAACGCACAGACACCGCAACCACAGGCTCCCGAAGAAGCCAAGGCGCCGGCGCCCATCGTCCAGCATATCGTCGTGCGCGGCACGCAGCGCATCGAACCGGCGACAGTGCTTTCCTATCTGGCGATGCGCGAAGGCCAGCCTTACGACGAACAGATCGTCGATCTTTCGCTGAAGACGCTGTTTGCCACCGGTCTTTTCGGCGACGTGAAATTCGCCTGGGATGGCGCGACGCTCACCATCAACGTCGTCGAAAATCCGATCATCAACCAGATCGTGTTCGAGGGTAACAGCAAGGTTTCCGAAAAAGACCTGACGAAGGAAGTGCAGCTGAAGCCGCGCACCGTCTTCACCCGCGCCAAGGTGCAGGCCGATGTGCAGCGCATCATCGAACTCTATCGCCGCAACGGCAAATTCGCCGCCACCGTCGATCCACAGATCATTCAGCGTCCGCAGAACCGCGTCGATCTCATCTTCTCGATCAACGAAGGCCCCACCACCGGCGTGGCGCGAATCTCTTTCATCGGCAACAAGGTCTTTGACGACGATACGCTGAGAGAGCAGATCGCCACCGAGGAATCCGACTGGTACAAATTCCTCTCGTCGAACGACAATTACGATCCCGACCGGCTCACCTTCGACCGCGAGCAGCTTCGCCGCTTTTATCTCCAGCGCGGTTATGCCGATTTCCGTGTGGTCTCCGCGGTTGCCGAGCTGACCCCGGACCGGCGCAATTTCTACATCACCTTCACGGTGGACGAGGGCGCCATCTACAAATTCGGCAAGGTGAAGATCGATTCCAAGATCAAGGAACTCGATACCGCCACCCTGCGCTCCATGGTGCCGATCCAGGACGGCGATACCTACAACGCCGAACTGATCGACAAATCCATCAACGCGCTCACCAATGCGGCGGGCACCAAGGGCTACGCCTTTGCCGAAGTGCATCCGCGCATCAGCCGCGACCGCGACACCCGCACGATCGAAGTCATCTTCAATGTCGAGCAGGGCCCGCGCGTCTATGTCGAGAAGATCAACATCTCCGGCAACACGCGCACGCTGGACAAGGTCATCCGCCGCGAGTTCCGGCTGGTGGAAGGCGACGCGTTCAACCGCGTGCTGGTCGATCGCTCGCGCACGCGTATTCGCGCGCTGGGCTTCTTCAAGGATGTCGATATCAAGCCGGGCCCCGGCACGCAGCCCGACCGCACGCAGCTCAATGTCAGGGTGACAGAGCAATCCACCGGCGAGCTGTCGCTGGGTGCGGGCTATTCCTCCACCAGCTCCTTCGTTGGCCAGTTCAGCTACACCGAGCGCAATCTCTTCGGCCGCGGTCAGGCGTTGCGGCTGAGCGCTTCGGTCTCCAGCATCAGCAAGGAATTCCAGTTCAGCTTCACCGAGCCGGAATTTCTGGATCGGCCGCTCGCCGCGGGCTTCGATCTTTACAAGGTCATCACCGATTTTCAGCAGGCCGATTATCAGGGCAACACGACCGCCGGCGGTTTTCGCTTCGGCTTCCCGACTTCGGAATTCGGCAGCGTGGGCTTGCGCTACACCTATCGCATCGACGACATCACGCCCTTTTCCAATGCGCCGCTGCAGATCCTGCTGGCGGCCGGTACGGCGCAGACCTCGTCGATCGGCTACACCTATTCCTACAACACGCTCGACGATCCTATTAAGCCGGTGCACGGCGTCACGTTCAGCTTCAGCCAGGACTTTGCCGGGCTGGGCGGATCGCTCAAATATCTGAAGACCGAAGGCGCATTCAGCTACCGCCATCCCATCATATGGGACGATCTGATAGGCACCTTCTCGATGACGGGCGGTTTCATCAACGCCTATGACGGCCAGCACGTCCGCCTGAACGAGCGCTTCTTCAAGGGTGGCGACACCTTCCGCGGCTTCAATATTGCCGGTATCGGCCCCCGCGACATCCACGCGCAGGGTCAGGGTTCCGTCGGCGGCAATGCCTATGCCATTGGCAGCTTCGAGGTCCGGCTTCCGGACTTTCTGCCCGCCGATTATGGCATCACGGCCTCGTTGTTCAGCGATTTCGGCACGTTGGGGCACATCGACGCCGGGGCCAGCTGCCCTCAACCCAACAATTTGAACACGAGTTGTGTTAAGGACAACATGGGGCTACGGGCTTCGGCCGGTATCGCCATCGGCTGGAAGTCACCATTCGGGCCGGTAGAGATCGACTTGGGCGTTCCTTTTGTGAAACAACCATACGATAAGACGCAAGTTATCCGCTTCAGCGCAGGGACAGGACTCTAATCCATGAGCAAGACCAATTTCGCAGCCCGCGCGGCCAAGGCCGCTTCCGTGCTGGCCTTTACTGCAGCCATTTCCTTTGCCCCGGCCGCGTTGGCCCAGGGTGGACAGACGCCGCCGGCCGGCGGGCAGGCGACGCCTGCACCGAAAATCCTGGTCATCGACCGCGCAGCGATCCTGCGCGTCTCGAAAGTGGGCCAGGACATCGTGCGTCAGGTAAACGGCTACACCGTCGCCGCCGAGAAAGAATTCAAGGCCCAGAGCGACGGCCTGCGCAAAGAGGGCCAGGCCCTGCAGCAGCAGGTCGCCATTCTGTCGCCGGACGTGAAGGCCCAGAAGATCAGGGCCTTTGAAGTCAAGCAGGCCGCTTTCCAGCAGAAGATCGAGCAGCGTCAGGGCTTGATCCAGGGCGGCGTGCTGAAGGCCCGCCAGCAGGTCGAAGCCGCACTCGGCCCGATCCTGCAGGGCATCATGTCCGAACGGGGCGCCAATCTTCTGCTCGACCGCAACGCGGTTGTGCTCGGCACCGTCGATGTGGACATCACCCGCACAGCCGTGCAGCGCCTCGACCAGAAAATGCCGTCCGTGAAAGTCGGTCTGGTCGCTCCGCCGCCGGGCTTGATGCAGGCGCAGCAACAGCAGCAGCAAGGACAATAGGGCGCAAACGGCGCCGCGGATAAGCGGCGCCGGCGTTCCTCGCAAGGCGCAATGGCCGATCCACGCTTCTACGACAACCGCGGGCCCTTCACGCTCGCGGAAGTTTGCGCGCGCGCAGGCATTGAATTGCCTGCGGGTGCGCACGGCCATGTCCACGATCTGGCAGCACTCGACAGCGCTGGCGCATTGCATCTGGCGTTCTGCACCGGCAAGAGCGAAGCGCACGCATTGCCGCAATCGCGTGCCGGTTTCTGTTTCATCGGCCCGGCGGTTCCTCTGGCCAATGTTCCGCAAGGAATGATCGCGCTGCCTTGCGCCACCGCCGCCGTCGCCTTCGCGGCCGTCGCCCAGATGTTCTATCCCGAAAGCAGTTTGGCGGTGTGGTCGCAGCGGAGCCATATCGATCCCAGCGCCCGCATCTCAGATAGCGTTTCGCTGGCGCCTGGCGTCGTCATCGGACCCGGCGTCGAGATCGGCGAGCGCACGCGCATTGGTCCCAATACTGTCATCGCCCGCGGCGTTGCCATCGGACGCGATTGCGAGATCGGCAGCAACGTCACCATCACCCACGCCTATATCGGCGATCAGGTTTCGATTTTGCCGGGTGCTCAGATCGGGCAGCCCGGATTCGGATTCAATTCGAGCGCCAGCGGCCACACCAAGGTTGCGCAGCTTGGCCGCGTCATCGTTCAGGACCGTGTCGAGATCGGCGCCTGTTCGACGATCGACCGCGGCGCGCTGGGCGATACGGTCATCGGCGAAGGCACCAAGATTGATAATCTCGTCCAGATTGGCCACAACGACCATCTCGGCCGCCATTGCATCCTGGCCGGTCAGGTCGGACTGTCGGGCAGCGTGGAACTGGGAGATTTTGTGATCATGGGCGGGCAAGTCGGCGCCGCCGATCATGTGAAAATTGGCAGTGGCGCCCGTTTCGCCGGAAGGGCGGGGCTGGCGCCCGGGGTATATGCCGGCGGTGTGGATTACGGCGGCTATCCTGTGCGCGCGGTGAGAGACTGGATGCGCGAGACGGCCGCACTTTCCATGCTCGCAAAGCGGCGCAAGTACAAAGACAAAGACGATGAATGACGCGGCATCTTCAGGCGAAATAGTTCTGGATGTGGAGCAGCTGAAAAAGTTGCTGCCGCATCGCGCGCCGTTTCTTTTTGTGGAACGGCTGACCGATATCCGCCCCGGCCAAAGCGCGACCGGTTACAAGGCCGTGTCGTTCAACGAGCCGCATTTTCAGGGACATTTTCCGGCTTACGCCGTGATGCCGGGCGTGCTGATTGTCGAGGCGCTGGCGCAAACCGCAGGCGCGCTCGTCGTTTACACGATGGCGCCCGACCGCGCCCAGCCGCCGCTCGTCTATTTCCTCACCATCGACAAGACGCGCTTTCGCAAGCCCGTGCATCCGGGCGATATGCTGCGCATGACCGTGAAATTGCAGCGCCGCCGCGGACCGGTGTGGCGCTTCGAAGGTCAGGCCTATGTGGGCGATGCGTTGTGCGCCGAAGCGGAATTCAGCGCCATGATCCGCGAGGACGGCGATGCCGATTCATCCAACAGCGATCGTTGAAGACGGCGCTGAGATCGGCGCAGGCGCAGAGATCGGTCCATTCTGTTTCGTCGAAAGCGGCGTGAAGCTGGGCGAAGGCGTGCGTCTGATTTCTCACGTGGTGATCCATAGCGGCACCGAGATCGGCGCGCGCACCATCGTGCATCCGCAAGCCGTGCTCGGCGGCGATGGCCAGATCCGCAAAGCCGATCCAACCGGCACGCGCTTGGTCGTGGGTGCCGATTGCGTCTTGCGCGAATGCGTCACGCTCAATCGCGGCAGCCAGAAGGGCGGCGGCATCACCACTATCGGCGAGCGCTGCTACATCATGGCCTACAGTCATTTCGGCCATGATTGCCATGTGGGCAACGACGTCACCGTCGCCAATGGCGCGGCCGTGGGCGGGCATGTGACCATCGGCGATGGCGTCATCATCGGCGGCATCGCCGCCATCCAGCAATTCGGCCGCGTCGGGAAATACGCTTTTGTCGGCGGGCTCTCCGGCATCAATGAAGACGTTATTCCTTATGGCGTGGCGTTTGGCGATCATGCCCAATTGGCGGGACTCAATCTCATCGGCCTGAAACGCCGCGGCGTGCCGCGCGCCAACATCCATGCGTTGCGCGCAGCCTATCGCGTTATCTTCCAAAGCGATGAAGGCCATATTGCGGATCGCGCCAAACGCGCTGGCGAAAACTTCGCGGAATTTCCAGAAGTGCAGGATGTGGTGCGCTTCATTCTGGCCGATGCCAAACAGGCCATCTGCACGGCGCGCAAGCGCGGCCAGGACGACGAATAATGGCGGGCGCACTGGGCATCCTTGCCGGTGGCGGCGAACTGCCGCCGGCGATTGCCGAGAGCGCGCAGAATGCGGGCCGCGCAGTTTTCATCGTTGCCTTGCGTGGCAGCGCAGGCGCGGAGATCGAACGCTTCCCCCATGATTGGGCCTCGATCGGCGAAGCCGGCAAGGCGTTGCGCCTTCTGAAACAGCATGGCTGCAGCGATGTGCTGCTGGCGGGTCGCGTCGCGCGCCCGCGCTTTTCCGACATCAAGCTCGATGCCAAGGGCGTGATGGTGGTGGCGAAAGTCGCTGCCGCCGCGCGCAAAGGCGACGATGCGCTGCTCAGAAGCCTCGTAGACATTCTCGAAGGCGAAGGCTTTCGTGCGGTGGGCGTGGCCGAGGCCGCACCGTCGCTCCTCGCGAGCCAGGGCACTTTCGGGAAGATCAATCCGTCCACGGACGATATGGACGACATCGCACTTGCGGCAAAAACCGTGCGCGCGTTGGGCGCCCTCGATATCGGGCAGGCCGCCGCCGTCTGCCGCGGGCTTGTGCTGGCGGTGGAAGCCGCCGAAGGCACCGACGCCATGATCGCGCGCATCGGCACCCTACCGGAAAACTTGCGCGGCGTTCCCGGCAAACCGAAGGGCGCGCTGGTGAAAGCCGCCAAACCCACGCAGGACGGCAAAACCGATCTTCCCGTGATCGGTGTGCAGACCGTGAAAAATGCTGCGGCCGTTGGCCTTGCCGGCATCGCCGTCGAAGCGGGCAGTGCTCTCATCATCAATAAGGCCGCCGTGATTGCCGCGGCCGACGAGGCGGGCATGTTCGTTTACGGCTTTGCGCGCGATGAGCCATGAGCAATCTTCCCGCGCGTCCGCTCACCATCATGCTCGTATGCGGCGAGCCTTCGGGCGATCAGCTCGGCGCTGAATTGATGGCGGGCCTTCGCGCGCTTGCGGGCGACAGCGTGAGGATCGTCGGCGTCGGCGGCTCCGCGATGGAAGCGCAGGGCCTGCAATCCTTGTTTCCGCTAAACGACACTGCGGTGATGGGCCTGCGCGAAGTGGTGCCGAAAATTCCGGCGATCTATCGTCGCGTGCATCAGGCCGTGAATTATGCGTTGCAGATCAGGCCCGATGCGGTCGTGCTGATCGACAGCCCCGATTTCACCCATCAGATCGCACGCCGCCTGAAGCGCCGCGATCCTTCCATCCGCACCGTGAATTATGTAGCGCCGCAAGTCTGGGCCACGCGCCAATATCGCGCGCGGAAAATGTCGCATTATTTCGATCTGGTGCTGGCGCTGCTACCCTTCGAACCGCCGTTCTTCGAGGCATACGGGCTGCATTCGATCTTCGTGGGCCATCCGGTGATCGAGCGCGCGGCGCGCATGAAGGACGGCGATGCATTGCGCGCGCGGCTTGGTATTCCCGCTGATGCGCCGATGCTGGCGGTGCTGCCCGGCAGCCGCACGAATGAAATCCGCTTGCTGCTACCCGTGTTCCGCGACGCGGCGGCGCTGCTGAAAAAGGAAATCCCCGGTCTCGTTTGCGTGTTGCCGACAGTTCCTCATGTGGCGGCGCGCGTGCGCCAGGGCGCGAAGAATTGGCCCACGCCGCTGCATATTCTGGAAAGCGATGCTGACAAATTCGCCACTTTCGATGCCGCCGATGTAGCGCTGGCCGCGTCCGGCACCGTCACCGTGGAACTCACGCTTGCACGCACGCCGATGGTGGTGGCTTACAAAATGGGCTGGCTCACTTACAGATTGATGCGTCCGCTTATCCGCGCGCCGTTCGCCACGCTCGCAAACATCATTCTCAATCGCGAAGCCATTCCGGAATTTATTCAGGAGAAATGCACGCCCGATGCGCTGGCATCGGCGCTGCAGCAACTCTTCCGCGATGCGTCCGCGCGCGCGCAGCAGATCAAGAGCCAGGATGAAGCCGCACATGAACTGGGGCAGGGCGGCGAGGCGCCCAGCCTGCGCGCCGCCCGCGCCCTGCTCGATTTCGCACGCGCGCGATAATCAGCGCTTGGCCAACGCCACGTAATCGCGCTGCTTGGCGCCGGTATAGATCTGCCGCGGGCGGCCGATCTTCTGATGCGGATCCTCCAGCATCTCTTTCCATTGCGCGATCCAGCCGACGGTGCGCGCCACCGCGAACAGCACGGTGAACATGCTAGTCGGGAAGCCGAGCGCCTTGAGCGTGATGCCCGAATAGAAATCGATATTGGGATAGAGCTTCTTCTCGATGAAATATTCATCGTGCAGCGCAATCCGCTCAAGCTCCATCGCCACCTTCAGCAGCGGTTCGTCATGGATGCCGAGCTCGTCGAGCACCGCATGGCATTGCACCTGCATCGCCTTGGCGCGCGGATCGTAGTTCTTGTAAACGCGATGCCCGAAGCCCATCAGGCGGAAGGAATCGTTCTTGTCCTTGGCGCGCGCGACATATTCCGGAATGCGGTCCACGGTGCCGATTTCTTCCAGCATCTTGAGCGCGGCCTCATTGGCGCCGCCATGCGCGGGCCCCCACAAACACGCGATGCCCGCAGCGATACACGCAAACGGATTGGCGCCCGAAGAACCCGCGAGCCGCACGGTGGATGTCGATGCGTTCTGCTCGTGATCGGCATGCAGGATGAAGATCGTGTCCAGCGCCTTGGCGAGCACGGGATTGACCTTGTATTCCTCCGCCGGCACCGCGAACGACATGCGCAGGAAATTTTCGGTGAAGCCCAGATTGTTCAAGGGATACACGAAGGGCTGACCGATCGTGTATTTATAGGCCATCGCCGCGATGGTTGGCATTTTCGCGATAAGACGGTGACTTGCGATCTCGCGCTGGCGCGGATCGGTGATGTCGGTGGAGTCGTGATAGAACGCCGATAGCGCGCCCACCACGCCACACATCACCGCCATCGGATGCGCATCGCGCCGGAAGCCGCGGAAGAATGCGGCTAACTGCTCGTGCACCATGGTGTGATTGGTGATGGCGTGATCGAACGCGGCCATCTGTTTCTTGTCCGGCAATTCGCCGTGCAGCAGCAAATAGCAGACCTCGAGAAAATTCGAATGTTCCGCGAGATGGTCAATCGAATAGCCGCGATAGAGCAGGATGCCCTTGTCGCCGTCGATGAAAGTGATGTCGCTTTCGCAACTCGCCGTGGAAGTGAAGCCGGGATCGTAGGTGAACACATCCGCTTCGCCGTAAAGTTTGCGGATGTCGATCACATTGGGTCCCTCGGTGCCCGCGAACACGGGGAGTTCGTAAATCTTGTTCTGATAGGTGAGGGTTGCGGAGCCAGCCGGAACTTCTTTGCTCTCTCTCATTGGGCACTCCTTCTCGGGCGGGCGTGGCCCGGCCCCCGGTCATTTTGCACTGCAGCAATCATAAGCTAGTTCGGTTAATCTCGTCACCTGTTTCTACAATTACGTGTCAATTCCGGCCATCCGGTTCAAGAGGCATAAGCCCTTAGCCGAACTAGGGATTCTTCCCGGCCCAGCACCGACAGCATCTCGAAGATGGGCGGCGACGTGGTTTTCCCCGTCAGTGCTGCGCGAATCGGCTGGGCGGCCTGGCCCAACTTCAGGCCTTGAGCCTCGGCGAAGGTGCGGGTTTTATCCTCCAGCGCCGGTCCGCTCCAGTCGCCGGCCTCCAGCGCCGGGATGAACTTGCCCAAGGTCTGGCGCGCTTCAGGCGTCAGCACTTTAGCGGCCTGCTCATCCAGCGTGCGCGGACCGTCCGTGTACAGAAAATCTCCGGCCGCCGCGAGTTCCACCAAAGTCTTCGCGCGCTCCTTCAATCCCGGCATCGCCGCAATCAGCCGCGCTGTCGCTTTCTCATTCAATGTCCGCGCGGGATCGATGCGCGCGATCAATTCGGCCACTGCGCGCGCCAGCGCTGCATTGTCCATCTGGCGGATATAATGGCCATTGATGCTGTCGAGCTTCTTCATGTCGAAGCGCGCCGCACTTCGCCCGATATTCTCGAAATTGAACCATTCGATGGCTTGCGCAGTGGGGATTATTTCCTCATTGCCATGGCTCCAGCCTAGCCGCAGCAGATAATTTCGCATCGCTTCGGGCAGATAGCCCATGTCGCGATAGGCCTCTACGGCAAGCGCGCCGTGGCGCTTGGAAAGCTTGGCGCCATCCGGCCCATGGATCAGCGGCAAATGCCCGTAAATGGGCTCAGGCCAGCCCATCGCCTGAATGATCTGCAATTGGCGCGCGGCATTGTTCAGATGATCGTCGCCGCGGATGACATGCGTCACGTTCATGTCGAAATCATCCACCACGACCGCCAGCATATAGGTGGGCGTGCCGTCTGAACGCAGCAGCACCATATCATCGAGCTGGTCGTTGGAGAATTTCACGTCGCCCTGCACGACATCGCGCACGATGGTCTCGCCGGTTTGCGGCGCTTTCAATCGTACGACAAACGGCTTGCCGGATTCCGCTGCGCCCGCCTCGCGATTTCGCCAGCGCCCGTCATAGCGCATGGGCTTGCCCTCGGCGCGTTGCGCATTGCGCATCTCTTCAAGCTCTGCCTGCGTGGCGTAGCAGCGATAGGCCTTGCCCATCGCCAGCAATTGCTCGGCGACCTCGCGGTGGCGCTCGGCGCGGGCGAATTGATAGACGGTCTGGCCATCCCAGTTCAGCCCCATCCATTCCAGACCGTTGAGAATCGCCGCGATGGCCTCAGGTGTGGAGCGCGCCCGGTCGGTATCCTCGATGCGCAGCAGGAATTGGCCGCCGGTGTGGCGCGCATAAAGCCAGTTGAAAAGGGCTGTGCGCGCGCCGCCGATATGCAGATATCCGGTGGGCGAGGGCGCAAAGCGCAGGACGGGTTTGCGATTTTCGGTCATGATGCCTGTGTTGGGCGTTTGGCTGATGGCTTCTAGCAAACCGGTTCCCGTGGGGGTAGCTCCGTTTCCGCAATTCCGCCGATTGTCCGGCATGCGCCGGATCGATTGGCGCGCGCTGCCCGTCACGCTGGCCGCAAATGCACGCAAAGCCGTCCTTGCCGAGCGCGACCGCTGGGCCTTGTGGCTGCCGGTGGCGCTGGGCACCGGTATCGGGATTTATTTTGCGCTGCCCTTTGAGCCTGCTTTGGCGCTGGGCCTTGCGAGTGCTTTTGCCGGCGTGCTGGTTGCGGTCGCAGGCTGGCTCAGCCCCGAAACCGCGACGCGCATCGGCCTTGCGATGCTCGCCGCCATGCTGATCGGATTTGGCGTTGCCAGGCTGCGCACCGAATTCGTCTCGGCGCCGGTGCTCGCCCACAAAATGGGTCCCATCGGTCTCGATGGACGCGTGGAATTTGCGCAGAGCCATGGCAAGGGCGTGCGCGCGGTTCTCACGCTGGCTGAGATGGATCGTCTGTCCACGGAGCAAATGCCGCGCCGCGTGCGCGTATCGTTCCGCACCGGCGGCGAAGCCTTGATCCCCGGCACATGGGTGCATGTGAAAGCGGTGCTGTTGCCGCCGCCAGCACCAGCTTCGCCTGGCGATTACGATTTCGGCCGCGCCGCCTATTATCTGCAATTGGGCGCGGTCGGTTACGCTTATGGCAAGCCGCAGCCGATTGCGCCGGTTCGCGCGCCCGATTTCTCCGAACGCATCGCGACATGGATCGAGCATCTACGCTGGAAAATGTCGGCGCGCATTCACAGCATTCTTCCCGGCAGCACGGGTGCTATCGCCGCCACGCTCATCACCGGCGACCGCGGCGGCATTGCACCGGACGATGAACAGGCGTTGCGCGATTCCGGTCTTGCCCATGTGCTGGCGATTGCCGGATTGCACATGGCGCTGGTGGGGCTCGGCCTTTTCTGGGCGGTGCGTGCGCTGCTGGCGCTCATTCCATCCATCGCGCTGACGCAGCCGATCAAGAAATGGTCGGCCATCGCCGCTTTGTTCAGCGCTGCGTTCTATCTCGTCATCAGCGGAGCAGGGGCGGCCACGATGCGCGCCTTCATCATGCTGGCGATGATGCTGGTTGCGATCCTGTTCGACCGGCCCGCACTTTCCATGCGCGCGCTGGGCTTCGCCGCCGCGCTGATCCTGTTGCTGCAGCCGGAGAGTCTGCTGGAGCCTGGTTTCCAGATGTCGTTCGCCGCCGTTGCGAGCCTGATCGCCATCGCCGAATGGGAGCGCGAACGCCCGGCGCAGGACGGCCCGCGATTGCTGCCCAATGCGCGGCGCTATCTGCGCGGCATCGCCATGACGAGCCTGATCGGCAGCCTCGCCACGATGCCTTACGCCGCGTTCCATTTCGACCGCGCCACGCATTACGCGGTGCTCGGCAATCTCGGCGCCATGCCGATCATGGGTTTCGTCACCATGCCGGCTGCGGCGATTTCGGTGATGCTGATGCCGTTCGGGCTGGACGCTTATCCGCTGCATGTCATGGGTTGGGGCATCGATGCCACGCTGGCGGTGGGGCGCTGGGTTTCGGGATTGCCGGGCGCGGTTTCGATTGTGCCTGCGACACCGGTTGCCGCGCTGGTGCTGATCTCGCTGGGCGGATTATGGATCGTGATCTGGCGGCGGCGCTGGCGTTGGTTCGGATTGCTCCCGGCGGTTATCGGCGTTGCCCTCATTCTGACTGATGTTCCACCGGACATTCTGATAGCACGCGATGGCGAGACGGTCGCGTTGCGCGGCGGCGACGGAAGCCTGCGATTGCTGCGCGCTGCCCATGACGATTATTCGGTGAGCGAATGGCTGAAGCGCGACGGCGACGACCGTCTCGCGGTGAACGCAATTGCCGGACCGAAAGATGGCGTGCGCTGCGATCCCTTCGGCTGCATCGCGCGAGCGCCGAATGGCATGAACATCGCTTCGGTCGCACGCACCGCGGCACTCGCGGAAGATTGCGCTTCGGCCGATATTGTCATCAGCGCCGTGCCGACGCGCCACCGCTGCCAGGGACCGAAACTCGTCATCGACCGTTTCGATGTCGCGAAGAATGGCGCTTACGCCGTCTGGCTCGCAAACGGAATCAAAATCGAAACCGTGCAAGATGAACGAGGTCAGCGCCCATGGAGCGCAAAACCGCCGCGCCGCTTCAATAGCGGCGGATGAGCCCCACCAGCTTGCCCTGGATCTTCACGCGGTCCGCGCCGTAGAGCCGCGTCTCGTAAGCAGGGTTCGCCGCTTCCAGCGCAATGGAATCCCCGCGGCGGCGAAGGCGCTTCAGCGTGGCTTCTTCATTGTCCACCAATGCCACGACGATCTCGCCGGTGTTGGCAGTGGGGGTTTCCTCGATGATCACCGTATCGCCATCGAGAATGCCCGCATTGATCATGGAATCGCCGGTGACTTCGAGTGCGTAATGATCGCCGCGCGCCAGCATTCCGCTAGGCACGGGAATTTCGGACACTTTGTGTTGAATGGCCTCAATCGGCGTGCCCGCCGCAATCCGTCCCAAGACCGGTACCTGCACGGCATTCTCGCTGTCGCCGCCCGCACGGCGCGGACTTCCCGCGGTGCGCGTATCCGCCGTGATACGGTTTTCGCCGCGCGCTGGCCTCGCACCCGGCGGATGCACGAGCCGCTGCGCCTGGCTGCGGCTGGTGGCGGGCCGCATGGCCTCGGCCACATTCTCCGGCAATTTCATGATCTCGAGCGCACGTGCGCGCTTTTCCATGCGGCGCAGATAGCCGCGCTCCTCCAGCGCCGTGATCAGCCGGTGGATGCCCGATTTGGATTTGAGGTCGAGCGCATCCTTCATTTCATCGAAGGAGGGCGGGATTCCGCTTTCACGCACGCGTTCATGGATGAACATCAAGAGTTCATATTGCTTGCGCGTGAGCATCGTTTCACTCCCCATGGCCGGGTCCGGCGCGTGCCGAACAAATCCGAAACATGGAGAATCGTTCTACTTTAGTTCTTCTGATCCGTCAACGCGCAAAATCTGGGGTTTTGGTATTCGAACCTCAGAATTTGGGAGGGGGGTACCCCCTCTCCATCTCGCTTTCCATCCGTTGACCGGGCCCACTCCTTAGATGTCGTCGAGAGGCAGAATATCAACCCTCCCGCCCGCCGGAATTGCGGGTGCATGAGGCGTGTGCAGGATCAACGCGTCCGCCGCCGCCAATGTGCTCAGCATGGAGGAGTCCTGTATGGCGAATGGTTCGGCTAGCCATTCGCCATTCGCGAGTGTGAGGCGTGCGCGGATGTAGTCCTGCCGCGAGTCATTGGCGGGCAGATCGGTTGCGAGTTTCGCGTTGAGCAGCGTTGCGCTGGTGCCGGTCCCGAGCATCGCTGTAATCGCAGGCCGCAAGAATAATATCGCGCAGACGAGCGTGGAAACCGGATTGCCCGGCAAGCCCAGCAGCGGCAGCGCGCCGAGGCGCCCGAAGATCAGCGGCTTGCCGGGACGCATCGCGATCTTCCAGAAATCGAGCTTGAAACCTTCGGGGCCGAGCGCCTTTTGGATGAGATCATGCTCGCCGACGGAGGCCCCGCCCAGCGTCACCAGCAGATCGGCATTTGCGGCGCGGCGTGGCAACGCGGCGATGGCTTCGGCGGCATCGGGCACGATACCGAGATCGATCGCTTCGCCGCCCCATTTTTCGATCAGCGCAGCAAGTCCGTACACGGACGAATCGACAATGCCGCCTTGCTTGCGGGCTTCACCCGGCTTCGAAAGTTCATCGCCGGTGGCCGCAAATGCAATGCGCGGACGCCGCCGCACGGAAACGGATGCAATATCTCCCGCGGCAATCAGCGAAACATCGCGCGCCGTCAATCTGCGTCCGGCTACAGCCAGAACATCGCCTGCACGAAAATCGAGTCCGGCTTTGCGAATGTGACGGTGTAGTTTAGGAATTTCCTTGATGGTGACAGTGTCGCCCGTCGCGTCCGTATCTTCCTGAATCACAATGGTGTCTGCGCCCTCGGGCACAACGCCGCCGGTGAAGATGCGCACCGCTTCGCCCACACCGATTTTTCTGTTGAAAGGATGACCCGCAGGCGCCGAACCGATCACGCGTAATGAGACCGGCACTTGATCGATATCGCCCACGCGCACCGCATAGCCATCCATCGCGGAAACGGGGAAGGGCGGCTGATCGAACCGCGCGATGGCGTCCGCGGCTAGCACGCGGCCTGCAGCATATCCAATGGAAACACTCTCCGCTTCGACCGGCGCGAAGGCAGAGACAATGCGGGCGACAGCTTCCTCGACCGAAATCATTTCCCGAACATATCTTCCACGCGCACGCGGGCAGCGCGCGCGAGCTTTTGCGCGGCCTCATCCGACAGCGCGCGCAATCGTCCCGTAAGGAACGCATAAACTTGCGACGACGGCACACCCGCGAGCTTCGCCCATTCCGTAGCGCGCAATTGATGCGAGACCATGAATTTGCGGAAGGCTTCGCGCGACGCATTCGGATCGGCGCGCGGTGCGCTGACCTCGCTCATCAATGTGGAAGGTGCTGCGCGTCCGCGCGCCGATCTGCGCGGTGCCGTTTCCTGAATTTCCTTCGGCTCATGGGGCGCGATATAGAGTCCGCTCTTGCCGCCGGATTTCGTCAGCAGACGGATGGTTTCGATGACGGCACCTTTGTCCACCGCCTTCACCATGTCGTAGATTGTGAGGGCTGCGATGCTCGCCGCCGTCAGCGCTTCCATTTCCACGCCGGTCTGCGCGGTGGTTTTCGCCGTCGCCAGAATGCGCAATGCGTTGCGCTCGGCAAGCGGGGTGAATTCGATGCTCGCCTTGCTCAGCGGAATTTGATGGCACAGCGGAATGAGTTCAGATGTTTTCTTCGCCGCCATGATGCCGGCAATGCGCGCCGCCGCCAGCACATCGCCTTTGGGGCCTTCGCCGGAAATGGCGGCGCTGAAGGCTTCCGCCGACAGCACAATGATCGCCTCGGCGGTCGCCTCGCGCGCGGTGATGTCTTTTTCGGAAACATCCACCATGCGCGCGGCGCCGGTGTCGTCGAGATGGGTGAGCTTGTTCATGCGCCGATCTTAGCGCCTAAAAGCGCTGCCGTCGCCGTTGCTACATCATCTTTCCGCATCAGGCTTTCGCCGATGAGGAATGTGGTGACGCCCGCTTCGGCCAGCCGCGCCAGATCGTCCCGCGTCGAGATCCCGCTTTCGGCAACCACCAGCACGTCTTTGGGAATCTTCGGCGCCAGTTTTAGCGTCGTGCCGAAGTCTGTGATGAAGGTTCTGAGATCGCGATTGTTGATGCCGATCAGGTTCGCACCCAGCGCCAGCGCGCGATCCAGCTCCGGCTCGTCATGCACTTCGGTCAGAACATCCATGTTCCAGCGCGCGGATTCTTCCATCAGCGCGCGCGCTTCCGCATCGCTCACACAGGCCATGATAATGAGAATACAATCAGCACCCCATGCACGCGCTTCTGCCATCTGATAAGGCTCGAACATGAAATCCTTGCGCAGGACGGGCAGGGCGGTCGCGGCACGCGCCTGCACCAGATATTCGGGCGCGCCCTGAAAGCTGGGCGTATCGGTGAGTACAGACAGGCACGCGGCGCCGCCTCGTTCATAAGCGCGCGCAAGCGAAAGCGGATCGAAATCGGCGCGGATGAGACCCTTCGAGGGGCTTGCCTTCTTGATCTCCGCGATCAATCCATATTCGCCGCGATCTTTTTTCCTTTGCAGCGCCGCGCGAAAGCCGCGCGGGGGCGCGGCCGCTTTGGCGCGCTGCTCAATTTCGGAGGGCGAGATGCGCGCCTTCGCGGCGGCGATTTCCTCGCGCTTGTATTTCGCGATGTCGTCGAGAATGGTCATGACGAAAGCCGCGCGAGCAAATCTTTCGCAGCGCCGGAATCGATGGCGTCCGCGGCAAGTGCGGCGCCCGCTTTCAGATCATTCGCTTTTCCGGCGACGACCAAAGAAGCTGCCGAATTCAAAAGCACAATATCGCGGAATGCGCTGTGTTCGCCCGCCAGCAATCGCCGGATCGCATCGGCATTCTCGGCCGCTTCGCCGCCCCTGATCGCGGAGAGCGAAACGCGCGCCACGCCGATTTCTTCCGGCGTCACTTCGCGGCGCGTGATCTTGCCGTTTTCCAGAATGGCGACATGCGTGATGCCGGTGGTCGACAATTCGTCCAACCCATCGGCGCCATGCACGACCCAGGCTTTCTCCGTGCCGAGTTCGCGCAGCACCTGCGCCAGCGGTTCGATCCATTCCAGCGCGAATACGCCGATCAATTGGCGCTTCACATTCGCTGGGTTCGCGAGAGGTCCGAGCAGATTGAAGATCGTTCGGAAACCAAGCTCGCGGCGTACCGGTCCAACATGTTTGGTTGCCGTGTGATAGGCGGGCGCGAAGAGGAAACAGAAATTGGTTTCGCGCAAAGCCGCCTCGGCAGCTTCGGGCGCAAGATCGATCTTCACGCCCAGCGTTTCAAGCACATCGGCCGCGCCCGTGCGCGACGACATATTGCGATTGCCGTGCTTGGCCACCGGCACGCCACACGCCGCGACCACGAACGCGGTGGCGGTGGAGACGTTCAACGTGCTCAAGCCGTCGCCGCCCGTGCCGCAAAGATCGATGGTGTCTGCGGGCGCCGCAATGCTGCGCATGGCCACGCGCATCGCGCGAGCGGCGCCGGTGATTTCGGCGACACTCGGCTTGCGCACTGCAAGCGCCGTCAAAAACGCGGCGATGCGGATTTGCGAAACCTCGCTCGACATGATTTCGCCGAAGGCGCGCGCCGCCTCATCGGCATTCAGCGTCTGTCCTTCCGACAATCGCTTTAGCGTGGCCGTGAAATCGCTCATGCCGCGACGAGCGCATCGCGCGCGATATTCAGGAAATTCTGCAGCAACGCATGGCCGTTTTCGGATGCGATGCTTTCGGGGTGAAATTGCACGCCATGCACGGGGAATTTCTTGTGCATCACGCCCATGATGACGCCGTCATCGCTGGTGGCGGTCACTTCCAGATCGGCGGGCATGCTTTCCGGCGCAATCGTCAGCGAGTGATAGCGCGTGGCGAGGAAATCATTGTTCAGCCCGCGAAATACGCTTTTGCCCGTGTGATGCACGCGCGAAAGTTTGCCATGCATCGGCTCCGGCGCGCGCACCACGCGTCCGCCATAGACCTGCCCAATCGCCTGATGGCCGAGGCACACGCCAAGGATCGGCACGCGCCCTTGCGCGGCGGCGATCAGATCGAGACAGATGCCCGCTTCATTGGGCGTGCAGGGGCCGGGCGAGAGCACTATCGCTTCGGGCTTCAGCGCCAGCGCCTCGGCAACGCTCAGCTCGTCATTGCGCACGACGCGCGTGTCCGCCCCAAGCTCTCCCAGAAAGTGGAAGAGGTTGTAGGTGAAGCTGTCATAATTATCGATCAGAAGCAGCACTGCACACCTAAGTATTTGATATTGCAAGTATTTATTTTTGACTCGTATGCGTGATACCCGCTCCAATACCCGCTTTTTTTGTGGCTGCCGGGGACGGTGGCTGGATGTCCGTGGACTTTTCCAGAACTATAGCCCGCCGCCAGATCGCAGCTATTCGGCATTTTCGTGGAAACCGAGGGGAAAGGAAAGACCGACGGATGCCAAGCCTAGCGTAGCACTGTCGCTATGCTGAGACGACAATGACCACTTTGGAAGCCGCGATAATCTAGGAACAGGGCGTCACGTTCGTCGTGGTCGCCGTGCGCGATAGCGTCTTGGACAACATCAGCGATGCCGAAAGAATGATCGGCGCCATGTCCGTTCGTTTCCGGTGCCCCGCCGTGTTGATGGGCGCGCATAGTCACCGCGCGCGCGGGAGACAGGACTTGGTCCGCTTCCTGAGCCACGTCGACATTTCACGGCTCCCATGGTGCAAGTGTAGCCTCGCGGCGTAAGTAGGTCGCTGCATCCCCCGTTAGGTGGCTGATCCGCCCTCCCGCATAGTTTGTATTGAACATGGCGTGGGCATTGGTTCAGGGCTAAAAACCATATCCTCTTCTTTGACTTTGCTGCTCGGATAAGGCGGTCACATATGTTCGATTTTGGCTCGCTTGGGAAAATGGGAGGCAACGCTCCAAAAGGTCCGACGCATCCCATCGAAATATTTGAACGGCTGCCCAGCCTCGAGAACTCCCCGAACGATCTGTGTGGCCTGCACCCGGTTCGGATGACACCCGCTTAAGCTAGTCCAGCCTTCATCTCGAACTCCATAGGGCTCATATATCCGATCGTCGAGTGCCGCCGTTTCGTATTATAGAAGCGCTCAATGTAATCGAACACGTCGGCTT
>DASZBL010000022.1:0-165897 GCA_035944195.1 Rhizomicrobium sp. | reverse complement strand
AGGAGTTCAGCCGGTACGGATTCTGGCTGCGGAAATAATTGTGGCCCTGACCGTCGAGATGGCCCAGCGGATTGGGATCGACCCAGGAGCAGCCAAGCCCGAAATAGCCGCCATTGTTGTTGGGATCGGCCGGTCCCGGATTGCAAACATTCGCCACCGCGGGATCGAAGGGATTGTGCTGCGCCAGCGGACTGAAATAGCCGTTCTCATATTCGGCAAGAATGGAAACGACGTTGAAGAAGACGTAGTAGTCCTCGAGCGTCTGATAGTGCAGGAAATTCGCGCCGACGCTGAAATTGAGCGGCCCGCTGAAATTGGATGCCAGCCGCAATTCCTGTGAAAATTGCCAGGCGTGTTCCTGGGACACATCCTCGCCGACCAGCCTGCTCGAGCAACCCAGCTGCGGATCGCAAAACTCGCCATCCAGTCCGATGATGCCCGAACTGTAACTTTGGCTCGGCATAAACAATCCCGGCGAGGTGTTGAAACGATTGAAATCCTCCGTCGAATAGAGCCAATCCTTGTTGTATCCGGTTTGGGATGTCAGCGTCAGCGCATCGGTGACGTTGTAGTCGGCATTGAGTTCGAGCGTATCGTTTTTCGCCTTGTAGGTGGGATTGAGCAATGAATCGATGACGCGCAGACTGGTCGACTGAACCACACCGGCATAGGGATCGGCGAGATGATTCATAAACTCATCGCCGATGATGTCTTCTTCCACAGCGACGGCCGGGAATGCGCTGGCGTTGGGCGTTCCAAACGCGGACGGCGCATAAAGCGAGCCCGGAATGCAGCCTTGCGTAAGCCATGCGCCATAGCCGAATGCGCCGGTGGCCACGTCTTGCGGCCCATTGGGACCATCGACGGTGGCCGGCCCCAAATCCCGTTGGCAGAGCTGCTTACCGGACCTCAGGCGGTCGTCATTTTCGTTGAAATGTTCCCAAATAAGATTGGCGGTCAAGTTTTCAACCGGGTGAACGAGAAGCGACACGCGGCCCGACCACAGATCGCGGCCATCGACGGGTGTGTTCTCCTCAGCATTGAAAGAATAACCGTTGCGCTTGGTCCACTCGCCTGCGACGCGCAGATCGAGTTGATCACCAACGAGCGGAATGTTGATCATGCCTTCGAAGCGGCGATTGCGGTAATTGCCGAAATCGGCGGATGCCATCGCCTCGAACTGATCGGTGGGTTTCGCCGAGACAAGATTGACCACGCCCGCCGTCGCATTGCGTCCATAGAGCGTGCCTTGCGGTCCGCGCAAAACCTCGACCTGGCTGACGTCGTAGAATTCCTGCTCGAAGAAATGATTGCGGATGAATGGTGTGTCGTTGAATGCCACCGCAACTGCGGGATCGGTCGTCACCGAGATGGCCTGCGTGCCGATTCCACGGATTTCGAGATTGTAGCCGCTGAAATTCGTTTTGGTGAAGGTGAGATTCGGAACTTCCTTTACCAGATCGGGACCGCCCGCAATCTGGCGAGACGTGAGTTGTTCCTGCGACAGAGCGGTGATTGCAATCGGAACCGTCTGGATATCGCCTTTGATTTTCGATGAGGTGACGACGACGCTTTCGACGCTTGAGGCCGAAGATTCCGCAACCCTGGTTTCTGCCGTTACGGCGATTTGCGGGTGCGCGGCATTGGGCACGATACCGACGGCGCCCGATGACGTATCGCGTGTGGTGTAACCGGTGCCGGCCAGGATGCGGTCGAGTGCTGCGCGCGCGGAAAGATCGCCCTTGGCGCCGCGGGTACGCGCATGTTCCACCACATCCTGTGCGACAATCAATTGAACGCCGGTTTGTGCCGTGAATGCGCCCAGCGCGGATTTCAGATCGCCGGCCGGAATATTGAAATTCTCCGCCATGGCGCCGGTTGCCAGAACCAGCACGCTGGCGCTGCCGGCAAGTGCGGACTTCAGATATGAAAACTTCCTCATTGTTCCCCCTTCAGGCGGTTTTGCGCCGCGCGAAATCTCGTTTGCATCAGCGTGACAGCAGGATCCGATTCCCCTGGTCTGCGACACGCAGGCCGAACACCGCTTCCGTCAGCCGCGTGAAATCACCGACATTGTCCGCGCGAAACGTGCCGTAGATTTTCAGACCCGCGACGGATGGATCGGCGATCACCAATTGCTGACGGTTGTAGCGATTGAACTCCACTGCCGCGTCCGAAAGGCTCGTATTGTCGAAGATCAGTGCGCCATGGCGCCAGCCAAGGCTCAGCGTCAGCACTTTCTGCGACGCGCGTTTGACCGATATCTTGTTGGCAATCGCCGTCGCCACATCGCCCGGCGTGAGCAGCGCGATTTGTGCGGCCCCTTGCGCATCGGGCGCATCGAGCGTGACGCGGCCCTGCATCACCGCCACCTGCAGCTTTCCGGTTTCGCGGCGCACGGAAAATTGCGTGCCCAGATCGGTGACGCGGTGATTGCCCACCATCACGATGAAGGGATGCGAGGGATCGTGCTTGATCTGGAAATAGGCCTCGCCACGGTCCAGCCACACGATCCGCTGATCGGTGGTCATGCGCGCGCGCAAGACGGTGTTGGTGTTGAGTTCGATGCGCGAACCATCCGCGAATGCCACCGACTCATGCCCGCCGATGGTCGTGGAAAATGTGCGCTCGCGTGGCTGCAGAAGGAAATGCGCGGCAGTAATCCCAATCGCAACAATTGCCAGACCGGCGGCGAGCCGCATCAGAATGGGCAGAAAGCGGCTCGGCATCCATTGCGTTTCTTTTTGTGGATGAACCGCGGCAAGCCTGCGCGTGCGCGACCAGGCCGCATTCAGACGCCAATAGGCGATCACGTGCGCGGGCGATTGCGCAAGCCACGCATCGAGTGCGGCCTGATCGTCTTGCGACCAGTTTTCGGAGACGCGGCGCTCCAGCCATTCGGCGGCGCGCGCCTCGATGTCGATGGCACTCATGACATGCGCCTCGCTCACGGCTTCCTCCCGAGATCGGTGGCGCTGTAGAGCATGTCGGCCAGCGCGCGCATGCCATTGGTGAGATGGCGCTTGACGGTTTCTTCTCCGACGCCCATGCGCTGCGCGATTTCGCGGCGCGAAAGGCCGTCGAGCTGCTTCATCACCACGGCCTGGCGCGAACGGCGCGGCAGGGAATTGAGCGCGTCCTGCAGGCGGTGCAATTCCTCGCGCGCCATGATGGTGCGGTCGGGGCCGGGTTCGTCGATGGCGATTTCCAGGCTGTCGAGATCGGCAACCGCATCGATCGCCACGATCTGCTCGCGCCGCACGCGATTGATGAGGAGATTGCGCGCCGTCGTCAGCACGAAAGCCTTCGCGGAATCGGGAATTTGTTTGCGGGCCGCCTCGTACACACGCACATAAACCTCCTGCCTCAGATCGGCGATGTCACCGGCGTTGCGCGAATTGCGGCTGAGGTATTTCATCAAGGTCGCTTCCAGCGGCAGAACTTCGTTCACGAACCAGGCTTCGAGCTCAGAGCCGCTCATCGCCGCGCCCTGATGGAACAGGTCGGCATTTTCACGGCTTGTGTCCGGCGTTTCTGTCAACCGCTTCCTGCCCACTGAAGCTTCCGCCCACACAGAGATAGACAATGCAAAACGGTGCGCGGGTGAATGCGACAGGCAGAATTATACGACCGTATAGGTGGATGCTGCGCTGCGAGATGGCGTGCGGCACGAGTTTGAGAAGATGCGGATGAATGGGTGGCGTGCCAACCGAAGCTGCGCGATGTCAGGCAGTCTGCCTACGCGCTACGCGCTTCGGCAGACACCAACCTCCGCTGCTGCGCAGCGTAGGTTGGTGCCGCCTGCGTGACTCGAACACGCGACCCCCGCATTACGAATGCGGTGCTCTACCGGCTGAGCTAAGGCGGCTGGCGGGGCGAAACTACGCAACCCGGAGCGCCGCTGCAACAGCCGATCCGGCCTAAAATCGGCAAAAATCGCCCGCCATTGCCCCAAAAGCGGCACTCGGCCATGCTTCGTCCGACAAGCAACTTAAAGACAGTCCATGCTGACCAAGGCAGACGATTTTCCGGTGCATCAGCTGCCGGAGCCCATTGCCACCGCCGGAACGGACCGGAATTTCTACGACCGGTACTTCTTCAACGGCTACACGCTGGACGGGCATGTGTTCTTTGCCGCGGCACTTGGCGTCTATCCCCATCTGAATGTGATGGATGCAGCCTTTTCGGTGATCGCCGATGGCGTGCAGCACAATCTCAGGGCTTCGCGGCTGCTCAACATGGAGCGGATGGACACGAAAGTGGGGCCGATTGCCGTGGAGGTGATCGAACCGCTGCAGCGCCTGCGACTGGTTGTGAGCGACAATGAGCACGGCATCAAAGCCGATCTGGTTTTCACCGCGCGGGCATTGCCGGTCGAGGAACCGCGCTTCACGTTTCGCCAAGGGCCACGCACCGTGCTCGATTATACGCGGCTGACGCAGATGGGCGCCTATGAAGGTTTCATCGAGATCAAAGGCCGGCGCATCGAGATCGATTCCGCGATGGTGATCGGCACGCGCGACCGTTCCTGGGGCGTGCGGCCCATCGGTCTGCCCGATGCGCAAGGGGCCGCACCGCCTCGCCCGCCGCAATTTTACTGGCTGTGGGCGCCACTGAATTTTCCGGATCGCTTCATGCTCTATCACATCAATGCCGATGCGGAAGGAAAACCATGGAACACGGCATCGGTGATGGGCACGTTGGGTACGAGCGAGCCGGTGCATATGGCGAGTTGCCGATCACGCGTGGTTTACAAATCGGGCACGCGGCATGCTTCCGGCGCGATGATCGAAATCGCGGATTCGCGCGGCGAGCGCTGGCGCGCGGAACTGACGCCGCGCTTTCAATTCTATATGTCGGGCATTGGCTACATGCATCCCGAATGGGGGCATGGCCATTACAAGGGCGAGAATGCGCTGGGCTACGACACATACGATCTGGCGAGCATCAACGAAAACGATCCGCGTTTCTGGCATGTGCAGGCGTTTGTCACCGCGCGGCTTTACGGGCCGGATGTGGAGCGTGTGGGCGCGGGCGTGCTGGAGCAATTGGTAGTCGGGGCGCACGCGCCATCGGGCTTCAAAGAATTGTTCGACGTCGCGCCATGAACGAAGAACTTTCCGACAGGCTGGCGCGCTATCTGGCGGTGAAACTGGATGCAAGCGATTTGCAGGTCAACGGCTTGTCGCGGATTCCGGGTGGTGCGAGCCGGGAGACCTATCGTTTTCGCGCGCACTATTCGAAAGACGGGCGCAACATCGAACGCGGCCTGATCCTGCGCCGCGATCCGCCCACCAGCCTCATCGAAACCGAACGCTCTACAGAATTTCGCGCCTATCAGGCCTTTTACAAATTGGGCCTGCCGGTGCCGGAGCCGATCGCGCTGGAATTGGAAAACGCGGCGCTCGACCGGCCATTCTTCATCATGGAAGAGATCGAGAATTGTCAGGTCGCATCGATCCTGCTGCCCGATCCTTATGGTGCACATCGCGAAAAGATCGGCGAACAATTCTTCACCGTGCTGGGGCGCATCGCCGGCGCCAATCCGGATGCCATCGGTCTTGGCGATCTGGATGGTGCGCGGCAGGATTGCTGGCGCCACGAAGTGGGCCGCTGGGAGCGCGTGATCGAGGAAGACGAGCGCGAACCGCAGCCCATCGCGCGCGCCGCAATCCGCTGGCTGAAGCGCAACCCGCCGCCGCAGGCGCAGAAGATTTCCGTTGTGCATGGCGATTATCGCACGGGAAATTTCCTGCACGATGCGGACGGCAATATCCGCGCGATTCTGGATTGGGAAATGGCGCATCTGGGCGATCCGCTGGAGGATCTGGGCTGGGCGCTCGATCCGCTCTGGAGTCACGGCGATCCGAGTCATCCTGCCGGCACGGTTTCGCGCGAGCGTGCGTTCGAGATTTGGGAACGGGCCAGCAGGTTGAAGGTCGACCACGCCGCACTGGCATGGTGGGAAATCTTTGCGAGCTTGAAGGGCCTCGCCATCTGGATTTCCGCGGCGCGCGAATATGTGGATGGCCGCAATACCGATCCGGTAAATGCCTTCTCAGGCTGGTTCTGCCTTTCCTTCCACAACAAGGTGCTGGCGGACCGATTGGGAGGTGCGGCGTGAAACCCGAAGTCGATCAGATATTGGGGCTTTCCGCGAGCCAATTGCTGGGCGGCATCGCGCCGCTATTGCCCACCGGGTATGCGCAAGGTGCGGTTTCGCTCGTCGCTTTCATGATGATTTTGTCGGCGCAGGAATATGAGCGCGCCGCAGATATTCGCGTGGCCGAAAACAATGACGTGCGCGCCCTGTTCAAGTCGCTGGCTGCACAGGTCGGCGACGCGGAACTGAAGGCCAAACTCGAAACTGCCGCAGCCACAGCGGACTCATCGCTGAAGATTTCCGCATTGGATGCGGCCAATTATGAACTTCGCCGTCTGCTTATTTCACTGCACATATATATGGAGTCGCAGCCGGGCGAAAATGCGCGCGCCGCCGAAAAGAGCATCTGGCAGACTTTGCGCGCGCTGGCGGATCGCCGCGCGCTGAAACTGCCTTCGCAATAAACGTGAAACACGTCGCCCTTCGCCTTTCCTTCGCGCAAGCGGCCGCCGGATTGGTGGGCGGTGCGTACACACCATTCTTCGGCGCGTGGCTGGCGTGGCGCGGTCTTCCTCCGGGCGAGATCGGCGCGCTGCTCTCGGCGGGGATGTTGCTGCGCGTGATCGTGGCGCCCGTGAGCGGCATCATCGCGGATGCGCGCAACGACCGGCGCGGTGTGATGCTGGCGCTCTATTCCATTACATTGCTGGGCTATGGCGCGCTCAACTGGACGACGCTGCCGCTTTTGATATTCATCGCTGCGGTTCCGGCAAATGTCGCGAGCGGCGCTGCATCGCCGCTGCTGGAAAGCGTGAGCGTGCGGCTCTCCGAGCGGTTCAATTTCGATTATGGCCATGTGCGGCTTTGGGCTTCGGTGTTGTTCGTCGCCGGGAACCTGCTTTCGGGCGTTGCGGTTTCGATCTGGGGATTGGTGGTGATCGCGCCGTGGCTGGCACTTTCCATCGCGCTGAATGTGGCGGCGATCTACGCATTGCCGCCGCCGCGCGCAAACCAGAAGCGCGGCGATTTCGGCTTGCGAATGCGCGCGACGCTGGCCGAGGCGCGCGAATTGCTAGGTGCGCCGGTGTTCCTGATTTTTCTTGCCGCGGCGAGCCTCGATCAGGGCAGTCATGCTTTTTATTATTCCTATGGCGGGCTTCACTGGCGCGCGCTTGGCTATAGCGGCGCGCTGATCGGCATCATCTGGCCGCTGGGCATATCGGCCGAGATATTGCTGATGTCGTTTTCGCTGCAGGTGTTTCGCGTGGTCGGCGCGACGCGGCTTCTGTTGCTGGGCGGTATCGGTTGCGCGTTGCGCTGGACGATCCTGGCATTCGATCCGCCACTGCCATTCGTCATCTTCGCGCAATTCCTGCACGGCGCGACATTTGCGATGGCACATCTGGGCGCGATGTATTTCATTTTGAAAGCCGTGCCGCCGCGCCTGGCAGCCACCGCGCAAAGTCTTTACACAGTATGCTCAGCCGGCCTTGCGATGGGCCTTGCGACTTTCGCGTCCGGCCCGCTTTATTCGATTTATGGCGGGCGAGTTTATCTTCTGATGTCGGCGATGGGATTGTTTTCGGCGCTGTTCGCAATAGGGCTCGGCTACAAATGGCATGGCGGGCGCATCACGCAATCTTCTTCCGAGGAAGTTCTGGATTCGATCTAGGATGCGCCTTCTCGTAAATCTCCATCAGCTTGCGGGTTTCCAACTGCGTGTAAGTCTGCGTGGTGGAAAGCGAGGAATGACCCAGCAATTCCTGCACGCTGCGCAGATCGCTGCCGTTTGCGAGCAGATGCGTGGCAAAGGAATGGCGCAACGCATGGGGCGTAGCGCTCTCGGATAATCCCAAAGCGCTGCGCAGATGCTGCATCAACAATTGCGCCTCACGCGCGCTCATCGGTTTGCCGCGGCGAGAGACAAACAAAGGCGATTGCGGCGAGAGCTTGAACGGGCAAAGCTCCACATAGGCATCAATGGCATCGCGCACCACCGGCAGGACAGGAATCACACGCTCCTTGCGGCCTTTGCCAAGAATTAAAAGTGAATCGCCGAGCGGTGCATCGCCGCGCTTGAGGTTCAAGGCTTCGGAGATGCGCAACCCCGCGCCATAGAGCAGCGTCAGCAGCGCGGTGTCGCGCGCGGCGAGCCATTCGACATTATGCTCGCCCGCTTCCTCCAGCGTGCGCTTGGCATCCTTCTCGCTCAAGGGCCGCGGCAGGGAGCGCGCGATGCGCGGCGTGCGAACCGAGCGGGAGGCGGGATTTTCCAGAATGTTTTCGCGCGACAGATAGCGGAAAAAACTGCGGATCGCCGCGACCGCGCGCTGCACACCGCGCGCGCCGAGATTCTCCTTTCGCCTTCTTGTGATGAAGGCGCGGATATCGGCGGGCGACAATTTCGCCAGCGCGCGTTCGTCAATCGCTCCGCCGATATGTTCGTCGAGAAACGAAATAAACCGCGCCAGATCGTCGCCATAGGCGCGCAGCGTATGCGGTGAGGCGCGGCGTTCATGCGCGAGCGCTGCGAGCCAGCCGCGCTTCAGATCTTCGGCAGATCGAGCCATGCCCGGATCGCCCGTTCCAGCGCGCGCGCAAAGAAACTGAGTTCGGACTCGGCTTCCTCGCCTTCGAAGCGGCCTTCATTCTTCGCGCCCAGTACGTAAATCGCAGGCGGCGTCTCGCGGCCGATGCGCAGACGAAACACCGCAAGGCTTTGGCAATCGCCGCCGCTGGGCCCAAGCAAAATCTGTCCGCCGCCGGAAAGTATCGCACCCATGCCGTCGCTGCCCAAAACCGCCGCAACCGTGCCCGGCGCGATGAGCCGCACACCTTCGGCTGGAGCGTTGCCCTCGCCTTCGATGCACAACGCCGCGCGATCAGCACCAAACGCTTTGGCAGCACTCGTGACTGCCGCAATCGCTTCTTCAAAGGTGCGCGCATCCAAAAGATCGAGCACAATACGGCGCACGCCATCGCCCAGCCGCACCACGGACGCGCGCGTCGCCTTCAGCCCATCGCGCTCGGCGCGCAACGCTGCATTCTCAGTGGTCAAACGATCGATGACGAAACGCTGCAGATCGCGCACTTCGCCCGCATCGAACCGCTCCGGCAGCAGCAGCGCCAGCAACTCGCCATCTTCGGCGAGCTGCGCGCGATGCATTCTGATATAGGCTTTGACCGCTTCGGCGGCGGCTTCCGCGGGGCTGCGTGCCTCGGCGCGCTCCATCAACCTTCCCTCAATTTCGCGCCGGCCCTTTTTGCATCCTCAAGGAATGCGGCGAGGCCCTTATCGGTGAGCGGATGGCTGAGCAGTGTGCGAAATACCGAAGGCGGCAACGTTGCCACATCCGACCCCGCAAGTGCTGCATCGCGCACATGCGTGATGTGGCGGATCGAGGCGGCGAGGATTTGCGTGGAATAATCGTAATTGTCGTAGATGTGGCGGATTTCGCGGATCAGCTCCATACCGTCCTGGCCTGCATCGTCCAGCCGTCCGATGAAGGGCGAAATGAAGGTCGCGCCCGCTTTCGCCGCCATCATCGCCTGCACCGGCTGAAAGCAGAGCGTCACGTTGACCATGTGGCCCGCGTTCGAAAGCGCGCGGCAGGCCTTCAACCCGTCCCAGGTGAGCGGCACCTTGATCGCCACGTTCTTGGCGACGCGCGCATAGCGCTCGCCTTCCGCGATCATGCCCCCGGTATCGGTCGCCAAAACTTCGGCGCTGATGGGGCCCGGGCAGAGCGCGCAAATCTCTTTCAGCGATTCGATGAAGTTGAGGCCCGTTTTCGCCGCCAGCGAGGGATTGGTGGTGACGCCATCGATCAGGCCGGTGCCCACGAATTCGGCGATGTCCTTGGGGTCGGCGCTATCGATGAAGAGTTTCATGGAAAGGGTTGACCCAAAAGAATCACCGGCGAAAGTGTAGCCATGAAAGAGGCCGCCTTGAAGCCCGCAGATTTGACCGCCGCGCAATCGCGCGCGGGCGTGCTGCTGCCTTTGCCGCTCGTGGGGCCATACGATTACCGCTTGACCGAAGCCGATCTGCCACGCGGCACGCTGGTGGTCGCACCTTTGGGCACGCGCGAAGCCTTGGGCGTGGTGTGGGGCGAAGGCGAGGGAAAGGTTGCGGATGCCAAGCTCAAGGAGGCGACGCCGCTTGAGGGCAATCCGCGATTGCCCGCGGCGCTTTGCGATTTCATCGATTGGGTAGCGCGCTACACGCTGAACCCGCCCGGCATCGTGCTGGCGCAAGCATTGCGCGCGCGCGCGGCGTTCGAGCCGGAAATTCCGCGCATTGCCTATGCAAAAGGCGACGTCGTTCCGCCGCGCATGACGCCGTCGCGCCAGCGCGTACTGGATGTGGTAGCCGATGGCTTGGCGAGGAGTGCCGCTGCGATTGCCGAAGAGGCGAACGTCTCGCCTGCAGTGGTGCGCGGGCTGATCGATGCAGGCGCGCTCATCAAAGTGGAGATGCCGGAATTTGCGCCGCTCGGCATTCCCGATCCGGCACACACCGAACCTTTGCTCAATCCCGAACAGGCGATTGCGGCGCAGGCTTTGTGCAACGATGTGATTCACGGCGAATTTTCCGCAAGCCTGCTCGATGGCGTGACGGGTTCGGGCAAAACCGAAACCTATTTCGAAGCGATTGCCGAGGCGCTGCGGCGCGGAAAACAAACGCTGATCCTGTTGCCGGAGATTGCGCTGACGGTGCAATTCCTCGACCGCTTTGCGGAACGCTTCGGTTGCCGCCCGGCGGAATGGCATTCCGATCTTTCGCAGAAGGAGCGCCGCCGCGTCTATCGCGCGGTGATGAGCGGAGAAGCGCGCGTGGTGGTGGGCGCGCGTTCGGCGCTGTTCCTGCCGTTTCTGAAACTCGGGCTCATCATCGTCGATGAAGAACATGAGCAGGCCTACAAGCAGGAAGATGGCGTCATCTATCACGCGCGCGACATGGCGGTGGTGCGCGCGCGCATCGAGAATTGTCCGGTCGTGCTGGCGAGCGCCACGCCGTCGCTTGAGACTTATGTAAATGCGACGAGCGGGCGTTATCACTGGCTGAAATTGCCGGAGCGGCACGGCGATGCGGTGATGCCGCAAGTGCGCCTGCTCGATCTGCGCCATGCACGCAACGAACCGGGGCAGTGGATTTCCGAACCGTTGCGCGAAGCGATTGCCAACACGCTTGCGGGCGGCGAACAGGCGATGCTGTTTCTCAATCGCCGCGGTTATGCGCCGCTGACATTGTGCGAAGCTTGCGGGCACAAAATGGTTTGCGGCAATTGCTCGGCCTGGCTGGTAGAGCATCGCTACCACAAGAAACTTTCCTGCCATCATTGCGGGTTCGAGATGGCTAAACCGCCCGCTTGTCCGCAATGCGGCAATGGCACGCTCACGGCTTGCGGGCCGGGCGTAGAGCGGGTGGCGGAGGAATTCGCCAGCGTCTTTCCGCAGGCGCGCATGGCGATTGCATCTTCCGATACGATGCATGGACCCGCCGAAACGCAGGCCGCGATCCGCGCCATGGGCAAGCGCGAAATCGACGTGCTGATCGGTACGCAGATCGTAGCCAAGGGTCATCATTTTCCGCAACTCACTTTGGTGGGCGTGATCGATGCAGACCTTGGCGGTTCGGATGGCGATTTGCGCGCGAGAGAACGAACATTCCAGCTCCTGCATCAGGTTTCGGGGCGCGCGGGGCGTGCGGAGAAGCCGGGGCTTGTGCTCATCCAGACACGCAATCCCGATGATGTGGTGATGAAGGCGCTGGTGAGCAATGACCGCAATGCATTTTATGAGCAGGAACGGATTTTCCGCGAGCGCGCACATGCGCCACCGTTTGGCCGCTTGGCAGCGATCATTCTTTCAAGCCATGACGGCGAACTTGTGCGCGAAATTGGCCGCGAACTCGCCAAGAAAGCGCCTGCGGCGCGCGGCGTGAAAGTGTGGGGGCCGACGCCGGCCTTCTACCAGATGCTGCGAGGCCGCGCGCGCGAACGATTGCTGGTGCAGGCCGAACGCAATGTGGATATGCAAGCCTATTTGCGCAACTGGCTCGCAGCGGTGAAAATTCCCAATGCCGTGCGCATGACGGTTGACGTCGATCCGGTGAGTTTTTTCTGACTATTGAAACTCCCGCACATCCGCCAGATGTCCGGCGATTGCTGCGGCAACCGCCATCGCAGGCGACATCAGATGCGTGCGGCCGCCGCGGCCCTGGCGGCCTTCGAAATTGCGGTTGGAGGTGGAGGCGCAGCGTTCGCCGGGTTCCAATCTGTCGGCGTTCATGGCGAGACACATCGAGCAGCCCGGCTCGCGCCATTCGAAGCCTGCGTCGAGGAAGATTTTGTCCAAGCCTTCTTCTTCGGCCTGATGTTTCACCAGACCGGAACCGGGCACGACCATCGCGCCAACATGGCTCGCGACTTTTTTGCCTTTCGCGATCACGGCGGCAGCGCGCAAATCCTCGATGCGGCCATTGGTGCAGGAGCCGATGAAGACGCGGTCGATCTTCACGTCTTTCAGTTTCGTTCCCGGTTTCAAATCCATGTAAGCGAGCGCGCGTTCGACGCCTGCGCGCGTGTTGCCATCGGCAATCGCGGCGGGATCGGGAACGACATCGGTGATGGGCAACGCCTGCTCCGGCGATGTGCCCCATGTCACCATCGGCGGGATCGAGGCGGCATCGAGCGTGATTTCGGAATCGAAATGCGCGCCTTCATCCGATTTCAGCGTGCGCCAATAATGCAGCGCGGCTTCGAACGCGGCGGCCTTCGGTGCGCGCGGACGGCCCGCGACATAGGCAAACGTGATTTCATCGGGCGCGATCAATCCTGCACGCGCGCCACCCTCGATGGTCATGTTGCAGAGGGTCATGCGCCCCTCCATCGACAGCGCGCGCACTGCGTCGCCCGCATATTCGATGACATAGCCGGTGCCGCCCGCCGTGCCGATTTTCGCGATGACCGCCAGCGCGATGTCTTTCGCCGTGACGCCGATGGGCAATTTGCCGTTGACGTTCACGCGCATGTTCTTCGATTTGGCGATGGAGAGCGTCTGCGTCGCCAGCACATGCTCCACTTCGCTCGTGCCGATGCCGAAGGCCAGCGCGCCGAATGCGCCATGCGTGGAGGTGTGGGAATCGCCGCACACGATTGTGGTGCCCGGCAGCGTCCAGCCCTGCTCCGGCCCCACGATGTGCACGATGCCCTGGCGGATATCGCTCATCGGCAGATATTCGATGCCGAATTCCTTGGCATTCGCTTCGAGCGTGGCCACCTGCTGGGCGGATTCGGGATCGGTGATGCCGGCCGCGCGGTTGGTGGTGGGCACGTTGTGGTCCGGCACGGCCAGCGTCAGGTCCGGACGGCGGACCTTGCGCCCCGTGTCGCGGATGCCCTCGAAGGCCTGCGGGCTCGTCACCTCATGGACGAGGTGGCGGTCGATATAGAGGACGCTGGCTTCTCCCGCCGCTTCATGGACGAGGTGGGCATCCCAGATCTTGTCGTAGAGGGTCTTGCTCATGGCGGCGGAAACAACACGATTATTCCTTATGGCGCAAGGGATTATTCGTTTTTCAAATTTCGCCTACCCCCCTCCCCCCCTCGGCCGGAAGGGGTGTGGGCGGCGCACCTTTATATATGGGGATCAGTGCTGGCTGGTGAAATAGAGCACCGTCATGATGATGATAATGGCGATGAACTGGGCCAGCACCCGAAAGCGCATCAGCCGGTTGGACCAGGTGCGCGAGACATCGCCCCCCACCCACATCGTGTAGAGCCCGGCCAGCAGGATCAGCCCGACGACCGAAATGGCGATGGCGACGACCAGCTTTCCGTTCATCTACCAACTCCCGGTATTGGGCATGGAGACCCAGGGCTCAGCAGGCGGTTTGGCGCCGCCTTCCTGCAGCAGCTCCACCGAGATTCCGTCCGGCGAGCGCACAAACGCCATGTGCCCGTCGCGCGGCGGGCGATTGATGGTGACGCCGCCCTGCATCAAGCGCTCGCACAGCGCATAGATGTCGTCCACGCGGTAGGCCAGATGGCCGAAATTGCGCCCGCCCTGATAACCCTTCTCGTCCCAGTTCCAGGTGAGTTCCACCAGCGGCGCCTGATCTTTCGCCGCGCGTTCCAGATCGGAAGGCGCGCAGAGGAATACGAGGCTGAAGCGCCCGGCTTCATTGTCGATGCGGCGCACTTCCTTCAGCCCCAGCTTGTTGCAATAGAAATCGAGCGATTTATCGAGATCAGAAACGCGGACCATGGTGTGCAGATAGCGCATGAATTGCTCCAATGATTAGGCTAGCGCGTCGATCGTCGCGTCGGACAATTCGCCGGGAACGATGGTGACGGGAATAGGGTGTACGCCCGCAAGCGGGCCAGCGAACAGCGACACCAGCGGGCCGGGACCCTCCTTCGATGTGCCCGCACCCAGCACCAGGATCGAAATATCGCGATCATTCTTGATCAGCTCCATCAGGCAATCCTGCGGGCGGCCCTGCTCGATGACGAGTTCGGCGAAGATGCCGGATAGCTCATGGATGAATTTGGCCGCTTCATAGATCAGGCTTTCGGCTTCCTGATGGGCCTCGTCGCGCATGATTTCTTCGACGCCGCGCCATTGCTGGAAATCGCCCTGCTGGGCGACGCAGAGCAGCGTGACGCGGCCCGATGTGTGCTCGGCCCGGCGCGTGGCGAAACGCAGCGCCACTTTGCATTCGGGCGATTTGTCCACCACGACGAGGAATTTGCGTCTATCGGCCATCGAGCTTCGCTTTCAGCGAATATAGCAAATCCAGCGCCTCTTTGGGGGAAAGTGCATCGGGGGAAATTCCGCGCAAAGCCTCTTCTACCGCACTGGTTTTGGACTGCGATTTGACGGGCGCGGACGCCTGAAATAGCGGCAGATCGTCGATGCGGGCGAGCGGCTTGTGGCCTTCGCGGCCGTCTTCAAGCGCACGCAAGACATCCTCCGCGCGCGCGATGACGGCGGCGGGAAGGCCAGCCAGTTTCGCGACATGAATGCCGTAGGAGCGGTCGGCAGCGCCCGGTGCGACTTCGTGCAGGAACACAATGGAGTCGTTCCATTCGCTGACGCGCATGGTGACGCAA
The DNA here is from genome assembly GCA_035944195.1 of Rhizomicrobium sp. GTDB lineage: Bacteria > Pseudomonadota > Alphaproteobacteria > Micropepsales > Micropepsaceae > Rhizomicrobium. The sequence continues at coordinate 150,675 of DASZBL010000022.1, read as the reverse complement.
GCCAGAGACGAGAGGCGCTCCGAGAGCGCCGTCATTTCGTGATAATGGGTCGCGAACAGCGCGCGGGATCTGTTTTTCTCGTGCAGATGTTCGGCCGCGGCCCAGGCGATGGCGAGGCCGTCGAAAGTAGCGGTGCCGCGGCCGATCTCATCGAGGATGACAAGGCTTTTTTCGGTCGCCTGATTGAGGATGGTTGCTGTTTCCACCATCTCCACCATGAAGGTAGAGCGCCCGCGCGCCAGATCGTCCGCCGCACCGACGCGGGAAAACAGTTTGTCCACGATGCCGATATGCGCGGATTCGGCAGGCACGAACGCGCCCATCTGCGCGAGGATTGCGATCAGCGCATTCTGGCGCAGGAAAGTGGATTTGCCCGCCATGTTCGGGCCGGTGACGAGCCATAACCGGCCATTCGATTCCGGCGAGAGATCGCAATCGTTCGGCACGAAACGGTTTGCACTTTGTGATTCCAGCGCGGCCTCCACCACCGGGTGACGGCCGCGTTTGATTTCGAAAGCGAGCGATGCATCAACTTTCGGGCGCGACTGGCGGCGCTCGGCAGCGAGTTCGCCAAGCGCGGTCGCGACATCGAGACGTGCCAATGCGCCCGCGACTTGCGCCAGTGCCGTGCTCACCTCCATCGTCTCGAGCACCATTGCATCGAACAATTCGCGCTCGATTGCCAGCGCCTGATCGGCGGCCTGCGAGATGCGGCTGGCGAGTGTCGCGAGTTCATCGGTGGAGAACCGCACCGCGCTTCCGATGGTTTGCCGATGACGAAAGGTCTGGCGGTGTTCTTCGGTTTGCAATTTGTCGGCGTGCAGCGGCGTGGTTTCAATGAAATAGCCAAGCACACCATTATGCTTGATCTTGAGCGAGCCGACGCCGGTTAGCTCGCGGTAGCGCGATTCCAGGCCTGCGATCACGCGCCTGCTTTCATCGCGCAGTGCGCGCACCTCATCGAGAGCGGCATGTGCGCCAGTGCGGATAAAGCCGCCATCGCGCGCAAGGAATGGCGGCTCGGCCACCAGTATGTGATCGAGATTGCCATGCAGAATCGAGGCCGCGGCGATTCCATCGGCAAGATCGACGCGCGCTTGCGCGGTTTCTCCCGGCGGCGATTGGAGCGGATCGTTCAACGGCCCCAGCGCATCGCGCAAACTCCGCGCGGCTTTCAACCCATCGCGCAGAGCCGCCAGATCGCGCGGGCCGCCGCGTCCGACTGACAATCTTGCAAGCGCACGCGCGATATCGGGTGCGCGACGGAGATCTTCGCGCAGGGATTTGCGCAAATCACCATCCGCAAGAAAGAAATCGATTGCGTCGTGACGTTCGGCAATCGCTGCCGGATCGGTGAGCGGCGAAGCCAGACGGTTCGCCAATTCGCGCGCACCTGCCGCCGTAACAGTCCGATCAATCACCGCCAGCAGCGAACCGCTGCGCGTGCCTGTCAGCGTTTCGGTGAGTTCGAGATTGCGGCGCGTGGCGGCGTCGATGGCCATGAAGGCTTGCGGTGCTGTTTGCGCCAGCGGCTTCAGCGCGGGAAGTTTTCCCTTCTGCGTGAGTTCGAGATAGGCGACGAGCGCGCCCGCTGCGGACAATTCCGCCCGCGAAAAATTTCCGAACGCGTCCAGCGCCGCCACGCGGTAAAGCGCCTTGAGCGCGCGCTCGCCATTGCCGGAATCGAATTTGATGGAGGGTAGCGGGCTGAGTGCCGGGCCCAGTGACTTGAGCAGCGGCCCCAGCGCCTCGTCAGCCAGCAGCGCATCGGGCGCCAGAACTTCGCGCGGATCGAGCCGGGCCAGCTCGGCGGCCAGATCGCCAGCCGCCACCGCGCTCACCTTGAACTCGCCCGCCGACATATCGGCCGAGGCAATCGCGAATTCACCGCCCGACCGGCCCAACGCCGCCAGGATGTTCGCCGCGCGCGCCTCCAGCAGCGAATCTTCGGTGAGCGTGCCCGGCGTCACCAGCCGCACCACTTCGCGCTTCACCACCGATTTATAGCCGCGCTTTTTGGCTTCGGCGGCATCTTCCACCTGCTCGCAGACCGCGACCCGGAAGCCCTTGCGGATCAGCTTTTCCAGATATTGCTCGGCCGCATGCACCGGCACCCCGCACATGGGGATGTCCTCGCCCTGATGCTTGCCGCGTTTGGTGAGCGCGATGTCCAGCGCCTCGGACGCCTTGACCGCGTCGTCGAAGAACAGCTCGTAGAAATCGCCCATCCGGTAGAACAGCAGATATTCGGCGTGCGCCGCCTTGATCTCCAGATATTGCCCCATCATGGGGCTGGCGTCGGGCGGGCTGATCTGCTCGTTCATGGGGTGAACTTAGCATTCTCGCGGGGCCCGCGGACCAGCCGCGGCGCTGCGGCCATTGAAACACCCCGCCCAAACGGCCGATATTCTGTGGATCGGTTCGAACGGAAGATTCATGTCCAATATCAAACGGCCATCCTTCACCCAGGAAGAGGCGCTTGCATTTCATGCCGGCCCCAAGCCCGGCAAGATTGAGATCACCCCCACCAAGCCCATGGCGACGCAGCGGGACTTGAGCCTCGCCTATTCGCCGGGGGTGGCGGTGCCGGTGCGCGCAATCGCCGAGCGGCCGGATGCGGCTTACGACTACACCGCCAAGGGCAATCTGGTGGCCGTCATCTCCAACGGCACGGCGATATTGGGTCTGGGCGATCTGGGGGCGCTGGCGTCCAAGCCGGTGATGGAGGGCAAGGCGGTTCTCTTCAAGCGCTTCGCGGACGTGGATTCGATAGACCTCGAAGTGGACACCACCGACATCGAGGAATTCATCGGCGCGGTGCGCTATCTCGGGCCTACATTCGGCGGGATCAATCTGGAAGACATCAAGGCGCCGGACTGCTTCGTGATCGAGGAGCGCTTGCGCGAGTTGATGGACATTCCCGTGTTCCATGACGATCAGCACGGCACCGCGATCATTTCGTCGGCGGGCATCATCAATGCGCTGCATCTGACGGGCCGGAAAATTGCCGACATCAAAGTGGTGGTGAACGGCGCAGGTGCGGCGGGCATCGCCTGTCTGGAATTGCTCAAGGCGATGGGATTGCCGAACGCGAATGCGATTCTTTGCGATTCCAAGGGCGTCATCTATCGCGGGCGCACCGATGGCATGAACCAGTGGAAATCCGCACACGCGGTGGACACCAAGGCGCGCAGCTTGGCCGACGCGCTGGTGGATTGCGACGTGTTTCTCGGATTGTCGGTGAAAGGCGCGGTGACGAAGGAGATGGTGAAAACCATGGCCAAGGCGCCGATCATTTTCGCCATGGCCAATCCGGACCCGGAGATCACGCCGGAGGATGTGAAATCCGTGCGCTCCGATGCGATCGTGGCGACGGGGCGCAGCGACTATCCCAATCAGGTGAATAACGTGTTGGGATTCCCTTACATCTTCCGCGGCGCGCTGGACGTGCGCGCGCGCACCATCAACGAAGCGATGAAGATCGCTGCCGCCGAAGCGCTGGCCGAGCTCGCCCGCGAAGATGTGCCCGATGAAGTGGCGCTGGCCTATCTCGGCGCGCGGCCCGTCTATGGGCCCGATTACATCATTCCCACACCCTTCGACCCGCGATTGATTTCGCGCGTGTCGAGCGCGGTTGCGGAAGCGGCCATCCGCACCGGCGTGGCGCGGCGCGAATTGAAAGATGCAGACGTCTATCGCGATCAGCTTTCGGCTCGGCTCGATCCGTCCGCTGCCTTGTTCCAGCGCATCACCGCAGGCGTGCGCGCGAACCCGAAGCGCGTCGTGTTTGCGGAAGGCGAAGAGGAATCCGTCATCCGTGCAGCCGCCGCATTCCAGAATTCCGGACTCGGCAAAGCGATCCTTGTGGGCCGCGAGGAAATCATCAAAACCGGAATCGCCAAAGTCGGCGCGGAAGACGCGAACCTCGAAATCCGCGTGCCGCAGGCAGCGCGCGGCACGACTCCCTATATCGACACGCTGTTCAAGCGCCTGCAGCGGCGCGGCGCGCTCTATCGCGATTGCGTGCGCATGGTGACGAACGACCGCAATGTCTATGCGTCCTCCATGCTGATTGCGGGCGATGCGGACGCGATGGTGACGGGTGTGACACGCTCCTATTCGCAGGCGCTTTCGGATGTTCGCGCGGTGCTCGATCCGCCGCGCGGCGAGCGGCCCATCGGCGTGAACGTGATTTTCGCCAAAGGCCGCGTGATTTTCATCGGCGATACCAGTGTGCACGAAATGCCGACATCGGAAGAACTTGCCGACATCGCGGTGCAGACGGCTGGCGTGGCGCGACGCTTCGGTTATACGGCGCGCGTGGCGCTGCTGGCATCGTCCACCTTCGGCTTCCCGCGCAGCGAACGCAGCGAACGCATCGTGGAGGCGGTCAATATCCTCGACAAGCGCGGCGTCGATTTCGAATATGACGGCGAAGTTGGCGTGGATGTGGCGCTCGACCGTGAAAAGATGGCGCTTTATCCCTTCTGCCGGCTGACCGACACGGCCAATGTTCTGATCATGCCGGCGATTCACTCGGCCTCAATCTCCACCAAACTTTTGCAACAGGTTGGTGGCGTGAGCATGCTGGGGCCGCTGCTGGTGGGGCTGGAAAAATCCGTCCAGATCGCGCCGCTCAACGCCAAGATGAGCGAGATCTACAACGCAGCGGTGATCGCGGCATTGTAGGCGTTAATCCGGCGAAACCATCTCCACCGCTTCGGCGAAACTGGCGGCGCGTTCGGCTTTGATATCCATGGCGTCCAGCACCGCGGCGGGGCCTTGGCGGGTTGCGGCGAGGATGACGCGGATGCCGCGGCCGCGGGTGGATTCCAGGAATTTGTGCAAGGTGGCCGCACCCGTGGAATCGATCAGCGGTACGCCTTCCATGTCGAGGATGATCACTTTCGGCTTGCCGCCGGTGCGTCCCAGCACCTGTTCGAAATGAGCCGCCGCGCCGAAGAAGAACGGCCCGCTGAGTTTGAAGCTCATAACACCGGCCGGAAGTGTTTCACGCAACTGCGCTGCGGTGTTCGGTGAGGCGATTTCGTCGATGTCGCCCTCGATGAGCGACATATGGGTTTCGGCTTCCACCGCCTTTGCCATGCGATGCATGAAGAGGAACGCCGCCATCACCATGCCCACGCCGATGGCGACGGAGAGATCGACAAATATGGTGAGCGCGAAGGTCGCGACCAGCACCGCGCGGTCGCCCATGGGGCCCGAGAGAATGTTCCGGAAGGCGCCAATCTCCGCCATGTTCCAGCACACGATGACGAGTACCGCGCCGAGGGCTGCGAGCGGAATGTAGGCGGCGTATGGCGCAAGCAGCGCCATCATCGCGAGAATGGAAATCGAATGCACCATTCCGGCAACCGGCGTTTTCGCCCCAGCCCGGATATTGGTGGCGGTGCGCGCAATGGCGCCTGTCGCGGGAATGCCGCCCATGCAGGCGCTTGCGATATTGGCGACGCCTTGCGCCACCAGTTCCAGATTGGATCTGTGCCGTCTGCCCGTCATGCCGTCTGCAACAACGGCGGAGAGCAGCGATTCAATGCCGCCAAGGACGAAGATCGTGAACGCACTGGGAAGCAGCGCCCGCAGTTGCGCAAAATGGAACGCGGGAAAATGCGGCGCGGGCAGCATGTTGGGAATGCCGCCGAAGCGGCTGCCGATCGTATCCACATTCAGATGCAATGCGAGCGCGGCAAGCGATGCCGCCGCAATCGCGATGAGAAACATCGGCCAGCGCGGCGCATAGCGGCGCAGCAGGATGATGATCGCAAGAGACGAAAGCGCAATCGCGAACGCGGCGGAATTGAAACTGGCAGCACCCGAAAAATAGGCATGCCATTTGCCGAGTACATCACCCGGCACATGGGAAAGCTTCAGGCCCAATATGTCGCCGACCTGACTTGAAAAGATGATGATGGCGATGCCGGATGTGAAGCCCGTGACCACCGGATAGGGAACATATTTGATGAAGGTGCCGAGCCTAAGCAAACCGGCGGCAATCAGCATCGCACCGGCCATGAGGGTGGCGACGACCAATCCGTCATAACCGAATTGCTGCACGACATTGAACACGACGACGACGAATGCGCCGGTGGGCCCGCCGATCTGATGCCTGCTGCCACCCAGTGCCGCGATGATGAAGCCCGCCACCACGGCGGTGAACAATCCGCGCTCCGGCGTCACACCGCTCGCGATTGCCAAAGCCATCGACAGTGGCAGCGCCACGACCGCAACCGTGATCCCGGCAAAGACATCGGCCCTGAAATCGCGCGCGCTGTAGCCTTCGCGCATGGCGCTGACGAATTTGGGGATGAAGAGGTGCCAGTCTTTGCCGGCGATATTGGCGGAACCGCTCACAGCGAGATCATCTTGGTCTGGCAGGACACATCCATGGCAAAATCCCTAGATTTCTTGCGGAATTGAGATGTAGCGCCTGCTTGCCGTCGGAACCATGCGCCATGTCAATCTCGCGCGCTGCTGCTTGCGTGCGGCAGACCCCGCCCCTATATACCCCATAGGACCGGCAGGGACATGCTCTTGCGCCGGTTTTGTCAATTGAATCAATGGGGATGGGCCGCAGGGCGCTCAGTCGAGGCCAGGAACCCGTCCGCTGGAAAAGAGGAACACAAACATGGCGAAGGTCATCGGCATCGACCTGGGCACCACCAATTCCTGCGTGGCTGTCATGGAGGGCTCGGCCCCCAAAGTAATCGAGAATGCAGAGGGCGCGCGAACCACCCCCTCCATCGTTGCCTTTACCGCCGACGGCGAACGGCTCGTCGGCCAGGCCGCCAAAAGGCAGGCCGTCACCAATCCCGAATTCACCTATTTCGCCATCAAGCGGCTGATCGGCCGGCGCTTCGACGATCCCATGACCCAGAAAGACATGGGCATGGTCCCCTACAAGATCGTCAAAGCCGACAATGGCGATGCCTGGGTTGCGGGCCGCGATTCCAAGAAATACGCGCCGAGCGAAATCTCCGGTTTCATTCTTCAGAAGATGAAGGAAACCGCCGAGGCTCATCTCGGCGAGAAGGTGACGCAGGCCGTCATCACGGTTCCGGCCTATTTCAACGACGCCCAGCGCCAGGCAACGAAGGACGCGGGCAAGATCGCGGGCCTCGAAGTCCTGCGCATCATCAACGAGCCGACTGCGGCCGCACTTGCTTACGGCATGGACAAGAAGGGCTCCGGCACCATCGCGGTCTATGACCTTGGCGGCGGCACCTTCGACGTGTCGGTGCTGGAAATCGGCGACGGTGTGTTCGAAGTGAAATCCACCAATGGCGACACGTTCCTGGGCGGCGAGGATTTCGATCAGCGCCTGGTCGGTTATCTCGCCGATGAGTTCAAGAAAGAATCCGGCATCGATCTGCGTTCCGACCGGCTTGCTTTGCAGCGTCTGAAGGAGGCTGCCGAAAAAGCCAAGATCGAATTGTCGAGCGCGATGCAGACCGAAGTGAATCTGCCCTTCATCACGGCGGATGCCAGCGGTCCGAAACATCTCACGATGAAGATTACCCGTGCGAAATTAGAAGCGCTGGTGGACGACCTGATTCAGAAAACCATCGCGCCGGTGAAGCAGGCGCTGAAAGACGCAGGCGTTTCGGCCAATCAGATCGACGAAGTGATCCTCGTCGGCGGCATGACGCGCATGCCCAAGGTGCAGGAAGCCGTCAAGCAGATCTTCGGCAAGGAGCCGCATAAGGGCGTCAATCCGGACGAAGTGGTCGCCATCGGTGCGGCCATTCAGGCGGGCGTGCTGAAGGGCGAAGTGAAGGACGTGCTGCTGCTCGATGTGACGCCGCTGAGCCTCGGCATCGAAACATTGGGTGGCGTGTTCACGCGCCTCATCGACCGCAACACGACGATCCCGACGAAGAAATCGCAAGTGTTCTCGACCGCCGAAGACAATCAGACCGCGGTGACGATCCGCGTGTTTCAGGGCGAGCGCGAAATGGCGGCGGACAACAAAATCCTCGGCCAGTTCGATCTCGTCGGCTTGCCGCCTGCACCGCGCGGCGTGCCGCAGGTGGAAGTCACTTTCGACATCGACGCGAACGGCATCGTGAGCGTCACGGCGAAGGACAAGGCGACGTCGAAGGAACAGCAGATCCGCATTCAGGCATCGGGCGGGTTAACGGAAGCCGACATCAACAAGATGGTGAAGGAAGCCGAAGCCCACGCGGCCGACGACAAGAAGCGCAAGGAACTCGCCGAAGCCAGGAATCACGGCGATGCGCTGGTGCATTCCACCGACAAGGCGCTTGGCGAACATGGCAGCAAGATCGGTGCGGATGAACGCACCAACATCGAAAATGCGATGGCTGCGCTGAAGGAAGCGATCAAGGGCGAAGACGTCGCCGACATTCAGGCCAAGACGCAAGCGCTCGCGCAGGCTTCCATGAAGCTCGGCGAAGCGATGTACAAGGCGCAACAGGCGCAAGGCGAAGGTGCGCCCGGTGCCGAAGGCGGCGCCAAGCCGGACGATAACGTTGTCGATGCCGAATTTTCGGAAGTCGACGAGGACAAGAAAAAGGGCGCTGCGTAAGCAGCACAGCAAAGGTCACGGCGCGGGGGCGTATGTGCCGATGCAAATAGATGTGCGAAATGAAATGCGGCTCGCTTTTCCCCGAATCGGGAAAGGCGAGCCCTTGTTTATGGCAATTGTATCGAGGCGATGAAGCGCGACTATTACGAAACGCTTGGTTGCAAGAAGGGTGCTTCGATCGAAGAGATCAAGGCCGCCTATCGCAAGCTCGCCAAGGAATTGCACCCCGACAAAAATCAGGGCGAGAAGGAATTCGAGCACAAATTCAAGGAAATCAACGAGGCCTATGACGTTCTGAAAGACGATCAGAAACGCGCGGCCTATGACCGCTTCGGCCATGCCGCTTTCGAGCACGGCATGGGCAATGGCCGCAGCGGCAATCCGTTCGATTTCGCGTCGTCCTTCACCGATGTGTTCGACGATCTGTTCGGCGAGTTCATGGGCGGCAGGCGCGCGCGCCGCCAGAATCGCGGCGCCGATCTTCGCTACAATCTCGAAATCACGCTGGAAGAAGCGTTCAAGGGACGCCGGGCCGAGATCAAGGTGCCGAGTGCTGTCGCCTGCGAGGCTTGCGGCGGCACGGGTGCGGAAACCGGCACAAAGCCCGAGCAATGCCCGACCTGCTCCGGCATGGGCAAGGTCCGCGCGCAGCAGGGCTTCTTCACCATTGAGCGCACTTGCCCGAATTGCCGCGGACAGGGACGCATCATCAAAAATCCCTGCAAGGCCTGCAGCGGTTCGGGACACATCCAGAAAGAACGCACGCTGGCGGTCGATATTCCGGCCGGCGTGGAAGAAGGCACGCGCATCCGGCTCGCAGGCGAAGGCCAGGCGGGCATGAATGGCGGATCGGCGGGCGATCTCTACATCTTCATTTCGGTAGCGCCGCACGCGATTTTCCAGCGCGACGGACATGATCTTTATTGCCGTGCGCCGGTGAGTTTCATTACTGCCGCACTTGGCGGCTCGATCGAAGTGCCCACGCTGGACGGTGGGCGCGTGAAGATCGCGATTCCGGAAGGAACGCAAAGCGGCCGCCAGTTCCGTATGCGCTCCAAAGGTATGCCGGTGCTGCGCGGCGGCGGGGTTGCTGGCGATCTTTATGTGGAAGTTGCGGTGGAAACGCCGGTGAAGCTTTCAAAGAAGCAAAAGGAATTGCTGCGCGCTTTCGAAAAGGAAAGCGAGCCCGGCACCCAACCGGAATCCGAAGGGTTCTTTGCGAAGGTGAAAGAGTTTTTGAACGGCGCAAGTTAGCGCCCTCACCTCTTCACTGTCATGGCCCGCGAATGCGGGCCACCCAGTTCTCGGTTCTCACATCTTTCAGATTTCAACTGGGCGGCCCGCACTAGGCGGGCCGTGACAATTTTGGTTTGATTCAACCCGGCGTAAGCAGCGTATTCATGTTCGCCAAACCTTCGGCTGGCTTGAACACCGTTTCGTAATCGATCCCTTCGAGAAATTGTTTGGTGGCGATGCGCGCAGCGCCCAGTGCTATGCGCGAGATGCCGGCGCCCGCACTCAGGCGGCGCACACCGGCGGCTTTCATTTCCGCAACGGAGGGAACACCGGGGAAGAAGAGAATATTCAGCGGCAGATCGACCGCATCGGCAATCGCGCGCATGTCAGTAGCATTCGTCACGGCGGGCGCAAAGAACCCGTCTGCGCCAGCGCGCTTGTAGAGTTTCCCGCGAGAAATGATTTCATCGCGCATGGCGTCGGGCGTGGTAAGTTTCTTCAAATAGACATCGGCGCGAGCGTTGATGAAAAGGTCAGCGCCCTTCTTGTGCGCGGCATTCTTGATGGCTTCGATCTTGCGCGCCAGCAGATCGGGCGGCGAGGTTCCGTCTTCAAGATTGATTCCGGCGACACCCATATCGATCAGCGCAGAAGTATAATCGGCAACTTTCGCCGGATCGGCGGAGTAGCCCGCTTCGCTGTCCACGCTCACCGGGATTTTCACCACGCGCAGGATTTCGGCGACACTCGCAAGCAGGATAGACGGCGACAGCGCTTCGCCATCGGCATAGCCATGCGCCCAAGCAACCGCGGCGCTGGAAGTGGCGATGGCCGAAGCCCCGCAATCCTCAACTAGCCGCGCGCTCGCTGCATCCCAAGCATTTGGCAGCACCAGCAATTTTCCTGGTGCGTGCAGATCGCGGAAGGCGGCGAAGTTCGACATGACAATCTCCCGATCAGCGGATTTCGTGTGTGCATTCTAGGACGCGCTTGCGGAATGTCAGCGGGTGTAACTGCTGAATCGCTCGTTTCATGTCTGATATGCAGAAAATAAATGGAACTAGCTGGAACGCTCTTTAAACGCGGCCAGCATCAATTCCACGAGCAAAGGAGCGCGATTTGCGACATCGTCTTTGCTTAACCGCAGCCTATACGCTCCCCAACGAGCATATTCGAGAGTTTCCAATCCGCCTTCCTCAATTTTCTGATCCCATTCTGGCGTTTTAGGCAATTTCACGGTGAAGTTGACGTGATTCTTTTTGGGCCGAAAAGAGATGAAGTTGAAAGCTTGCCCATTGCGCGTAACACCGATGTAAGCGCGATTGTATCTTAGCGATAGACCTGTTTCGTGTTTTTGAACAAGGCGTAATAACTCGTCCGCGAGAGCTACAGTATTTTTCGACGCCTTGGTCTCCCAGTATGTTCGATCTACGGGGGCAGCGTCTTCTTCTTCGTCTTCATCAACTAATCCACGAGGCATTTCGTCAAGCACGGTTGTAAATACGAGCGTGAGCGCTTCTCCCACTTTAAGTGCTTGCATTTGGATGGCAACTAGAGGAACTGTCCCGTTAAACAACGAAATTACATTCAAAAAACGACTTGTGATATCTTCTGCGATGATAACGGCGCAATGGTCGTACTGCGGATAGCGCTTACGTTCGATATCCCAATATTCGATTGTTCGGATGATGTGCGATTCGTCAGTTTCTCCGAGTTGAAGTTCAACCTCGTATCGACGCTTGGTCTCTGTGTCCTGCAGAAGAAGATCAAGTCTGCCAGCTCTCGGCTGGATTCTCTCTTGATCACGTAGGATCAAATCACCCAATCCTAAAATGGAAGGGTCGGCTGCGATTAGTTTTTGCACCCACTTTTCATCGAGTTCTGGTTGGGAACCAAGCAAGATGCGTTGCGGCTTGACGTAAGCTGACATGGAAATGCCCCTGCATTCAGTAAATCGGCTAGCGACTTACTGAATACAGTATAGCAACCTAGCGTTGCGAGCTATCAGCGTTATTCCGCCGCCTCAGCCAATTGCGGTGCAGCCTGCAGAACATCCGGACCCACATGGGCTTCGAATTTCTTGAAGTTCTCGCGGAACATGGAGACGAGTTTCCTGGCCTGCGCGTCGTAGGCGGTTTTGTCGGCCCAGGTGTCGCGCGGGTTGAGGATTTTCGCATCCACGCCCGGCACCGATACCGGCACGCGGAAGCGGAAATGGGGATCGACGCGCATCTCGACATTGGCGAGCGTTCCGTCCAGCGCCGCGGACAGAAGCGCCCGCGTCGCCTTGATCGGCATGCGGTTGCCGACGCCAAACGCGCCGCCCGTCCAGCCGGTGTTCACCAGCCAGCAATCGGCCTGATGCTGGCCGATGAGATCGCGCAGCAGATTGCCGTACTCTGTGGGATGGCGCGGCATGAAGGGCGCGCCGAAGCAGGTGGAGAATGTCGGCTGCGGTTCCTTGCCGAGGCCTTTCTCGGTGCCCGCCACTTTCGCGGTGAAGCCCGATAGGAAGTGATACATCGCCTGCGATGGCGTCAGCTTGGAGATCGGCGGCAGCACGCCGAACGCATCCGCCGTCAGCATGATGACGTTCTTCGGATGACCCGCGATGCCCGTGCTGCTGGCATTGGGAATGAAATCGATCGGGTAGGCGGCGCGGGTGTTTTCCGTGTAGCGGCCGTCATCGAGATCGAGTTCGCGCGTGGTTGGGTCCATCACCACATTTTCCAGCACCGTGCCGAAGCGTTGCGTGGTGGTGTAAATCTCGGGCTCGGCTTCCGGCGAAAGCTTGATCACTTTCGCATAGCAGCCGCCTTCGAAATTGAAGACGCCGTTTTCGCTCCAGCCATGCTCGTCATCGCCGATCAGCGTGCGCGAGGCATCCGCCGAAAGCGTCGTCTTGCCCGTGCCGGAAAGGCCGAAGAAGATCGCCGCATCGCGGTTGCGCCCGACATTGGCCGAGCAATGCATCGGCATCACGCGCCTGGGCGGCAGCAGATAATTCAGGATCGTGAAGACCGATTTCTTCATTTCGCCGGCATAGGAAGTGCCGCCGATGAGGACGATCTTCTTGGTGAAGTTCACCGCGATCACCGTGCCGCTGTCGCAGCCATGGATTTTCGGATCGGCATGGAAGCCGGGAAGATCGACGATGGTGAATTCCGGAACGAAGCCGTCATGCTCGGCGGCGCGCGGCTCGATCAGCAGATGCTGGATGAACAGCGAATGCCAGGCGAACTCCGTCACCACGCGCACCGGCAAACGATGCGTGGGATCGGCGCCGCCGAAAAGATCCTGCACGAAAAGCTCGCGGCCCTGCGCATAGGACAACATGGATTGGTGGAGCGCATCGAAGGCGGCAGGCGTCATCGATTTGTTATTGTCCCACCAGACATGCGGCTCGCTCGCCGCATCCTTGACGACGAATTTATCGCCGGCCGAGCGGCCGGTGTGCTGGCCGGTGAGAACGACCAGCGGTCCGTTCTTGGCCACCTGGCCTTCGCCGCGAGCGACGGAGCGCTCGTAAAGTTCGGGCGCGGTGAGGTTCCAATGCACGCTTTTCAAATTGCGAAAGCCTTGGTTTTCAAGGCCATAGGCGCTCGGATGCCGCCCGTCCTGAGACATGATCGCTCCTATTATTCCCCACCACCGGCTGGTCGCCCGGGAGCCTTGCCACAAGAGGCCAGAATAGGCCTTGCTCCGCGTGCCCGCAAACCAACTACACGCCGGGCAGCCAGAAAGGCAAGAAGACCTCCGATTTAGGATGAAAGACCAATCGCCGCGCCTTTTACGGCGCCCCGCTTGGGGTTTAAGACTGCACCCATGGCCCTTTCCGACGAAGAACTGGAACGCTACGCCCGCCACATCGTGCTGCGGGAGGTGGGAGGGCCGGGACAGGCGCGGCTTCGGGCCGCCCGGGTGCTGGTGGTGGGCGCGGGGGGGCTCGGCAGCCCCGTCATCCTCTATCTGGCGGCGGCCGGGGTTGGCACCATCGGGGTGGTGGATTTCGACGCGGTTTCGCTCTCCAACCTGCAGCGCCAGATCGCCCACCGCACCGCCGATATCGGACGGCCCAAGACGGATTCGGCGGCGGACGCAGCTCGCGCCATCAATCCGGGCGTGAATATCGAGCTTCATCCGGTGCGGCTGACGGAGGAGAACGCGCTTGCTCTGATCGCGCGCTACGACATCGTGGCCGACGGCTCGGACAATTTCGCCACGCGATTCCTCATCAACGACACCTGTTATGCCGCGAAGAAGATTCTGGTTTCGGCGGCGGTGACGGAGTTCGACGGCCAGCTTGCGACCTTCAAGGCTCATGCGGGCGACTATCCCTGCTACCGCTGCCTCTTCCCCGAACCGCCGCCGCCGGGCACTGCGCCCTCCTGCTCGGAGACGGGCGTGCTGGGGGCAGCGGCCGGCGTGATGGGCACGCTGCAGGCGCTGGAAGTCATCAAGGAAATCACCGGCATCGGCGAAAGCATGGCGGGGCATCTGCTGATCTACGAGGCGCTCGCCACCCGCTTTCGCAAGGTGCGCGTGCGGCCCGATCCCGAGTGCCGGCTCTGCGGATTAACCCCAGTTTAAAACCGGATTGCCGATACTGGCTCCCGAACGCCGGGGCCGGGCATGGCGCAAGAAATCCATTATGAAATCTTCAAGCGCAGCGGCGCCAAGGGCGGCTGGTCGCTGCACGATGTGTCGAGCCATCGCGAAGCAGCCCTCACGCTGGCGCAGGAGATGATGGCGAATGGCCGCGCCACGGGCGTGAAGATCATCAAGGAAACCTATAATTCCGACACCGGCGATTATCTGACGCTGAAAATTTTCGAAGACGGCCACAACAAGGTGAAGATGAAGCCGGAGGCGGAGGACGTTCCGCACGCGCTTCCCTGCTTCAAGCCGGACGATCTTTATTCCTATCATGCGCGCGCCACGATGACGCGATTGCTGGGCGAATATCTGTCGCGCCAAAAATTGACCGTGACCGAACTCATTCACCGCGCCGATGCGCTGGAGAAATTCGAAGCCACCGGCACGCTCTATCAGCACGCCATCCAGAAGATCGCGGTGGCGCAGGCCTCCACCACCAGCACACCCGTGCAGCAAATCATCAAGAGCCTGAACGAGCTTGCGACCAAGGCGATCCACCGCGTCTATCGCGACGAGAAGCGCAAATATTTTCCGGTCGTGAAACCGGGCGGGTTCGGCTCGCTGGCGGATAAGGTCGCTGTCGATTCGGCTGGCGCCTATGTGCTGAACGGCGCGATCGCGCGGCATCTGGCCGATGCGAAAGGCTGGAATGAAAAGCTCCAGCGCCTTCTTGCCGTGATGCAGGAAGCAAATGGCGAAGGTTCGGCACTTCTGCTCACATCCATCGACGATATGGTGGCCGAAATCCTGAACGGTGCGGCGGCGCTGCACGAACTTATCGGCGAGCGTGAAAATCTGGGCGCGGCGCTGACCACGCTGGTGCAATTGTTTCTGGGCGAGGAATGCGGGCGCGACGGAATATCGGCGCTGGCCAAACTTTTCGCTGCCGACCGATTGCCCGCGGCGCATTCGGCCGTGGCCCATCGTATTCTTGCCGAACTGAAAAGCGTGAAGCGGCTTTGCCCCGGCGCGCTGGTGGACGAGCTGAAAACCCTGCGCCGCATTGCCAACAAGTTGGTGCTGGGCCAGGGCAAATATATGAGCCATGAGGATTTGATCGCGGCCTTCACGCTGCGCTCCAAGCGCCTCGTCACTCATGAATCCATCGGCGAACATCTGGCCGAAGCAGCGACGCCCGATGCGAAGCTGGAGCGGCTGCTGGTGGTGGAGGAAAATATCATCGGCGCCGAGAACAAGCGCCAGCTTGTGACATTCATCACGCCCATCCTGACATCGGCGAGTTTCGAAACCTATTTCACCACCGCCAAAACCCCGGTGCTGGCGCGGCTGCAGCGATTGGCCGAATTGCAAACCCGCGTTCGCCGCTCCGCCTTTCAGGACAATCAGAGAAGCGAAATCGCCGACGCGCTGGACCGGATCGCCGCGGAAACCGAAGCGCGCGGAAAATTGCTCGCGTCCATCGAAGCCAATGCGTCGGGTCATGTGGAAAAAGCCATCGCAGTCTTGCGGCTGTGCACCAGCGGCGCATTCACCGAAGGTCGGCTTTCGGCGCGGGCCCGCGCGCAGATCATGTCCTATCTCGGACGGCCCGGATTTCTCACCGGCTATGTGGCGCATGCGGCACGTGCGCAAAAATCCGACGCCGATACGGCGATGAACGAATTGATGCAGACACTGCAAAAAGCGGGCATCACGCCGGAGACGGGGTTGAAGAATATCGCGGCGTAGCTTTCAGGCAACAGCGATGAGCATTGCGCTTCCAAGCCTGTCATCCCCGGCGAACATCATGCGCAGCGCGCATGATGCGAGGGAAGGGGACCCAGGTGGTCACGTCAGCCCGATTTTGACGAATTGTCTTCGAACTTTTTCTTTGCCATCCAGTGCTTGTCGCTACCTGGGTCCCCTTCCCTCGAATCGCGCTGCGCGCGATCCTCGCCGGGGATGACAAGACGTGTTAATGCGCAGCATCCCAGTTCGCAGCGGCGCGGGCTTCGACTGTCAGCGGCACGGATAGTTCGAGTGCCGGCATTGCGGCCTTCTCCATCACGGCGCTCACCACTTTGCAGGTTTCTTCGCATTCCTTGTCGGGGGCTTCGAGCACCAGTTCGTCATGCACCTGCAGCAGCATTTTCGCTTTGAGTTTTTTCTTCGCCAGCGCATCGGGCACACGGATCATGGCGCGGCGGATGATGTCGGCCGCCGAGCCCTGAATCGGTGCATTGATCGCCGCGCGCTCCGCCCCGCCGCGATGGCCCTGATTTGTCGAGCGGATTTCGCGGATGTGGATGCGCCGCCCGAATAACGTTTCGACATAACCGTGCTCGCGCGCCAGTTCCTTGGTACGTTCCATGTAATCGCGGATGCCAGGGAAGCGCTCAAAATATTTCTTGATATAGGCATTGGCCTCGTCGCGCTCGATGCCAAGCTGGTTGGCGAGGCCGAAACCGGAAATGCCGTAAACAATGCCGAAATTGATCGCCTTGGCGCGGCGGCGGATTTCCGGCGGCATCCCCTTCACAGGGACGCCGAAGATTTCGGATGCCGTCATCGCGTGAATATCGAGACCTTCGGCAAAGGCTTTTTTCAGCGCCGGAATATCGGCGATGTGCGCCAGCAGGCGCAGTTCGATCTGGCTGTAATCCGCGCTGATGAGCTTGCAGCCTTTGGCGGCGATGAAAGCGGCGCGGATTTTGCGGCCCTCTTCGGTGCGGATGGGAATGTTCTGCAGATTGGGATCGTTGGACGACAAGCGCCCCGTGGAGGTGGATGCCATCGCATAGGATGTGTGAACGCGCCCCGTTTGCGGGTTGACGTAAGTGGGAAGTGCATCGGTGTAGGTCCCGCGCAATTTCGACAATGTGCGCCAGCTCAGGACCTTGCGCGCGATCTCATGGCCTTGCGTTGCCAGATCTTCCAGCACATCGGCATCGGTGGACCAGGCGCCGGTTTTGGTTTTGCGGCCGCCTGCGATTTTCATCTGGCCGAACAGAATATCGCCCAATTGCTTGGGCGAGCCGATATTGAAATCGCCGCCCGCAAGTTTGTGAATCTCCTTCTCCAGCTTCATCATGCCTTGCGCGAAATCATTGGAGAGGCGGCGCAGCAAATCCGGATCGATGACGATTCCTGCTTGCTCCATATCGGCCAGCACCGTCACCAGCGGGCGCTCCAGCGTTTCGTAAACCGTCAGCTTGCCTTCGGCGAGGAGCTTCGGCTTCAGCAGGCAATGCAGGCGCAAGGTGACATCGGCATCTTCGGCGGAATAGCGCGTGGCCGGTTTCAGCTCGACCGCATCGAAGGTGATCTTCTCTTTGCCTTTGCCGGCGACTTCGGTGAAGG
The DNA here is from genome assembly GCA_035944195.1 of Rhizomicrobium sp. Taxonomy (GTDB): domain Bacteria; phylum Pseudomonadota; class Alphaproteobacteria; order Micropepsales; family Micropepsaceae; genus Rhizomicrobium. The sequence goes on along the minus strand of DASZBL010000022.1, from coordinate 132,917 downwards.
AAATCGGGATGTGCTTGAGATGAAGCTCCGAAAGCTCATCCATGCCATGGCCGTGCAGGCCCGCTTCCAGCACGTATGACATCAGCATCGTGTCGTCATACGGCGTAATGCGAATGCCGCGCTGGGCAAAAATCAGAAAATCATATTTCAGATTCTGTGCGATTTTGAGGATACCGGAATCTTCGAGCATCGGTTTCAGGCGCGCCAGAATATCCTTCTCGGCAAGTTGGATGATGGCGCCCGCCTTGCCCGCAAGATCGAGACCATCGGCCTTGCGATGTCCGCACGGAATATAACAGGCCTCGCCGGGTGCCACCGCCAGCGACACGCCGCACAGCGTTGCCTGCATCGGATCGAGCGAGGTGGTTTCGGTATCCACGCAGACGCGGCCCGTTTCAGCGGCGCGCGCGATCCAGTGACCGAGGCGCGCTAGTGTGGTGACGGTTTCGTAGGCTTCGTGATCGATAGTCTTCATCAGCGCGCCGCGATCCATCACCGCACCGGGGCCGGTTTGCGGCTGCAGCGATTTTTCGGACGGCAACGGTGCCTGTTTCGGCAGTTCGCTCGCTTCGCCCGGAGCAGGCAATTTCGCCTGCACGGGATCGGGACCCGCGGCAATCGAATCGGGATCGTCGATGCCGTAATGCGAAGCCGCGCGGCGCGTCAGCGAATTAAATTCCATCGATTTCAGGAATGCGATCAGCACAATCGGATCGGGTTCGCGCGTGCCGAATGTGTCGGGCGAAACCGGCAGCGTCACGCGGTCGTCCAGCGTGACGAGCTTTTTCGATATGCGCGCAAGTTCCGCATTCTCGATCAGCGTTTCGCGACGCTTGGGCTGCTTGATCTCGCCCGCGCGCTTCAGCAGCGTTTCCAGATCGCCATATTGATTGATGAGTTCGGCGGCCGTCTTCACGCCGATGCCGCGCACGCCGGGGATATTGTCGGTGGAATCGCCGGCCAGCGCCTGCACCTCGATCACTTTCGAAGGCGGCACGCCGAATTTCTCCATCACTTCGGCCGAAGCGATGCGCTTGTTCTTCATCGTGTCCAGCAATTCGACTTCGCCGTCCACCACGAGCTGCATCAGGTCTTTATCGGACGAGACAATCGTGACTTTCGCGCCCACCTCGCGCGCCAGCCGCGCATAGGTCGCGATCAGATCGTCGGCCTCGAAGCCGGGCTCCTCGATTGCCGGCACGCCGAAAGCGCGCGTGGCATCGCGCACCAGCGGGAATTGCGGGATCAGATCTTCGGGCGGATCGGGGCGGTGCGCCTTGTATTCGGGATAGATGTCGTTGCGAAACGTCTTGCGGCCCGCATCGAAGATCACGGCCAGATGCGTGGGCTTGTCGCCGTCTTTCGTGTCTTCCAGCAGCTTCCATAGCATGTTGGTGTAACCCGACACCGCACCCGTGGGCAGGCCGTCGGATTTGCGCGACAGCGGCGGCAGCGCGTGATAGGCGCGGAAAAGATAGCCCGAACCGTCGATCAGGTAGAGGTGATCGCCTTTTTTCAGGGGCTTCGTCAATGCGCCGAAGCTCCCTCGCGCAGCACGAAACGGCGGTCGCAATAGGGGCATTCGACATAATGCTCGTCGCCCATTTCCAGATAGACGCGCGGATGGCCGAGCGCATTGTTGCCGCCGTCGCAGGCCACGCGCGAATGATCGACTTCGATGGTTTCAGGCACTTCGACAGGCATGAGGATTTCCCGATTTTGCGGGCCGGATCATAGCGGCCGCAGCCCCGCCCGCAAGTTTGGAAAAAAGCCCGCACCCGCGCTAGGGTTGGGCATGGTCACATTGAATCGCATCTACACGAAAACGGGCGACAAGGGCACCACGGCGCTGGGCGACGGCACGCGCCTGCCCAAGCATGCCTTGCGGATCGCCGCCTATGGCACGGTGGACGAGGCCAATGCGGCGCTGGGGCTGGCGCGGCTGCATACCACCGGCGAGATGGACGCGATGCTCGCCTGCATCCAGAACGATCTGTTCGATCTGGGTGCGGATCTCTGCGTGCCCGAAACGGCCAAGCGCGCGGAAGGACGGTTGCGGATTGTCGAGGCGCAAGTCACCCGTCTGGAGAATGAGATCGATGCGATGAACGCGGAATTGGCGCCTCTGACATCCTTCGTGCTGCCGGGAGGAACGCCGGCCGCCGCATATCTGCATCTTGCGCGCACTATTGTGCGGCGCGCGGAGCGATTGATGGTGGAGTTGGCGGAGCATGAACCGCTGGGCGAGCCCGCGCTCCAATATGTGAACCGGTTATCGGATCATCTGTTCGTGGCGAGCCGCTATGCGAACGGCAAAGGCGCCAACGATGTTTTGTGGACGCCGGGTGCCAATCGCTAAGTTTCAATTTTCGTGCGGGCCCGCGCGGCGGCCGAACAAGAACGCCAGGATCACGCCGAGTACACCAGTGACCGCCCAGCCGGGAAGCGCCAGCACGCTATAGATTGCGGGAAATGATTTTCCCGCCCACCCCTTGAATGCATCCACGCCGGATTTGTCGAGGATCGCCCAGACCTGCTCGATGGAGCGCACGGTGATCTGGCCGCCATGTTCGAGCGAGGTGACGATGTCCGCGCCCAGCAGCATGAGCGCCACCACAATCAGGATCAGACTGAGAAAACGCAGCACCACATACATCGCGAAAACCATCCCCGCACAGACGCGTGAAACGTACCGGGCAGGGACGGATTGCACAAGAATGGCAAAGAGCGATTAACCATCGCGGAAGCTCGCATCGCGGGCGGCATGTCGCTTTTCTGCAGCGGTTTTGCGTAGCGCTGCACGCGTCTTAAGCAAATCCGCTTAAATATTTTGCAGTCATGCGGGCGCGGGCTCTGCGGCGCTCATCACGGTAAGGCGCCAGGCGAGCACGCCGCCGTAAATATCCACCACCGCATGCGCCGCCATCAGCCACCATAGGCTCTCGCTGAGTACATACAGAATGGCAAAGACGAGGCCGACAAGCCCGGTGGTCATCACCCCGTGCCAGCCCTGATAGATATGACCGATCCCGAATATGGCCGATGAAATCAGAATCGCCGCGACAACACCCATGCCCGGCAGCAAAAACCAGATGAAGAAGCCGCGATAGAGAAGCTCCTCCCAGACGCCCGCCGTGATCGCGACGAGAATAAAGACCGCGAGTTCCTCGCGCGTGCGCGGCGTGATCTTGAGCACATTCATGCGCTCGGTCCATCGGGCGAGATTGTCGCCGATGAGTTTTGGCAGCCGCATGATCTGAACGATGAAGACGAGGCCCACCAGTGCCACCAGCGCAAAGCCGGCACGGCCCCAGAAACCAATCGGCCAATCGAGGCCCAGTTCTGCAAGCGGGCGTTTAGCGAAAAGCCACGCGCCCAAAATCAACGCCACGATGAGCCAGCCGCGCGTGATCGTCATCCAGTAGCGGCGCAGCAGCGTCGGCCCGCCCGCGCGCTGAAGCTGACGCCCGGTGATTGCCGACAACACGGGCATCGCAATTGCTGCCAAAATCAGAAGAAGAAAATCGAGCCCCGTATGTCCATGAACAAAAGCATCGAACATTTTTGGGCCTCAGGATTTGGAATAGGGCGTGCCGTCCTTGTGCGTGAAGCTGCCTTTGCTGCGGTCGAGCAGCATGTCGATGTCGGGATAGGTGCAGACATCGCTCATCGGCGCGCGCGTGCCGATTTCGAGATAGACGGCGGGCCTGCCGCTTTTGTTGACGAGGTGATGGCCGTCCGGCGTGTTCTTGGGAAACGCCGCGCAATCGCCGCCGCGCAAAATCTCCTCGCCCGCATCGGTGATGAGCGTGAGTTCGCCGGAAATCACATAGACGAATTCGTCCTCCGCCGAATGCCAATGGCGCTGGCTGGACCACGCACCCGGCGGAAGATGCGTGAGGTTGACGCCGAAATCGGTCAACCCGCCCGCATCGCCTAAGCCTTGCTTGGTGCGTTCCTTCGCCATTTCATTGAAAGGTGCGGGATAGGTTGAGCCCTTGCGCTGATAAACGGATTTGATGTCGACCTTGGGCATGAGATGAACCTCACACGTAGAGAACCGGCGATCCATAACGCTTGAGATGCTTATCGCGCGTGAGAAGCCTGTATCCTTCGGTTATCGCCTGCGCGACCAGCATATGGTCGAAGGGATCGTTGTGAAACATACGCAATACCGCCGCCGCCTCGGCGTGGTCAGCTGTCACGGGCAACACGGTCACACCACGCTGTTCCAGATTGCGGCGTACAGCACTCAGATCGACGTCAAGCTTGCCGAGTGCGCGCTTGATCCCCAATTCCCAAAGACTGGCCGCGCTCATGAACAGTTCCACATCCGTCGTCAAAACAAGATCGCGCGCCCGATTGCCGAGCCGCGCCGACCCCATGGGCCACCACAGCAAAATGTGGGAATCAAGGAGCAGCTTCAATCGTTCTCACCGCGGAATGCCGCAAGAATATGATCGGGCAGCGGATCGTAGAAGCCTTTGAGAATGTGAATTTGGCCCTTCATGAATCCGGGTTTGCGATCCAGACGTAGCTTGGACTTCTTTTCCTTTTGGGCCTTGCGCTTGACGGGGACGAGTTTGACGGCCGGTTTGCCGGCACGCGCAATGACAATATCTTCGCCCGCCTCGGCCTCGGCGATGAGACTGGCGAGGTGCGCCTTCGCTGTGTTGATGTTGACCGTCTTTTCCAAAACGAAAGTACCCTTGGCCAGACTTGGCCAAGGGTACTTAAACGTCGCCAAAAAGTCGAGATGGACTATTCCGCTGCCGGTGCGCCTTCGGCCTTCTTCTTGGTGAGGTCTTCGCCGGTGGTCTGGTCGACGGCCTTCATGGAGAGGCGTACTTTGCCGCGGTCATCGAAGCCGAGCAGCTTCACTTTCACGGCTTGGCCTTCGCTGACCACATCGCTTGTTTTGTTGACGCGTTGCGCCGCAAGTTCGGAAATGTGAACCAACCCGTCCTTGGGTCCGAAGAAATTCACGAAGGCGCCGAAATCCATCACCTTGACGACCTTGCCGTCATAGATTTCGCCGATCTCCGGTTCCGCCACGATGGATTTGATCCATTTGAGTGCTGCGCGGATCGACTCGCCATCGGCGCTCGCCACCATCACCGTGCCGTCGTCTTCGATGTTGATCTTGGCGCCCGTCTTTTCCACGATTTCGCGGATCACCTTGCCGCCCGAACCGATCACTTCGCGGATCTTGTCGGTGGGGATGTGGATCACTTCGATGCGCGGGGCATGTTCGCCGAGCTGATCGCGCGAGCGGGTGATGGCCTTCGCCATTTCGCCCAGAATGTGCAGACGCCCACCCTTTGCCTGATCGAGCGCCACGCGCATGATCTCTTCGGTGATGCCTGCGATCTTGATGTCCATCTGCAGCGAGGTGACGCCCTGATCCGTTCCTGCGACCTTGAAATCCATATCGCCCAGATGATCTTCATCGCCGAGAATGTCGGAGAGTACCGCAAAGCGGCTGCCTTCCAGAATCAATCCCATCGCGATGCCTGCGATCGGCCGCTTGATCGGCACGCCTGCATCCATCAGCGCCAGCGATGTGCCGCAAACCGTGGCCATCGAGGACGAACCGTTGGACTCCGTGATTTCGGAGACGACGCGGATCGTGTAGGGGAATTCTTCCTTCGCCGGCAGCATCGGATGCACCGCGCGCCATGCAAGCTTGCCATGGCCGATTTCGCGGCGGCCCGGCGCGCCCATGCGGCCCGTTTCGCCTACCGAATAGGGAGGAAAATTGTAGTGCAGCATGAAGTTCTGCTTGGACGTGCCCTCGAGACTGTCGACAAATTGCTCGTCTTCGCCGGTGCCGAGAGTGGCAACGACAAGGGCTTGCGTTTCGCCGCGTGTAAACAACGCTGAACCATGGGTGCGCGGCAGCGCGCCCACTTCGGCCACGATCTGACGAACGGTGACGAGATCGCGTCCGTCGATGCGCTTCTTGGTGTCGAGCACCGCGTTGCGCATGACATGGGCTTCCACATCGTGCATCAGATTGGAGAAGGTGTTGGCGGCAACCTTGCCTTCGCCTTCGCCGACATATTCCGCCTTGAGCTTGTCGCGCACGGCGGAGATGGCATCGCGGCGCACATGCTTTTCCGCGATCTGGAAGGCGGCCGCGAGTTCCTTGCTCGCGGCGGCCTTCAGCTTTTCGCGAACCGGCGCGTGCACATCTTCCGGCACGGGGCGCGGTTCTTTCGCGGCCTTTTCGGCGAGGCGAATGATGCCTTCGATCACCGGCTGCATGCCACGATGGCCGAACATCACCGCACCCAGCATTACATCTTCCGGCAATTCTTTCGCTTCGGATTCCACCATCAGAACGGCGTCTGCAGTGCCTGCCACGACGAGTTCAAGCGCCGAAAGCGGCATCTCATCGATCTGCGGATTGAGCTTGTATTCGCCGCCGATGTAACCGACGCGCGCCGCACCGATCGGACCCATGAACGGAATGCCCGAAATGGTGAGGGCAGCGGAAGCCGCAACCAGCGCCACCACATCGGGATCGTTTTCGATGTCGTGCGAAAGCACCTGCACCACGACCTGCGTCTCGTTGCGATAGCCATCGGCGAACAATGGACGAATGGGGCGGTCGATCAGGCGCGAGATCAGCGTTTCGCGCTCGGTGGGCGCGCGTTCGCGCTTGAAATAGCCGCCCGGAATTTTACCGGCGGCGTAATAGCGCTCCTGATAATTCACAGTGAGCGGGAAGAAATCTATGCCTTCGCGCGGCGACCTTGCGCCGACAACGGTTGCGAGAACCACAGTCTCGCCATAGGTGGCAACCACGGCGCCGTCAGCCTGACGCGCCATGCGGCCGGTTTCGAGCGTGAGCTTGCGCCCCGCCCATTCGATGTCCTCACGGACGATATTGAACATTTCGTCTTCCTTCATTCATTCCCGACGCCGGATTGCGTTCGGGGGTGTTCCTTCGAGTCATCTCAAAGAAAACGTAAGCGCACAGGCTCGCGACCATCGCGAACCCGTGCGAAGCAGTTTGAGTATTGAAGCCGCGCTTTCAGCGCCTGAGGCCCAGCCGCGCGATCAGCGCTTCATAGCGCTTCACATCCGTGGCCTTCACATAGTCGAGGAGCCTGCGGCGCGTCGACACCATCTTGATGAGGCCGCGGCGCGAATGGTTGTCCTTGACGTGATTCTTGAAGTGCTCGGTGAGATTGGCGATGCGCTCGGAGAGCACGGCCACCTGCACTTCCGGCGAACCGGTATCGGTCGCCGAATTTCCATATTCCTTCATTACTTCGGCTTTGCGTTCGGTCGTAATTGTCATCGGTCATCAGGTCCCAAAGTTGAAAACACGAAACGGCCTGAGCTCTCCGGCCACGAGTTCGGCGAGCGCAACGGGCTCGCCATTCGCGGTCGATAGATAGACCGTGAGCCCTTGAAGATCGTCGCTGGAAGAAGTGGCGTCCGTGATGCGGGCGAACAGGTTCGCACGCATCAGGATCGGATTGCCGCTACGGAGGCGAACCGCATCCGGACCCGTGACGGCCAGCGCCGGGATGCCGTCCAGCGCGGTCGCAATGGGCCTCAAGTGCTCAAAAGCGGCGGGACTATGCATAAAACCCCTCAGTGTTTCTAGGGGCACCGCATCATTCTCTTTGAAGCTGCCGATGGAGGTGCGCCGAAGCTGGGAAACATGGCCGACAGTGCCCAGCGCCCGGGCAATGTCCCGCACCCACGCCCGCACGTAAGCCCCTTTGCCACAACGCATTTCGAACTCGGCGTGGTCGGGATCAGGTATGCCGATGAGGCGGGCCTCGTGGATCAGGATGGTGCGGGGTTCCAGTTCCACCGCCTCGCCCTCGCGGGCCAGATCATAGGCGCGCTCCCCTTCCACCTTGATGGCGGAGTAGGACGGCGGCACCTGAACCACTTCGCCGACGAAGCGCGGGATCATGGCCTCGATCGCCTCGCGCGAGGGGCGATTGGCCGAAGTCTCGGTGACGCGGCCTTCGGTGTCGTCGCTGTCGCGGCCCTCGCCCCAACAGGCGGTGAAGCGGTAGGTCTTCTCGGCATCCATCGCGAAGGGCACGGTTTTCGTCGCTTCGCCCAGCGCAATGGCGAGCACACCCGTCGCCATCGGATCGAGCGTTCCGGCGTGACCCGCTTTCTGCGCGTCGAAGATGCGTTTCACCGCGCTCACCACTTGCGTGGAAGTGATGCCGGTCGGTTTGTCGATAATCACCCAGCCATGAATGGGCGAGCCCTTTTTCTTACGGCTCATCGCCATCGTCTTCAGGTTCGGGCTTTGCGAGATCGCGTTTCACGCGGGAGGATTTGAGAAGATTCTCGATCTTTTCCGCTTCCGCGAAAGACGTGTCTTCGACGAAGCGCAGATCGGGCGTAAATTTAAGTTCGATCATCTTGCCCATCAGCCCGCGGATGAAACCGCGATGGCGATTGAGGGCTTCGATCACTTCCTTGGCGTTTTTGCCGCCGAGCGGTTCGCAGAAGACGGTCGCATGCCGCATGTCGGGCGACGGTTTCACCTGCGTGATGGTGATGGGAACGCCGTTCAATTCGGGATCGCGCACATCGCCGCGAATGAGAATCTCCGACAGCGCATGGCGCAGCATTTCGCCGACGCGGAGCTGGCGTTGCGTGGGGCCGATGTTTGGCGATGCAGAATGGCGGCGGGGCATTTCGATATTTACAGAGCGCGCTGGATGGTCTCGACCTCGTAGCACTCGATGATGTCGCCCTTCTGGATGTCCTGATACCCTGCGAATGCCATGCCGCATTCCTGACCGGTCTGGACTTCGCGCACTTCGTCCTTGAAGCGCTTGAGCGTGGAAAGATCGCCTTCATGCACCACGACATTGTCGCGGATGAGCCGCACTTTGGCGCCGCGGCGCACCACGCCTTCGGTGACCCGGCAACCGGCAACCTTGCCGACTTTCGAGATCGTGAAGACTTCGAGGATCTCCGCATTGCCGAGGAATTTCTCGCGCGTTTCCGGTGCGAGCAATCCCGAAAGTGCGGCCTTCATATCATCCATGACGTTATAGATGATGTTGTAATAGCGGATTTCGACGCCATCGCGCTTGGCGCGTTCGCGGGCTTGCGTGTTGGCGCGCACATTGAAGCCGATGATGGCGCCGCCGCTGGCATGCGCGAGAATCACATCGCTCTCCGTGATCGCGCCGACGCCGCTGGTGAGCACATGCACGCCCACTTCATCGGTGCCGAGCTTGGCGAGCGCGCCCTGAATGGCCTCGACCGATCCTTGCACATCGCCCTTGATGACGAGCGGCAAAGTGCGGCGCTCGCCGTCCTTGCGGCTCTGGAGCAATTGATCGAGCGTCTGGCGTGCGCCGGTTGCGTGGCGCGCTTCGCGCCGCTTGCGGTCGCGATATTCGGTGACTTCGCGCGCGCGGCTTTCGCTATCCACCACGACGAATTCATCGCCCGCTTCGGGCGCGCCGGAAAGGCCCAGCACTTCGACAGGCATGGCGGGCGTCGCACTCTGGATCGTTTCGCCGCGATCGTTGACGAGCGCGCGGATGCGGCCCCATTCCGAGCCCGCAACAACGAGATCGCCGACCTTCAGCGTGCCGCGCTGTACGAGCACGGTCGCCACAGGACCGCGGCCCTTGTCGAGTTTCGCTTCGATCACCGCGCCCTCGGCGGTGCGGTCCGGATTGGATTTCAAATCCAGCAATTCGGATTGCAGCAGGATCGCTTCTTCGAGCTTGTCGAGATTGGTGCCCTTGGTGGCGGAGACTTCAATGGCCAGCGTTTCGCCGCCCATGTCTTCCACCTGGATTTCATATTGCAGAAGCTCGGTCTTTACGCGCGTGGGGTTTGCGTCGCCCTTGTCGATCTTGTTGATCGCAACGATGATGGGAACGCTCGCGGCTTTCGCATGCGAAATCGCTTCGACCGTTTGCGGCATGACGCCGTCATCGGCCGCCACCACCAGCACGACGATATCCGTCACCTTCGCGCCGCGCGCACGCATGGCGGTGAAGGCGGCATGGCCCGGCGTATCGAGGAAGGTGATGCGCTGGCCGGTCTTCAATTGCACCTGATAGGCGCCGATATGCTGCGTGATGCCGCCCGCTTCGCCCGCGACCACATCGGTTTTGCGCAGCGCATCGAGCAGCGAGGTCTTCCCGTGATCGACATGGCCCATGACGGTGACGACCGGCGGGCGCGATTTCAGATTCTCGCCCGTGTCATCGGCGCCCTTCAAGCCTTCCAGCACGTCGGATTCGGCGACGCGCTTGACGGTGTGGCCATATTCGGTTGCGACGAGTTCGGCGGTATCGGCATCGAGCACATCGTTCACCGTCGCCATCATGCCGCTTTTCATCAGCACCTTGATGACGTCCACCGAACGGCGCGCCATGCGGTTTGCGAGTTCCGAAACAGTGATGGTTTCGGGAATCGTGACTTCGCGCGGGCCTGCGGGACCGGCAGGCTGCTGTTGCCCCGCGCGGTTCACACGCTGCAGATGGCGGCGATAGGAGGCGACCGAACGCATGCGCTCGTCGTCATCCGAAAGCGCCTTGGTGACGGTAAGTTTGCCACGGCGGCGATTGTCGGGGGCCTTGCGGGCAGCAGGTGCTTTGGCGGGCGTTTTGACGCCGCCTTTCTTGGCGCTGCTTTCTTCTTCTTCCTCGATTTGCGGACGGGCCTTGCGGGCCGCCGCGGAAGTATCGGGTTTGGCCGGGCCTTCTTCCTTCTTCTCGAGACGGCGGGCGGCTTCTTCTTCGGCATGGCGGCGCGCGAGTTCATCGGCGGCCTTGCGCGATTCTTCTTCGGTTTTGCGTTTTTCGGCGGCGGCGCGTTCCTTGGCCAGACGCGCATCTTCAGTGGCGCGCAAATAAGCTTCTTCCTCGGCGCGTTTGCGCGCGTCATGCTCGGCCACCCGCGCATCGGCAAGCGCACGGCTGCGCGTGACTTTCTCTTCGTCGGTGAGCTGGCGCAAAACCACGCCCGGCCGGTAGGATTCGCGCGAAGGCTGCGGCGTGGTGGGCCGCACTTCGGTGGGCTTGGGCTTGGGTTTTTCGGGCGCGACGACGGGCCTCGGCGCCACGGGTGCGGCGGAAGTGGGATGGGCGCTGCGCTTCTTCTCCACCACCACGGCCTTGGTGCGGCCATGGCTGAAGCTCTGCTTGACGGTCGAAGTCTCGGTCTTCTTCAGCGTCAGCGTTTTGCTGCCGCCGCCGGGACGCTTCGTGGTGTCATTCGTCTCGCTCATTCGTGCCTTTCGTCCGCGGCAGGCATTGTGCCCGCAGTGTCAATCTTTTCCCCGCCGGCCATGCGAAAACCCGCCAGCCGCCCCGCATTCAGCTCAAGCCGTTCCGCCAGCTGCCCGGATTTGAGGGCTGCATGTACCACATTCTCGCGGCCCAGAGCCAAGCTCAATTCCGCACAATTCAGGCAATCGATGACGCGGGGCTTCAGCCCTTGCGCCCATGCCACACCGAAGAGCTTGCGCTTGCCGTCCGCCCCGCCATCGCTGGCTTCCACCAGCACCAAAGGCGGTGTCTTGCTCTGGAACGCATTGGCGATCTGATCGAAACCCAGGATCAGCCCGCCCGCCCGGCGCGCCAGCCCCAGATCGTCGGCCATGCGCTGGACAATGAGTTTTTCCACCCTGTCCGGCAGATCGGGGGACGCCGAAAGCGGTTTCTTCGCCGCCTTCGAGAAATGGTTCTTCGTGATGGCGCGTTCCAGAATGGCGCGCTCGGCGCTGACCCACATGCCGCGTCCCGGCAGCTTCGCCGCAATATCGGGCACCACGCAGCCATCGGGACCCTCGACGAAGCGGATGAGGCGCGCCTCAGGCAGCACCTCTCCCGTCACGATGCAGCGCCGCTCGCGCAGCGCGCCGTCTTCCTCCCGAATGGCTGCTGTTGCCGTCACGCGGTTTCTTCTTCCTCCGTCGGGGCTTCTTCTTCGGCGGGCACTTCTTCCTCGATCCAGCCGATTTTCACGCGCGCCTTCATGATGATGGCGTTTGCGTCGTCAGCCGTGAGGTTGAAGTTTTCCAAAGCGCCCGGAACGCGCACGCGCTCCTTTTCCTTGTTCACTTCGTAATAGCCCAAGAGATCGTCGGTGGCACAGCCCGCGAGATCTTCGAGCGTCTTCACGCCCGCTTCGCCCAGCGCCACCAGCATGGCGGGTGTCACGCCTTCGACTTCGGCCACTTCGTCTTCCACGCCAAGCTCCTTGCGTTTGTCGTCCATTTCCTTGTTGCGCGCTTCGATATGCTCGACGGCGCGGCTTTGCAGTTCCTGCGCGGTTTCCTCATCGAAGCCTTCGACTTCGGCCAGCTCGTTCAGTGGCACGAAGGCGACGTCTTCGACATTGGCGAAACCTTCGGACGCCAGAAGCTGCGCCACTGTCTCATCCACATCGAGCGTTTCCATGAACAACGCGGTGCGCTCGGCGAATTCTTTCTGGCGGCGTTCGGATTCTTCGGCTTCGGTGAGAATGTCGAGCTGCCAGCCGGTGAGCTGCGAAGCAAGGCGTACATTCTGGCCGCGGCGTCCGATGGCGAGCGAAAGCTGCTCGTCGGGCACCACGACTTCGGTGCGATGTGTGTCTTCATCCAGCACCACTTTGGACACTTCGGCGGGTGCGAGCGCATTGACGATGAAGGTGGCGGCTTCCGGCGACCACGGAATGATGTCGATGCGTTCGCCCTGCAGTTCCTGCACCACAGCCTGCACGCGCACGCCGCGCATGCCGACGCAGGCGCCGACCGGATCGATGCTGGAATCTTTCGAGATCACCGCGATTTTCGCGCGGCTGCCCGGATCGCGCGCCACGGCACGGATTTCGATGATGCCATCATAAATCTCGGGCACTTCTTGCGCAAAGAGCCGCACCATGAATTGCGGATGGGAGCGGGAGAGGAAGATTTGCGGGCCCCGCGTTTCGCGGCGCACGTCATAGATATAGGCGCGGATGCGATCGCCGGTGCGGAAGCTCTCGCGCGGGATCATTTCATCGCGGCGCACGACACCTTCGGCGCGGCCCAGATCCACCACAACCGAACCGAATTCCACGCGCTTGACGACGCCATGCACGATTTCGCCGATGCGGTCTTTGTATTCTTCGTATTGGCGCTCGCGTTCGGCATCGCGCACCTTCTGCACGATCACCTGCTTTGCGGCCTGTGCGGCGATGCGCGAGAAATCGACCGGCGGCAGAGTTTCGGCGATGATGTCGCCGACTTGTGCGGCGGGATTGCGCATGCGCGCATCTTCGAGGCTGATTTCGATCTTGTCGTTCTCGACCAACTCGACGACATGCAGATAACGCGACACATGCGTCTCGCCGGTTTTCGGATCGATCTCGACGCGGATTTCGTTTTCGCTGCCATAGCGCGCCTTGGCCGCGCGCTGCATCGCCTCTTCCATCGCGTGCAACACGACGGATTTGTCGATGGATTTGTCGCGGGCGACCGCATCGGCGATCTGCAAAAGTTCGGTTCTATTGGCGGCAATGGCTGCCATGTCTTCTCTCCTGTTTCACGCGTGTTTGCGCGCTTTCAAATCTTCGGCAATGAGTTTGTCGGTCAGTACGAGTTTGGCTTCTGAAATCGCCTTGAAGGGAAACTTCAACCGCGCGCCCTCGGCATCCAGAACCACATCGGTTCCGTCGAGGCCGAGAAGCGTGCCCTTGAACCGCTTGCGGCCATCTTCCTGCGGGGCGACCAGTTCTAGCTTGGCTTCATGGCCCGACCAGCGCGCGAAATCCGTCACGCGTGTCAGCGGGCGGTCGATGCCGGGCGATGAGACTTCCAAAAGATATTCGCCTTCGATGGGGTCTTCGGCGTCGAGGAATTCGGACAGCGCGCGCGAAAGGGCGGCGCAATCTTCCACATTCATCGTGCCATCGGGGCGCTCGGCCATTATCTGCAGCGTCTTGGTCTTGCCGCCCATCAGGCGCAGGCGCACGAGGCGAAACCCTGCGGCTTCCACCACGGGCTCGATGACCTCTTCCAGCTGCGACATCGCACTAAGAATGACGAACTCCTGTTGCGTTCCCAAAAGCAAAGCTTTTTGCCCGCGGCGGTCTTGCGACACGCCACACAACAGAACTCTGTTGTAAGGGGATGGCCGGGATATAGGCCGGACCCGGGCCAATTGCAAGCTATTCCACGCTCATCCTTGGCGCATAGCGATGCAGCGAGGCGCCGTTCTCGGCGAGCCAGGCTTGGGGCTTTTCCACATCGCCCACCAAATCCTTAACCAGCCGCCAGAAGCGCAAGCCGTGATTCATTTCCTTCAAATGCGCGACTTCGTGAGCCACGACGTAATCCAGCACGAAGGGGGGGGCGAAAATCAGCCGCCAGGAAAACGACAGCGAGCGGCCCGACGAACATGATCCCCAGCGACTGGCCGTATCGCGCACGGTGATGCGCGCGGGCTTGGCGTCGATCATGGCGGCGTAATGCAGCGCGCGTGAATCCAGAACTTTGCGCGCCTCGCGTTTCAAAAAATCCAGCAACCGGCGGGAGGCATGTTCGGCGCGGCCCGTGACGCGGATGATGCGTTCGTCATCCGCATGCTCGATCCACACCGGCTTCTTGCTCGCCTCGCCATAGCGGATCACATGCTCCTCGCCGCGATAGAGGATGCGCTTGCCCAGTCCCAGCGGCACGGGCTCGGGCACATGGGCCAGACGCCGCGCGATCCAGGCGGATTCTTTCCGCGCGAATTCCATCGCATGGCCGAGCGAGCGCTTGGACGGCGCCACCACCGTGACCTCGCCGGTGGAGGGATGCACCTTGACGATCAGCCGCCGCGCGCGGGGATTGAGCTTCAGCGTCACCGCCACCGGGCGGCCCTCGATGCGCAGCAATTCGCGCCGCGCAAGCTGGGGACGTGTGGTCTTCGAACCGCGCATGGCTTCCCTTTGCGAACAGGCCTTGCTTCTCTCGCGGTTCACGCGAGAGTCGTAAGATGACAACGCCTCCCCGGTTCCACCTCGCCTTCCCGGTTCGCAACCTTGCCGAAGCGCGCGCTTTCTATGGCGGGCTGCTCGGCTGCCGGGAGGGCCGTTCGTCGGACGAATGGGTCGATTTCGACTTTTTCGGCCACCAAATCGTGGCGCATTTAAGCGCTTCGCACGCAGGAACCCAAGCGCATAATCGCGTGGACGGCGAAGATGTTCCCGTGCGGCATTTTGGCGTTATTCTGAGCCTGCCGGAATGGCGGGAACTTGCACAAAAACTTCAGAAAAATGGCGCCGATTTCATCATCGCGCCGCAGACGCGATTTGAGGGCGAGGCAGGCGAGCAGGCGACATTTTTTATTGCCGATCCATCCGGCAATGCGCTGGAGTTCAAAGCCTTCGCCGATGAAGGGATGATTTTCGCAAGATGAATATTCCCGCAGAGAGACTCGTGCCGGTGCTGGGCGCATTTTCGCTTGTGATGATCGCAGGCGTGCTGGGCTTTCAATATATCGGCCACATTCCGCCTTGCGAAATGTGCCAGTGGCAGCGCTGGCCGCATTTTGCGGCGATTGCGGTGGGACTTGGCGGCTGGCTGCTGCTGCAAGCGGGTTTGATCGAGCGGCGGTATGCGATCTGGCTGGCTGCGGCGGCGGCGCTGCTGATCGCGATATCCGGCGCGATTGGCGTGTACCATGCAGGCGTGGAATGGCGCTTCTGGGCGGGGCCGAGTGCGTGCACCGGCTCGGCGTTCCAATTGACCGGCGGCCCGCTCGATCTGAATGCGCCCATCGTGCGCTGCGACGTGGCGGCGTGGCGGCTCTTGGGGATTTCTTTGGCGGGATATAATGCAATTATCTCGCTCGGCATCGCGGGAATTGCTGCGGTTCTACTGCTGAGGAAAAAATCATGAGCGTGAAACGCGGCAAACGTCCCGCATCGCCCGGCGTGAAATCGGCGGATATCGAATCCATGATCCGCGTGGACCATGCCGGCGAATATGGCGCGGTGCGAATCTATGAAGGACAGTTGGCCGTGCTGGGCGGTCGCAAAAGCGAAACCGCAGACGCCATCCGCAAAATGGCGGAGCAGGAACAGCGACATTTGAAGGCCTTCGACAAGCTTGTGAATGAACGCCATGTGCGCCCGACTGCATTGGAACCAGTGTGGCGCGTGGCGGGATTTGCATTGGGTGCGGCAACCGCGATGCTTGGCGAGAAAGCCGCGATGGCCTGCACGGCAGCGGTGGAAGAAGTGATCGACGAACATTATGCGCAGCAGATCGAAAAGCTGGACGGCGATCCGGATTTGAAGGCCGCGGTTAGCGATTTCCGTGCCGATGAAATCGCGCATCGCGATGAAGCGATGGCGCATGGCGCAGCCGACGCGCCGGGCTATCGCTTGCTCAGCGAAGCGATCAAGACCGGTTGCCGCATCGCCATCAAATTGTCCGAGCGCATATGAGCGATCGCCACGAACAGCTCGCACTTGCCGCCAATCCCCGCCGCGCCAGCGCAAACGATGCGCGGGCCGTGGCGCGGCTTTTCGCAGCCGCCTTCGCCACCGATCCGGTGTTCGACTGGATCGCACGGCGCGGGCCCAAACGCGCGATAGGTCTCGAACGATTTTTCTATTGGCTCTTGCAGGTGCGCGCCATTCCTTTCGGCGAAGTGTGGATGGCCGATGATGCGAGCGTTGCCGCCGCCTGGCTTCCGCCCGATGCGCCCGCAAGCCCCGGCGGTTTCATGGAGCAGATGAAATTGTTGCCGATGTTTCTCAGGCTCTGCGGTTTCCCGCGATTGCTGCGCGGATCGGCGATGGCGGATGCGATGGAGAAACATCATCCGCATACACCACACTATTATCTCGCCTTCATCGGCGTAGCGCCGCGATTGCAGGGAATGGGACTTGGCGGCGCGATGCTGGAAGCGACGCTGAAGCGCGCCGATGCGGCGGGGATGCCCGCCTATCTCGAAAATTCCAATCCGAAGAACACACGGCTTTACGAACGCGCCGGATTCGTCACGACGAAAAGCATCGCACCACCGGGCGCGCCGCCGCTGCTGGCCATGTGGAGAAACGCGCGTCAGGATTCCAGTTCGGTATCCCAGTAGAGATAATCCGCCCAGGAATCGTGCAGATAGTTCGGCGGGAAGCGGCGGCCATTGTTGCGTAGCTCATTGACTGTGGGCCGGTGCGGGCGCTGGCGCGGATGCATGCCGACCTGATCTGGCAGCTTGCCGCCCTTCATCAGATTGCACGGCGCACACGCCGCCACGACATTCTCCCATGTCGTGCGCCCGCCGCGCGAACGCGGGATCAGATGATCGAAGGTGAGGTCTTCGTCGATGCCGCAATACTGGCATTCGAAACGGTCGCGCAAAAAAACATTGAACCGCGTGAACGCCGGATTGCGCGCGGGCTTCACATAAGTTTTCAGCGAAACCACGGAAGGAAGCTTCATCTCGAAGCTGGGCGAGCGCACCGCGCGGTCATATTCGGCAAGGATATGGACACGTTCAAGGAACACCGCCTTGATCGCATCCTGCCAGGACCACAGCGAAAGCGGATAATAGCTCAGCGGACGGTAATCCGCATTGAGCACCAGTGCCGGGCAATTGTCGGGCAAACGCTCGGCTAACACGAGACGCTCCTGTTGAAGACGCTTCCTCCCTCAATCCCGGCGGGACTTTAGTGGCATCCCAGCGGGATGCCAACCAGCCTAACCGATTCGCTGTGACGGCAAAGCGACAGATTCAGCCGATTCCACAGGCGATTTCGCCATTTCCGCGTTTGAGCAAGCCCGCGAACGCCATGGCGAGGAAAATGCCGCCGAGGGCGAGGCCTTCGGGGTCGATGGAATGACCGACACCCGGCGACAAATGCCATTGCACGGCGGCGCCCGCGCGCGCCAGTGCGCCTGCCGACATGAAGAGCGCATCGGGGGGAATCATCGGGTCGGCATCGCCATGGATGAGCATGATCGGCGGCGTATCGGGGCCGAGCTTGCCGAGGTTTTCCGCACCCGCCAGCATTCCCGAATAGCCGACAATGGCTGCGGGCTTCACGGCGCGGTTGAGACCCACATGCAGCGACATCATCGTGCCCTGGCTGAAGCCGACCAGTGCCAGGCGCTCCGGCGCCAGGTTGAGACGCGCAAGCTCGGCATCGAGAAATGCATCGAGCGCGGCGGCGGCGGACTCAACGCCCTTCTGCATTTCGCGCGGATCGAGACGGGAAATGGGAAACCATTGGCGGCCCATCGGCGCGCCTGCGCAAGGCTCCGGTGCATCGGGTGCGGCGAAGGCTGCGGTCGGCAGAAGCTGCTGCCAATGCGGCACGAGCCCGATGAGATCATTTCCATCCGCGCCATAGCCATGACAGAGCACCACCAGATGCGTGGCAGGTCCGCGCGTGGGCGCGAGGCGGGGACCGGAAAGGGCGCGGATGTTCATGGGCAGCGAATGTGAGAAGATTGCCGGACCATGATTGTCACGCGCTTCGCGCCGAGTCCAACCGGACTGCTCCATCTGGGCCATGCCTTTGCGGCGATCACCGCAGCGGAGGCGGGCGAACGATTCCTGCTGCGCATCGAGGATATCGACATTGCGCGCTGCAAACCTGAGTTCGAAGCGGCGATCTATGGGGATTTGGCGTGGCTCGGGCTCGACTGGGAACAGCCGGTGTTGCGGCAATCGGCGCGGTTCGAGGCCTATCGCGCGGCGCTGGATGCGTTGCACGCGCAAGATTTGCTCTATCCCTGCTTCTGCACGCGCAAAGAGATTGCAGAGGAAATCGCGCGCGCGACCGGTGCCCCGCACGGACCGGAAGGCCCGCTCTATCCCGGCACCTGCCGTAAACTTTCCGATGACGTGCGCAAGGCGCGCATCGCTGCGGGTGATTCGTATGCTTTGCGGCTGGATGTGCACGCAGCGGCGGAGCGGGCCGGAAAATTGATGTTCGAGGAAAAGGACCGCGGAGCTATCGAAGTCGATCCCTTGCTATTTGGAGATGTCGTTCTGGCGCGCAAGGAAATTCCGGCGTCCTATCATCTGGCCGTAGTCGTGGACGATGCGTTTCAGGGCGTAACGCTGGTGACGCGGGGCAATGATCTGTTTGCCGCCACGCATGTGCAGCGCTTGCTGCAAAATCTATTGAGATTGCCCGCGCCCGCTTACGCGCATCACCGGCTCATTCTCGATGAGCATGGCAAAAAGTTTTCCAAACGCGATTCCGCGGTGACGTTGCGAAGTTTGCGGGAGAGCGGCGTGACGCCGGAAGAAATCCGCGAACGCCTCACCAATCGTTGAGGCCGACGAATTTCGCAAAGCCTGCGGCGTGCGCCCAGCCTGTCCATTCCTTGCGCAGACGCACGGTTTCGACGGGGCTATTGGCGCCTTGGCCCAATCCCAGTATTTGCAATTCCGCACACCCGGCGAACGGTTTGCCGTCCGGCGCGGGCAGATGCGCGCTGGCGCGGGACAGCCTCGCATATTCGGAATCCTCGATGCCGTCCGAGGCCAGAATGATCGTCGTGGGCATGCCCTCGCAGCCGATGCTTTGCGAGACATTGTCGAGGAAGGCCAGAATGTTCGTGGTGCCTTGCGATTTCCATTTGCCGCTTTTCACCAGCAGCGGCGTGCCCGCGACAAGGCGCTGGATTTCAGCGGCGACATCTTCCGGCCGGCTGCGGATCGACAGCACCGCGTCGTAATAGAAATTGTTCGACGCCGCATCGTAATTGCCGAGCGTGCGCACATGCACTTCGGATGCAAAACCAAGCTTCTTCACTTCATCGGCAATGCGCGCGCCGACTTTCGCGGCGAACGCCGGATCGGCCACCAGCGGATTGCTTTTGGAAATATCGAGCCCAATGACAAGGCGGCGCGGCGCGATCTCGGCCTGCTCGCGCATGTTCGATGCAAGTTCGATTCGCGGCGCATTGCGCGTGGCGTCCACGGCGTAAGCGCCGCCCGCGCCGATGGCTGTCGCCGTCGCAATGGCAAGCATCATGCGCATGGTCAGGCCGGTTTGCGGTCGGCAAGTTCCAGCAGATGCAGTTGCGCGAATTGGCGCTGGCGATGGCGGTAATCCCGCGAAATGAGAAAATTGCGGACGTTATTTTCCACCGTCAGCATGTAGAGCGCAGCCACACTGGTGACGATGAAGAAGATGACGCTGGCAAACACCAGCCACAGCCAGGAATCCGCATTGGCCAGCGAACGCTGCGAAAGTTTCGGCAGCGGCAGCGACATTTCCTCGCCACCCATCATGCTTGCCTGGGTGATTGCGGGTGGCGCTTGCGGCTTGCTCATCGAGGAAAAAAGCTGATCGATGGAATTGTTCGGCGCATCGCCGGAATGTTCCAGCGTCGCCGAGGTTGCGCCCGCCATATTGTTGTAGGCGACGAGATAGCCCAGGCACCCGATCATCACGATGGAGAGAATGAACGCCGTGGTGATGAGCGAATTACGGCCATAGACGCCGGTGATCTTCAGCATGAAATGCACGATCAGCACCGCGAAAATCACCTGCATGCTTTTGAACACGACCGAGCTTTGCAAGGATGCGGGCACCACCATGAATTCGTTGGAGAGCGCGCGCGTCCAGATATCGCCGCGGATGATCTGGTAATCGACGAACATGGCGAGCAGCGCAATCGCCGCCGCCAGCACCACCGCTGCCGCATAAAGCCCGCGGTAATGGGCGACTTGACGGCTTTTCTCCAGATTGCGCGCGATGATGCGCGCGTCACCGCGGTCGTCATCGTTCAAGGGATGGCTCGGCGCTTCCTGTTGCTGTTCTTTTTTCTCCGGCTGCACATGGGCGGGCGCGTTGCGCTCGCCATGGCGCACCCAATCGGGCCCCCAGCTCGGCGCATCGACGGGCGTTTTCAGCCGCTCGACCAATTGCGCTTTGACGCGCGCGCGCACCGTGGGCGTCATCGCTTCGGCCCCCGCCAGCGCGCGGGCCTCTGCGTCGAATTCGGCAGGCGTCAATCCGTGAAACAATTCGTGGCTCAGCGCCTGGCGCCGGACGGGTTCGGAATTCGTGCGATAGGCAACCATGGCGCATCCCCAGCTTGGTCCCCCGCGCGGTTCGTCCGCGCCAGCTGAGTTAACGGCAGGTTAACGCCCAGATTGGGGTAGGATTGCGGCAGGCCTGCCACAATTGGGAACTTAGCGCGTCGTGAGTTCGACGATCCCGCGCATGATGGCGTTGAGGTCGTAATCTTTTGGACTGAAGACGGCTGCAACGCCTGAGGCTTTGAGGCGGGCTTCGTCTTCCGGCGGGATGATGCCGCCGGCGACTACCTTCACATCCGAAAGTCCCGCCGCTTTCAGTTTCGCGACGACTTCGCCGGCCAGCGGCACGTGGCTACCAGAGAGGATCGAGAGCCCGACGACATGGGGCTGTTTTTCTTTTGCGGCGGCGACAATTTCGTCGGCGGTGAAGCGGATGCCGTTGTAGATCACTGTCATGCCCGCATCGCGCGCGCGGATGGCGATCTGTTCGGCGCCGTTCGAGTGACCGTCGAGGCCGGGCTTGGCGACGAGGAAGGTGAGGCGGCGGCCGAGTTTCTTCGACGCCGCATCCACTTCCTCGCGCAGCGCCACGATGCGCTCGTCATTGCGCGCGGGGCCGGTGGCGGCAACGCCCGTGGGTGCACGGTATTCGCCGAAGACGCGGCGCAGATTGCCCGCCCATTCGCCGGTGGTGACGCCCGCTTTCGCGCAATCGATTGATGCGGGCATGATGTTGCTGCCGTCTTTCGCGGCGCGTTCGAGCGCGTCGAGGGCTGCTTGCGCTTTCTTCTCATCGCGCGCGGCGCGCCAGGCTTTCAAATTCGCGATCTGATGCGCTTCTGCGGATTCATCCACCGTCATGAAATTGCCGTTGCCGGCGGTCAGCGGCGAGACTTCGGTTTCGGTATAGGCGTTAACGCCCACGCGGGTTTCGCCGCCGGTTTCGATAGCTTCGACGCGCGCCGCATTGGAGCGCACCAGACGCTCCTTCATATATTCGAGCGCTTCCTGCGAAGACGCGCCGCCCATTTCCTCGATGCGCGCGATCTCGCTGCGGATTTGGTCGCTCAAGCTCGCGACTTTCTCCTCGATGACCTTCGAGCCGTCGAAGATGTCGCCATATTCCAGCATGTCGGTTTCCAGCGCGCCGATCTGCTGCAGGCGCAGCGACCATTGCTGATCCCACGGGCGCGGCAGGCCGAGCGCTTCGTTCCATGCGGGGAGCTGCACGGCGCGGGCGCGGGCATTCTTCGACAACGTCACACCGAGCATTCCAAACAAAATGCGATAGACATTGTTTTCCGGCTGCTGCTCGGTGAGGCCCAGCGAATTCACCTGCACGCCATAACGAAACAGTCGCAACTTGGGATCGGTGACGCCGTAGCGGTTGGCCGTGATCTCATCCCAGATCGCGCCCATCGCGCGCAGCTTGCAGATCTCGGTGATGAACTTCACGCCGGAATTCACGAAGAAAGAAATGCGCCCCACCGCCTTGGGAAATTCTTCCGGCGGAATGGCGCCGCGCACTTTGGCGGCATCGAGCACAGAGATGGCGGCGGCGAGCGCGAAGGCTGCTTCCTCCACCGCATCGGCACCGGCTTCCTGCAGATGATAGGAGCACAGATTGATCGGATTCCATTTCGGCAATTCGGCGGTGGTGAAGGCGATCGTGTCGGTGGTCAGGCGCAGTGCGGGCTTGGGCGGGAAGATGTACGTTCCGCGCGCCAGATATTCCTTGATGATATCGTTCTGCGTGGTGCCTTGCAGGCTGGCGCGCGCAGCACCCTGCTCGTCGGCAACCGCGACATACAATGCGAGCAGCCACGCGGCCGGTGCATTGATCGTCATGGACGTGTTCATCTGCGCCAGCGGAATGCCGTCGAACAGCGCGCGCATATCGCCGAGATGCCCGATGGGCACGCCCACCTTGCCGACTTCGCCCTTGCTGAGCGGATGATCGGAATCGTAGCCCGTCTGAGTGGGCAGATCGAAGGCCACCGAAAGGCCCGTCTGGCCCTTGGCGAGATTGGTGCGATAAAGGGCGTTCGAGGCCGTGGCGCTCGAATGGCCGGCATAGGTGCGGAAAATCCAGGGCTTGTCGCGTGTCATAGCAACATTATGGCCTCATGGTGCGCTGCAGCGCAACATAGTCAGCGTCGCAGGGGGTGCTAGGATGGGGTGGACCGGCAGGAGTTAAAGGCGTGAGGAAAACAGCACTCGCATTGGCTTTGATGGTGTTTGCTGCCCCGGCTCTGGCAGCCGCCTCGCCGGAAGTGGAATGGAAAGCGGGGATCGCCGACGCCAATCTGGCTTTTTCGAAGAAGCCGCACGCCATTCTGAAAATCCAGGATGCGGCCTATCTGGGCGAGGGCGATGTGGCCACGCTCACCGGCCAGAAGGGCAAGCCGGACAGCTACCGCTGGGTCGCGGGCAGCAAACCGGGCGTGCTCACGGCGCGCTATACGGGCGGCCATGCGAGCGTGACGATGGGCGGCAAGACTTTCGACGAGGCGACACTCGGGAAATCCATTCCGGTCGATAAGGATGTCGATATCGCGGGCTACCCGACGCAGGTGAATGCGGGCGTGATGGGCGTGCGCATCTTCATCTACAATCAGCAGGCCAAGGCGGCGAAGGATTTCAAAGGCCTCGATTATTTCCCCTACGATGCTTCATGGCGCGTGAGCGCGCGCTTCACGCCCGATCCGAAATTGCCGGCGCATGTGTTTCTCACCTCGCGCGGTACGCACAAGCAATTTTTCCATGCCGGCGACGCATTTTTTACATTGCAAGGAAAGCAGACAAAACTGCCCTTCTATGCCGATGACCGCAAGAAGATCACCGATATGTCCGCCTTCTTCACCGACGATCTGACGGGCAAGGAAACTTACGGCGCGGGGCGCTATGTCGATGTGGAGAAATTCGGCGCGTATCCGCCGAAAACCGTTACCATCGATTTCAACGACGCCTACAATCCCAATTGTGCGCGCTCGGCGTTTTACACCTGTCCCGTGGCGCTGGATAATATTCCCGTCGCCGTAAAAGTCGGCGAGCGCGATCCGCATGTGAAGCATTGAGGTGAAGAAGCGCATTCCATCCGCGAAGGAACGCTTCGAGGAGCAGCGCGCAAGTGCCAAACGCGCAGCACTCAGGGCGCTGGCGCGTGCGCGCAAGGCGGCGGAGACGAGCGGCGAAAAACTTTCGGAATGGGAAGGCGAATTTCTGGGATCGGTCGAGGGCCGCGTGGAAAAATATGGCCGCGCCTTTCACGATCCGGATAAAGGCGCGCCCGGCATGTCGCTCTCGATCCGCCAGACCGTGAAGCTCAAGGAAATCGCCGGGAAGGGCAAGAAAAAGCAATGGGGCCGCAGTAAAAACGGCTTTCGGCGCGCTGGCTCTTCAACGTGACGTTGCGTGCCAATACGTAATTTTATTACGCACTTGCCTGCGGCGTTGTTAGCAACATCATCGAAAGCGGTTGCATTGCAACAAATGTCACGCCTTAATCCCGCACCAAATCGGCCGGGACCGGTCAGGGGCTAGTTGGGAGTTTTGTCATGGCGTCATCGGCCGAAGTGAAACCTTCGCTCGAAGTGTACAAGGATCTTTACGAGGTCGGCGAAGTGCCGCCGCTCGGACACGTCCCCAAAAATATGTATGCGTGGGCGATCCGCAAAGATCGCCATGGTCCGCCGGAGCAATCGTTTCAGGTCGAAGTCGTGCCGACATGGTCGCTCGATTCACACGACGTTCTGATTCTCGTGATGGCGGCGGGTGTGAATTACAACGGCGTATGGGCGGGCCTCGGCACGCCGGTCTCGCCGATCGACAGCCACAAGAACCCCTATCACATCGCAGGCTCCGATGCGTCGGGCGTCGTGTGGGCCGTGGGCTCTAAGGTGACGCGCTGGAAAGTCGGCGACGAAGTCGTCGTGCATTGCAATCAGGACGATGGCGACGACGAGGAATGCAATGGCGGCGATCCGATGTTTTCGCCCAGCCAGCGCATCTGGGGTTACGAGACGCCCGATGGTTCATTCGCGCAGTTCGCCCGCGTGCAGGATCGCCAGCTCATGGAGCGGCCGAAGCACCTGACATGGGAAGAAGCGGCCTGTTACACGCTGACGCTGGCAACGACCTATCGCATGTTCTTCGGGCATCGCCCGCATATCCTGCGGCCCGGTCACAATGTTCTGGTGTGGGGCGCGTCGGGCGGATTGGGATCGTTTGCCGTGCAGCTTTGCGCGGTGAGCGGTGCAAATGCGATCGGCGTCATCAGCGATGAAACCAAGCGCGATTTCGTTTTGTCGCTCGGTGCGAAAGGCGTCATCAATCGCAAGGATTTCAAATGCTGGGGCCAGATGCCCACGGTGAACACGCCCGAATACGATGCGTGGACGAAAGAGGCGCGCAAATTTGGCAAGGCCATCTGGGAGATCACCGGCAAGGGCAATGATGTCGATATGGTGTTCGAGCATCCGGGCGAATCCACTTTCCCGGTTTCGTGCCTGATCGTGAAGCGCGGCGGCATGGTCGTGTTCTGCGCGGGCACCACCGGCTATAACATCACCTTCGATGCGCGTTATGTGTGGATGCGCCAGAAGCGCATTCAGGGTTCGCATTTCGCCAATCTGCTGCAGGCGAGCCAAGCCAACCGGCTGGTGGTGGAACGGCGCATCGATCCCTGCATGTCGGAAGTTTTTCCATGGGCCGATATCCCGCGCGCGCACACCAAAATGTGGAAAAACGAACATCTGCCCGGCAACATGGCCGTGCTGGTGACGGCATCGCGCCCGGGTCTGCGCACCGTTGAGGATGTCATCGAGGCGGGACCGCGCTAATCTTTCCCCGGCACAAGCCCGAGGAATTCCATGCGCAAACTGTTTCTGGCGGCGCTGCTGGCGCTGATAGCGTTCGCGCCGGCGCAGGCGTCTCCTGCGGGCGATCTCGCTTCGCTCGTCAAGGATTACGATGAAGCGCAGCTTGTGCTTTATCCCTCCACCGCGCTGTGGCGCGGCGACCGGCGTTATCTGGGCAAATATGAAGATGATCTTTCGGCTGCCCATTTAGCGGAGCGGCGCAAGGAGAATGCAGAGTTTCGCGCACGGCTTTCCGGCATAGATCGCGCGCAGCTCGATGCCGAGGATCAGCTTTCCTATGACATCTTCGACTATAATCTCGCCGACGATGCGGGCGCGTTGGCGCCGGGATTGGGCGAGCATTTTCAGATGCTGCCGCTCGATCAGTTCAACGGCAATCATGTGAGCTTCGCCGTCGAGATGGAATGGCGCAGCCGTTTTCCTTTCAACACAGTGGCCGATTATGAAAGTGCCATTTCGCGCATGAACGGCTTTGCGCATTGGATCGACATGGCGATTGCAAGAATGCGCGAGGGCGAGGCGCAGGGCATTACGCAGCCGCGCGTGATCGTGGAGCGCATGATTCCGCAGGCCGACGAACAAGCGAATAAAAGCGTCGAGGAGAGTGTCTTCTACGGTCCCGTCAAGAATATGCCCGACGCCATCAAGGGCGATGACCGCGCGCGCATTGCCAAGGAATATCGCGCAACCGTCGGCGATGTGGTGATACCGGCCTATCGGCGGCTCGCGAATTTTTTGAAGGACGAATATCTGCCCAAGGCACGCGCAAGCGTGGGGCTTGAGGCAATGCCGGGCGGGAACGAGATGTATCTCTATCTCGTCCACCATCACACGACGCTGGAGCGCACGCCCGCCGAGATTCACGCCATCGGCCTTGCCGAAGTCGAACGCATTACCGCGGAAATGGAGCGGGTGAAAAACCAGACGGGCTTCAAGGGCGATCTGCCCGCGTTCCGAACTTTCCTGCGCAACGATCCGCGATTTAAATTCAAGGATGAAGGGCAAATGCTGGCGGCCTATCAGGCTGTGAAGGCTAAGATCGCCGCGGGCCTGCCGCGACTTTTCGACCGCCAGCCGAAAACACCTTACGAAATCAAATTCTTTCCCGATTTCGTGGGGCCGACGCAGGCGGCGGCTCAATATAATCAGCCGTCTGAGGATGGTTCGCGGCCGGGCATTTTCTATATCAACGGCTACGATCTGCCGTCGCGGCCGACCTATTCCACTGAAGTTCTGTCGCTGCATGAATCCATGCCCGGCCATCACATGCAGATCGCGCTGTCGATGGAGAACAATTCGCTGCCCGCCTTCCGCCGCTTCAACGGGCCGACTGCGTTTGTGGAAGGTTGGGGGCTTTATACGGAATCGCTGGGCAAAGATCTGGGGCTTTACACCGATCCTTACCAGCAATTCGCGCAGCTCTCTTTCGATATGTGGCGCGCCTGCCGCCTCGTCGTCGATACGGGCATGCACGCTGAAGGCATGAGCCGCGAAGACGCCATCGATTACATGCTGGCGAACACGTCGCTCACCAAAACCGATGTCACCGCGGAAGTGGAGCGCTATATCGCCTATCCGGGGCAGGCGCTGGCCTACAAAAGCGGCCAGCTCGAATTGTTCAAGCTGCGCGACGAGGCGAAGGCGGCGCTCGGCGCGAAATTCGACATCCGCAAATTCCACGACGCCGTGCTGATGGACGGCGCCATGCCCCTAAGCATCCTCGACGGCAAAATCCATCGCTGGATCGCGCAGCAAGCGCGCTATTGATCCGAATTGCCGGAATCCCCGCCGCCGTTGAAGAATTTCATTGCCTTCAATTGCGCCATGTTCTGCTTGCAGAAGGTGATCTGCGAGGGCGACACCGTGTCGGCCATGCTTGCTGCGATCTGGGGATATTGCACGACGGAACATGCGCTCATCAGCGTGATCGGCACCAGCACCGTGTCGTCCACGCTCAGGCCCTGTTTGGAAAAGAAAGCATAATAATGCGGATGATGAGCGATCTTCGCTTTCAGATCGGCGAAGGTCTTGTCGGGCTCCTTGTTCATCGCTTCGCCTTCGGCCTTGAGCGAGGGATCGGATTTCGCCGACGCCATCAGCGCATTGGTCGCCGCGTCATAGGCCTTCACCTTCGGCATGGTGAGCACGTAATCATGCATCGCCTTGTCGCCAGCGGGATCGCTACTCTTCCGGGCGAAGGCCGGCGTGGCTGAGATCGCAATGGCAGCAACCAGAAGTGCAATGTTTCGTTTGCTCATGAATTTCCTCCCGTTTCAGCAGCCGCCTGCATTGGCATACATGCGTTCGATGTTGTGCTTGTCGGCGACCGCCTCGGCCGCTTTTTTCGAAACGCCTTCGACATAGCTGAGCACGGTGCCGGCATCGGCATAGGCGTTGTTCTCGGCGCCCTGCACTATGCCTTTGGTTTGCGATTTCAAACTCGGGTTCTGTAATTGCGTCCATTTGGAATAGGCATTGTCGCCGTAATCGATCTCGGGTCCTACGGTCTGCTTCAATTGCTGGAGATAGGAGGTGAATTTCGGCAGATAGCTATCGGCGAGCGCGATGCGCTTGTCGGCATATTTCAGCGCAACCTCGCGTGACGCCGCACTCGACGGCTCGCCCGCTTCACCGGGGCAAACGGGAAGCTTGTTGTGCTCGGCAGTTTCCACTTCGCCGAGCTTGTTCTTGTCCGCTTCCCATTGATCTTCGAGTTTGGAAGATGCCATTTGGATGGAGACCGTCTTCTGGCGAACATCCGCGGTTTTTTCATAGGCGCCGAGCTGGCGCATGATCGCCTGATCGTGCTCCGATACAGCGGTGGGCTGAGGCGGGGCGTAACCCATCTGCGCCTGCATCTGCTGGCCCAGCGCCATCATTTGCGCGGGCGACATGGCAGCGATTTTGGCGCGGCCTTCCGGCGTATTGTATTGCGCGGCGATTGCCTGAGCATTGGCCTGTTGCTGGGCGCTGGGCGCGTTCGTCATTGCGCCCCGCATCATCGCATTCTGGATCGCGTCTTCCTGCGATTTGTAGGTGGCGCCGGGCTTCAGATTGCCATTGTCGTCCAGCCATTGGGCGTAGGCCGACTGCGCATTGGCAGGCAGGCCCGGCACCTTGTTCAGCATCACAGCGGCAGGCCCGGCACCGCCCGCATAGGCAAGCACAGGCACAAGCATGGTTGCGGCCAACAGATAAGAGCGTCTCATGGATCCCCCAGCAGAGATGGTCTGGGCGAATTGAATCCTCAAAAGCCGCGTTCAAGCAAGCCTGCGACAATCCCCGCGGAGCGGGCTTGGTGCGCCGCAGGAAATTGTTCGCTAAGGTCCGGCCCCGCCGCAGAACAGAGTCCGCCATGGCCAGTCCCTTGATTCCCCATTTGCTCGCCCGTTGCGAAGAAGCGCTTCTGTCTGTGGAGGGCGTGCTCGCGGCCGCAAAATCCCATGTGCGCGACATTGTCAGCCGCGACGGCAAGGTTTCGACGGCGGCCGTGGACGCCCATCAGCATGAGGCGCATGGCCTTGCCTGGCTCGCCACCTATGTGGAGGCGCTGCGCCAGATGGCGCGCTGGGGACGCGAGCTGGATCGCGACAAGAAATTCGGCGAGATCGAGCATCTGATCCTGCAGGCAGCATATGGCGAATATCTGGCGCAGATCGCGGGCGGCATTCCCATGAGCCAGAACGAGATCGTGCGCTTGCGCGATCTGGGGCTGGACGATGACGAAACCGCCGCGCTGAACGCGCCGGCAGTCACCGAATTGATCGCGATGGGCACGCGCCCTGACGTGCGCGCGGGCATCGCCGATTATCTTGTCAAACATGCGGGCGCGATTCATTTCGGCGATCCGGGGCTGGACGACACCATGGTCATGGTGCGCGAGCAATTCTTCCGCTTCGCGCAGGATAAAATCGTTCCGCACGCGCATGACTGGCATCTGAAGGACGAACTCATTCCGATGGATGTGGTGTCGGAAATGAGCGCGCTTGGCGTGTTCGGCCTGACCATTCCGGAAGAATATGGCGGCGCTGGATTGTCGAAGACGGCGATGTGCGTCGTCTCCGAGGAATTGTCGCGCGGCTATATCGGCGTGGGTTCGCTCGGCACGCGTTCGGAGATTGCCGCCGAACTCATCATCTGCGGCGGCACGAAGGATCAGCGCGAGCATTGGCTGCCCCTGATTGCGAGCGGCGCGAAATTGCCGACTGCGGTTTTCACCGAACCCAATACCGGCTCCGATCTCGGCAGCCTTC
The DNA here is from genome assembly GCA_035944195.1 of Rhizomicrobium sp. Taxonomy (GTDB): domain Bacteria; phylum Pseudomonadota; class Alphaproteobacteria; order Micropepsales; family Micropepsaceae; genus Rhizomicrobium. The sequence goes on along the minus strand of DASZBL010000022.1, from coordinate 102,800 downwards.
GCACGCGCGCGGTAAAAACTGGTGACAATTACAGCATCCACGGCAACAAGACCTGGATCACGCACGCCGCGCGCGCCGATGTGATGACGCTGCTGGTGCGCACGGACCCGAACACGAAGGATTATCGCGGGCTGTCGATGTTCCTCGCGGAGAAACCGCGCGGCACCGATTCCAATCCGTTCCCGGCAAAGGGCATGAGCGGCGGCGAAATCCGCGTGCTCGGCTATCGCGGCATGAAGGAATATGAAATCGGCTTCGACGGTTTCGAAGTGCCCGCGGCCAATCTCCTCGGCCGTGAAGAGGGCCAGGGCTTCAAGCAATTGATGCAGACATTTGAGTCCGCGCGCATCCAAACCGCGGCGCGCGCGGTGGGCGTCGCACTTTCCGCGCTCGATCTGGGCCTGGAATATGCGCTTGGCCGCCAGCAATTCGGGCGCGCCATTATTGGCTTTCCCCGCGTGCGCGACAAACTCGCGATGATGGCGGTGGAGATCGCGGTGGCCCGCCAGATCGCCTATTTCGCCGCGCGCGAGAAAGACGAAGGCCGCCGCTGCGATCTGGAAGCGGGCATGGCGAAGCTTCTGGCCGCGCGCGTGGCATGGGCGTCGGCCGACAACGCGCTGCAGATCCATGGCGGCAACGGCTTTGCGCTGGAATACAAGATCAGCCGCGTGCTCTGCGATGCGCGCATCCTCAACATCTTCGAGGGTGCGGCCGAAATCCAGGCACAGGTGATTGCGCGGCGCCTTCTCGATTCGAGCGCGAACTAATCGCTTGGCCGGTTTGCGGCTTGGGATTAGAAAGGCACATGACCGAGGCGCACCCCATCGACCGTCTGTTCGCGGTGATTCAATCCCGCAAGGGCGCGGACCCATCGACGTCCTACACCGCGAAACTCTTTTCGCAAGGTGTCCTGAAGATTGCCAAGAAGCTGGGCGAGGAAGGCGTGGAAGCAGCCCTCGCCGCCGTGGCGCAGGACAAAGCCGCGCTCACATCGGAATCGGCCGATCTGCTTTATCATCTGTTGGTGCTGTGGGCCGCGTGCGACATCGAACCCAAGGATGCCTATGCCGCGCTTGAAGCGCGCGCCGGGCGATCCGGCCTTGACGAAAAGTCATCGCGGAGCTGACGAACGGTCAGATCTTGTCGTCGTCGTTTTCGTTGGCGAGGCTCTTCACCAGATCGAGCACACGCTTGCGCACCTTGGCTTCCTTGATGCGCATGAAAGCGAGGCTGAGCTGCAGCCCCTCGCCGCTCGACAGAAATTCCATCACCGGCGGATTGGGGGCATCCTCGGCGAATCCCGGAGCGGGACTCGGAAGCTGATCGACCACGCCCTCGTAAAAATAATCGATCGGTACGCTGAGGATGCGCGAGACCTGGAACAACCGTCCCGCGCCGATACGGTTCACGCCCTTCTCGTATTTTTGTACTTGCTGGAACGTCAGGCCGAGGAGTTCTCCCAATTTTTCCTGACTCATTCCGATCAGCATTCGCCTGAGGCGAACACGGTTCCCCACCTGTGCATCAATCGGGTTGGCTTGTTTCTTGGGCACGGGCCTGCTTCAAATTTTCGTTTCTCTTAGGGACCTTAGCCACATTTCCTCAATGCCGAAAAGGGGTCCCCTCAACCATCGTGCCTGAAGCCGCGGCGTCGCGCCAGCAGGCCTGTTGCTGCTGCAACTGCACAACCCAACAGTAATACGAAAAAGCCCATATCGCCGAAGCGCGAGAAAGGTGTTGGCGGCAATGCCACTGGCAATGCGGAATCGATGACTCCCATCTGCCCCAGCCCAAGCTGGACCCTGACGCGGCCGAGCGGATCGATCACCGCCGAAATTCCCGTATTTGCCGCGCGGGCCACGGGAATTCCCTCTTCGATGGCGCGCACCCGGGCAGTCAGCAGATGCTGATAGGGACCGGTGGAGGGACCAAACCAGGAATCGTCGGTGACGTTCACAAACCATCCGGGACGGGTGGATGCTGCGACCGCGTTGGGGAACAGAATCTCGTAGCAGATGAGGGGGCCAACCAGCGGAGCGCCCGGCACGGCATAGGTGTGGGGGCCGTCGCCCGAGGTGAAACCGCCCGGACTATCCACAAGTTTGGTGATGCCCAGCCGGGTGAGCAGGCCCTCCAGCGGCAGATATTCGCCGAAGGGCACGAGATGGAATTTGTCATAGGTGGCGAGCAAGCGGCCGCCCTGGGCGAAGATCTGGAAGCTGTTGAAGAAGCGCAGGCTGTCGTCCGGCGCGCGCTCGACGCGGACGGAGCCCGTCATCAAGACCTTATTGCCGGTGAGGATCGATATCTCGTCCATCGCGCGGGCGGCGTGCGTCAGCACGAAAGGCGGGGCCGCTTCGGGCCAGATGATATGCGTGGGCGCGGGGCCGTGTTTGGCGAAACTCGGCTCGATCAGCCGTTCCCAATTGCGCAGACGATATTGCAGCTCGTATTTTTCATCCTGCGGCACATCGGGCTGCACGATGCGCAAGTGCACGCCGGGAACATCGCTTTGCGGATTGGCCGCAAGACGAATTTCTCCGCCGATGGCGAGTGCAACGAAAAGAAGCGACATCGCGGCAGGCAAAATCCACGCGCGTTTCTCGCGGTCGAACAGACGCGCCAGCGATGCGCCCAACAGGACCGTCAGGACCGACAATCCATAGGCGCCGATCACCGATGCGCTTTGCAGAACATCGAGCGCAGCACTCCACGCATAAGCCGGAATGTTCCAGGGAAAGCCGGTGAGGATATGACCGCGCAACCATTCGGCCAGCCCATAGGCGAACGTGAAAACGAAAATGCGAGAAATATCTTCTCGCCAGAATTTCGAGGCGGCCGCGCAAGCCAGCGCCGGAAAGAGCGCAAGTCCTCCGGGAAAGAACAGCAGCACGAACGGTATCTGCCATTCATGCGCCGAGGCATCGACCGTGAAGGCGTAAGCGACCCAATAGAGCCCGGCGAGGAAATGGCCAAAGCCGAAAGCCCAGCCGATAACGAATGCACTGCGCGCGGGCCGCTTGTCGCTTTGGGCGCCATCGATGAGAAGCACAAGACCCGCAAAACCGATCAGCAGAAACGGAAAAATCCCGAACGGCGCAAAAGCGAGCGCCGATAACAGGCCCAGCACCAGCGCGAACAAAAATCGCCGCCAGCCCTTGAGCGCACGAACGGCATCGCCCATCGCAGCAATATCGAATTTCGCAGGTGAAATCGTTGCCCTCATACGCTAGCGCGAGGCCGCCGCTTTGGGCGCATCGGGCTGAGACGCCGCTACGGGGCGAATGCGCAAGCGTTTTACGCGGCGCGGATCGGCTTCCAGCACTTCGAATTCATAGCCGGGATAGGGCACGATTTCGCCGCGCTGCGGCACGCGGCCGAGAATGGAAACCACCAGCCCGCCCAGCGTATCGACCTCTTCATCGGGATCGAGGGATTGAAGTTCGATGCCGGTTTCGGTTTTGAAATCTTCCAGATAGACGCGCGCATCGGCATCATAGCCGCCATCGGCGAGCGGCTGCAGCCGCTTTGCTTCTACGACATCGTGCTCGTCGTCGATGTCGCCCACAATTTCCTCGATGAGGTCTTCGATGGAGACAAGCCCGTCGGTGCCGCCATATTCGTCGATCACGAGTGCCAGATGTCCGTGGCTCGTCTGCATCTTCAGCAGCAGATCGCGCGCCGGCATGGACGGCGGCACGAACAACACTTCGCGCGTGATCTTGGCAATCGGCACATCTGGCCAGCGCATCATGCCGTCGGGCCCAAGCTCCGCCAGCGACAGCACATCCTTGATGTGCACGAGGCCGATTGGGTCATCCAAAGTTTCGCGATAGACGGGCAGGCGCGAATGCTGCGCCTCGCGGAAGGCGGCGACGAGTTCGCAGACCGGCGTTGCTTCCTCCACCGCCACGATATCGGCGCGCGGCACCATCACATCGTCCACGCGCAATTCGCCGAACTTCAGCAAATTCGCGAGCATGATGCGTTCCTGCGGCGACAGCGCGGGACTCTGGCGCTCGCTTTCCTCAATCACTTCCTCGAGGCTCGCGCGCATGGATTGCGGGCCATGCTTGCCGCGCAGCACATCGGCAAACCGCCTGAGCAGCGAGCGGGTTTTTACGTCTTCGTTATCGGGATCGTCCTGCATGGTTCAGGCCGCTTGCGCATAAGGATCGGCAATGCCGAGTGCGGCGAGGATTTTGGTTTCCAGCGGCTCCATGATCTTTGCCTGCCGATTCGTCTCGTGATCGTAGCCCAAAAGATGCAAGATCCCATGCACGGCCAGATGGGTTGCGTGATCGGTGAGCGTTTTGCGGCCCGCGCGGGCTTCGGCGCAGGCAACGCCATAGGCGATGGCGACATCGCCCAAATAATGTTCGCCATTCGTTTGCGAGGGAAACGACAGCACATTGGTGGGCTTGTTCTTGCTGCGGAACCGGGAATTGAGTTCGCGAAGCTGGGCGTCGTCGGTGAGCAGAATGGTGAGCGAGGCTTTTGGGGAGGCGCCATGTTCCAGCGCAAGCGGCACGGCGCGTTTCAATTTGGGCAGCAGCGTGCGCGAAATTTTGCCCCAGCTCGGATCTTCAACGCGAATCGCAATCCTGCTCATGATTTTCGGTAGCGCTCCGGCAATTCGGCGCCGCTCTCCTGCGCGTCATTATAGGCACGCACGATGCGGCTGACGAGCGGATGGCGCACGACATCCTTGTCGCTGAAATGCGCAACGGCAACACCTTCCACCCCGCCAAGAATGCGCAAGGATTCGTTCAGCCCTTCGGCGCGCCCGCCCGCCAGATCGCTTTGCGAGGGATCGCCGGTGACGACCATGCGCGAGTCTTCTCCCAGCCGCGTGAGGAACATTTTCATTTGCGCAGGCGAACAATTCTGCGCTTCATCCAGAATGACAAATGCCCGCGCCAGCGTGCGCCCGCGCATGAAAGCGAGCGGGGCGACTTCGATGGTGCCCTGCTCCATCAGCTTCACGCATTGCTCGCCCATCACATCGAACAGCGCGTCGTAAAGCGGGCGCAGATAGGGATCGATTTTTTCTTTCAGATCGCCGGGCAGAAAACCGAGACGCTCTCCTGCCTCCAATGCGGGGCGCGAAAGAATGAGACGCTCCACGCGGCGCTCATACAGCAGATGCGCGCCGAAGGCCGCTGCCAGATAAGTTTTTCCGGTGCCTGCGGGGCCGACACCAAACACAAGCGGATGCGTGCGCATCAGATCGAGATAGGCGGCCTGTGCAGGCGAACGCGTGCGCGCCACGCGGGCCGCAGCGGTCTTGATCGAGGGCACACCGAAATCGCCGGCGGGAAGCTTTGCGCTTTCCTGCGTGGCGAAACGGATTTCGGCATCGACTTCGGCAAGGCCTGCATCCTCGCCGCCTTCGATGCGAGCATATAGCGCGCGCAACACGGACGCGGCGCGTTCGCGCGCGTCGGCGTTGCCTTCCACTGCCACCAGATTGCCGCGCATCGCCACGCGCACGCCGAGCTTCTGCTCGATGCGAACGAGATTTTTCTGATGCGCGCCGCCGAGCGCGCCCAGAAGCGCGTTGTCGGGAAATTCGAGCGTGACCTGCTCTTTGGCGGCGCGCGCGCTCAATGCACCGCCGCCATTTCGCGAGCGAACACGCCCTTCAGGCTGTTCGGCTGAACTTCTTCGATGCGCACATCGCGAATCTGGCCGATGAGATGGGCGGCGTTCTCGACATGCACCGGTTGCAGGAAGGGCGAGCGGCCCACCGCCTGCCCCGGTTTGCGGCCGGGCTTCTCGAACAGCACGGACATCGTGCGGCCGGCGCAGGATGCGTTGAAGGATCTTTGTTGTGCGAACAGCAGCGCTTGCAATTCCTGCAGGCGCACATCCTTCACATCTTCCGGCACCTGTTTGAGCGCGGTGGAAGCGGGTGTGCCGGGACGTGGGCTGTATTTGAAGGAGAAGGCTTGCGCGTAATTCACCTCGCGCACCAGCGATAGCGTCGCTTCGAAATCCGCATCGGTTTCGCCGGGAAACCCGACGATGAAATCCGACGACAGTGCGAGATCGGAATTGGCGGCGCGGATGCGCTCGATCAGGCGCAGATATTCCTGCGCCGTATGCTGGCGGTTCATGGCGGCGAGAATGCGATCCGAGCCCGATTGCACCGGCAGGTGCAGATAGGGCATCAATTGTTCGATTTCTGCGTGTGCTGCGATCAGATCGTCGCTCATGTCGCGCGGATGGCTTGTGGTGTAGCGCAAACGCGCCAGCCCATCGATTCGTGCCAGACGATGCAGCAATTGCGCGAGACCGAAATCGCCGTCGCGATAGGCATTCACGTTCTGGCCCAGCAGCGTGATTTCGCGCGCGCCTTTCTCAACCAGACGGCGCGCTTCGCTTTCGATCTGCGCAACGGGGCGCGAATATTCGCTGCCTCTCGTGTAGGGCACCACGCAGAAGGTGCAGAATTTATCGCAACCTTCCTGCACGGTGAGGAAAGCGCTCGCGTCCGGCGCGGCCATTTCTTTCGGCAGGGAATCGAATTTGTCTTGTGCCGGAAAATCGGTTTCCAGTGCGTGACCGGTGCCACGCGATACACGCGCGATCAGTTCCGGCAGGCGGTGATAGGATTGCGGGCCCACCACAATATCCACCGCACTCTGCCGCGCCACGATCTCTTCGCCTTCGGCCTGCGCCACGCAGCCCGCAACCGCGATCAGCATGGGCGTGCCCGCTTCGGCCCTGCGATCCTTCAGCCGCTTCAAGCGGCCGAGTTCGGAATAAACTTTCTCGGCCGCCTTTTCGCGGATGTGGCAGGTGTTGAGGATCACCATGTCCGCATCGTCCGCCGTTTCGGCCGGCGCATAGCCCAGTGGCACCAGAAGATCCGCCATGCGGGCGGAATCATAGACGTTCATCTGGCAGCCATAGGTCTTGATGAAAAGCTTTTTCATGGGCGGCAATCTATGTGCATCACGCGACAGCGCCCGCAAGATCGGCGCCCTGCGGTGCATCTTCGTGCGGTACCGACGCTTGCTCATGCTGGCCCGCGAGCGCGCGGATGACGCCACGGCGCACGATCGCTTCCGTCTTGGCGGCGAGCGCCTTGCGGCCGCCGGCGGAATCCACCGTCAGCGGAGGATGAAATTCGATCACGATATCCACGGGGCCGGTGGTCAGCGCTTCCCACAAATGCGGCGCCAGATCCATATCGCCATACCAGGCAAAAAGCGGGCGATTCTCGCGGCCCATGGGAATGCCGTGCACGGCGATATGCGTGACGGACACCGGCTGCACCGGAACATGGCGCGCATAGCCGCCCGCATCCGCGCCGAGTTCGATTTCGGCAGCCCCCATCAACGCGCTCTTGAACGGCAGCACGCGATTGCCGTCGCTGGAGGTGCCTTCGGGAAAGAGCATGATCGCATCGCCCGCGCGCAGACGCTCGCGAAGCTCATCGCGCGTCTCGCCAACCTTGCTGCGACGCTCGCGCTCCACGAAAACGGTTTCGGCAAGCCGCGCCATGGTGGAGAAGAACGGCCAGGTCTTCACTTCGCTCTTGGCGACAAAGGAAACGCGCGCCGACGCCGCAATCGCCAATATGTCCAGCCACGAAGAGTGATTGGCCACCATCAGCACGCCGCGATCCTGCACCGGCGTGCCGATCACATGCACGCGGATGTCGAACAGCCAGCAGAGGAATTTGTTGAAATTGTTCGGGAAGGTCTTGCGCCGCTTCAGATTGAATTTGAGCGCCGACATCTGCCACGGAATCATGAGCAGCGAAGCTACAAGAAAAATGAAAAGCGATGCGGCGGCGCGCACGGATTGCATGGCGTGGCCTCAAAACGCGCCGGGCTTTTTGGCGCCCTTGGGAACGCCGTAAAGCTCAAGGCGGTGATCGACGAGTTCGAAGCCCAGTTCCTCGGCAATGAGGCGCTGCAGCTTTTCGATTTCCTCGTTGCGGAATTCCACGACGCGGCCCGTCTGCACGTCGATCAGATGATCGTGATGCGAATCCGGCGCCTCTTCATAGCGCGAGCGGCCGTCGCGGAAATCATGGCGCTCCAGAATGCCCGCATCCTCGAACAGCTTCACGGTGCGATAGACGGTGGCGATGGAGATATGGGGATCGATGGTGGAGGCGCGGCGGTAAAGCTCCTCGGCATCGGGGTGGTCGGCCGCATCCGACAGCACGCGCGCGATCACGCGGCGCTGGTCGGTCATGCGCAAACCCTTCTCGGCGCAGAGTTTTTCAATACGCGTCACGGCCTGTCCCTGTTGCCAGAGCCGGACTTTAATCGGTTTCCGCGGCAATTCCCAAGCGGGGCGAGCAAAGCGGCAGACCGGCTTTCAAAACAAGCGCGTCCTGCCCCTCGAAATAGGCCTTGCGACGGCCCACTTCGGCAAAACCGAGGCTCTCATAAAGGGCGCGGGCAGGAGCGTTGACGGTGACAACCTCCAGAAACATGGCTTGTGCCCCGTTTCGGGCCGCCTGTCCGGCTGCGGTGATCACCAGCCTTCGGCCCAACCCCACCCTGCGGGCTGAAGGTTGGACGGCGATGGTGAGGATTTCAGCTTCTCCGGCGGCCACCCGGGCGAGGATGAAGCCGTCCTCCGACATAAGGCCGAAAACGCGGGGCGAAGTAAGAAGCTGGCGGATCGCTTCTTCCGTCCAGCCTTTGGCAAAGGAGGAGGCGTGCAATTGCGCGAGCGTTGGAACATCGGCTTCGGTTGCGGGGCGCAATGCATCAGGCATTGGCGGGGAGTTTCGCATCGGGCGCGCGCAGATAGAGCGGACGCACCGGTTCCTCGGAAGGTTTTACGCGCAAGGCAAGTCGCGCGACCCACAACGCATCGGGCTGGCGGATGCTTGTGACGATGGTTTTGTTTTTTGCCTGAACGGCGAAGGCTTCAGCGCCCGTTCCGGCCAATGCAATTGCCTGCGCGTCCGCCGTATTCATCGCATCTTCCAGACTGCCGATGCGCGGAGCAAAGAGCGCGCCGTCGCGCGAGCACATCTGAAAATAGAATTCGCCGCGCTTGGCATCGTGCAAAGCCATTGCGAATTGCGTGCCCGCTTCTTCCATCGCAGCAGCAGCCATGGCTTCCAGCGTGGTGATGCCGGTGAGCGGGCGTTTCAATGCGAGGCGCATTCCACGCATGAAGGCGAGGCCTACGCGCTGGCCGGTGAAGGTGCCGGGGCCGGTGGTGACGGCGAGGCGGTCCAGCGCGGAAAATCCAATGCCAGAAGCCTTCATCGCTTCATCGGCCATGGGCGCCAGCGCTTCGGCATGGCCGCGGTCCATCAGCACAAAGCGATGCGCGAGAATCTTTTCGCCGTCCAGCACCGCGACGGAGCATGCGCCAAGCGCTGTATCGGCGGCGAGGATTTTCATGTTTGCAAGATTACACGGCCTCGACGGCGCTCACTTCGGGAATGTAGTGGCGCAGCATATTTTCGATGCCGTTTTTCAGTGTCATGGTGGATGACGGGCAACCCGCGCAGGAACCGCGCATGTGCAGGAACACGACGCCAGATTCGCTGTCGAAGCTTTTGAACACGATATCTCCGCCGTCATTGGCCACCGCCGGGCGCACACGCGTATCCAGCAATTCCTTGATCTGATCGACGATGTCGCTATCGGCTTCCGAGAAGCCGGGCGCTTCTTCGGTTTCCTCGGCATTGGCGTCGATGAGCGGCAGACCGTGGGTGAAATGCTCCATGATCGCAGCGAGAATGGAAGGCTTGAGCTGACGCCAATCGCCATCGCCCTTGGTCACGGAAATGAAATCCGAGCCGAAAAACACCCGCGCCACGCCGGGCACGCCGAACAGGGCGGCGGCCAGCTGCGAACGGGTGGCGGCCTCGCGGGTCGGAAAATCGGCCACCGCACTTTCGCCCATCACGGCGCGGCCGGGCAGGAATTTGAGCGTGGCAGGGTTGGGCGTGGATTCGGTCTGGATGAACATGGGAACCTCCGGCTCTCTTTAGAGCCATTCCAATACCTTACATGGACCCGGCAGGGGCTCCAATCAAGGCGGCTAGAAGTCCGTAGCGATGCCCTTTCGCTCCCAATCGCCGTAACGGGTGGGTTCCGGGCCTTTGGGACCGCCGATTTCTTCAGGCATCGGCTTGGGGTGGGCCGCAGCTCTGCGGGCTTCGGCCTCCGCATTGGCCCGCTCGCCAGCCTCGCGAATGCGGGCGGCGATTTCTTCCTTCTTGAGCTTTGCCATGGGATTTCTCGCGAACTTGACGCCAGCACGTCAGGGCGTACATCAGGAGTTATGACCGATGGTCGCGAAAGGCAAGGTTCATGAACACGCTGCGTACCGGAATTCTGATGGCCGCCCTGACCGGGCTGTTCATGGCCGTGGGATTCCTCATCGGCGGACAGGCGGGCATGACGCTCGCGTTCCTGTTTGCGGCAGGCACCAATCTTTTCGCCTATTGGAATTCGGACAAGGTGCTGCTCTCCATGTATGGCGCCCGCCAAGTGGATGAGACGAGCGAGCCGGACCTTGTTCATATCGCGCGCCAGCTTTCGGCTGCTGCGGGATTGCCGATGCCGAAGGTTTTTATTTCGCAGAACGAGCAACCCAACGCCTTCGCCACCGGCCGCAGCCCCGAACATGCCGCGGTATGCGTGACGAGCGGATTGCTGAAGCGCGTGAACAATGAAGAACTCGCGGGTGTGCTGGCGCATGAACTGAGTCATGTGAAAAACCGCGACACGCTGACGATGACGATCACCGCAACCATCGCGGGCGCGCTTTCGATGCTGGCGAATTTTGCCTTCTTCTTCGGCGCTGGAAACAACCGCAACAATCCACTGGGATTTGTTGGCGTCATTCTTGTTGCGCTACTGGCGCCGATGGCCGCGATGCTGGTGCAGATGGCGATCAGCCGCACGCGTGAATTCGAGGCCGATCGCAGCGGCGCAGAGCTTTCCGGGCGGCCGCTATGGCTTGCCTCTGCGTTGCAAAGAATTGCATCGGGTGCGGCGCAAATCGGCAATCCGGAAGCGGACGCAAATCCGGCAACCGCGCATATGTTCATCGTCAATCCGCTGCATGGCGGATTTTCCGGATTGTTTGCAAGCCATCCTTCGACCGAGGAGCGTATCGCGCGATTACAGGCGATGGCGTCGCAAATGGGTCAGGCCAAGCCAAGTCCCTGGGCGTGAGCGGCGATCAGGGAATTCCGGCACGCAGTGCAGCGCTTGCAATCCTGAGCGAGGTGTTGCGAAAGCGCCGCCCGCTGGATACGGCGATCGATGCAGCACTTGTGGGTGCCAATCTTTCCACGCGCGATGCGGGCTTTGCGCGCGCCATCGCCAGCGAAACGCTGCGCCGCTTCGGGCAATTGGATGCGCTGCTGCACGATTTCATGCCCAAGCAGCCGCCACCACATCGTGCCGGTCCCACGCTGGAAATTTTGCTGAGCGGTGCGTGCGAATTGCTGTTCCTCGACGTGCCCGCACATGCCGCGGTGGATGCAGCGAACAGATTGTCCGCGCTCGACGGCAAGGCGGTGCATTTCAAATCTCTGATCAACGCGGTGCTGCGGCGCATTTCGCGCGAAGGAAAAGAAAAGATCGCGACACAGGACGCCGTACGCCTCAACACGCCGGATTGGCTGTGGCCGCGCTGGTGCGATGTGTATGGCGAAGAAACCACGCGCAAGATTGCCGATGCGCATATCAAACAAGCGCCGCTCGATTTGATGCTGAAGGGCGCAGTAGAAATTCCCGGCGCAGTTTCGCTGCCCGGCGGCGTGTTGCGGCTTTCCGATAGCGGACGCGTCGACGAATTGTCTGGATATGTAGAAGGCAATTGGTGGGTGCAGGATTTTGCGGCGTCTCTGCCTGCGCGATTGTTCGGCGATGTAAGCGGCAAAACCGTGATCGATCTTTGCGCAGCACCCGGCGGGAAATGTGCACAGCTTGCGGCGGCGGGTGCGAATGTGATCGCGGTGGAGCGCGAGCATGACCGCATTGCGCGATTGAAAGAGAATCTGGAACGGCTGCAGCTTCAGGCCGCGATTGTTGAAATGGACATGCGCGATTTCGTGCCGGAAACGCTTGCACCTTTCGTGCTGCTCGATGCGCCCTGCAGCGCCACCGGCACGATCCGGCGGCATCCCGAATTGCCATGGATCAAGGCGGCGTCCGACGTGACGCTCTGCGCGCAAGCCTCAAGCGAATTGCTGGATGCGGCAGCGGCGATGGTGGCGCAAGACGGTTTTCTGGTGTTTGCGGTGTGCTCGCTGGAGCCGGAAGAAGGCGTCGAACAGATCGGGGATTTTCTGCGACGGAACGAGCATTTCCGGCGCGAACCCATCGCGGCGGACGAATTGTTCGGCATGCACGAACTCATCACGGCGCAAGGCGATCTGCGCACGCTGCCTTGTCATCTTGCAGAACAAGGCGGAATGGACGGCTTCTATGCCGCGCGGCTCAGGCGCTTATGAAAGCCGCCCCAAAGCATAAGCAATCGCCAGATAGATTTTTCCCGTATCGGCGCTGAGCACGCTCGGCGCCAGCAATCCGCCGCCATCGCTTTCGCGCGCGCGCGCCAGCAGCGTTTCGAACTCGATCATGTAGGCGTTGGCGGATTCGCGAAAACGCGGGTTCTCGCGATAGAGCGTGGCAATGCGATTGACGGCGTCGCTGTCGATAGCGCCGGCGAGCTTCCTCGCAAACACGCTGCGGTCGCCCGAAAGATAGCGCCGCCATTCCTCCTCGCCCGGTGCATCGTCGATGGCGATAGCTTCGAGGTCCACCGCCATGTCGGCGAGGGCCGCCTGCAATGCGCCCAATGCGGCGGCGGCGGCGGGCTTCAATTCCTTGGGCCTCGTGACATCGCCGGTTTCGACGGCGGCGAGCAGCGTGCTCATGTCCCAGGATTTCGCTTCGGTGATTTCCTTGCGCTTGGGGCGCTGCGTGAGTTTGCGCGCGAGGCCCAGCAAGCCTTCGCTTTCCGGCTCTTCGGGAACGGGTTCGTTCGGATTGGGCCGCAAGCCGCTACGCACCGTATTGCGCGCATGAATGGTGGAAAGTGTGCGCGCCGAAATATCGAGGATCTCGTCGGTTTCGCTGCGCAGGAATTCGCGCACGCGGGCGGCTTCCTGCTGGGCCACGCCGGGCAGAGACAGCAGATGCTTCTCCACTTCCGCGACGGTGCCGGCCAGAACTTTCTTGATCTCGCCTGCTTGTGCAGCGAGTTCTCCCGACGCGCGCAGCAACCGTTCGCATTCGGCCATGGCGTTGCCGACGAGTGCCTTGGCATTGGATTTCGTTTCCGCCGCAGTTTCACCGATGAGCGTTTGCGCGCCCGCGCCCGCATCGTGCAGGGATTCGACGAGCTTGGAGAGCGCTGCATTCGCCGCTTCGCTGATCTCTTTCACGCGTACGGCTTCGCTGCTGAAACTGCCGGTGATCTGGGCTGCGCGCGTGGCGGTGTTTGCCATCAGCAATTCCATATTGCGTTCGGCATTGCTCGCCATGTTTTCGAATTTCTGCGCCTGCTCGCCCAGCGAACCCATCGCCTGTTCCAGCGATGAGCGCTGATGGCCGAGCGCATTTTCGAGCTGATTGCTTTCGTCCTTCAGCCGCTGCAGCAAATCGCCCATCGCAGCACGGTGGCGCTCGTGACGGCCGAGCACGAATTCGGCGCGCGCCATGGCGGCATCGGAAACCGACTCGATGCGCTTGGCCTGACGATCCAGTTCCACCGCCACGGCATGCGGCGCTTCGGCAGCGGCGTCGGCGGCGGTGCGGAAGGTGGCAGCTTGCGTATCCAGCGATGTGCCCGCCGTCTTTAGCGCGCCTTCCGCGGATTCGATCATGGCTTTCAACTGGGCGGCGCGGCCGGCGACGATCTCGCTGGCGCGGGCGGCGGCATCGGTCAGCGAACTCGCCACCGCATCGATGCGCTCGCGCTCCTGCGACAGGCGGGAGGCGACGGCATCGGCCCGCACATCGGCGCGGGCACCCGCCTCGTCCACGGCGGCGATCTGGCTTTCCAACACACCTTCGAGCGCCCGCAGGCGGGTGAAGGAGGCATCGAGCCCGGCATTCAGCGCGTCCAGCTCCCGGCGGATGGCTTTTCCCAGCCTTGCAGCCGTGCGGCCAGCGGTTTCATCGGCGGCAAAGAGCCGGTCGGTGGCGTCGGCCAGCGCCTGCGCGGCCGCCCCCATGGCAGCGCCCCGGGTAAACGCCCAGGCGGTGGCCACGAACAGCATCGGGGGTACGAAAGTGGCGAAGACCACCAGCGCCATCTGCTGAATATCCAGCGCGACCAAGCCCTTGGGACCGAAATAGCCCCACAGATAGGCTGCCGCCGCCCCCATCCAGAAGGCCCCGACCGTGATCGAGAAGATGATGGCCGTCAGGCTCTGGCTGGTTTTTCGCGCGGGCGGGCGCAGGGCTTCGTCGGCCGGACTATCCGCCGATTGAAGCAAGAGGGGCTGGGACCGCTCCGATCCGAATGTGGCCATGGGACTTTCCTTCGTACACCAGCAACGGTCCCATCTTAACCATCAAAGACCGCGAACGGCGAATCATCCTTTCGGACAAGGCGCTTGCGGCCAGGGGCAATCGCAGCGATTCTGGCGGAACCTCGGGAGGGCACCATGGCGATGCTGATTGCGGCTGCGGCCGTGTTTTTGGGAATCCATCTTCTGATCGCCGGGACCAAGGTGCGCGATGCCATCACTGGCGCCATCGGCGAGCGGCCCTATCTGGGATTGTTTTCGCTCGCCTCCGTGGGCGTGATCGTGTGGCTGGTGATGGCTTACAACGCCGTGCAGCCGACCGCCGAAAACATCGTGCTCTACAATCTGGGTGAAGGCGTGCACCATTTCGGCATTCCGATTGTGGCGCTGGCATTTCTTCTGGGCGTGCAGGGATTGTTGATGCCGAACCCCACCACGGTTCAGCAGGAAGGCGCGGTCAGCAGGGAAGGCACAATCCATGGCGTGCTGCGTATTACGCGGCATCCGTTTTTGTGGGGCGTGGCGATCTGGTCGGCGTTTCATCTCGCCGCCAATGGCGATCTGGCGTCGGTGATCCTGTTCGGAACATTTTTGCTGCTGTCGATCCTTGGAACATTTTCCATCGACGCCAAGCGCAAACGCAAACTGGGCGCCGCGTGGGACGCGTTTGAAGCGAAGACATCCAATGTTCCGTTCGCCGCGGTGATTGCGAAGCGCAACACACTGAACATCACGGAAAGTCTGGGTTGGCGGTTCTGGGTGGCGTTGCTGATCTTTGTTGTCGTGCTGTTTTCGCACGCGCGTGTGATCGGTGTGTCGCCATTTCCGAACGGTTATATTCCGTTCTAAGGCGCGCGATAAAAGCGATAGGAATAGGCGTCCGCAAAACCTGCTTTCGCGTATAGCGCGCATGCGGGCGCATTGGCTTCCTCGACTTGCAGATAGAGTTTCGCCGCCCCTTGTTGCCCGGCCCATGATGCAAGCGCTGCCAAGATGCGCGCGGCATGTCCCTTGCGGCGATGATCTGGATGGGTGCGCATCAGATTGATGCCGCCCCAGCCATTCATCGCCGTGCACATCCCGCAGGCGATGACATTTCCGTTTTCATGGATGCTGGCAAAAATATGCGGCGCGGCGATGCGCGAAAGCACGTCCAGTCTTTCGCAGCCATCGGCAGGGGAATGCGACCCCGAAACCACCAGCGTCTTGAAGGATGCATCGGGCTCGCGCGTGAGCGTTACGCCTGACGCCTCGCCTTTCACCGCGTCCGCAACCATCACATTCGTCGGCGAGTCTCTAAGATAGCCGCGCGCGATCAGCGTCGCTTCCAGATTGGGCGGTCGCGTTAGCGGCGTGATCTGAAACAGCGGCGTGAGCCCACGCGCGAAATAGGCGATCTCGACGAGCGCGATCTGCGCCTGCAAATCGGCGCCCTCGAAACCCAGCGCCGCCACCGAATTGCCGCGGTGGGAAAAACCGTCGGTGAAGCGCAGCAGCCAGCCCCCGATCTCCAACGTAGCCCGGGCGGGCCAGGCGGCAATGGCGCAGGGCTCGACCGCGGCCGCGACCCTGTTAACGCCCTCTTGATCGATTTGCCTCACCATTACCGGCCGTTGCAATTCGAGGACCAAAATGCCCGTGGGGGCTCAACATCGTCCGGTCGATCTGGCCCATCTCGCCCGTTATACGGGCGGGGATGCCGCGCTCAATGCGGAAATATTGCAACTTTTCGAGACGCAGGCCGATGAACTCGTCACAAGGCTGCAAAAATTGCTGGAGGCTGGCGACAAAAAAGGCTGGCACGACGTCAATCATTCCATCAAGGGTGCGGCCCGCGGGATCGGCGCCTTTGGGCTGGGCGATGCCGCGGCCTTTGCCGAACCGCTCGATCCGGCCCTGGATACCGAACAGGCCAAGGCCGCGCTGGATACGGTGAAAACCAACGCCGAGGCCGTCCAGATTTTCATCAAGGCCTATCTCAGCCGCTAGCCGGTTTTTTGTCGAAGGCCTTGAATTCATAGGCAATCGAGCGCTCGATCAGCACGCGCCAGACGGGCTCGGCGATTGCCGGATCAAGACCCACACGGCCGGCTTCCGCGATCACCTTGGCCACCACATCCTCGATCCGGGCTTCGTCGCGCACGGTGCCGCGCTCGGCCTTGATTTCGGCGGCGCGCCCGATATAGCCCTGCCGCTCGGCCATCAGCGCCACCAGCGCACGGTCCACCCGGTCAATCTCCCGGCGGATATCGGTCATGGAGAAGCAATCTTCTGGTTTGGTCATGGCGGGCTCGGCAAGCAGGTCATCTGGAATGTCGCGACATCTTTTCGGATTCCCATTGACCACATTGCCGCGGCGCCTATTTCTACATATAACATCGCTGGTTTGGAAATTCATACACACAAACTATGTGGAATAGCCATGCAAGTTGAAACCGATGTGGTGATCGTGGGTGCGGGGCCTATCGGGCTTTTCGCCGTGTTCGAGCTTGGGCTGCTGGATCTGAAGGCCCATCTGGTCGACATCCTCGACCGGCCGGGCGGCCAATGCACGGAGCTTTATCCGGAAAAACCCATCTATGACATTCCGGGATTGCCCATCGTCACCGGCCAGGAACTGACCGACAAGCTGATGGAACAGATCAAGCCGTTCGGCGCGACGTTTCACTTGAGCCAGATGGCGACCGGCCTCGACAAACTTCCCGATGGACGTTGGAAATTGAAAACGGATAACGACACCGAAATCGTGGCTAAAGTGATCGTGATCGCGGCCGGCGGCGGCAGTTTCGTTCCCAAGCGCCCACCGATCGCCGGCATCGAAGCCTATGAAGGCAAATCCGTGCACTATGCCGTGCGCAAGATGGAGAACTTCCGCGGCAAAAATATTCTCATCGCGGGCGGCGGTGATTCCGCGCTGGACTGGACGCTCAATCTTGCGCCGCTGGCGAAATCGCTGACGCTGGTGCATCACCGCGACGGCTTCCGCGCCAATCTGCACAGCGTCAACCAGATGCGCGAGTTGGCCGATCAGGGAAAAATCAAATTCCAGGTGGCGAGCGTCAAAGCATTGCACGGCGCGGACGGCCAGCTCGAAGCCGTTACACTTGCGGGCACGGACAAAACCGAATCGCGGCATGAATTCGATACGTTCCTGCCCTTCTTCGGGCTCACCATGAAGCTGGGGCCGATTGCGGAATTCGGTTTGAACCTGCACGAGAATCTCATTCCCGTGGACACCGAGAAATTCGAAAGCCCCATCCCCGGCATCTTTGCCATCGGCGATATCAACACCTATCCCGGCAAACTGAAGCTGATTCTATCGGGCTTTCACGAGGCCGCACTGATGTCGCAAGCGGCCTTCCATATCTGCAAGCCCAATGAGAAATTGCGCTTCCAATACACAACCTCTTCCTCTTCGTTGCAGAAGAAACTGGGCGTGGCCTGATGAAAATCATCGCAACCGACCGCAAAGGCGCGGAACATATCGTCGAAGGCCGCGACGGCTGGAGCGTGATGGAAATCCTGCGCGATGCGGGCCTGCCCATCGCTGCCGAATGCGGCGGGGCATGCGCCTGCGCCACCTGTCATGTCTATGTGGACGAGGCCTGGGTGGAAAAATTGCCGCCGAAATCGGATGCCGAGACCGACATGCTGGACATGGCGCTGGCGGTGGAGCCCAATTCACGACTTTCCTGCCAGATCACCTGCAAACCGGAACTGGATGGCATTAAAGTAACCGTCGCGCCGGAATAGGCCTGTTGTCGGCGGGCCGATTTTCGTATCGAATCGTGTGCGGGGGCGCGCCGTGGAGATGGAATGTTCGCACGCTTGCCCACGCGTAGAGCGCTTGCCGCAAGCGCCGTCATTCTTTTTCATCTGCTGCTGATATTCGCGCTCATCAGGGTCACGACCTTTCCCATCGGCCTGCCCAATCTGCGCGAGATTCCCATCATGCTGTATTTCCAGCCGCTGATGCAGAAGACGCCCATGCTGCCGAAACATAATGCGTCGCCACCTGTGCCGCCGGTGGACCGCTCGATCTATCTGCCGCTGCTGCCGCCGGTTCCCGCCGTACCGCCGCCGACATTGGTAAAGCCCGAAGAAACCAACGGACTGCGCGCGCTGGGGCGCTATCTCTACAATTGCAGCGGCGCCTATTACGAGCAGCTTTCAGAACGCGAATGGGCGCATTGCCTCGGCAATCTGTGGGGGAGCGACCTGCCCGCGAAGCAACGCGCGCCGGTGCTGGACGCGCCCAAGCCGTCACCCTTCGATATCGTCATCACGGAACGCAAGAAGCCCGCCGTGCCCATCGAGCATGCCTGCAAGCTCGGCCAGATGAATTCCAATCTCGGCCTGCCCTGTTACACTTTTCCGGGGGATTAGGCTTGCCTTAATTATACATCTGTTATAACTTCACCGTTCTAACATGCGTTAGTACGGAGGTCCCCATGCACTATTCGCTGAAGATTATCCAGATTGGCAATTCGCTGGGCGTAACCCTGCCGAAGGAAGCGCTGGCCGCCCTCAATGTGGAGAAGGGCGACACGCTGACATTGACGCCCGCACCGGGCGGCTTTCGCGTGACGCCTTACGATCCCGCGCTGGAGCACCAACTCGAAACCGCACGCAGGATCATGAAAAAGCGTCGCAATGTTCTGCGTGAGCTCGCGAAATGAGTGACTGGATATGGATCGAGAAGGACATCGTCCTTGCGATCCATGACGAACAAATCTTCGAGCATGGCGGAGCCAGCGGGGTTCGTGATAATGGCGCTCTGGAGTCAGCACTTGCGCGCCCGCAAAACCTGTCTGCCTATGGCGATCCCGATGCGGCATCGCTTGCAGCGTCTTGCGCTTTCGGAATCGCGAAGAACCATCCTTTCGTGGACGGCAACAAACGCACGGCCTTTGTGGCCCTCGAACTTTTTCTCGACTTGAACGGATATGTGCTTGAGGCCGATGATGCGCAATGCGTGCTGGTCATGTTGTCCGTAGCATCCAGCGCCTTTTCGGAAGCTGAACTGGCAAAGTGGATTCGCGCGCGTGTCAAGCGCATGAGATAGGATAAACGCCATGGGTCTTTACGAACGCTATCTTTTGCCGCCGCTGCTTTCGGCGGCGATGAGTGCCAAGCCCATCACCTATCAGCGCAAGAAGGTGGTGCCGCGGGCTGAGGGGCGTGTGCTCGAAATCGGATTTGGGGCGGGCCACAATCTGCCGTTCTATGATTCCAGCAAAGTGAGCCACATCTGGGCGCTGGAGCCGTCGCGCGAAATGCGCGAGCGGGCGGCGGAGCGCGTGTCGCAATCGCCGATCCATCTGGAATTTCTCGATCTGCCGGGCGAACAGATACCGCTTGAGGCCGAACAGGCCGATACCATCCTCATCACCTACACGCTCTGCACCATTCCCGATGTGGCGCGCGCGCTCGGCGAAATGCGCCGCGTGCTGAAACCGCAAGGGCGCATGATCTTTTGCGAGCATGGCGAGGCACCCGACCCCGGCGTGAAGCGCTGGCAGGATCGCATAACGCCGATATGGAAAAAGATCGGCGGCGGTTGCCACCTGGCGCGGCCCATTCCCAAACTGATCCGCGACAGCGGCTTTCGCGTAGTGGACATGGACACGATGTATCTGCCCGGCACGCCGTATTTCGCCGGGTTCAATTATTGGGGGAGTGCGGCAAAGGCCTGACCATGTGGACAGTCATCATCAAGGCAAGCATGACAGCGGCCTTTATCGTGGGCATGTCGGAGCTTGCCAAACGCTCGAGTTTTCTGGCCGCATTGTTGATGGCGCTGCCGCTTACTACTGCGTTGACGGTCGTATGGCTCTACATCGACACGAGTGATGCGGCGCACGCTTCAAATTATGCCTTGAGCGTGATGCTGCTGACGCCGCCGGGATTTGCCTTTCTGGCGGTGCTGCCCGTTTGCGTGCGGATGGGATTGAATTTCTGGTTGTCTGTGGTGATTGCCGCACTTGTGACGCTTGCGGTCTATTATCTTTATGTGTGGCTGCTTCAGCGCGTCTGGGGAATTTCGCTTTAGGGGAACGCCATGAGCAACATCTTCGAAGGTCGCTATACCGCGCAGCTCGACAAGCCCGTGGTGATGTTCGTCATCGGGATGCGTGTGAACCGTTTCCGCGATCTGGCGCGATGGGGCTTCGTCGCCGCCGCGATGCCGAAGATGCTGGCCGAACTCGCGACCAAACCGGACGCCGGTTATATCCGCCACCAGAGCTACATCCGCTGGCGCGAAGTGATGAACATTCAATATTGGAAAAGCTTCGATCAATTGCTCGCTTACGCGCATGACAAGAAGGGCGAGCATTTTCCCGCCTGGGCGGAATTCATCCGCCGCGTCGGTTATGACGGCAAAGTCGGCATCTGGCACGAGACCTATCTGATCGAGCCCGGCAAATTCGAATGCGTTTATGGCAACATGCCGCTGTATGGCCTCGCCGCCGCCACGAACCATGTGAAAGCCGAAGGACGGCTGATGCAGGCCAAGGATCGTTTTTCCGCGACGAGTTAGCGGCTCATCAACTGATAGGGCCCGCCCTTTTCGATGGCGCGCATATAGGCGGGACGCGCATGCATGCGCGCGCGATATCGCACAAGCCCGGGATAGGGGTCGAGCCGCGCACCCGCCGCCTCGCAGATGAAGAGCAGCATGATGTCGGCGCCGGTGAGATCATTGCCGACAAAGAAATCGCGGCCCTCGATGGCGGCTTCCATATAGGAAAGATGATTGGCGATTTCGCTGTCGATACGCGGGCGCAGCATGGCGGCGGCATCGCCCATCATACCGGTGTAAAGCGCCATCAGCAGCGGCAGCATCGCCGAGCCTTCGGCGAAATGCATCCACTCGATATATTTTATGTGATCTTTCGAATCGCGCGCGGGTTGCAGACGGCCATTGCCATATTTCTCCAGAATATATTCCACGATGGCGCCGGATTCGGCGACCATCACGTCGCCATCCGTGATGACCGGCGATTTGCCGAGCGGATGCACGTCCTTCAATTCCGGCGGCGCCAGCGGGATCGGCTGCATGCGCTGGTAATGCACGATCTCGTAAGGCGCACCCAATTCCTCCAGCAGCCAGAGAATGCGCTGCGAGCGCGAATTGTTGAGATGATGGACTTTCAGCATGGGCGTTACTCCGTTATTGGATCAGCGCGCGTCGCGCCACATCGGCCAGAGCGTGGGGCCATCGGGAATTTTGATTTCGCCCGTCACCTCGAAGCCAAAACTTTTGTAGATTGGGATGTTGGTGGGTTTGCTGGATTCCAGGTAGGCGGGCATATGCGCTTCATCAATCGCTGCCAGCCGGTCGCGCATGATGAGGCTGCCGAAGCCCTTGCCCTGTTTCGCCGGATCGGTGCCGATGGTTTGCAAATACCAATGCGGTTTCTTGGGATGGAGTTTTTCAATGCGATCCATCGTGTTCATCGCGTTGAGCGTGCCGCTGCCGAAAATGCTCAGCAACTCCGGCCCGTTCACGATGTATTGCCAGAATGCCATGTGCCACTGGTCCGGCGGCCGCCACAGCGTGACGCTTTCATAGCCGCTGGTGACATAACAGGCGCCGTAAGGGCGGCCGAGCTTGAACAGCAATTTGAACACGCGATGGATTTTTGACTTGCGCGCGGCATCGTCCGGCATGAAATGCATCATCACCGGATCGTCGTAGAACGCGCGCGCCAGCGTTTGCGACAGCGGGCCCGCGTCGGCGGCGTTCGCCACGCGAACGGCGCTCAACGATTGAGTTCCTTCATCGCCTGATCGAGCCCCTGCAGCGTTAGCGGGAACATACGGTTGGAGATGATCTGGTTGATGAGGCCGATGGAGGGCGTGTATTCCCAATGCTTGGCCTGCACGGGGTTCAGCCAGACGACGTGCTCGTAAATCTGCGCCACGCGATCGAGCCAGATGGCGCCGGCTTCCTCGTTCCAATGCTCCACCGAACCGCCCGGATAGGTGATTTCATAGGGGCTCATCGTCGCGTCGCCCACGAAAATCACTTTGTAATCGTGCGGGAATTTGTGCAGCACGTCCCAGGTGGGGAATTTTTCATTGTGGCGGCGGCGATTGTCTTTCCACACCGCTTCGTAAACGCAATTGTGGAAGTAGAAAAATTCCATATGCTTGAATTCGGTTTTCGCGGCGCTGAACAATTCCTCACAGAGCTTGATGTAAGCATCCATCGAGCCACCGATATCGAAGAAGATCAGCACCTTCACCGTGTTGTGGCGCTCGGGGATCAGCTTCAGATCGAGATAGCCTTTGTTGGCGGTGTCCTTGATCGTGCCGGGCAGATCGAGTTCGACTTCCGCGCCCTGCCGCGCCCATTTGCGCAGACGGCGCAGCGCCACCTTGATGTTGCGGGTGCCGAGTTCGACAGAATCGTCCAGATTTTTGTATTCGCGCTTGTCCCACACCTTCACGGCCTTGCCGTGGCGGCCCTTGTCCTGACCGATGCGCACGCCTTCGGGATTGTAGCCGTTGTTGCCGAAGGGTGAGGTGCCGCCCGTGCCGATCATCTTGTTGCCGCCTTCATGGCGTTTCTTCTGTTCTTCGAGGCGCTGTTTGAGCGTTTCCATGAGCTTGTCCCAGCCGCCCATGGATTCGATCATTTTCTTTTCTTCTTCGGTGAGGAATTTTTCCGTGAGTGCCTTCAGCCATTCCTCGGGGATTTGTGCGAGCAACCCCGCATCGACATTCTCCAATCCCTTGAAGCAATGACCGAAGACTTGGTCGAATTTGTCGAGGTTGCGTTCATCCTTCACCAGCGCGGTGCGCGAGAGGTAATAGAACTCATCGATTCGCATATCGATGACGTCTTTGGACAGCGCGTCCATCAGCGCGAGATATTCCTTCAGCGTGACGGGTACGCGCGCCGAACGAAGCTCATCGAAGAATTGGAAGAACATGGGCGTCTCACGAATAGCGGTTGGCCAATCCTAGCGCGGGAAGGGGCGGCGCGCTACTTCGCCGCGATCTGGCCTTGCGCGCCGGAATAGACGGCGTTCAGGAAATCCTGCGCCTGCGCATCTTCCCGCGGGCTCGCATATTCGATGATGGCTTCCACGGCCCAGTTCTGCACCGCCGAGCCGGTGAAGAGCACGTGATAGTGCAGGTCTTCCAGCTTGGCGGTTTCGTAGGTGCGGGTGAAAACGGCGAGCGGTTCGGCAGCATTTTTGCCCGCCACTTTCACCACATTTTCCGAGATCCGCTTGCCGCCGGTGCCTTCCTGTTCAATGAAATCCTGAACCAGCGAGGCCTTGGGATCGTAGGGGCCGGAAAGCGGCGTCAGCCTGATCGTGCCGTAGACGCCGTCGAGCGCGGCGTAACTGCAGAAATCCGCGCCCGTCTCGACATCGGACTGGCCGGCCGCATCGCGCTCGAAATGGCCGATGGTCGCCGGACACACGAAGCCGGATGCGACATGCACCTTGGCGCCATTGGGACCGTCGGTGAACGCATCGGCCGTGAGGTCCTGCGCAAGCGCGGTTGACGCTGCAAACGCAAAGCCAGCCGCGAGAAGCACAAACCGCATCAATTGCGTGTCTCTCTCCGCGCCAGAAACGCCAGACGCTCGAACAGATGCACGTCCTGCTCATTCTTCAGCAGCGCGCCGTGCAGCGGCGGAATCAGCTTGGTCGGGTCCTTTTCGCGCAGCATTTCGGGTGAGATGTCTTCGTTCAGCAGCAGTTTCAGCCAGTCGAGCAACTCGCTGGTGGACGGCTTTTTCTTCAGCCCCGGCACATCGCGGATCTGGTAGAAGACGTTCAGCGCCTCGCTCACCAGCTTCTGCTTGATATTCGGATAGTGCACATCGACGATTTTCTGCATCGTCTCGCGCTCGGGGAATTTGATGTAGTGGAAGAAGCAGCGGCGCAGGAAAGCGTCCGGCAATTCCTTTTCATTGTTCGACGTGATCATCACCACCGGGCGCTGCACCGCCTTGATGGTTTCGCCGGTCTCGTAAACGAAGAATTCCATGCGATCCAGTTCGAGCAGCAGATCATTGGGGAATTCGATATCGGCCTTGTCGATCTCGTCGATCAGCAGCACCGGGCGCACGTCATTCTCGAACGCCTCCCAGAGCTTGCCGCGCTTGATGTAATTCTTGACGTCCTTCACGCGCACATCGCCGAGCTGGCTGTCGCGCAGGCGCGTCACCGCGTCATATTCATACAGACCCTGCTGGGCCTTGGTGGTGGATTTCACATGCCAGGTGATGAGCGGCGCTGCCAGCGCATCGGACACTTCGTAAGCCAGCTGGGTCTTGCCCGTGCCCGGCTCGCCCTTGATGAGGAGCGGGCGCTCCAGCGTGATGGCGGCGTTAACGGCGATCCGCAGGTCGTCGGTCGCCACATATTTTTCGGTACCCTCGAAGCGTTTGGAAGCCATGGTTCTCTCTACTAATAGCGGTTTGGGCACGGTAGGGGGCGAGCGGGCGGCCCGCAAGTGCGGCTCAATCAACCATATGGGCGGCCCCGGATTGTGCGAGCGCCCCTGATCGGCGATAAACCTGCCCCGATGATGGAAGCAGCCACCGCCGTACCCGGCAAACAGGTTAGGGACCTGCTACAGGACGCCCTCAACCACCTAAACCGCGCCGACTTCGCCAAGGGCGAGGACGCGCTGCTCAACACGCTTTCGCAACATCCCGGCGAGCCGGATGCGCTGCAACTGCTCGGCGTGCTGCGCCGCGCGCAGGGCAAGACGAAGGAAGCCGAAGAACTTTTCAAGCGCTCGCTCGAGGAGCGGCCCGATCAACCGCATGTGCTGCACAATCTCGGCAATCTGCTGCGCATCGAAGGCCGCCACGACGAAGGCATCGCCGCCTTGCGCGAAGCCATCCGCCTGAAACCCAATTATGCGGAAGCGTGGTTCAATCTCGGGCTTGCCTATTTCGGCAAGCGTGCGTTGGAAGATGCGGAGAAGGCCTATCGTCAGGCGCTGAAGCTGCAGCCCAATTACGCGATGGCCAAGCAGAACCTCGCCGTGGTGCTGAACGAATTGAACCGGCCGCGCGAAGCCGAGGCGATTTTGATTCAGGCACTCAACGCCGGATCGCGCGACCGCAATTTGCTCGCGGGCTATCAGCACAATCTCGCCGTCTCCGCCCGCATGCAGCGGCGCTATGAAGACGCGCTGCGCTGGTATGAAGGCGCGCAGGTGATGTCGCCCGAACTGCCGAATGCCGATTACAATCGCGCCAACATGCTGCAAACGCTTGGCCGCGAAGACGAAGCAATCGTAGCCTATCGCCGTGCGCTCGCCCGCAATCCGCTGGACATCAATGTTCACCGCGATCTCAATCTGGTGCTTTATCGCCGCGGAAACGATGAGGAATTCCTGCGCTCGCTGGACGACGCGGCATCGATCTATCCGGAAAAAGCCAGTCTGCAGCTCGCCAAGGGACAGATGCTGTTCATTACGGGCGAGCATGATCAGGCGTTGAACGCCTTTGCCGCAGCGCGCGAAATCGAGCCGGAAAATCCGGCGTTGCGTCATGCGCAGGCCGGCGTGCTCGCGCGCATGGGCCGGTTTAACGAGGCTATTGCCGAACATGAAAGCGCGCTGAAGGCTGAACCTGAGAACCCTTTTATCTGGCACAGCTATACAGAGACGCTGCTGCGCGCGCGCAATATCGAAAAGGCGCTGACGGCGGCGGAGAAATCCGTGGCACTCGAGCCCGACAATCAGGGCGCGCTGGCGCTCTGGGGTCTGGCGCTGCGCGCGTCGGGCGATCCGCGCGAGGCTTGGCTCAACGATTACGAAAATCTCGTGCAGGTTTTCGAGCTGGCGCCGCCGGACGGTTATCCCAGCATGGAAAGCTTCAATCGCGATCTGGAAGCCTATCTCGCAGGCCTTTATCGCGAGGCGCGCGCGTTTCCCGATTCTGCGCTGCAGGGCGGCACACAAACGGGCGATGGCGTGTTCGGCAGCGGCCATGTCTTGCTGGAACGTCTGCGCATGCGCATCGACGAAGCGATCAACACCTATATCGCGCGCATGAAAGACGACAAGGATCATCCGCTGTTCCGCCGGCGCGGCGCCGGGTTCGGTTATGCGGGCTCATGGGCATCGCGGCTCAACGAGAACGGCCGCTTTGCCAATCACGTCCATCCCACAGGCTGGATCAGCTCGGCCTATTATGCGAGCGCGGACAATTCCGGCGCGCTGCAATTCGGCGAACCCAATTTCGACATGGGACTGAAGCCGCGCCACAGCGTGCAGCCGAAAGCAGGCACACTGGTGCTGTTCCCATCTTATATGTGGCACGGCACGGCGCCCGTCAGCGCGGCGCGCACCTCTATCGCGTTCGATGCGGTGCCGAGATAACCAGTATCGCTTTGTCGTGAGGCGGTCGCGAAGTCTCGCGCGATTTTGGGCCTGACAAACTCTGCGACAGGTTTTTGCACTTCCCCGTTGCACGCCCGCTGCGAACCCGCACAGATGAGGCGTTCGGGGAGCTTGCATGACCGTCGCACATATCTACACCGTTGCGTTCCAAGGCATCGAAGCGCGCGAAGTGGACGTGCAGGTCCATATCGGCGACGGCACGCAGGGCGTGTTCAACATTGTAGGGCTTGGCGACAAGGCGGTGGCTGAAAGCCGCGAGCGTGTGCGCGCCGCACTCTTTGCCATTGGGTTGGCGCTGCCGTTTCAGCGTCTCACCGTGAATCTGGCGCCCGCCGATCTGCCGAAAGAGGGTAGCCATTACGATCTTCCCATCGCGCTGGGATTGCTGGCGGCGATGGGCGTTTTGCCGGCGAGCGAACTTGCGAATTACACGGCACTCGGCGAACTCTCGCTCGATGCGCAATTGACGCCGGTTGCCGGCGTGCTGCCCGCAGCCCTTGCCGCATCGGAAGCCCATCGCGGATTGATCTGCCCCGTCGCGTGCGGGCCAGAAGCGGCATGGGCAGGCGGATTGGAAATCATCGCAGCGCCTTCGCTGATCTCGATCGTCAATCACATGAAGGGCGCGCAGGTGTTGAACCCGCCATCGGCGAAAATCGCCGACGACGCGGTTTCGATTCCCGATCTGAAAGATGTGAAGGGACAGGAAACCGCCAAGCGTGCGCTGGAAATCGCAGCCGCGGGCGGTCACAACATGCTGATGCTCGGGCCGCCCGGCTCGGGCAAATCCATGCTGGCCGCGCGCATGCCGGGATTGCTCCCGCCGCTTGATGCGCGCGACGCGCTCGAGATTTCGATGATCCAAAGTCTGGCAGGCGAATTGCGCGACGGCGCGATTTCGCGGCGCAGGCCATTTCGCAATCCACATCATTCCGCATCCATGGCGGCCCTTGTCGGCGGCGGCTTGCGCGTGCGGCCGGGGGAAGTGAGCCTGGCGCATTTGGGCGTTCTTTTTTTAGACGAACTTCCGGAATTCCAGCGCGGCGTTTTGGATTCGTTGCGTCAGCCGATGGAAACGGGCGACGCGGTCGTCGCGCGCGCCAATGCGCATGTGCGATTTCCCGCGCGCTTCCAGCTTGTGGCGGCGATGAACCCGTGCCGCTGTGGTTATCTGAGCGAGCCTGCGCAGGCTTGCGGGCGCGCGCCCAAATGCGGGCAGGATTATCAGTCGCGGCTTTCCGGGCCGCTGCTCGACCGCATCGACATTCATGTGGAAGTCTCAAGCGTCACCGCGCAGGATCTGACGCTGCCTCCGCCCTCGGAAGGTTCAGCCGAAATCGCTGCACGCGTGGCGCGCGCCCGCGCCGTTCAGCGCGCACGCTATGAGAGCGTCAATCTGCGTACCAATGCGGAAGCCGAAGGCGAATTGCTGGACCGCGTGGCGACGCCGGAGAAAAGCGGCGTCGCACTTCTGACCGATGCCGCCGAAGCGATGCGGCTGACGGCTCGCGGCTATCACCGCGTGCTGCGCGTGGCGCGCACCATTGCCGATCTTGCGGGCAGCGAAGCCGTGCGCCGCGCCCATGTGGCCGAAGCCCTTTCCTATCGCAGGCTTTCCCATCTGCATTGAAACGGGAACTTTGCAGTAGCGAGGCCGTTCCACTGGTGGGCAGGCCTTTCGCTCGCGCGAAGAATGATGCTTGGCCCTGATGGAAGGGATTCTCAAATGCGCAATTTGACGATGCTTGGCGTACTGCTTGTGGTTCTAGGCGTCGCCGGCATCGCGTTCGATCATTTCAGCTATACCGAAACAAAGCCGCTGATCAACGCCGGGCCCATTCAGGTTAATACGCAGGAACAACACAATTTCTCGATTCCACTCGCCGGCAGCATCGTGGTGTTGATCGCGGGCGTAGTATTGATCATCGCTGGACGCAAATCCACTTGACGGCTGCCCCGTTTCAACCGGTTTCAACATCCGTCACGCGCGCTCGCGAAAAGGGTATGGCGGGCGCCTTTTCACGGTTGGCCAAAACGGTCGCCTATGCGAGCGGCAAGCCTGCCACCTTTGCGATCAGCTGCGTGGTGGTCCTGCTGTGGGCGATCACCGGCCCGATCTTCGGTTTTTCGGATACATGGCAGCTTGTCATCAACACCGGCACGACCATCGTGACGTTCCTGATGGTGTTTCTGATCCAGAACACACAGAACCGCGATGGCGCAGCGCTTCAGGCAAAGCTCGACGAGCTGATCCGCGCGACTGAGGACGCGCGCAATCATTTCGTCGGCATCGAAAGATTGCCGCAAAAGGAACTGGAAGAAATCCGCGAAGACTGCGAAGCCGAAGCTATGCTGCAGGCATCGTCTTCTTCGGCAGCATCAACGCAATAACCGCGCCCGCCACAATATAGCCGATCAGCGGAATGGCTATTTGCGCCAGCGTGTAGTTGCAGGGAAACCCGTACCAGATCCAATAGGACGCATTGGTCGAAGCCGCAGCGCCTATGCCGACCAGCGTGACGAAGCCCGTTCGCGCACCAAAGCCTGCAATCGCGGACCATCCAAGCAGGAAGGCCGCGATCAGCGATTCCGCTAGCTCCTTCATAAACTCAAGGATCAACGGCTTTGTCATGTCGGTGCTCGCGCCCGGGGGATGATAGAGCAGCAGGCCCGTGGGCGTGCTGGGCAGCAGAGCCTTCATTTTCTCCATCATTTTCGGATCGTTGGGATTAACCCAGGGGAAGAAATAGAGCCCATCTTTTTGCCCCATCGATTTCTGCATGCCGGCAAGCAGCGGCGCTTCATCCGGAATCTGACTGAAGCCCATATTGGCCAATGGCGTGGCCATATGCGCCACCGACGTCCACGCGAACATGGCGATGCCGCCAAGAACCCCTGCGATCAGAATGCGCATGCGATGCCCCAACATTGAACCCCGCCGGAATATAGCGCGATTGCTCGCATCAGGCGATTGTGCGGCGCAAAAGCGATTGGCGCTCTGTCCAAGCGCTTGGCGGCGCAAACAGAATGGCTTAAGCAATCTTTCGGGCAAAACCGGGGGCAGCAATGGCCGAGGGCGGCAAGGCGCGCAGGCGCTTTCGTTTGGTACATCTTCTTCTGATCGTGCCTTACATCGCGGTGCTCTGGGTGCCGTATTTCAATCGCGCCGAACCGGCGCTGGCGGGCGTGCCCTTCTTCTACTGGTACCAGATGCTCTGGATCGTGCTGGGCGCGGCTCTGCTGTGGCCGATCTATTGGGTCGAAGAACGCGGCAACAAGAACGCCAACAAGAATGATGGGGCCTGAGCGATGACCGCCGCGCTCGACTGGACAGCGATCATCGTCTTCGCAGCACTTTTCAGCTTCGTCACACTCTTGGGATTTTTCGCGGCGCGCTGGCGCAAGGGCGATCTCACGCAACTGAATGAGTGGGGGCTGGGCGGGCGGCGCTTCGGAACCGTGGTGACATGGTTTCTTCTGGGCGGTGATCTCTACACGGCCTACACGTTCGTCGCCGTTCCGGCGCTGATGTTTGGCGCGGGCGCGGTGGGCTTTTTCGCCGTGCCCTACACGATCCTCGTATATCCGATCCTGTTCGTGGTGTTTCCGCGGCTGTGGTCGGTGTCGCGCAAGCATGGCTATGTGACGGCGGCCGATTTCGTGCGCGGACGTTTCGGTAGCGGCACGCTGGCACTGGCGATTGCCGTCACCGGCATAGTCGCGACGATGCCCTATATCGCGCTGCAGCTGGTCGGTATCGAAGTGGTGATTGCGGGGCTCGGCATTCACGGCGAGGCGCCGCTGATCATCGCCTTCGTGATTCTGGCCGCCTACACCTACACCAGCGGGCTTCGCGCGCCTGCGATGATCGCAGTAGTGAAGGATCTTCTCATCTACATCACGGTGATCGCCGCGGTGATCATCATTCCCGCCGAACTGGGCGGCTATGCGAAAATCTTTGCAAGCGTCGATCCGAAAAACCTGCTGCTGGCCACACCTGTGGGCAAGAATCTCGGCGCGCAAAGCGCCTATGCGACGCTGGCGCTGGGATCGGCATTGGCGCTGTTTCTTTACCCGCATGCGGTGACGGGTGTGCTGTCATCCTCCAGCCGCCATGTGATACGACGCAATGCCGTGGCGTTGCCTGCCTATTCCGTGGCGCTAGGTCTGATTTCGCTGCTCGGTTACATGGCGGTGGCGGCAGGCGTGAAATCGAACCCCGCCTTTGCCGACGGCTTCAAGGAATTCGGCGCGAACTACGCAGTGCCCGCGCTGTTCCTGCAGATGTTCCCGAGCTGGTTCGTGGGCGTTGCCTTCGCTGCCATCGCCATCGGTGCGCTGGTGCCGGCCGCGATCATGTCGATTGCCTGCGCGAATTTGTTCACGCGCAATATCTACCGCGAATATCTCGACCCGAATTGCGCACCGGCGCGCGAAAGTCAGGTGGCCAAGATCGCATCGCTGGTCGTCAAAGTGGGCGCGCTGTTCTTCATCATTGCGCTGCCGACGTCGTACGCCATCGAACTGCAATTGCTGGGCGGCATCTGGATCATCCAGACGCTGCCAGCCGTGCTGTTGGGGCTTTATACGCGTTGGCTGAATCCGTGGGCGCTGCTTACCGGTTGGGCCGCGGGCATCGCGACCGGCACATGGATGGCGGCTGAACTCAATTTCGCAAAATCCATCTATGCGCTGCACATTTTCGGCTGGACGGTGCCGTGCTACGCCGCGCTGTCGTCGCTGCTACTGAACATCGCGGTGAGCGTCGTGCTGAGCGCGCTCCTCAACATGGTACTGCGCACGCGCGTGGATGCGACGGTCGCAGAGGATTACGTCTAACCGAACCGCCCCGTTATATATTCTTCCGTGCGTTTGTTCTTCGGTGCAGTAAACACCTGTTCGGTGGCGCCGAATTCGATCAGTTCGCCGAGGAACATGAACGCCGTGTAGTCGGAGGCGCGCGATGCCTGCTGCATGTTATGCGTCACCATCACGATGGTGTAGTCGTTCGACAATTCGTCGATTAATTCCTCGATCTTGGCCGTCGAGATCGGATCGAGCGCCGAGCAGGGCTCATCCAGCAATATCACTTCGGGCTTCGTCGCCACCGTGCGCGCGATGCAGAGGCGCTGCTGCTGGCCGCCCGAAAGGCTCAAGCCGGAATCCTTCAGCTTGTCCTTCACCTCGCCCCAGAGTGCGGCGCGCTGCAACGCCTGTTCGATGCGGCCATCCATCTCGCTGCGCGGCAGGCGTTCATAGAGGTTTATGCCAAACGCGATGTTGTCATAGATCGTCATCGGAAACGGCGTGGGCTTCTGAAACACCATACCGATCTTGGCGCGCAGCAGATTCACATCGAGCTTGGGATCGAGAATATTCTCGCCGTCAAGGATCACTTCGCCTTCGGCGCGCTGGTTGGGATAAAGCTCATAGATGCGGTTCATCACGCGCAGCAGCGTGGATTTTCCGCAACCGGAAGGACCGATGAACGCCGTCACCTTGCGGTCATGCAGCGGCAGGGAGATGTTCTTCAGCGCCTTGGTCTTGCCGTAATAGAAAGCCAGATCGCGGACTTCGATGCGCACGCTCTGATCGATGCGCTTCATATCGTTCATTGGGAACTCCGTTTGCCTTCGAGCACGCGCGCCAGAATGCTGAGCGTGAGCACGGTGGCAGTGATGAGAAGAGCGCCCACCCAGGCCAGCGTGTGCCAATCGTCATAGGGCGACATGGCGAACTGAAAGATGACGACCGGAAGGCTCCCCATTGGCGTGTTCAGGTTGGTGCTCCAGAACTGGTTGTTGAGCGCAGTGAAGAGCAGCGGCGCGGTCTCGCCTGAAATGCGCGCGATGGCGAGAAGGATGCCGGTCATGATGCCCGCGCGCGCCGCGCGCCACGTGATCGTACGAATGACGATGTTGCGCGGTGTGCCCAGAGCGGCAGCGGCTTCGCGCAAGGTGTTGGGAATAAGCAGCAACATGTTCTCGGTTGTACGTACCACAACCGGGATCACGATTACGGCAAGCGCGGTCGCGCCCGCCCAGGCGGAAAAATGGCCCACCTGCAGCACGGTCAATTCATAGACGAAAAGACCGATGACGATCGAGGGCGCGCTGAGCAGAATGTCGTTGACGAAGCGCACAACAAACGCGAGCCAGGAATGCTTGCCGTATTCGGCAAGATAAGTGCCCGCGAAAATGCCGATGGGTGTGCCGACCACGACGGCCAGCGCGGTCATGATGAGCGAACCGACAATGGCATTGGCCAGACCGCCTGCCGAACCGGGCGGCGGCGTCATCTTGGTCAATGCGTCTACGGTCAGCCCGCCAAAGCCTTGAATGGCGAGATCGCCGAGGATCAATATCAGCCAGCCCACGCCAAAGGCTGTCGCCGCGATGCACAGCGCCAGAAACAACCGGCTATAGGCGCGGCGCATGGCGTAACGGGCGCGATTCATTGTGAGCGTCCTCCCGCGCGCCGTTCAAGCTGGTAGAGCATGATCTGCGCCGCCGCCAACACGATGAAGGTAATGACAAACAGGATAAGGCCAATGGCGATAAGCGAGGATAGATAAAGCGCGCCATAGGCTTCGGTGAATTCATTGGCGATGGCGGCCGCAATGGTGGTGCCCGGCGCGAAGATCGATTCCGAAATGCGGTGCGCGTTGCCGATGACGAAAGTGACCGCCATGGTTTCGCCAAGCGCGCGGCCCAGCGCCAGCATCGAGCCGCCCACCACACCGCTGCGTGCGAAAGGCAACACGACGCGCCACATCACTTCCCATTTCGTGCAGCCGAGGCTGTAAGCCGATTCCTTCAGAGCGGGTGGAACCGTTTCGAACACATCGCGCGACACTGCAGAAATGAAGGGCAGGATCATGATCGACAGGATCAGCGACGCCGTGAACATTCCGATGCCGTAAGGCGGGCCTGCGAACAAATCCTGCAACACCGGCACATTGGCGAAGGAATCGATCAGCCAGGGCTGTATGTGCTGCTGAAAATACGGCGCGAAGACGAACAGGCCCCAGATGCCGAAGATGATGCTGGGAATGCCCGCCAGCAATTCAATGGCGATGCCGACGGGGCGCCTCAAGGAACGCGGGCAAATCTCGGTGAGAAAAATCGCAATCCCGATGCCCACCGGCACAGCGATGACCATGGCCAGCGCCGAAGTGATGAGCGTGCCGGAAATGGGCGCGAGCGCGCCGAACTTTTCGGTGACGGGGTTCCAGACCTGCGTCCAGAGAAATGGCCAGCCGAATGCGTGCAACGCGGGCCATGCGCCTATGACGAGTGCCGTCAGCGCCCCAATGAAAATGGCCAGCACAATCAACGCAGCAGCAGCCGTGAAGGCGCGAAAGCGCCGTTCGCCGGGGCCAAAGCGGCGCACGGCAATGGCCCTGGAATCGGCGGCAAATTCTTCGCTCAAAACCATTTCGACCATGAGATCCAGACTGCCTGTTTAAACGAAACGGGAGGCTGATGCTCCTTCAGCCTCCCGTAGTCCACAATCTTGCCCGGACCCGGCTTGGCCATTCCGTGGCCAGCGCCGGTCAGGGCCCCTGCTTACGGGACAGACGCCGGAACGATGTTGTCTTTCCAGCTCTTTAAGATCGCGTCCTTGGTGGTTTGTGGCAGCGGCACATAGTCGAGGCCCGCGGCCAGGCTGTCGCCGTTCTGGTAGCCCCAGCGGAAGAATTTCAGGGCTTCCTTCTGGGCATTGGCATCCGGCGGATTCTTGTACACGAGCACGAAGGTGGCGCCTGCAATCGGCCAGGAATCCTTACCCGACTGGTTGGTCAGCATCAGGTTGAAGCCGACCGCATGTTTCCAATCGGCCTTTGCGGAGGCAGCCTGGAAGGCTTCCGCGGTGGGGCTGACGGTTGCGCCGTCGCGATTGATCATGCGCGTGTAGGTCTGGTTGTTCTGCTTGATGTAGGCATATTCGACATAGCCGATGCCGCCCACCGTCTGCTTCACATTGCCAGCCACGCCTTCGCTGCCCTTGGCGCCGATGCCGACGGGCCATTCAACCGCGGTCGCCGTACCCACATTGGTGGCCCAGGCGGGGCTGACCTTTGAAAGGTAGTTGGTGAAGATGTAGGTCGTGCCCGATCCGTCTGAACGATGGACGACGGCGATTGCGGTGGCGGGAAGATTCACATTGGGGTTGAGCTTCTTGATGGCGGGATCGTTCCACTTCGTGATCTTGCCCATATAGATGTTCGCAAGTGTGGGCCCATCCAGCACCATTTCGCCGGGCTTGATCCCGGGAAGATTGACGACGGGGGCCACGCCACCGATCACAGTGGGGAATTGCGAGAAGCCGGCCGCATCCAGATCGCCCGCATTGAGCGGCATGTCCGAGGCGCCGAACGTCACCGTCTTCGCCTTGATCTGGGCGATGCCGCCACCCGAGCCGATGGACTGATAGTTCAGCCCCACGCCGGACTGGGCTTTGTAGGCTTCTGCCCATTTGGAATAGATCGGATAGGCGAAGGTGGAGCCGGCGCCGGTAATATCGGCGGCGGATGCCACGCTTGCGGCTCCCGCCAGCCCAACGGCCAGAGCGATGCCGGCAAGGCGATTGAGAACAGGCTTCATGGAATTCCTCTCAATGGTTCAATGTCTCGCGGCTGGACCGTTTTGGCGACGCTGGAAATCCAACCCCTCGCGCGACGCCAGCCGGCCGCGATAACGACGTGGTTCGGTGCAACGTCCATCACAGTTCTGCGAAGCTTTCATGACAGAGGGCCGGTGCGGGCCATGATTAATTCAACCGGGGATGGCAGGGCTTTCTCTAACCCATTGAAACCAAAGAAAAGAGCCGCGAGCAGGGGGTGCCCGCGGCTCTCTTCTCGCCAGCCTGCGGCGCGCTAGCGCCCGGCGGTCAGAGACACATTGAAGGTTTCATTCTGATCGTTGGTGACCTTCCAATTGTCGCCCACCTTATGCTTTTCCAGCGGCGAGCAGGAGGGCTTGGGCGCGTCCTTGGTATCGGGCGGCAGATTGGGCGTCAGGCAGATGGTCTTGCCATCGTCCTTCACGGCCCAATTGCCGGGGTACTGGATCGGCTTGCCGTCCTTGCCCATGCCCCGGGCGATGTAAGTCATATCCTTGTTGAACAATAGCGTGCCCGAGGCGCTAGTGGCGATGTTCTTCGTGGTGACGGTGTTGTCGTATGTGTTCATCATGGCGTCGTCGGCATAGGCCGATGTGGCGAACAGCAATGCGGCGCCTGCCAGCGCCATCATATGAAAACGCATGCAATCCTCCCTTTTGTTGTTGGAAAAACTCACCCCGTTTAATGCCTGGGGATATTAACCTTTTTGGCACCCGAATCCCATCGATCGCTTAAAGCTTTCTCAATCGCATACAAGGCTAAGTTGCAGCTTACGGAGGCGGGCTTGGCTTTGGCGCGTGCCGGGAAGGTTATTTTTGGCTTCGGCGCATTGGCCGTGGGCATGGTTTCGCTTGTCGATATCGTGCTGCACGGACGGCTGACGCTTTTTCCGCCATTGCTTCTCGTCGCATTGGCGGTGGTTGGCGTCGGACTGTTGTTCGTGGGCCTCCTTGATGCGCGCGGACGAGCGCGCATGCTGCAGGCGACGACCGGCGAATTGCGTTCGCTTGCGTCCAAGCTCGAAGCCTCGCTTGCGACTGTTTCCGCGGTGAATGCGCGGCTGCATGAAAGCGAAGTACGCTACAAAGGTCTCGTGGATTCGCAAGGCGATGCGATCGTGCGGCGCGCGCCCGACAGCCGGCTTACTTATGCGAACGACGCATTCTTCAAACTCTTCGGTCTTTCGCCGCAACAGACGATCGGTCATGCCTTCGCGCCGGAACTGCATCCCGACAGCCGCGCGCCGCATTTCGGAAGTTTCGCAGGGTTGGAAACCGGGCGCGCACGCGTGCGCTACGATCAGCATGTGCGCACCGCCTATGGCTGGCGCTGGATCGCATGGGAAGACTACGCGGTGCGCGACGCCAATGGCCAACTCATCGAAATTCAAAGCGTGGGCCGCGACATCACCGAACGCAAAGCACTGGAAGATGCTCTGACCGAAGCGCGCGACAAGGCCGAAGCGGCATCGCGCGCAAAATCCGGGTTCCTCGCCACCATGAGCCATGAAATCCGCACGCCCATGAACGGCGTGCTCGGCATGGCGCGGCTGCTGCTTGAAACCCCGATGCAGCCCGAACAGAAAAGCTATGCCGAAGCGATCAGGCAATCGGGCGAATCCCTGCTCAAATTGATCGAGGACATTCTGGATTTCTCCAAGATCGAGTCCGGCACCATGACGCTGGAGGATGATGAAGTGGAGCCGCAGGCGCTGGTAGCGGGCGTCGTGGAATTGCTGGCGCCGCGTGCACACGCCAAAGGCATCGAAGTCGTGGCCGTGCTCTCGCCGCAAATGCCCCAGGCCATCCGCACAGATGGCGACCGCATGCGCCAGATCCTCACCAATCTTGTCGGCAATGCGGTGAAATTCACCGAGCGCGGCGGCGTGCGCATCGATGCGAACCTCATCGAAGTGCGCGGCCGCAAATTCATGCGCTTCGAAGTGCGCGACACGGGCGTGGGCGTTCCGCCGGAAAAGCGCGACGATATTTTCAACGAATTCGTTCAGGCCGATTCCACCCATGCGCGCCGCTTCGGCGGCTCGGGATTGGGACTTGCCATCTGCAAGCGGCTTGTCGATGCGATGGACGGCGATATCGGCGTGGACCCCGCCCCCGGCGGCGGCAGCCTGTTCTGGTTCATGGTGCCCGTGATCGCCATTCGCGAGGCGAAACCGCAAAATGCAACCTGTCTTGCAGGGTTCAAGGTTTCCATCGTCGCGCGCAATTCGGTTCTGCGCGAAGGACTGACCGCGCAAATCCGCGCCGGCGGCGGCGAAGTGGTGTCGCTCAAAACAGCCGACGAAATCGCCACGCCCAATGTGGATGCCATATTGATCGACGCCGGCACGGGCGATCAGCCGGAGCTTCCCGCATGGCCCGATGCACGCGTGCGCTCCATCGTGCTTCTGACGCCGGGCGCGCGCGGCAAGCTTTCCGGACTGAAGACCATGGGATTTGCGGGCTATCTGGTGAAGCCGGTGCGCCAAAGCTCTCTGGCCGAACAATTGCGCGACAAAGCTTCGGTTTCCATGAGCGTGCGCAAATCCCCGGTTGAGCCGCACAGGCAGAGCAGCGAAGTTGCGCTTCATGTCCTTCTGGCCGAAGACAATCCCATCAACGCCATGCTGATCCGCGAATTGCTTCGCCGCCGGGGCCATCGGGTGAGCGAGGTCACGACCGGGCTCGACGCGGTGTCGGCCATGATCGCGGGCAAATTCGATCTGGTGCTGACCGATATTCATATGCCCGGCCTCGACGGGGTGGAGGCGACACGCCGCATCCGCGAAGACGAAGCGCGCAACGGCCGCGCCCGCACGCCCATCGTGGCGCTGACGGCCGATGCGCTCGAAACCGGCAAACGGGCTTGCCAGGATGCAGGGATGGATGGTTTTCTCACCAAGCCAGTCGATCCTGCCGAGCTTGATATGATTCTTGGAAATTTCTTCCCGGCCAGCGGCGCGCGCATCGCCGCCGCATGAAAAAAACGCGAATCCCTATCGCCGATTATTTCAAGCCGCGCACCTTTCTGATGCTGGTGCTCGGCTTTTCGTCGGGCCTGCCCTTCCTTCTGATCTTCGGCACGCTTTCGGCGTGGCTGCGCGAGGCCCATGTTTCGCGCACCGAGATCGGGCTGATGAGCTATGTGGGGCTCGCCTACACGATCAAATTCCTCTGGGCGCCGCTGATCGACCAGGTGAATTTGCCGATTCTCGGCAAGGCGCTGGGCAAGCGCCGCGCCTGGATGCTGGTGGCGCAGATCGCGATTGCGGGAAGTCTTGTCGCGATTTCCTTTTGCGATCCCACGCGCGCGCTTTCGCCCATCGCCATCGGCGCGGTGGTGCTGGCGTTTGCGGCGGCGACGCAAGATATCTCCATCGATGCCTGGCGCATCGAGGCCGCCCCGCAGGCTGAGCAAGGCATGATGGCGGCCGCCTATCAGCTCGGCTATCGCTTTGCGATCATCGCATCGGGCGCGGGCGCACTTTACATCGCGCAATATGTTTCGTGGCACGCGGCCTATCTCGCGATGGCAGCCATGATGCTTTTGGGCGTTGCTGCCGTGCTCGTTGCGCCAAGGGTGGAAGTGGCAGCCGAGCCTGCGCCCGGTGAAGAAGCAATCGCCGAAAAGCTGAATATCGGCGGCGCCATCGGCCGCGCGTTCAAATGGCTGTTTCATGCCATCGTGGCGCCCTTCATCGATTTCTTCGCGCGCCACGGCTGGACCGCACTTCTGATCCTCGCGCTGATCGGCGCTTACCGCGTGCCCGATTTCGTGATGGGCGTGATGGCCAATCCTCTATACATCGATCTGGGATTCTCGCTGGCGGCAATCGCGACGGTGGTGAAATTGTTCGGCGTGTGGATGACGATTGCGGGCGCAATCGTGGGCGGCCTTGCGGTGGCGCGCTTCGGCATCGTGCATACGCTTTTCATCGGCGCTACGGCATCCATCATCGGCAATCTGATTTTCGCGTGGCTCGCGACGCAAGGCTCGAACGTCACCGCACTCACCATTGCGATCAGTGCGGAGAATTTCGCCGGCGGTTTCGCGGGCACCGCCCTCATCGCCTATATGTCGAGCCTCACAAGCCATGCCTTCACGGCGACCCAATATGCGCTGTTCTCCTCGGCCTATGCGCTGCCGGGGAAATTGCTGGGCGGGCTGTCGGGCGCGATGGTGGACTGGTTTGCGGCTCACCCGGCGATTGCCCAGACAATTGTTGGCACGGCCACCGTGGCGGCAGAGGCCAAGACCGCAGGCTATGTGCCCTTCTTCGTCTGCACGGCGGCGATGGGAATCCCCGCCATCCTGCTGATTTTCTTCGTTCTGCGGCGCGAGGGCGAAGTCCCGCGCGGGGACAGGACCGGCGCGCCTGCATGACATCGGCGTTAGTTATTACTGGCCGCCCTGTTTGCAGGGATGGGGTGCCTTCGGGTAAACTCCGCCCGCTAAATTCCAACAGGGCTCTACCGGCCCGCAGGCCCAAGGGCCGGCGCAAGGGAAGCGGATAATCCAGTGGTAAATGTTCACGAGCCTGGCCCATTGGAAGGGCGTCTGGCGCAATGGCCCGTTCTTGCAATTTCGGGCACGCTGGAAGTGCGGCTTGCCGAAACCGAGCATGAGGTCGAGGCAGCACAGCGGCTGCGCTATCGCGTGTTCTACGAGGAAATGTCCGCGATCCCCACGCCGCAGATGCGCGAGGAGCGCCGCGACTTCGACAAGTTCGACGAATATTGCGACCACATGCTGGTGGTGGACCGCGCCGTGCTGGACGATGAGGGCCAGCCGCTGGTGGTGGGCACCTACCGGCTGATGCGCGATGTGGATGCGGCGCGCGCGGGCGGCTTCTACACCTCCGGCGAATATGACATCGCCCCGATGCTGGCGAATTTGCCCGCGGGCACGCGTCTGCTGGAACTGGGCCGCTCCTGCGTGCTCGATACCTATCGCAGCAAGCCCGCTTGCATGCAGCTTTTGTGGAAAGGCGTGATGGTGTTCGTCGCGCGCTTTTCCATCGACATGATGTTCGGCTGCGCCTCGCTGCACGGCACCGATCCCGACGCGCTGGCGCTGCCGCTGTCTTATCTGCACCATTTCCACAGCATGCCGCCCGAGCGGGCCGTGCGCGCGCAGCCGCAGCTTTACGTCAGCATGAACCGCATGCCCAAAGAGGCCATCGATCCCAAGGAAGCGCTGCGCGCGCTGCCACCGCTCATCAAAGGCTATGTGCGCCTCGGCGTGACGGTGGGCGATGGCGCTGTGATCGACCGGCAATTCGGTACCACCGACGTGCTGATCTGCGTATCGGTGAACGGGCTCGACGCGCGCTATCGCAACCGCTTCGACATCGCGGCGAAGATTTAAGCCATATCGAACAGCAGCACTTCCGACGGCGCCTTGGCGCGCACGGTGATGTTGCCGTCGTCGGTGGTGCCTGCGGCATCGCCCGCTTTCAATATCTGATCGCCGAATTCGATTTCGCCGCGCGCCACCTGAATCCACACGCGCCGTCCCGGCGTCCGCTGATGGATGGCTTCCGCGCCCTTGTCCAGTTTCGCCGCCCAGATTTCGGCGTCCTGCACGATGCTGACTTCATTCTCGCGTGGATCGGGGGCTGCGATGCGGGCAAATTTGTTGGCGACGGCCTGCGGATCGATGGTCTTCTGCTCGTAGGAAGGCTCGATGCCTTCCTTCGACGGCACGATCCAGATTTGCAAGAGATGCGCGGAGCGCTCCTGCGAAGCATTGAACTCCGCATGCACGATGCCGCTGCCCGCACTCATCTTCTGGATTTCGCCGGGCCGGATGATCGAGCCGTTGCCGAGCGAATCCTTGTGCTGCAGCGCGCCGGAGAGAAGATAGGTGATGATCTCCATGTCGCGATGGGGATGGGGCTGAAAACCGCCGCCGCCCGCGATCACATCCTCATTGATGACGCGCAGCGGCCCGAAATTCACATAGGCCGGATCGCGATAATCGCCGAAGGAAAAGCTGTGGCGGCTGTCGAGCCAGCTTATTTTCGTGACGCCGCGGTCTTCCGATTTGCGAAGTGTGAGCATGGTCTTAGCCTTTCACGCGTTTCTCGATGGCGTCCCAGATCATTCTGGGGATGTCGGGCCCGCCCAGCCGTCTGGCCTCCCAGATGCCGGTGGGCGAGGTGACGTTGATTTCCGTAAGGTATCCCCCGATCACATCGATCCCGGTGAAAATGAGCCCGCGCTTCTTCAATTCCGGACCGATGGTGGAACAAATCTCTTTTTCGCGGGTGGAGAGCGTGGTGGCTTCCGCCTTGCCGCCTACATGCAGGTTGGAACGCGCCTCGCCCGCCGCGGGCACGCGATTGATGGCGCCGGCAAATTCGCCGTCCACGAGGATGATGCGCTTGTCGCCCTTGCGCACATCCGGCACGTAGCGCTGCACGATCACCGGCTCGCGATAGAAGGTGGTGAACATCTCCAGCATGGACACGAAATTCTCGTCGTCTTCCTTGACGCGGAAAACGCCCGCGCCACCATTGCCGTAGAGCGGCTTTAAGATGATGTCGCGATGCTCCATGCGGAAGCGGCTGATTTCCTCGCGGTCCGAGGTGATGAGCGTCGGCGGCATCAAATCCTTGAACAGCGTGACGAAGATTTTCTCCGGCGCGTTGCGCACATGAAAAGGATCGTTCACCACCAAAGTTTTCGGATGGATGCGCTCAAGGATATGCGTGGCGGTGATATAGGCCATGTCGAAAGGCGGGTCCTGACGCATCAGCACCACATCGAGTTTCGACAAATCCTGCACCGAAGATTGACCGAGCGTGAAATGATCGCCCTTCACATTGCGCACGCTGAGCGGGCGCACGCGCGCCGTCACCGCACCATCGCGAAAGGTCAGATCGCGCGGACCGTAATAGAGCATCGAATGGCCGCGGCTTTGCGCTTCCAGCGCCAAAGCAAAAGTGGAATCGCCTGCGATGTCGATCTTCTCGATCGGGTCCATCTGGATGGCGACGGAAAGCCCCATGAAAACTCCTAATTTAATCGCCGCTTGAGGCCATGAAGGCCCAAGGCTGCCTCGTTATGTAGGGCATTGCCGGGATTTACCAATGCCAGACAGGCCTCATAGGACCTCTGCG
Source organism: Rhizomicrobium sp. (assembly GCA_035944195.1). Lineage (GTDB taxonomy): Bacteria > Pseudomonadota > Alphaproteobacteria > Micropepsales > Micropepsaceae > Rhizomicrobium. Next base: position 60,177 of record DASZBL010000022.1, on the reverse strand, counting down.
CTGCGCCCAATGCTCCACCGGATTCGTTCATGCGCGCCAGATCGAGCCAAAGCTCCGGCCGCCGCGGCGCCAGCAGCACCATGCGCTTGGCCACTTCCAGACCGCGCATGCGATCTCCGGTTTGCAGCACGCGCAGCTTCAGATTGTTGGCCAGACGCAGCAGCACATCGACATCGTTGACGGGTTCGGTAAGACGCGGATCGTCCGGCGATCCCATCGCGGGGGGTGCGCCCAATCTTTCGCGGTCGATGGCAGCGCCGCTGTTGAAGGGGTCGATCAGCGCTTCGCTGCCGCGCGTTGCGATCCGCAACAGAAAATGCCCGGGCGAATTGAGACCGCCCGATTCGAAGCCTGCCGCGCGCGCGGCATGGATGTAGAGAATGCCGACGCCCACCGGCAATCCGCGGCGCCGGTCGATGACGCACATCAGATCGGCATTCTGCGGATCGTCATAGAGCAGGCGATCGCCATCGTAGCCGAAGCGTCCCGCCATCAATGTCGCCAGCACGCGCGCGCCGTCTTCGGCATGCAGCGACAGACGCAAATCGGATTTCGCGGCTTCCGTGATTTCCGCGAGATGAGCCTCATAGGGTTCGAGCGGGCGACCCGAATGATCGAGTGCGGCCATCATCAGCGCGGCGCGCGCGATGTCATGCGGACCTTCGCCCGCCTCGCCGAGGCGGCGCAGATATTCGGCGGGGTCTTCGTGCGTCATTGCCGAGAGATTGCCTCAAGCCGGGCCGCTTCGCCAATCGTCCGGCCGGAAGGCATCGCGAAAATGGCGGGGCAACCCGCCCTGTGCCATTGTGACAATATCGAAACGCACGCCCTTGGCCGCCAGTCGCGGCTTTTGGGCCAGATAAAACGAGGCGGCCCGCGCGATCCGGGATTGCTGACGGGGGCCGACGGATTGCACGGCCACGCGTTCCTCGCCACGAGCCTTCACTTCGATGAAACAGACAATCCCGCCGGGCGAGCGCGCAACAAGATCGATTTCGCCCATCGGCGTGCGCACGCGCCGGCCAAGGATGCGGTAGCCTTTGAGCATCAACAATGCGGCGGCAAATATCTCGCTGCGGCGGCCACGGCGTTCGGCGGATTTTTTGCGCGCGAGAAAATCAATCCTTGTCATGCTTGCGTTCCAGCGCGCGCTCATAGATCGCGCGGCGCGAAATATCGAGCGCCTCGGAAACAAGATCGGCAGCCGCACGCACCGGCATGAAGGCGAGCGCCTTGTCGAGCAGCGCATCGACGCGCGCGAAATCGGGCGCGGAATCCTTCGGCGGCCCGACGAGCAATGTCACTTCGCCTTTCGGCGGGCCTTCGGATTCATAATGTTCGACAAGCGAGACGAGATCGCCGCGGCGGATTTCTTCATGCAGCTTGGTGAGTTCGCGCGCCATCACGGCAGGACGCGGGCCCAGCACGTCGGCCAGATCTTTCAGACTTTCCGCAAGACGATTTGCGGATTCGAAAAAGATCAGCGTGGCGCGTAGGCCTTTCAATTCCGCAATCGTACTGCGCCGTTCGCCGCTCTTGGCGGACAGGAATCCTGCAAAGAAAAACCGGTCGGTCGGCAGGCCCGCGAGTGTGAGTGCAGCCAGCGGCGCAGATGCGCCGGGAATGGCGTGGATCGGCACGCCTTCGGCCAGCGCTTCGCGCACCAGCTTGTAACCGGGATCGGATACGAGCGGCGTGCCCGCATCGCTGACCAGCGCCAGCCGCGCGCCATGGCGAAGCCGCGCCAGAATCTTCGGCCGCTCGCGCGCCGCGTTGTGGTCATTGTAGGCAGCGAGCGGTTTGGAAATGCCGTAGATCGACAGCAGCCGCGAGGTGACGCGGGTATCCTCCGCCAATATGGCGTCGCAGCCCTTGAGCACATCCAGCGCCCGCAGCGTGACGTCGCGGGCATTGCCTATGGGCGTGGCCGTGACGTAAAGGCCGGGGGCCAGCTCGCTTTGCGCTTTTTCCGCTGCGGGCATAGGCTTGGCGTCTTCTCTTTGCGAGGAAGAGTTCGCATCCCATGAGCCCGTTCGCCGCTTCATTTGCCCCTCTTTGCCGCCGACTTTGCGCCATTGCCGGCGTGCTTGCGATAGCGTCATTGAGCGCTTGCGTCACGCCCCCGCCGCCCCCGCCTCCGCCGCCCGCACAGGTCTTGCCGCAGGCCCCGCTTGCGGGCCATCCCATGACGCAGGAAGAGCCGGGCTTTATCCGGCTGCCCAATATGTCGCGCAATGCCGTGCCGGTGCGGGTGGGCGTGCTGCTGCCCTTCTCCAATGGCTCGGCAGCGACCCGCGCACTTGCCGCCAGCATGCTGAAGGCGGCGGAACTCGCCGTCTTCGATGCCCACAATCCCAACATCCTGCTGATCACCGCCGACGAAGGCTCGACGCCGGAAACCGCGGCGTCCGGCGCACGTGCGCTGCTGGCGCAGGGAGCGGAGATCATCGTCGGCCCGCTGTTCTCGGCATCGGTGCTGGCGGTTGCTCCTATCGCCCGCGACCGCGGCGTGCCGCTGGTTGCCTTTTCCTCGGACCGCAAAGTGGCGGGCAACGGGGTTTATCTCTTGAGCTTCCAGCCTGAGAACGAAGTGAAGCGCATCGTTTCCTACGCCGCTTCGCAGGGGCATATGCGCTTTGCGGCTCTGGTGCCCCGCAATGCCTATGGCGATCATATCCTGCAGGCGTTCCGGGACGATGTGGCGGCGGCGGGTGCGCAAGTGGCCGATGTAGAGCGCTACGATCCTTCCACCGGCAATGTCACCGAGCCCGCGCGCGCGATTGCACAGGCCAATCCCGATACGGTGCTGGTGGCGCAGGGCGGATCGTTGTTGAAACATATGGCGCCCACACTGACCTATGACGGCATCGATTCCAGCAAGATCAAATTGCTGGGCACCGGCGTGTGGGACGATGCTTCGATCCAGCGCGAACCGGTGCTGGAGGGCGGCTGGTTCCCTGCCCCCATGCCGGACAATGACAACGCGTTCAACGCGAAATACCGCGCCGCCTATGGAGCCAATGCGCCGCAACTGGCCACACTTTCCTATGACGCGATTTCGCTGGCGGCGCTGCTGGCGTCGGGCGAGCCCTATCACCGTTTTACGCCCGCAGCGCTTGCAGACCCCAACGGTTTTGCGGGTGTGAACGGTATCTTCCGCTTCAATCCGGACGGCACATCGGAGCGCGGGCTGGCGGTTCTGTCGGTAGAGCCCGGCGGTTTTGAAGTGGTGAGCCCCGCGCCGACGACATTCCAGCCGCAGGGTTCCTAATCCGCCAAAGCGGCGATCACGCTGTTGAGAACCAGACGTCCGCGCGGCGTGGCGATCAGTCTGCCGTTCTGTGTGATTAGGAATTCGTCTCGCGTCAAAGATTCGATGCGCGATGCATTCAGCGCGTGGCTCCAGCGCGATTGATAAGCGGCAAGATCGATTCCTTCGGCGAGCCGCAGATTCATCAGCAAATGTTCGCGCGCGGCATCGTTGGTGGTGATTTCGCTTTGCTCGCAAATGCCATGGCCGCTGCGTTCGACATTTTCGCGCCAACGTTCCGGCAAGCGTTCGCAGCAGGTGGCGAGGCGTTTGCCGCCGACGGAAATGCGCCCATGCGCGCCCGGACCGACGCCCGCATAATCGCCATAGCGCCAATAGAGAAGATTGTGACGGCATTCCGCGCCGGGTGTCGCGTGATTGGAAATCTCGTAAGCCGCGCGGCCTGCCGCTTCGGTCATCTCCTGCGTGATTTCGTAGAGCGTTGCCGCGGCATCGTCCTCGGGAATTTTCAACGCGCCGGTGCGGGCAAGCGTAGCAAAGGGTGTGGCCGGTTCGATGGTGAGCTGATAGAGCGACAGATGTTCGGTTCCGAACAATAAAGCTTCTGTCAGTTCACTCTGCCATTGCTGCGCGGTTTGATTGGGCCGCGCATAAATCAGATCGAGCGAGACGCGATCGAAATTCGCCATGGCAATTGCCAGCGCGGCTTTGGCTTCTTCCACATTGTGCAACCGGCCCAGAAATTTCAGATCGGCATCGTTCAGCGCTTGCACGCCCAGCGACAAACGGTTGACGCCCGCCGCGCGATAATCGCGGAATCGCGCAGCATCCGCGCTTGCGGGATTGGATTCGAGTGTGATTTCGATATCGTTCGCGGTTCGCCACAACCGCGCAATCGCATCCAGCACTGCACCAACCGCCTTGCCGCTCATCAGCGAGGGGGTGCCGCCGCCGAAGAAGATTGTTTTTACGATGGGACGATCCGCGCCTTGCAAAGCGGCCGTCCATTCCAACTCGCGCACGATTGCATTTGCCCAACCGGCTTCGTCGATTTCGGAGCGGACGTGTGAATTGAAATCGCAATAGGGACATTTGGCCGCGCAAAAAGGCCAATGCACATAGATGCCGAAATCGTTCATGATTTTTCCAGCGCCGCGGTCAATTTCGCAAAGGCGCGGGCGCGATGGCTGATGGCATGTTTCTGCACCGGATCGATTTCGCCGAAGGTTTGGTTCATGCCTTCGGCAATGAAGATCGGATCGTAACCGAAGCCCCTCGTTCCGCGCGGCGGAAAAACGAGGTGGCCCTTTATCTCGCCTTCGAAGATTTGCGTATCGCCATCGGGTTCGGCAAGCGCCAGCGCGCAGACGAATTTGGCAGAGAAATCTTTCGCATTTTTTTCTTTCAGCTCGCGTTCGACGCGCACCATGGCAACGGAAAAATCTTTTCCCTCACCTGCCCAGCGCGCCGAATAGATTCCCGGTGCGCCATCGAGTGCGGCAACTGCAAGACCGGAATCATCGGCCAGAGACAGAAGCCCGCTCGCTTGCGCCGCCGCGCGCGCTTTCAACGCGGCGTTTGCGGCGAAGGTGGAACCGGTTTCCTCCGGCTCCGCCAATCTGAGTTCGGCCGCACCTTTGGTTTCGATGCAGAACGGCGCGAGCAATTCCCTGATCTCGCGCACCTTGCCCGGATTGTGGCTCGCCACCACCAGCACTGTGCCGGGCTTAAATTTCATCCCAGAACCTGCTTCTGCAGCACGATCAATTCGCCGATGCCCTTGCGCGCGAGTTTCACCAATGCGGTCAGCTGTTCTTCGGTGAAGGGCGCGCCTTCGGCGGTACCCTGAATCTCCACCAATCCGCCAGCACCCGTCAGCACGAAATTTGCGTCGGTCTCGGCGGTGGAATCTTCGGCGTAGTCCAGATCGAGCACCGGCGTGCCCTGCCAGATGCCGCAGGAAATCGCCGCCACGTGATCCTTGATCGCGGGTTTCGTCACCATGCCGGTCTTTTTCATAAACGCGATGCATTGGGACAGCGCGATGAAGCCGCCGGTGATGGAGGCCGTGCGCGTGCCGCCATCGGCCTGGATGACATCGCAATCGATGACGATTTGGCGTTCGCCGAGTGCTGCAAGGTCGGTCACCGCGCGAAGGCTGCGTCCGACGAGCCGCTGGATCTCCTGCGTGCGGCCCGATTGTTTTCCTTGGGCCGCCTCGCGGCGATTGCGATCATGGGTGGCGCGCGGGAGCATACCGTATTCGGCTGTGACCCATCCCTTGCCGGAACCCTTGAGGAAGGGCGGTGCGGTTTCCTGCAAGCTGGCCGTGACGAACACATGGGTGTCGCCGAATTTGACCAGACAGGAGCCTTCGGCGTGTTTGGCGACCCCCGGTTCGAGGCTGACGGAGCGCATTTGATCTGCGGCGCGACTGCTGGGGCGCATGGGTGCTACCTTGAAGTTCGGTTTGTTCGCAGTTACCTAGCCTTGGCGCATATGCGGGCGCAATGATGCTCGCACCGCGTCTGGGAACTATCAACAGTTCCAACGGGTTAATATAAATCATGACGGCCAGCCCCATTGATCCCACGCATGCCAAATTCCTCGCGGGGGATTTGGGCGAGCGGCCGCGCGAGGTCTTCCGTCATTTGGTGGATGCGTTTCTGGCCTCCGGCGAGCCGGTGGGCTCGCGCACGCTTTCCCAGCGTCTGCCGGTTTCGCTCTCGCCCGCCTCCATCCGCAACGTGATGGCGGACCTCGAAGCCATGGGCCTGCTCTATGCCCCGCACACGAGCGCGGGCCGCGTGCCAACCGAGAAGGGCTTGCGGCTGTTCGTGGACGGGTTGCTGGAGATTGGCGAACTGGCACCCGAAGAACGCTCCTCCATCGAAGCGCGCATCAGCGGCACGGGCCGCGGACTTGAGGATGTGCTGACGCAAGCCACCTTGATGCTGTCCGGCCTGTCGCGCTGCGCCGGATTGGTGGTCGCCGCCAAGCAGGATGTCACCCTGAAGCATGTGGAGTTCGTGGCGGTAGCGCCCGGCAAGGCGCTGGTGGTGATCGTAGGCGAAGACGGGCAGGTGGAAAACCGGCTGATCGACACGCCCATGGGCCTGCCGGTTTCGGTGCTGAGCGAGGCCTCCAATTATCTGAATGCACGGCTGCGCGGCCGCACGCTGGACAGCGCGCGCCGTGAGATCACCACCGAGCTTGAAAACGAACGCGCGCAGCTCGATGCGCTGACGGCCAAGATCGTGGCGGAAGGTCTGGCGACACTCGCCGGTCCCGGAGGCGCCACACCCAGTGAAGAAAAAGTGCTGATCGTGCGCGGTCAGTCGCATCTTCTCGATAGCGTGGAAGCGCAAACCGATCTGGAGCGCGTGCGCACGCTGTTTGACGATATCGAGCGCAAGAACGATCTCATCCGTCTCCTGGAACTCGCCAAGGAAGGCGATGGCGTACGTATTTTCATCGGCTCGGAGAACCGGCTGTTCAGCCTTTCGGGTTCGTCCATCGTGGCGGCACCCTATGCCAATGCTCAAGGCAAGATCGTGGGCGTGGTCGGCGTGCTTGGGCCAACGCGCCTCAATTACGCGCGCATCATTCCAATGGTAGATCACACCGCGAAAGTCGTGGGCCGGCTGCTCGCGTGAACAAGGACTGAATCATGGTTGGCGAAGAAGACGATTATGTTCCCGAAGCCAATGGCGGCGGCGATGCGGATGGCGAGATCGCGGCGTTGCGTGCCGAAGCAGCCGATCTGAAGGATCGCATGCTGCGTGCGCTGGCCGATGCCGAGAACACGCGCCGCCGCGCCGAGCGCGAGAAGCAGGACGCCTCCCAATATGCGATCACCCGGTTCGCCCGCGATATTCTCGCCGTTGCCGACAATTTCCAGCGCGCCATCGAAGCCCTGCCGGCCGAGGCCCGCGAAGGCTTGAACCCGCAGGCCAAAAGCGTGATCGAAGGCGTGGAAGTGACCGAGCGCCAGTTGCTGTCCACGCTGGAACGTCACGGCGTCAAGCCCATCGACACATCCGACGGCCGCTTCGATCCCAATCTGCATCAGGCGATTGCGCAGGTGCCGGGCAATGGCAAGCCCGCGGGCTCGATCGTGAATGTGGTGCAGCAGGGTTATATGGTGGGCGACCGGCTGTTGCGCCCCGCCATGGTGACGATAGCGCGTACCGACGAAGCACCGCCGCCCGGCGACGCGGTCGATACAAAAGCCTGATCCCCCTCGACAGCTTCAGGCGGCGGCGCGAAGCTCGGCAAATGGATGAAATCGCTCCCATTGCACCTGCGCTGCCCTTCGAGCAGAACCTTTACGTGCGTTCGCCGTTCGGCATCGTCGCGACCACGGCCATCATGTTCGCACTCATGACCGGCAGCTTCCTTCTCGTGGCAGCACTCGAACACATCCCCGTGGTGGTGCCCAAAGGCGATGGATTTGCTCTTTCGCATGCTGGCTTGCCTGCTCTGGTTCTCGCGCTTATGTGCTGCGGCGCACTTGCGATGCAACGCTATGCACGCGTTGCCGAAGCGAGGGATGCACCGGCCTATGCGAAGATCCTGAGCGGCGGATTGGCCAGCGCCATGAAAGTCACAAACCCGACCCCGCGCGACGCAAACCTCTGGCGATCGACGATCATCGGCCTCGTCATCGGCCTCGCCATCAGCGCGATCATCCGCACGGTCGAAATTCAGGAAGGCGACCCAATCCGGCCATTGGCCTTGGTCTGGTTCGCAGGCATCACGACATTCATGATCGTGCTTTTCGCCCGCGGTGTGGAACAGACCCGCCTCGGCACACGCGCCCATTCCGACGTGCTGAACGCCGAACTCAAGATCGACCTGTTGCGCACCGACACGCTTGCGGTTCTGGGGCGTTCGGCTGCGCGTTGGTCGTTGATCTGGTTCGTCGTCAGTGCCATCGCCTGCCTCTTCTTCGTGGGCGGCGATCTCGATTGGCTCACCATCGCCTTGATCGTTGGCTGTGCAGCGATGGGCATCGGCATGTTCGCCAGCGTCATGTTGCGCATCCATCGCCAGATCAGGGCCGCGAAAGAGGCCGAACTGGAACATATTCGCGGGCAGATCGACGCCATGCGCGCCACCATGCACGAGGACGGCACGGCCGCCGCGCGCCTGCATGGCATGCTGGCTTACGAGAAACGCATTTCCGACGCGCCGGAATGGCCGTTCGATCAATCCACGCTGGTGCGGGTGGGGGCCTCGGCGCTCATCCTCGCAGTCCCCTGGTTCGGGCAGGCGGTGGCGCAATATTTCGTGGAAAACATTGCTCGCGTCTCAGGCTAGGATCATCGCATGAACACGATTCGGGTTGTCATTGCTGGAGCGGGCGGGCGCATGGGGCGCACGCTTCTGCAAGCCGTGGCGGAATCGGACGATTTCACGCTGGCCGGTGCGCTGGAAGCCCATGGCAATCCCGATCTCGGGATGGATGTGGCTCCCGGCGTGAAGCTGACCGACGATCCCTTGCCGGTGATCGCCAATGCACAAGCCCTGATCGACTTCACGCGGCCTGCAGTTTCGGTGGAACTGGCGGCACTCGCCGCACAGGCGCGCATCGTCCATGTCATCGGCACGACCGGTTGCTCGGAAGACGATGAAATCAAAATTCGAGCCGCCGCGCGCCATGCGGTGATTGTGAAATCCGGCAATATGAGCATGGGCGTGAATTTGCTGGCGGCGCTGGTGAAACAGGCGGCGAAAGCGCTTCCCGATTTCGATGTCGAAATCGTGGAGATGCATCACCGCATGAAAGTGGATGCGCCTTCGGGCACCGCACTTCTGCTCGGCAATGCGGCAGCAGCGGGGCGCAATATTTCGCTCGATGAAAAAGCGGTGAAATCGCGCGAAGGCCATACGGGTGCGCGCGAACCAGGCACAATCGGCTTTGCGGCGCTGCGCGGCGGGACGGTCGTGGGCGAGCATCAGGTGATCTTGGCGGGCGCGGGTGAGCGCGTTGTATTGAGTCACGTCGCGGAAGACCGCACGATCTTTGCCAATGGCGCGCTCGCCGCCGCGCGCTGGGGACAAGGCAAGAAGCCCGGCCTCTACACCATGGCGGACGTGCTCGGCCTCTGAGCCGCTTCCACCGCCAGCATCGCGCGCTTGCGTGGCAACCCCCAATGATAGCCATGCAAGGCGCCGTCGCTGCCCAGCACGCGATGACACGGAATGATCCATGAGACCGGATTTCTGCCCACCGCCGTTCCCACCGCGCGCGAGGCATTACCGTCGCTCACCTTGCCCGCGATGGCGCGATAGGTCGTGACCTTGCCGGACGGAATTGAAAGCAGCGCCTGCCAGACCTTGATCTGCCACGGCGTACCCAGCAGATGCAGACCAAGTGCTGAATCGGATTCGCGCGGTGCGAAGATGCGCCGGGCCATCGCTGCGGTCCGCGCAGAGGATTCGCGAAAATGCGCTTTGGGCCAGCGCGCTTTCATGTCGGCGAACATCGCGTCCTCTTCGCCTTCGTCGCCGAAGGCCAGACCGCAAACGCCTTTTTCCGTCGCCATCACCAGTGCGATGCCGAAGGGACAGGCGTGATAGCCATATTCGATGCTCAGGCCCGCTCCGCCTTTGGCATATTCGCCGGGCGTCATCGCTTCGATCTTCAATGCGAGATCGTGCAGCCGCGACGGTCCCGACAATCCCGCATCCAGCGCCGCATCGAGTACACTGGCGCCGGACGCCAATTCCGCTTTCGCATGTTCCAGCGTGAGATGACCTACGAAAGATTTCGGACTGACGCCGACATAGCGCGTGAACATGCGCTGGAAATGAAACGGCGAGAGGCCCGCCACGGACGCAGCTTCATCGAGCGGCGGCTGTTCGACATAGTGTTCGGACAGAAAACGGATGGCGCGCGCCATGCGGCGATAGTCGCGGCCGGCCTGCGGATCTTCGAAGGGGAGTGTTTCGCTCATGCGCGCAATATGGCTGCTCGCGGGTTTGGCTGCGACCCGTTTCTTGCGGCTCATGAGGGGCGGAATTCGCGGGCGCTTTGAAGCGCAGATTTCAGGAGATCGGCGAAGGACAATCTTTCATTCGGCCCCAGAAACGCGCCCACCTGCACGGCGCGGCCATGGCTGCTGAGCAGCAGCTTGCTGCCCGGCTGCGGATCGTTTTCCACATTCACGCGCACCCAATAGGGATTGAATTCTTCTTCCGTCACCGCACCGCGCACCGGATGACGCTCGATCGCCAGACGCGATGGCGTCAGCTTCACATGCTCATAGCGGCGCGCAGCTTTCGCTGTCGAACTCAGCGCCCAGCCGAGCAGCGCCACATCCGCGCCCATGAACGGCGCAATCGGCCAGGCCCCGCGCAAAACGAAATTCAATGCGAATGCGAGATTGATCGCGGCCACAATCGCCAGCACCAGCTTGAGCGCATACGGGCTCAGCGGCGGATTGGGCCTGAGCACCGTATCGAGCAGGACGGGGCCGTCATCGGACATGACAAAAGAATGGGATCAAGCAGCGCCTTGTGCAAGACGCGCGAAAGGCCCGCGGGGTTTCCGCGGGCCTTCGCTTCAAACCCGATCAATCGCGGTCATGGTGGCGATAATGGTGGCCACATTGGCGATAATATCCTTCATCCTCGCCATGTTCGCGCCAATAGGGCGTGCCGAGGTCCAGATCGCAGGGGCTGGTCAGTGCGCCGACGGCAGCACCCGTCACGCCGCCGATCACCGCACCTGTGGCGGCACTTCCCGTCACCGAACCGATTGCCGCACCGGCACCCGCACCAAGCAGGCCGCCTGACACCGCCCGATCGCCTGGGGTTGTGCCGCAGCCTGCAACCGCAAGCGCAGACGCCATCATTGCCCCAATTGCAAAATTCCTGAGTGTCATCACTGCCTCCTTGTTTACGCAGTGTGTGGATAACGGGCGAGCGGGGACGGCGTTCCCCAAATGACCCTAGCAAGTTTCAGGCTTTTCCGTGGCGGCGTTGGCGGCTAGGTTCCCGGAACATGACCAAACCCTTCTCCAAAAAAGAAGTTGCGACGTTCTTCGAGCGGCTGCGTGAGCATAATCCTGAGCCCGCGACGGAACTCGTTTACACCAATGCCTACACATTGCTTGTCGCCGTGGTGCTTTCCGCGCAAGCCACGGACAAGGGCGTGAACAAAGCGACGGCGGCACTTTTCAAAATCGCCGATACGCCGCAGAAAATGGTGAAGCTCGGCGAAGCGGGCTTGACGCAATATGTCAAGACCATCGGGCTCTATCGCAACAAGGCGAAGAATGTGATCGCGCTGTCGAAGACGCTGATCGAGCAGCATGGCGGACAAGTGCCGCACAATCGCGACGCGCTGGAAGCATTGCCGGGTGTGGGGCGCAAAACCGCCAATGTGGTTTTGAATGTCGCGTTTGGTGAGCCGACGATTGCGGTGGACACGCATATTTTCCGCGTCGCCAATCGCACTGGACTTGCACCGGGGAAAAATCCGCTAGACGTGGAAATGGGGCTCGAGAAAATCGTGCCCGATGAATTCAAGCTGCACGCCCATCATTGGCTGATCCTGCACGGGCGCTACACGTGCGTGGCGCGCAAACCGCTCTGCCCAACTTGCATCGAGCGCGATCTCTGCCGGTTCACCGATAAAACGAAAGAACCACCGCTTAAGAAACCGGCGGCGAAGCGCGTAAAGCGTTCAGGCAAATAGGATCGGCGGCCTTGTCCGTACCGCGCGGAATCGTTTCCACATGGCGCACCGCCATGTCGTTGCCGTTGGGATAGAGAAAAAAGAACGCCTTGCACGAGGCGCCGTCATAGCGCCACATCTCCGCCACGCCATCCTTGCGCACGAAAGCGGGCGCACCGAACGCGACGCGCAATTGCGCCGACGCCATGCCCGCGATGTCTTGCGGTTCGCCGGGAGGTGGCGCGGGCGGAAGGCTCGCCATGGACGTCGGCGGCGATTTGGTGGCGCAGGCCGCAAGCAGCATGCAAGCAATCGCGACAACAGCAGCACGCATCATACCGGGCGTTCCTCATGCACATAGCGCTTGAAAATATGCGCCATGAAGGCGGCGCCGAACAATGGTGCAACGAAATTCACCAGCGGCACAACCGCCAGAAGCGCGATCAGACATCCTGCCGCCCACACACCAAAACCATGGCGGCGGCGCAGCGATCCAGCGGCAGACATCGACATATGGCGCAACGCGGCCAGCTCGAAATATTCCCGGCCGAGCAGCCAGCCATTGACCATTAGCGACAATATCTCGCCCAGACCCGGCAGAAGAATATCGGCCGGCAGCAGCATCACATTGAGCACGATCACCCAGGCGGCCAGCCGCAGACCGGCGACGAGCGTTGCCAAAAAGGGCGCACCCGACGCAGGCGCATCGGCGGGGTAATATTTTTTTTCGACAGCGCCCGCGATCTCATCCAGAAAAAGCGAAGCGAAGATCGCCGCCACCGGCGCGCCGAGAAAAATAAACAGCATCACCAGCAGGATCGAGACCAGCCACTCTACCACCACATTCAGCCAATGCGGATGCAGCACGGGCAGATGGTGCAGGCCATATTGAGCCGCCGCAAACAGCGCCACGAACAGCACCAGCGTCAGCGCCAGCGACTTGAGCACCACGCCTAGAAAGGCGCGGTCGAAGATCATTTCCAGCGCCTTGCGCGCACTTGCGAACATGGGGCCGCTCCTTTATCGCAGGGTTTATAGGCGAAGGGAGCATCCATGTCTCAGCTTTACGATGTGACCGGTGTGGGCAATGCGATCGTGGACGTGATCGCAGCCACCGATGACGACTTCCTGCTGGAGCACAATGTCGCCAAGGGCGTGATGACGCTGATCGACGAATTCCGCGCCCATCAACTGCTGGAAGCGCTGCCGCAAACACAGGAAATCGCAGGCGGCTCCGCGGCCAATACGATGGCGGGTCTGGCGTCGCTGGGCGGCAAGGGCCTGTTCGTGGGCAAGGTGAAGGAAGACAGGCTCGGCGAAAGTTTTGCCGAAGGCTTGCGCGCCATCGGCGTGCATTACGACACGGCGATGGCGAAGGACGGTCCGCAAACGGCCTGCTGCCTGATCGCGGTGACGCCGGATGGCCAGCGCAGCATGAACACCTATCTCGGTGCGGCGCGCGAAATCGCACCCGGCGATATCGACGAGAAAGCGATTGCGGCCTCGAAGGTGCTTTATATCGAAGGCTATCTCTGGGATCAGCCGGAGGCCAAAGCCGCCATCACCAAAGCCATGGCGGCGGCAAAACATGCCGGGCGCAAGGTTGCGTTCACGCTATCGGATCCGTTCTGCGTATCGCGCTGGCGCGATGAATTCCGCGAGTTGTTGGAAACCAAGATCGATATTCTGTTCGCTAATGAACATGAAGCCCAGGCCTTGTTCGAAGTGGAAGCGTTCGACGACATTCTTCAGGCCGTTCGGCCTTGGCATGGCGTGGCGGCGCTGACGCGCTCGGCCCTGGGATGCGTAATCGCAAAGGGCGATGAGGTGCATGTGCTGGATGCCGAGCCCGTGGAGCGCGTCGTGGACACGACGGGCGCGGGCGATCAATTCGCGGCAGGATTTCTTTATGGTTTCACGCATGGGAAATCGCTGCGCGACAGCGGCAGGCTGGGCGCAATTGCAGCGGCCGAAGTGATTTCGCATTACGGTGCGCGTCCGGATGTGAATCTGCGCGCGCTGGCGGCGGATTTGATCTAGAGCGCTTGCTCTTCCCTCTCCCCCATCGGGGGAGAGGGTTAGGGTGAGGGGGTGTCTCCGTTTGCGCTATTGCCACGAATTTTTGCGCCGCGTTTTTTGCTGATGGAATTGCGCTCGCTTTTGCGACCCCCTCACCCTGCCCTCTCCCCCACTGCGTGGGGGCGAGGGAGTGATCAGCTGCGCGATTTGCGCAGATAAACATATAACGCGCCCGCGCCGCCATGGCGGCGATGGGCTGTTCTCACATCGACGACGAAGCGTGCAAGCTCCGGTTCGGCAAGCCAGCGCGGGGTCATCGCTTTCAACACACCGCGTGTGCGCCGGTCCAGTTCCATATCGAAGGGTTCGTCGAGTGCTGCAGGTTTCAACCCCTTTCCCGTGACGACAATCACCAGACGCAATCCGCGCGCCGACGCACTCCTCAGAAACGTGATCAGCGCGCGATGCGCCGTTTGTTCGGTCAGACCATGAAGATCGAGGCGCGCCTCCGGCTCCAGCATGCCGCGGCGAAGGCGTTCCGCCGTGCGGCCATCGAGACCCGTCGGTTTGGATGATGGTGCGCGAACCGGCATTGGTGGAATGATGGGTGTTGGTTTCGGTGCTGCCGGTTTGGGTGCAGTCACCGGTTTTTTCGAAAGTGGTTTTGCATCGCTGAACGTCGATTCGAACAACTCGCGTTCTTCGTCGCTGGGTGCGCGTTTGCGGCTCATTTTGCGCTTTCCGGAAAGTCGCGATGCGGCACAAGTTTCGCCGCAATCGGTTTCGGCAACAGCACATACAGCACGCCATGCGATTTCATGCGGCCGGCGATTTCTTCTGCATCTTTGCCAAAACCCCAGAACACATCGCCGCGCACCGGGCCTCCAATTGCGCCGCCGGTATCCTGCGCGATCAAAAGACGATTGAACGCGCGATCCGGTTTTGCGGCATCTGGATCAGGCACCTTCGTCGAAATGAAGAATGGCGCGCCCAGCGGATGCAGCCGCAAATCGACGGCAAGACTTGCACCCGGTGTGAGCGCGACACCTTCGCTGCCCGCACTTCCGAGAGAAGGATCGCCAACGGGCTGTTCGCTGAAGAAAACAAAGGATTTATCCGTTTCCATTACCTGCCGCGCGTTTTGCGGATTAGATTTCAGCCATTCGCGAATTGTCTGCAGCGAAACATTTTCCTTCGTCAGCGCGCCTTGCGCGATCAAGGTGCGGCCAATCGCGGTGTAAGGCTGGCCGTTCTGTCCGGCATAGGCGACGCGCACCACCGAACCATCGTCGAGGACGACGCGCCCCGATCCCTGAATGTGCAGGAAAAATACCGTGACGGGATCGTCGCCGTAAAACAGCACGGGCGCGCGATCCAGACCTTTTGCATCGATATCGGCGCGTGTTGCATAAGGAACGAGTGCGTGGCCTTCGACACGCCCGGCTATGCGCTCGCCTTTCAGCGCATCGCGGAATTGTCCAAGGTCGACGCTGATCAGATCGTCCGGCAATCCGTAGATCGGTGTTTGATAGGCACCGTGACGCGTGCGGCTGGCGCGCAATTGCGGCTCGTAATAGCCGGTGAACAGGCCTTCGCGGACATCGCCCGCGCTTACAGCCACAGGCGCAAACCAGTTTTCAAAAAATGCGCGAGCGGTTTGCGCACTCGACGCAGTTGAAGGTGCCGCCGCACATGCGCCATGCCAGTCGCCAACGCTTCCGGCATAACCGGCACCGCCCATGCTGGACATCGGCGATTTCTTTTTCAGTGCGTCACAAGAACGGTGAAAGGTTGCCACGGCTGCGCGTGGATCGTTTTCAGCCCAGCCCGCAAGTTCGGAAAATTTCACCGGCGTGAGCCGCAGCGGGCTGGGTTTCGGCGGCGCAAGCAGCCACCAGCCGATCAAAATCGATACCTGAATGACCAGCAGTAGAAGAACCAGAAGGCGCCGATTATGCTGCGCCAAGGCTCAGGCTTCGCCGTGGGTTGCCACCAGCGTCCAGTTCGGATCGCTTGCGCGCGTATCGCGGTCGAAGGTCCAGATGTCGCTCACGCTGCGCACCGATTTGGGATCGCCTTCGATCACAGCCCCGGTCGCATCGGTGGTGGCGGAAATGAACTGGGCCTGGAACGTAAGGGTGATATCCGCCACGCGCCCCTTCATTTCGGCGTGGGTGATCGTCGCATCCTTGAAGCCGACAAAGGTGAAGCTCACCTTCTCCTTGCGTTCCGCGCGGCCCTTGATGACGCCGTCGAAGGCGGCATAGACCTCGTTGCTGAGGAGCGGGCGCAGCGTGTTGCGGTCGCCCGACGCGAAGGCCACGACGATCAGCTCATAGGCATGGCGGGCGCCGGCAATGAAATGATCGGTCTCGAAGCTGCGATCGGCCAGCTTGATGTCCATGAGGCCGCGGGCGACGGGATCGGCGGGCACCGCTTCGGGCGTGCGCTGTGTGCGGTCCGGCAGGGCCACCACATTGTCGGCCGGTTTCTGGCCGGGGGCGGTCAGCCGGAAGCGCTCCTGCGGCGGGCGCTCATTGCCCGTGCGCCGGCCCAGCACCGAATAGAGCCGGAACAGGATGAAGCCCGCGACCATGGCGATGACGAGGATGAAGAGCAGCTGAGAATTCATCAATACCGGTGACCTCGGCGACCTCCTCGACCAAACGTGCCTGTGAGGGGTCCACCCTAGCCCCCGCGCAGGAGCCGGTCCAGCCTGCACGCGGTTAACAAAAGCGCGCGACGCCGCTTCGCCTTGTCACGATCCGGCGATCCATGGTAGCCCCGCGCACCTTTCAGCAAGCGAGAAATCCATGAGCTACGACAACCCCGGTCCCTCGAACGGCAGCAGCAATGGCAGCGGCGGCGAACCGCAGCCCGGCGCCGAGAATACGCAAGGGGTGAAGATCCAGGTCGTCGGCCAATATGTGAAAGACCTTTCCTTCGAAAATCCGGGCGCGGGCCTCACCGACATCAAGGCGCGGCCGCAAATCGATCTGGGCGTCGATCTTCAGGCGGGCCGGGTCGAGGGCGACCGCTACGAGGTGGAACTGAAGCTGCGCGTTTCGGCCAAGGCCGAGGACCGGCCGATCTTCCTGCTCGAACTGGTCTATTGCGGCATGTTCAACATCCAGAACGTGCCGGAAGAGCTTCTGCAGCAGGTGCTGCTGATCGAGGGGCCCCATCTGCTGTTCCCCTTCGCGCGGCGCGTGGTGGCCGATGTGATCCGCGACGGCGGCATGCCGCCCTTGATGATCGAGCCCATCGATTTTCAGGCGCTCTATCAGGCCAAGGCTGCGGAAACGGCGATGCAGCGCGCGACCACGCCGCCAGTGGCTTCCTAGCCCCAGTTCCAGACAGGATCCTTGCCGAGTTCACCCGCCACGAAGGCGGCGTGGGCTTCCTGTTCGGCCCGACTCAGGCGCGACGGCAGCGGCGTGGGGCGAATGTGGGTCGGGCGGATTTCCCGGATGGATTCATTTTCCACATCGAGCGGGGCGAGCTTCAGCCGGGTCTGCCGTCCGCCCACCAGTTCCAGATAGACCCGCGCAGTGAGTTCGGCATCGAGCAGCGCGCCATGCTTGCTGCGGCCTGACAAATCGATGCCGAAACGCTTGCAGAGTTCGTCCAGCGAATAACGCGCGCCGGGAATTTTCGCCTTGGCGATCTCGATCGTATCGATGGCGCGCGCGAAGGGTATCGGCGGCCGGGCCAGCCGGTGCAATTCGGCATTCAGGAATTTGATATCGAAGCCCGCATTGTGGATCACCAGCGGCGCATCGCCAAGGAATTCATGCATCGCATCCACGATCGCGGCGAAGAGCGGCTTGTCCGCGAGGAACTCGTCGGTGATGCCGTGCACGCGCGAAGCTTCGGGCGGGACCAGCCGTTCGGGATTGAGATAGGCCTGAAACGTCCGGCCCGTCGGCAGATGATCCATCAACTCCACGCAGCCGATTTCGATGATGCGATGGCCATCGGTGGGATCGAGGCCCGTGGTTTCCGTATCGAGGACAATCTCACGCATCTTTGTTTTCCTTCGCGCGGCGCTCATGCAGCGCCGCCACCACCAATTTGACCTGTTCGAAAGCGTGATCGAGACCCTGATCGGTGACAACCACGAAATGGGCTTTTGCACGCTTTTCTTCATCGGGCGTCTGGCGGGAGAGAATGTGATCGAGCTTGTCCTGCGTCATGCCGGGCCGTTCCAGCACGCGGGCGCGCTGGACATGTGCAGGCGCCGAAACGACAACCACCGCATCCATGCGCGTGTGACCGCCGGTTTCAAATAGCAGCGGAATGTCGAGCACGACCATCTCGGCATTCTTGTTCGCCTCCAGAAATTGAAGCTGCTCACGCGCCACCAGCGGATGGACGATTTCCTCAAGCCGTTTGAATGCGGCCTTGTCGGCGGTGACGATGGCGGTGAGTTTTGCGCGGTCGACTTTGCCGTCTATGACAGCGGCCGGAAAAGCTTTCTCGATTTGCGGCACCGCGGCGCCGGTTTTTTCATAGAGGCGATGCACGGCAGCATCGGAATCGTAAACCGGCACACCAAGGCGCGCAAACATCTTCGCCGTTTCCGTCTTGCCCATGCCGATGGAGCCGGTGAGGCCGACGAGATAAGGCCGCTTCATTTCAGCGCCTTTTCCAGTTCGGCACGCAAAGCGGGCGTGACTTTCGGCGTCACGCCATAGAAGGCGGCGAACCCTGGAACCGCCTGATGCATCAGCATGCCCAGACCATCGACAACGCGATGGCCCAGCACGCGCGCCTGTTTGAGCAATGGAGTTTCCAGCGGATTGTAAACGATGTCGCAAACCGCTGCCGAGATCGGCAGCGGATCGAGTGAAAGATCGAGCGGCGGAGTGCCGCTCATGCCGGCACTGGTTGCATTGACAAGAAGCGCTGCGTCGCCAGCCGCTTTTCCCCAATCTGCGAACATGGTTGGGACAAGCTGTGCAGGAACTTTGCCCTCCAGCGCGCGCGCCAATGTTTCGGCCCGCGCGATATTGCGATTGACGATGAAAATTTTCCGCGCGCCGAGATTGCTCAGCGCCAACACGGAGGCACGCGCGGCTCCGCCCGCGCCGAGCAGCACGGTTTCTTTTCCGGCAAGCGCGTCCTTCCCCAATTGTTCCACAAGGCTTGCAGCGAGCCCGGCAGCATCAGTATTGCGGCCTTCGATGCGATTGCCTTTGAAGACAAGCAGATTCACCGCACCCGCGATTTGCGCGGCGTCATCCATATCATGGGCCAGCGCGAAGGCCGATTCCTTGTGCGGCACGGTGACGTTCACGCCCGCAAAACCGAGCTTGCGAAGACTGTTGATGATTTGTGCGAAATTCTCGCGCGGTGCGGGCAGCGGAATATACGCGCCGTCGATTCCATGTTCGCGCAGCCAGAATCCATGCAGGCGCGGCGACAGCGAATGCGCCACGGGCCAGCCGATCACACCTGCGAGCTTCGTACTCATTGGGCCAGAATGCCCTGTTGGCGCAGCGCCGTCAGCAGGGCGATCAGCGGCAGGCCCAGGATCGTGAAATAATCCCCGTCGATTCGCTCGAAAAGCTGCGCGCCGCGGCTTTCCAGCCGGTAGCAGCCGACGCCGGACAGCAGCCCCTCGCCCTCGCCTGCCAGATATTCCTTCAGGAATTCATCGCTGAAAGCGCGCATCCGTAAAACGGCCTTGTCCACATGACGCCAGATGGGAGCGCCGTCTTTTGCCAGCACCGCGGCGCTGATGAGTTCGTGACTTTTGCCCCGCAGGCGGCGCAGCAGCACAACGGCTTCTTCCAGCGTGCCGCACTTGCTGACGAGTTCGGAGCCAAAGACCAGCACCTGATCCGCACCCAGCACCAGCGCGCCGGGATGGCTTGCAGAAATTCGCACCGCTTTCAATTCCGCCAGTGCATCGGCGACGTCGCGCGCCGATGCATTTTCGGCGAGCAGTGATTGCTTGACGGATTCTTCGTCCACATGCGCAGGAATAATCTCGAATGGCACGCCGGCCGTTTTCAGCATTTGCGCGCGCGAGCGGCTGGCGGATGCGAGGATGAGTTTCATGCCGGCATCTTGCCGCGCTCGGCCAGAAGATTGAGAACGGCGGCGGCGGTTTCTTCCACCGAGCGGCGCGAGACATCGATGGCCGGCCAGCCCTGCGCCTCGAACAATTGCCGCGTGGCCGTCACTTCGGCGCGCACGCTTTCCACATCCACATAGGTCGTGTCGCGTACTTCGCCCAGTGTGTTGAGACGGTTGCGGCGCACCTGCACCAGACGATCCGGCAATGCCCACAATCCAACCACAAGCGGACGGGTCGCTGCGAGCAATTGCGGAGAGAGTGGCAGCTTCGGCACCACCGGCACATTGGCCGCGCGCACGCCGCGGATGGCGAGATATACGCAGGTGGGTGTTTTCGATGTGCGGCTGGCGCCAGCGAGCACCACGTCGGCGCCATCCAGCGTATCGAGCGCCTGGCCGTCATCATGCGCGATAGTGTAATTCAGCGCTTCGATGCGCTGCAGATAGCGATGATCGACTTCATGCTGGCCGCCGGGGCGATGGGTTTCCGCTGCTCCCAGAAACTGGCGCATCATCGCGATGGGCTGATCGAGCACGCCCTGGCATGGCACGCCGATCTGCGCGCATTGCGCTTCCAGTTCGCGGCGCAATTCCGGATTGACCAGCGTGAAATAGACAAGCCCGGGCTGCTCGCGGATATGCTCGACCACGCGCTGCAATTGGCGCTGGCTGCGCACGAGCGCATAGAAATGCTCCTGCACCTCGACGCCTTCGAACTGTGCACACGCCGCCTTCGCAATCGCGTTCAGCGTTTCGCCCGTGGCATCCGACACCAGATGCAGATGGAATTCGCTATTCACAAATTATCCTTCGGCACGCTTTGTCATCCTCAATCCACGCACACATCCGCACCCCAAACCCAAACTACCAACCAACCACCCAAACCATACAATCCGGATCCGGCGACTGTGGAACTTTCCATCCACTTTCCTTACCGTGCGAACCCCTTGAGTCAAATGAGCTTGCAGCCTACAGAAAACCAAGTCCACCGATTGGCCCACAACTCACAGGCCCACCATCATCTTCAGAATCTTAGGAGTCCTCTAATTGAAAGAAGATGGGAAGAATAGATTGCTCGCAGTTCTGGAGGGCAAGGCCGTCTGGCCGCCGCCGATCTGGCTGATGCGGCAGGCGGGGCGCTATCTGCCGGAATATCGTGCGCTCAGGGCCAAGGCGGGATCGTTCTGGACGATGTGCATGGATCCCGAGATGGCGGCGGAGATTACCTTGCAGCCGATTGCCCGCTTTGGATTCGATGCGGCGATCCTGTTCTCCGACATTCTGGTGGTGCCCTATGCGCTGGGGCGCACTGTGATGTTTGAGGAAAATGTCGGGCCGTCTATGGAGCCGGTGTGGGGGATCGAAGGGCTGGAGCGGCGTAAGGATGTCTGGGGGCAGAAACTGGCTCCGGCCTATGAGGCGCTCGCGAGAGTACGCAGCAATCTTGATCGGGATATCGCGCTGCTTGGTTTTGCAGGCGCGCCATGGACGCTTGCGACCTATATGGCGGAGGGTCGGGGTTCTACCGATCAGC
Organism: Rhizomicrobium sp.; assembly: GCA_035944195.1. Lineage (GTDB taxonomy): Bacteria > Pseudomonadota > Alphaproteobacteria > Micropepsales > Micropepsaceae > Rhizomicrobium. Next base: position 38,583 of record DASZBL010000022.1, on the reverse strand, counting down.
GCGCCGCCAAGCTGTGGGGTTATCGTGAGCCGGAGAGCTTTGGCCGGTTGCTCGATCTGCTGGCCGATTGCGTGGCGTTTCATCTGATCAGGCAGCTGGAAGCAGGTGCCGATGCGGTGCAGATTTTCGATAGCTGGGCGAGCGGTTTGCCGGAGCAGGCTTTTGCCGAATGGGTCATCAAGCCGACGAAGCGGATTGTGGAGCGTGTGCGCGAAGCGAATCCCGATGCGAAGATCATCGGCTTTCCACGCGCAACGACTTTGGCCGGTTACGAACTCTATGCGCGCGAGACGGGTGTGAACGCGGTGTCTGTCGATACGGCGGTGCCGATGGGTTGGGCGGCCCACGCGCTCGGCAATCTGGCAGTACAGGGCAATCTCGATCCGCTGGCGCTGGTGGCGGGCGGGCGCGCGCTTGCCGAAGCCACCGATGCTATTCTGAGCGCGATGAACGGGCGAAAATTTATTTTCAATCTCGGTCATGGCGTGGTGCCGGAAACGCCGCCCGAGCATGTGGTCGAGCTGGTGGCGCGGGTGAGGGCTTCGTGAAACTGGCTGTGGTGCTGTTCAATCTCGGCGGGCCGGATGGGCCTGAAGCGGTTGAACCGTTCCTGCGAAATTTATTTTCCGATTCCGCGATCATCTCCCTGCCCACGATTTTTCGAATTCCATTGGCACGCTTCGTCGCGGCACGCCGCGCACCGGTTGCGCGCGAGATCTACAGCAAGATCGGCGGCCGTTCGCCCATCGTGGAAGAAACCCAAGCGCAGGGCCGTGCGCTCGAGCAGGCGTTGAGCGCACGCGGGCATGAGACGCGGTCGTTTATCGCCATGCGCTACTGGAAACCGTTTAGCGATGAAGCTGCGCGCGCCGTAAACGCGTGGGGGCCGGATCGCATCGTGTTGCTGCCGCTCTATCCGCAATTTTCTACGACCACCACAGCGTCATCGCTTGTTGCGTGGCGCAAGGCGGCTGACAAAGCCGGACTGAGCGCGCCTACATCGCGCGTGTGCTGTTATCCATGGTCGAACGGTTTTGTCGAAGCGGAAACGCGGCTGATCCGCGAGGCACTCGCGAAAGTGAAATCCGGCCGACCATATCGTTTGCTGCTTTCTGCGCATGGTTTGCCCAAGCGAACCATTGCGCGCGGCGATCCCTATGAATGGCAGGTGCAGCGCACGGCGGCGGCGATTGTGGAAGCATTGGGGATGAAAGACCTGGACCACACTGTTTGCTATCAAAGCCGCGTGGGGACGCTCGAATGGATCGGCCCTTCCACCGATTCCGAAATCCGCCGCGCAGGCGCTGACGGCAAGGGCGTGATCGTTGCGTCCATTGCTTTCGTATCCGAGCATTCCGAAACGCTGGTGGAACTGGATATCGAATATGCGGAACTGGCGCGCCATGCAGGCGTACAGGATTATATTCGTGTGGACACTGTCGGCACGGCGCCGGATTTCATTGCGGGCCTTGCCGATCTGGTGATGAATGCCGTCGCTGGCGGCGGCCCGGTCACTTGCGGTGACGGCCGCATCTGCCCGCGCGAATTTTCCCGTTGCGGCTTTGGGGCGCAGTCATGATGGATTTTCTCTACAACGCCCTTGTCTGGATCAAGGCGTTCCACATCATCGCCGTGATCGCCTGGATGAGCGGCATGCTTTATCTGCCGCGGCTGTTTGTTTACCACACCGAAACCACGCCGGGCTCGCCGGAATCCGAACGCTTCAAAATCATGGAGCGCCGCTTGCTGAAAGCGATCATCAATCCGGCAATGATCGCGGTGTGGGTGCTGGGCCTGACGATGAGCTTCACACTGCCGGGCGTCTGGCACGAACACTGGCTGCAGGCCAAATTCGTGCTGGTGCTCGCCATGAGCGGATTGCATGGCTATTTCGCGGTCTGCGTGCGGCGCTTCGCCAATGACGCCAACACCAAATCCGCCCGCTTCTACCGGATCCTGAACGAGGTGCCCACGCTGCTCCTGATCGGGATCGTCATTCTGGTCGTGGTCCAGCCATTTTGATTTTCCCCGTTTGCATCGGCACCGAATAGGGGTATAAGACGTTCAGTTCCCCATAACGCCGACAGTGGACCGCGCCAGATATGCGTGGCCACAGCCTCGGTCCGGCGCAATCCCCGAATGACATCAAGCGGCTGTTTCCGCGAAGGTTCGGGCAACTTCCCCCATAACTTTGTCTCAGGTGTTTTTCATGACTGTCCAAGCCGGCCTGCAAGCGATGAAGCTGCAGGATTTGAAATCCAAAACCCCCACCGATCTTCTGGCGTTTGCCGAGGAACTCGAGATCGAAAACGCTTCGTCCATGCGCAAGCAGGACATGCTGTTCGCGATCCTCAAGGAACTCGCCGACCGCGATGTGGAGATCACCGGCCAGGGCGTGGTGGAAACCCTGCAGGACGGCTTCGGCTTCTTGCGCTCGCCGGAATCCAATTATCTGGCCGGGCCGGATGACATTTACGTAAGCCCCTCGCAGATCCGCCGCTTCGGCCTGCGCACGGGCGACACGGTGGAAGGCCCGATCCGTTCGCCGAAGGATGGCGAGCGCTATTTCGCCCTGCTGAAGGTCTCGACCATCAATTTCGAAGACCCCGAGCAGATGAAGCACAAGGTGCATTTCGACAATCTGACGCCGCTCTATCCCACGCGCTGGCTGAAGATGGAGCTGGACGATCCCACGATCAAAGACAAAACCGGCCGCGTCATCGACATCGTTTCGCCGCAGGGCATGGGCCAGCGTGCGCTCATCACCGCCCAGCCGCGCACCGGCAAGACGGTTATTCTGCAGAATATCGCCAAGGCGATTTCCGCCAATCACCCCGAGATTTATCTGATCGTGTTGCTGATCGATGAACGCCCGGAAGAAGTGACCGACATGCAGCGTTCGGTGAAGGGCGAAGTAATCGCTTCCACCTTTGACGAACCGGCAAGCCGTCACGTTCAGGTCGCCGAAATGGTGATCGAGAAAGCCAAGCGCCTTGTCGAGCACAAGCGCGATGTGGTGATCCTGCTCGATTCCATCACGCGTCTGGGCCGCGCCTACAACACGGTTGTGCCGTCATCCGGCAAGGTGCTGACGGGCGGCGTGGATGCGAATGCTCTGCAACGCCCCAAGCGCTTCTTCGGCGCCGCGCGCAATATCGAGGAAGGCGGCTCGCTGACCATCATCGCAACCGCGCTCATCGACACCGGCAGCCGCATGGATGAAGTGATCTTCGAAGAATTCAAAGGCACCGGCAATTCGGAAATCATTCTGGACCGCAAAGTCGCCGACAAGCGCGTGTTCCCGGCCATCGACATCCTCAAATCCGGCACGCGCAAGGACGAACTTCTGGTGGACAAGGCCACGCTGTCGAAAACCTATGTGCTGCGCAGGATTCTCGCACCCATGGGCACAGTAGACGCCATCGAATTCCTGCTCGACAAGCTGCGCACGTCCAAGAACAATTCGGACTTCTTCGACAGCATGAATACCTAGGCCGCAGTTTACGCAGCAAAGGGGGCGTGCATGGCAAACGATCCCTACATCATCCGCGGAGGCGCCGAAGGCCGCGCGCGGTTGCGCGTGCTGACCGCCGCCATGGGTCCCTACACAAACGCTTTTCTGGATAGCGCTGAAATTCCCGCTGGCGCGCGCGTGCTCGATATCGGGTGCGGCGGCGGCGATGTCACGCGCGAGCTGGCGCGGCGCGTCGGGCCGCAAGGTCATGCGCTCGGCGCCGATATCGATGCGGTGAAGATCGCGCTGGCGCGTGAAGACCCGGTGGCCAACGTGCAGTTCGAAGTCGCCGACGTGCTGACCGGCGCGCTCGCGGGGCCGTTCGATGTCGTTTATGCGCGGTTTCTGCTTTCGCATTTGACCGATCCGGCGGCGGCGCTGCGAAGAATGCTGGCGCTGCTGAAACCCGGCGCCATGCTGCTGGTCGAGGATGTGGAATTCTCGGGCCATTTCTGTCACCCGCCACGTGCTTCCTTCGATCATTACGTAATCTGGTATCAAGAAGCGGCCCGCAGACGCGGCGCGGACGCGTGTCTTGGCGCGAAGCTGCCGGCGCTGGTGGCGGAGGCTGGTGGTGTGAAGATCGAACCCCGCGCCATCAATCCTGCTGCCTGCGAAGGGCCGATCAAGCACATGGCGCCGATGACGCTGGCGGCCATCGCGGACAGTCTGGTCGCCGAGAAGATCGCCGAGCGCGGCCAGATCGATTCCGATGTCGCCGATCTGGAGGCCGCAGCCTTGGACCCGTCTGTTTTCATGAGCATTCCGCGCATCGTGCAGGTCCGCGCCTACCGGGCCGATTGACCGGCGGCGGCCTGCAGTGGACATTGGCCGCAACCGCAATCTTGAGAGGTTTGCCATGACCGAAGAACCGCACGACCGCGCCCAGTTTCATGCGATGACGCAAGGCACGCAGGATGACTGGATGAAGATCGCGATGGCCTCGCAGGCATTCAATCGCGGGCTTTCCGACCGCGTGCTCACGCATCTGAAGCTGCTGGAAGGCGATTGCGGCGGGTTTGCCGTGGACCGCATGGAGCATTCGCTGCAATCGGCCACACTGGCGCATCGCGACGGCATGGACGAGGAATATGTCGTCTGCGCGCTGCTGCATGATATCGGCGATACGATTGCGTCTTTCAATCACGCCGATGTTGCGGCGACGATTTTGAAGCCTTTCATTTCGGACGAAAACCACTGGATGCTGGAGCATCACGGCATTTTTCAGGGCTATTATTTCTTCCATTATCTCGGGCTGGATCGCGACCTGCGCGAGAAATTCCGCGGCCATCCGAATTTCGAGCGCACCGCGATGTTCTGCGCGCGCCACGATCAGAATGCCTTCGATCCCAAATATGATACGATGCCGCTCGAAGCCTTCGTGCCGATGTTGCGCCGGGTGATGGAACGGCCGAAGCGCTCGATCTATATGCGCGACGCTCAGAAGGCCGCCGCGGAATAATCATCCGAAGCCCTTCACCAGCAGCACGACAGCATCCGCGCCGACTTTGCGATCTTTCGCGATCTCCTGATATTCGGGAGAATCTGCCCATGCGCGGAATGAGGCTTCGTCGGGGAATGATAACAGCACAATCTTCTCGCGATCCCATTCGCCTTCTTCGACGGACGGATTTTCATCGGATGCGAGCACACGGCCATTGAAGCGTTTGAACACATCCATGAATCGCGCCTGATAGCGATTGTAGGAATCGCGGTCGTGGATTCTCAATTGGGCGATGGCGTAGACACTCATGGGATGAGAACGGTTGCGCCTGTGGTCTTGCGCGAATGCAGCGCCTCATGGGCAACGCGGGCGTCGGCGAGCGGAAAACGTTGATTTACCTGCACTTTCACGACACCTGACGAAATTACGGCGAAGAGATCGTCGGCGGTTTCCTGTAACTCTTCTGCGGTGCGCGTGTAGTGCATCAGCGTAGGCCGCGTGAGATAGAGCGAGCCTTTCATGCTGAGGATTCCGGGCTCGAATGCCGGCACCGCGCCCGACGCATTGCCATACGACACCATCGTGCCGCGCACCGCGAGACAATCGAGCGAACCGTTCCATGTGTCCTTGCCGGTGGAATCATAGACCACCGGCACGCCATCCGGCGCGATCTCGCGCAGACGCGATACCCAGTTCGCATCGCGCGTGTTCAGCACATGGGTGCAACCATTTTCCTTTGCGAGCGCTACCTTCTCCTCGCTGCCCACGGTGCCGATGACGATGGCGCCGAGATGCTTTGCCCATTGGCAGGCGATTAACCCGACGCCGCCGGCTGCTGCGTGGAACAGGATCGTCTGGCCCGGCTTCACGGGGAATGTGCGTTTCAAGAGATATTGCGCCGTCATGCCCTTGAGCATGGAGGCGGCGGCGATCTCGTCAGAAACATTCGCGGGAATTTTCACGACGCGGTCCGCAGGAACATTGTTCGCTTCCGCATAGGCGCCCATGGGCCCCGAGCAATAGGCGACGCGGTCGCCGATTTTCAGATTGGTGACTTTGGCGCCGAGCGCTTCCACCACGCCTGCTGCCTCCAGCCCCAGCCCGGTGGGCAGGGGTGCCGGATAGAGGCCGGAGCGGTGATATGTGTCGATGAAGTTCACCCCGATCACGGTGTGGCGGACGCGGACTTGAACCGGGCCGGGCGCAGGCAACTCGATATCCTGAAGCTCCAGAACTTCGGGGCCGCCGGTTTTGGCGATGCGGATGGCTTTCATGGCACTCCCCTTTTGATGGCCGATTCAAGGAAATCAGGATGTTAGCCTATTCGAACCTAGAAATTTCGAGGGGGGTACCCCCTCCCGTCCATTTCGCGACGCGCATTCATTTGGGGGCCAACGGCTCGACCGGATTTGGCGATTGCGCCCTAGTCTTTCAAGCCTAGCCGAGCTTTTCCGGCGTGGTTTGGATCGGCTGGGGAACGCGCTCCACATTGAAGCGGATGCGCCCGATGGTGCGCCCGTCGATTGTGTCCACATCGACGCGCCATTCGCCGGGTTCGGCGTTGCGATGAACAGTATAGCCGCGAAAGCCGCCATCGCGCCCGCCATGGATCGCGTAGGTCACTCTCGACATTGTCAGCCATTTGCCGCGCTTGGGATCATAACGCTGCCAGCGATGGGTGATGCTGGTGGCAAGCCGGATCGGTGCGAATACTGCGCTGTAGACGCTGACGCTCTGGCCCGCTGCCACATGCATCACCGGCGGCGCGCCGAGCCTGACGGTCCAGCTCTGCGGCTCGGTTTCGGCCACATAGCCTTGCCCCTTCTTCGCGACGGTGTGGTAGACGCCCCCGCCTGCGAGCGCGAGCGGAAGAGGCGGCAAAACATCGGTGAAATAGAAAAGGTTGAGCACGGCAAAAACACACAGCGCTCCGAGCGCGATCCACCAGCGCGCGCCGTTCCATGATTCACCGCCGATTTTGCCGATGAGACGAACGAACAGCGAAAAGAGCAAAAGGGCGGCGATGCCGCTTCCCACAAAGGTCAAGGTGCCGATGGTGCCGGCGAGAATCGGCAGCGTCACGATGCAATAGGAATAGAGCGCGAAGAAAAACAGTGTCGTCGTGAAGACCAGTTTGGAATGGTATCCCTTGAGGAATTCATTGCCGATCAGGATCCCCGCCAGCACCGCGAGAAACGGCCATGACGTGGTGAGCACGCTGCCGCGCGAATAAAACACCAGGAACGCGCTCCACAAACAGCCGAGCGCAAATTGCGTGACGACGGGCAATAGCGAATGCCAGCGCGGCATTGGTTTTCCGTCATGCGCGCGGCGCGCCAGAAAATGCAGCAGCGCGATCGATGATGCCGCTGCAGCGAGATAGGCGATAAACAATATATGCGTGTTGGGCAGGTCGATGCGGCGGTAGGTGACATTGTCGAAACCGAAGCCCGCGACCATGCCGAATGCCGAGAGCGGGCGCTCATTGTGATGGATCCAGCTCCACGCCGATTTTCCGCGCGCTATCGCGGATTGCGGAACGCGCACCAGCGCTTCGAGCTGGTGTGCGGTGACGGCAGCAATCGCAGCCATGCGCGCGCCAAGCGTATCGTCACGCAAAGCCATTGTTTGCGGATCGCCGGCAATCGCAATGCTTTCCGCGGGTAGAAGATTGTCGCCCAGCGCATCATCAATGCCGGATGCAGATTCGATGAAAGCCGGGTCAGTGCCGGGATCGTTCAACTCGGTCATTGCACTATATTCGCTGTCATCCCCGGCGAGGCGTGCGGCACGCGCGCCGAGGGAAGGGGACCCAGGTCGTGAAACCGGTCCGCTGTCAAAGAAAAATCTGAATGCACTTTCGACATCACACAGACTTAAATACCTGGGTCCCCTTCCCTCGCGCGAGCTATGCTCGCACTCGCCGGGGATGACAATTTTGCTTGTTAACTCAAATGCTGCCGGAAGAATGTCGCCGTGCGGCCATTGGCGAGTTCGGCGCAGGCCTTGTCGTAATGGGCGCCGCCTTCGCGGGCAAAGGCGTGATCCATTTCCGGATAGGTGTGGATCGTGACATGGGAATTGCCCGAAAGCCCGTCGATGATTTTCTTCTGCGCTTCCGGCGGCACGAATTGATCCTTGCCGGCGATATGCAGCATCAGCGGTTTTTTGATGTTTTTCGCTTCGCCCAGCAGATCCTGAATGCCCACACCGTAATAGCCCACGCTTGCATCGCTGTCGGTTCGGGTGGCTGAGAGATAGGCGAGCTTGCCGCCAAGGCAGTAACCGACCGCGCCCACCTTGCCGGTGCAGCCCGAAAGCCCGCGCAAATGGGTAATCGTGGACTGGATGTCTTTCATGCCGCTATCGGCATTGAATTTGCCCATCAGCGCGAAGGCCTGTTTCCATTCGGCGTCGGTCTTGTCGGTGATCTGTACGCCGGGCTCGATGCGCCAGAAGAGATCGGGCGCGAGCGCGAAATAGCCCCGCGCCGCAAGATTATCGGCGATGTGGCGCATCACTTCATTGACGCCGAAAATCTCCTGAATGACGACGACGCCCGGGCCGCGCCCCGACGCGGGCGAAGCCAGATAAGCGCCGAAATTGCCATCGGCGCCCTTGATGGTGATGTCTGACATGCGCTCCTCCCCGAATGACGAGGGAGAAACTTAGCCAGTCAGGAATGGTTCGTCACGCCTGCCCCTGCACCCGCGGCGGAAGCTGCAGCACTTGCGACAGCGTCACCGGATTGGAGATCGGCGCCGAGCAGGTCATGCGCTGGCAGACATAGGCCGTGGGCACCCCGTTCTCCATCTTCTTGCCATGGGCTGGATGGGTTTCCGGCAAGGTGTCATTCGGATCGACCATCACCAGCGTCTTGTTCGGCAGGCTGCGGCCCATCACGGCGCTGACCAGCTCATGCGTCTTGGGATTGGTGATCGGCCCGATGATGACGATCTGAAGCCCCGTCATCACCATTTCCAGACCGTTCAGATAGGAGCCCATCGAGGTATAGGCGCGTCCGAGCTCGCCGGAGAAGGCCTGCACCAGCGCGTTGGAACGGTCGCGATGGCCAGCATCGGAGGTCGCATAATAGAGCTTCGCCAGCACCGAAACCATGATGCCGTTGGCGCAAGGTGTGGCCTGATCGAAGACAATCCGTGGACGGACGATCAGGGCTTCCGCATCGTCGGCCGTGGTGAAATAGCCGCCATTCTGCATATCCCAGAAATGTTCGTTCAGCGTGCGCACCCAGCCTTGCGCGTGTTCGAGATAGCGCTTGTCATTGGTGGATTCCCACAGCGTGAGTGCGGCGCGCGCCATATGCGCGTAATCATCCGCAAAGCCCGGATGCTGGCGCTTGCCCGCGCGCCAGGAATGATAAAGCCGCTCGCCATCGCCGAGCACCTTCACGACGAAATCAAAGGCGCGGATGGCGGCCGTCGTCCATGCGGTGTTGCGGAATACTGCGCCCGCATTGGCGAGGGCTGCGATCATCATGCCGTTCGAGTCCGCCAGCACCTTGTCGTCGCGCAGCGGCGGCACGCGATTGTACCGCGCCGCCAGCAGCAATTCGCGCTGCTTCTTCAGCAACGCCTCATCGGCATCGGAAAGCGGATAGCCGAGGCTGGGATGAACGCGGTGGATGATGTTGCGGCCCTGATAATTGCCGTCGCGGCGCACGCTATAAACATCCTTGAAGCGCTGCACGAACGTGCCCATCAGGGCTGCGTCGATTTCAGCTTCGCTCCAGAGATAATATTTGCCTTCCTCGCCTTCGGAATCCGCATCCAGACTCGAGGCGAAGCCCTGCTCCACCATCATGTCGCGCAGCACCCAGCCGATCGTTTCTTCGATGCGTTCCTTGTAGAGCCGCGAGCGATTGTGCTGCCACACCAGCGTCAGCACATCGATGATCTGCGCGTTGTCGTACAGCATCTTTTCGAAATGCGGCACGAGCCAGCGTTCGTCGGTGGAATAGCGCGCATAACCGCCGCCGATATGATCGTAGATGCCGCCGATGCTCATGGAGGTGAGCGAGGTGATGACGAGCTGGTTGAACTGCTCGGCACCCGTGCGCAGATAGCCGCGCCACAACAGCTCAACCAATCCGGCCGACGGGAATTTCGGCGAGCCGGTGACGCCGCCATAGAACACGTCGAAGCGCTGGCCGATCTTGACCGCACACGTGTCGATGATGGACGCATCGAGTTGCCCGCGCATGTCGCGGCCCCACAGCGTCGCGAAATTCTGCTGCACGCGCGCCGCCGTATTTGCCACCGGCTCGGGCTGCTCGCGATAGATGCGGGCGACTTCCTGCAGCACCTTGTTGAAGGCGGGTTGGCCGAAGCGGTCTTCATTCGGATAATAGGTGCCGGCGAAATAGGGCTCGGCCTTCGGCGTGAGGAACATCGTCAGCGGCCAGCCGCCCTGCGTGCCCATGGTTTGGGCTGCGGTCTGATAGATCTGGTCGATGTCCGGGCGCTCTTCGCGGTCCACTTTCACATTGACGAACAGCTCGTTCATCAGCGTGGCGGTTTGCGGATCGGCGAAGCTCTCATGGTTCATCACATGGCACCAATGGCAGGCCGTATAGCCCACCGAGAGCAGGATCGGCTTGCCCGTGGCTTCGGCCTCAGCGAAGGCCTCCGGCCCCCAGGGGCGCCAATGCACGGGATTGTCCTTGTGGAGCAGAAGATAGGGGCTGGTTTCCTCGGCGAGCAGATTGCGGCTCATGTTCCATCCTGGAGAAAGTTGCGATTGCGCTGTTCTTGGTCTTAGCTTCCTTTAGCGCGGGCGCGGCGAGACTCACAAGCGGGCGAAGGAAAAGCGGTAAAGCGATGAAGGTCCATATCGAGATCGACATGACGCCGGAAGAGGCGAGGAAGGTGATGGGCCTTCCCGATGTGAGCGCCCTGCAGGAGCGCATGATGGCCGAGATGGAGCGCCGCATGAAGGCCGCGCTGGATACCAGCGATCCCGAGGCGATGCTGAAGGCCTGGATGCCGGTTCAGGGCTTCGAGAAATTCCAGCAATTCATGTGGGATGCAGCGACGGCCGCGGCCGGCACAAGTGCGCGGAAGCCTGCGCCCAAGCGCTGATGGACACGATCTTTGCGCTTTCGACTGCGCCGGGGCGGGCAGGCGTAGCGATTGTGCGCGTGTCAGGGCCGCGCGCGAAAGACGCGCTCGAACGCCTTACGGGCAAACGGGACTTTTCGCCGCGGCAAGCAATATTGGCGCGTTTTGCCGATGCTGATGGCGGCGAAATCGATTCCGGGATCGTGCTGTGGTTTCCGGCGCCCGCGAGCTTCACCGGTGAGGATGTCGCCGAATTCCATGTCCATGGCGGCCACGCAATTGCTGCGGCCATGCTGCGCAGCATAGGCGCAGCAAAAGGTCTGCGCCCCGCCGAGCCCGGCGAGTTCACCCGCCGCGCGGTGGAGAACGGCAAATTCGACCTCACCCGCGCCGAAGCCTTGGCCGACCTGATCGACGCCGAAACCGAGGCGCAGAGGAAACAAGCGGTCCGGCAATATGGCGGCGCGCTGGAAACGCTTTACGAAGGCTGGCGGGCGAGGCTGATCCGCGCCAGCGCCTGGGCCGAAGCCGCCATCGACTTCGCCGATGAGGATATCCCCGAAGGCATGCTGGCCGAATCCCGCACGACGGTTGCGGAAATTCTCAAGGAAATTCAAGCGCATCTGAATGATGCACGACGCGGAGAAATCCTGCGGAACGGTGTTCACATAACAGTGATTGGTGTACCGAACGCTGGTAAGAGTTCGTTGGTGAATGCACTGGCGCAGCGGGACGTTGCTATCGTCTCCGAAACCGCAGGTACCACCCGCGACGTGATCGAAGTGCATCTAAACCTTGGCGGCTACCCCGTCATTCTGGCCGACACGGCAGGCCTGCGCGACGCCTCCGAGACAATCGAATCCGAAGGCGTTCGCCGCGCATTGGCGCGCGCAAGCGAAGGCGATTTAACGCTGCTATTGCTGGACGGAACCGCCACCGATCCCTTCGCCGGACTGCCCGACGCCAGCGTCGATCTGACGGTCTGGAATAAGGCCGATCTGCCTTGGCCTCTGAAGCGCGACGGCATACGGATTTCAGCACGCACCAGCGAAGGTTTGCCCGATCTAATCCAAGCTCTGACCACACTCGTCGCCGACCGATTCCAGCAAAACACTGCCAACCCGCCGCTAACCCGCGCCCGCCACCGCCACGCCCTCGAACAAGTCGCCGCAGCGCTGGCCCGCGCGCTCACAGCCAAGGAATCCGAACTGATGGCCGAAGACCTCCGCCTCGCGCTCCGCTCGCTCGGCCGCATCACCGGCCGCGTCGATATCGAGGAATTGCTGGACGTGGTTTTCCGCGATTTCTGCATTGGAAAGTGAGCCGCGGAACAAAGGCTTGCGGATGGCAGTTACATAGCGTTGGTCCATTCGAGGCGCGCCATGTCTGCATTCATGCTCTACGTTTTTGGCTTCATCGTCTTGCTCGCCGGTCTCGTCTATGGCGCGTTCCTGATGCACGTTCCCGAGACCTGGATCGGCGTCGGCGCTCTGGTTTTGATCGGCTTTGGGGTCATGTCGGCGGTGTCGCGGACGAAAAGCCGGGATGCGCCGGTTGAAGGCCCTAAGGCACCGGAAGCCTAGCCGAATTCGACTGTTTCACGTGAAACACTGAAACTCTTGCTCAGTGAACGCTCCACCTCTATTGGAGCGCGGATGGACGCTTACGATGTCATCGTCATCGGAGGAGGGCATGCGGGCTGCGAGGCTGCCGCTGCTTCCGCGCGCGTTGGCGCTAAGACCCTGCTGCTCACCCACAAGCATTCGACCATCGGCGAGATGTCGTGCAACCCGGCCATCGGTGGGCTGGGCAAGGGGCATCTGGTCCGCGAGATCGATGCGCTGGACGGCGTTATGGGCCGAGTGGCGGATGCGGCCGGAATCCAGTTTCGGCTGCTGAACCGCCGCAAGGGCCCGGCCGTGCGCGGCCCGCGGGCGCAGGCGGATCGCAAGCTCTATCGCCTCGCGATGCAGAAGGCGCTGGCAGAAACCGCCAATCTGGAAATTCACGAATCCGCTGCCGAAGACCTTCTAATCGAAGAGGGCCGGGTTGCGGGGGTTCTGACGGCCGATGGTTCGACCATTCGGTGCCGTGCTGTGGTGCTGACGACCGGCACGTTCCTACGCGGGCTAATCCATATAGGCGAACGGAAGATTCCAGCGGGCCGGGTCGGGGAAGAGCCTTCAATTGGGCTGTCGAAGACACTCTATGGCCTCGGGCTTTCCATGGGCCGTCTCAAGACCGGCACGCCACCGCGGCTGGATGGGTCGACCATCGACTGGGCCTCGCTGGAACGGCAGGAGGGCGATGATCCGCCGGTGCCGTTTTCCTTCCTGACCCGAAAGATCACTACGCCTCAGATCGCCTGCCACATCACCCGCACGACGCCGGAAACGCACGCCATCATCCGGGCCAATCTGCATCGCGCGCCAATGTATTCCGGCCAGATCGAAAGCACCGGCCCGCGCTATTGTCCCTCCATCGAGGACAAGGTCGTGCGGTTTGCGGCGCGCGAGACGCATCAGATTTTCCTGGAGCCCGAGGGGCTGGACGACGACACAGTCTATCCCAACGGTATTTCCACCTCTCTGCCGGAGGAGGTGCAGCTGGCGCTGCTTAAAACCATCCCCGGGCTGGAAAAGACCGTTATGCGCCGCCCCGGCTATGCGATCGAGTATGACTATGTGGACCCGCGCGAGCTTCTGCCGTCGCTGGAGACCAAGCGCGTTCCTGGCCTTTATCTGGCCGGCCAGATCAACGGCACCACCGGCTATGAAGAAGCCGCCGCCCAAGGCCTGATGGCGGGGTTGAATGCGGCGCGAGGCAGCGATCCCATCATCCTCGACCGGGCGTCTGCCTATATCGGCGTGATGATCGACGACCTCGTGACCAAGGGCGTGAGCGAGCCCTATCGCATGTTCACCTCGCGGGCCGAATATCGGCTCAGCCTGCGCGCCGACAATGCCGATCAGCGCCTGACGCCCATCGGCGAGCGGGCAAGGTGCGTGGGTGGTGAGCGTTCAAAGGCCTTCGCGGAAAAGATGGAGCGGGTGGATGCGGCGCGGGCGCAGATGCGCGCGCTCAACCTCACCCCCAACGAAGCCCGCAAGCATGGCATCAATATCCGGTTGGACGGCACCCGCCGCAACGCCAGCGAGCTTCTGAGTTTCCCCGGTGTGGAGTTCGCGACGCTGGCTGCGATCTGGCCGGAGCTTGGCGGTTTTCAGGCGGATGCCATCGAGCAGCTTGAAGTGGACGCCCAATATGCCGGGTACATGGACCGCCAGGAGGCCGACATCGTGGCCTTCCGGCGGGACGAAACTTTGCGGCTTCCGGCGGATGTCGATTACGGCGTCATCGCCGGGCTTTCGAACGAGGCGAAGCTGAAGCTGGAGAATATCCGGCCCGCCACACTCGGCCAGGCGGCGCGGATCGATGGCGTGACGCCCGCCGCTCTCACGCTGGTGCTCGCCCATGTCCGCAATCGCGCGGCGCGCCGTGCCGCCTCCTGAATTCGGCCCCGAAGAGTTGGCGGGTGTGTCCGGTGTTTCACGTGAAACATTGGCGCGGCTCAAAGCCTATGTCGGGTTGCTGGAAGATTGGAATGCGCGGCACAATTTGGTGTCGGCATCATCGATGGCCGATGTCTGGCGGCGACATGTCTGGGATTCGGCGCAGCTTCTGGAGTTCATTCCGGCGGAGGCCAAAAGCCTAGTCGATCTGGGCAGCGGAGCCGGTTTCCCGGGGCTTGTGCTGGCGGCTTTGCTGCGCGAAAGGCCGGGCTTCAAGACCGTTCTCTACGAATCCACCGCCAAGAAGTGCCGCTTTCTGGAAGCCGTGGCGGAACGGATGCAGGTGAATGTCGAGGTCCGCAATACCCGCATGGAGAGCGCCAAACATGAGCCCTTCGATGTGCTGACGGCCCGCGCCTGCGCGCCGCTGGAAAAGCTGCTGGCCTATGCACAGCATTTTCAGGGCAAAATTACCGTCAACTTATTCCTCAAGGGACAATCTGTAGACGCCGAATTGACCCAAGCCCATAAATCTTGGAGGATGAAGGTCCAGCGGCATCCCAGCCGTACGGACCCATCCGGTGTGATCCTGGAAGTTCGGGAGTTGGCTCATGGCCGAAAATAGCCCTCGAATTCTCGTCGTCGCCAACCAGAAGGGCGGCGTGGGCAAGACCACGACGGCGATTAATCTCGGCACGGCGCTTGCCGCGGTCGGCCAACCGACGCTGGTGCTGGATATCGATCCGCAGGGCAATGCTTCCACCGGCCTCGGCATTCCGCGGCCTGAGCGCAAGGTGACTACCTATCACGTGCTGATGGGCGAGGCGGGGATCGGCGAGGCGGTAATGCCCACGAAAATTCCCGGCCTGTCGCTGGTGCCATCCACGGTCGATCTTTCCGGCGCCGAGCTGGAGCTAATCGACAAACCGCGCCGCAATTACATTCTCAAGGATGCGCTGGCGAAATTTGCAGCCGAAGAACCCGGCCGCTTCCAATATGTGCTGATCGATTGCCCGCCTTCGTTGACGCTGTTGACTGTGAACGCGATGGTGGCGGCCGATGCTGTGGTAGTGCCCCTGCAATGCGAGTTCTTCGCGCTGGAAGGCCTCTCCCAATTGCTCAAAACGATCGATCTGGTGCGGGCCAATCTGAACCCGACGCTGGAGATCCAGGGCATCGTGCTGACCATGTTCGACAAGCGCAACAAGCTCTCCGATCAGGTGGCCGCCGATGTGCGGGCCAATCTGGGCGATGTCGTCTACAAGACGATCATCCCGCGCAATGTGCGGATTTCCGAGGCGCCCAGCCATGGTTTGCCGGCGCTGGTTTATGATCTGCGCTGCCCCGGCAGTCAGGCTTACATCAAGCTCGCCGGCGAGTTGATCCAGCGTGAGCGGGCAAAAAGGCTGGCGGCATGATGGCGGAGGAGCGGCATCGCGGGCTTGGGCGTGGTCTCTCGGCGCTGATCGGCGACGAGGCTGCACCTACGCGCGGAGAGATTCAGGGCAAAGGCTCCCGCATTGTGCCGATTGCGTTTTTGAGGCCCAATCGCTTCCAGCCGCGTAAGACTTTCGGCGCCGAGGAATTGCAGGACCTCGCCAATTCGATCCGCGAGAAGGGCGTGCTGCAACCCATTCTGGTCCGGCCGATAGCGGGCGAGATCAATCAGTTTGAGATCGTGGCGGGCGAACGGCGCTGGCGCGCGGCGCAGATGGCCAAGCTGCATGACGTGCCGGTGATCGTGCGCGAGATGAGCGACAGTGAATCGCTCGAACTCGCCATCATCGAAAATGTGCAGCGCGCCGATCTGAACGCGATCGAGGAAGCGGCCGCCTATCAGGAACTGATCGAGCGCTTCGGCTATACGCAGGAGCGTCTGGCGCAGGAAGTCGGCAAGAGCCGCAGCCATGTGGCGAACACGCTGCGGCTTTTGAAACTGTCCGATGGCGTGAAGGCGATGATCCGCAATGGCCAGCTCACCGCTGGCCATGCGCGCACGCTGATCGGGGCAGATGATCCAGAGGCGAGGGCGAAGGAAATTGTTTCTGGCTCGCTGAACGTTCGGCAGGCCGAACAGCATTCAAAACCAAAAACGGGAAAAGCGCACACCGAAGTCGCGAAAGACGCGGATACCAAGGCACTGGAATCCAGTCTTACCAATGTGTTGGGGCTGAAAGTTCAGATCATGCACAAAGGAGACACAGGCGGAGAACTGCGCATCGCCTACAAGACGCTGGAGCAGCTCGACGACTTGATACGCCGTCTCAACAGAGGCGGATAAATCCTTTTATCTTCAGCATATTAAGGACGATTTTGAGCGCGGTTAACGCGCGGCCCGAGCGATTGCGGCCTGTGGATCAATGCGCCCGTCGTAGAGTGCGCGGCCAATCACGACACCGGCGATTTTTGGCTCGATGGCGAGCGCCTCAATGTCTTGAATTCCGGCTACGCCCCCCGATGCGATCACCGGGATACGCGTAGCGGCAGCGAGCGCGGCGGTGGCGGAGACGTTCACGCCCTGCAACATCCCGTCGCGCGCGATGTCGGTGAAAATGATCGCGGCGACACCGGCGTCTTCGAAGTGCTGCGCCAATTCCGTCGCGGTTAATTCTGAAGTTTTCGCCCAGCCTTCGACGGCGACCATTCCATCTTTCGCATCGATGCCGACTGCAACGCAGTTTGGATGCGCGCGCGCGGCTTCTTTCACCAGTGCAGGGTTTTTCAACGCGGCGGTTCCAAGAATGACGCGCGTGATGCCTGCTTCAAGCCACGCATCAATGCCAGCACGGTCGCGAATGCCGCCGCCCAATTGAATGGGAAGCGAAATCGCGGCGCGTATTTTTTTGATTGCGTCAGTGTTTGCTGAGCGGCCTTCGAATGCGCCGTTCAGATCCACGCAATGCAGCCATTGAAATCCGGCGTCGGCAAATGCGCGCGCCTGTGCTGCGGGATCATTGTTGAAGATGGTCGCCTGATCCATCTCGCCGCGCTTCAGCCGCACGCAAGCGCCGTCTTTCAGATCGATGGCGGGATAGAGGATCATGGGTTCCACTTGAGGAAATTCTGCAGCAATCGCAATCCCACCGCCTGACTTTTTTCCGGATGGAATTGCGTGCCGACAATGTTATCGCGACCGGTCACAGCGGCGATTTCGCCATCATAATCGGTGGTCGCGAGAACATCGTTCCTGTCCTTCGCAATGAATTTATAGGAGTGCACGAAATAGGCGTGGTCGCCTTTTGCAATTCCGCTCAGCATGGGATGGGCGCGCAAGGGCACGATATCGTTCCAACCCATATGCGGCACTTTGATTTCAGGTTTCGACGGCTCGATGATGACGACTTCGCCATCGATCCAACCAAGCCCGGGATGATCGCCAAACTCGCGCCCCACAGTCGCGAGCAATTGCATGCCCACGCAGATGCCGAGGAACGGCACGCCGCACTTGCGCACAGCCTCATCCAGCGCCGACGCCATGCCCGGCACGGCATTCAGCCCCCGCATGCAATCCGCAAACGCGCCCACGCCGGGCAACACGATGCGTTCGGCCGTCGCCGCTACATCGGGATTGTCGGTGACAACGATCTCATGCCCCGTGCCGCCTTCGCTCGCCGCACGCGCCAGCGCCTTCTCGGCGGACCGCAAATTCCCCGAGCCGTAGTCTATGAGGGCGACAATGGACGGCATGGCTGCCCGGAACCTTTTCGGCTAGTATTCGCGTCCGTCTAGCATTGATTTCCCCGACAGAGAAAGCCTCAGCACGCTTGCCTATCCATCTCAGCACATCTCTATCGCTGAAATACTCACTGAGTTCGGCCCGTCCAAAACCTAGCCTCTCAGAGCTGATATAGTGGCACTTGAACAAACGGCGCAGAAATTAGGTCTCAGCTATCGGCGAATCGGCCTTCATGCTGGCGAACGAAAGGCTTGGCGGAACGAACTAACCGCTGACTGGGCGTCAGTTGAACGAACAATCCTCACGATTTACGAACGTGAGGGTTGGAATGGTCATGATGGTGAAGGTGGCCTGATTCTTTCACTAATCAAAGCAGCTTCCTTCGCCACGCTTCCCAAAAAGCTGCATTCCGTATTTATTGAGTCGCTCTACTATCATCGCCGGTACCATGACGAACGCGGCTATGAATGCCGTGTTGACCCAGCGGATATGCTTGAAAGCGTTCGCACAACAACAGCTCACCAAATTGCGGCCAACTTCGCGGTAATGGCTGTTTCGGAATACAGTACGCCACTCTTCTTTCAGACAGTTACCAAAGAAAAGGTATTGGGTTTATTTGATGCATTGGGTGTTGAGCGGCTGCATTCAATAGCAACAATTTTCGCGGAAGCACCTTATGAACTACGAGCAGGCTGGCCTGATCTGACTCTTTGGCGAGGGCATGAAGTTGCTTTTTGGGAAGTCAAAGCGCCGGGCGACAGCATGCACGCAAGTCAGAAACGCTTAATTGCAAAAATACTGAAGCCGCTTGGCTATGAGGTTGGTTTGATCGAAGTAGCCAACATTTCAACTTTCTAAAGCATTTTCGAAGCAGGATATTGAAGAATTTTAGTTATTGCGCGGCGCGACTCGAAACATCGTCGCTCGCCCCACTAGCGCCGACCAACAGTCTTTCAACAAGGCTGATGCAATCTCTTTAGAAATATGAACGTTAGCTATGCCATCTGCCCCCTTCGCATAAGCGGCTACCCTCAAATCGATTATAACCTCGTCGTTCGTTGGAGCCTTATCCAGCATATTGCGATCGCATCTGCTTGCATCAACCTCGCCGATGACCATGGCTCCTAGCGGTATAGAGTCAACGACAGTTACGGAACGTACCGCCGCTCGTTGATCACCTAAACTGGTGTACGATTGTTCTGTCCCTATCCGCATGTTCGCAGAATTCGTAGCGCAGCCGCTTAAGAGAAATGCGACGGCACAGATCGTCAATCGACGCATAAAAATCTCCTCGACAAATGTACGCTGACGATAACAGCGCCGCATGGAGCTTCAAAGCCACCCGGCCTTTCAAGAGCCACGATTCTCGCAAAATAACTCTAATCCGCGTCCATCTTCAGCGCGGCGATGAAGGCTTCCTGCGGGATGTCTACCTTGCCGAATTGGCGCATCTTTTTCTTGCCCTCTTTTTGCTTGTCGAGGAGCTTGCGTTTGCGGGAGATGTCGCCGCCATAGCACTTCGCGGTTACGTCCTTGCGCATGGCGCTGATGGTTTCGCGTGCGATGATCTTGCCGCCAATGGCTGCCTGAATGGGGATCACGAAGAGGTGGCGCGGGATCAGCTCCTTGAGCTTCTCGCACATGGAACGCCCGCGGCTTTCGGCGCGCTGGCGGTTGACGATCATGGAGAGCGCATCGACCGGCTCGGCGTTGACCAGGATGCTCATCTTGACGAGATCGCCTTCCTGATAATCCTCGATGTGATAATCGAAGCTGGCATAGCCGCGCGAAATCGATTTCAGCCGGTCATAGAAATCGAACACCACTTCGTTCAGCGGCAGGCGGTAGATCACCATCGCGCGGCTGCCGGCATAAGTCAGTTCGATCTGGCGGCCGCGGCGATCCTCGCAAAGCTTCAGCACCGCGCCGAGATATTCGTCGGGCACGAAGATGGTGGCCTTGATCCATGGCTCCTCGATGAACTTGATGCGCGTGACATCGGGCATGTCGGTGGGGTTGTGCAATTCCTTCATCGTGCCGTCATTCAGATGAATGCGGTAGATGACGCTCGGCGCGGTGGTGATGAGATCGAGATTGAATTCGCGCTCCAGCCGCTCGCGGATGATTTCCAGATGCAGCAAGCCCAGAAATCCGCAGCGGAAACCGAAGCCCAATGCGGCAGACGATTCGGTTTCATAAGTGAAGCTCGCATCGTTCAGATGCAGTTTTGAAAGCGCATCGCGCAGATCTTCGAATTGCGCCGCATCCACTGGAAACAATCCGCAGAACACGACTTGTTGCGCGGGTTTGAATCCCGGCAGCGGGGTTTCAGTACCCTTGCGTTCGTCGGTGATGGTGTCGCCCACTTGCGTATCGGCGACCTGCTTGATGGCGGCGGTGAGGAAACCCACTTCGCCGGGGCCGAGGCGGTCCACCAGCACCTGTTTGGGCGTGAACACGCCCACACGTTCCACCTGATAATAGGCATCCGCGGCCATCATGCGGATCTTCTGGCCCTTCTTCAGCTCACCATCGACAATGCGCACCAGCACGACGACGCCGAGATAGGCGTCGTACCAGCTATCCACCAGCAACGCCTTCAGCGGTGCATCCACATCGCCTTTGGGCGCGGGCAAGCGATGCACGATGGCTTCCAGCACCGCTTCGATATTCAGGCCGGTTTTCGCGGAAATCGGAATGGCTTCGGAGGCGTCGATGCCGATGACGTCTTCGATCTGCTGGCGCACGCGCTCGGTTTCGGCGGCGGGCAAATCCACCTTGTTCAGCACCGGCACGATATCGAGATTGGCGTCGATGGCCTGATAGACGTTGGCCAAGGTTTGCGCTTCCACGCCCTGGCTCGCATCCACCACCAGCAGCGCGCCCTCGCAAGCCGCCAAGCAGCGGCTCACCTCATAGGCAAAGTCCACATGGCCCGGCGTGTCCATCAGGTTGAGGATGTAGTCCTCGCCATTCTGCGCCTTGTATTCGAGGCGCACGGTCTGGGCCTTGATGGTGATGCCGCGCTCGCGCTCGATATCCATGGAATCGAGCACCTGCTCCTTCATCTCGCGGGTGGAGAGCCCGCCGGTGGTCTGGATCAGCCGGTCGGCCAGCGTGGATTTGCCATGGTCGATATGGGCGACGATGGAAAAATTGCGGATGTGGGCGAGGTCCGTCATGAGGGGCGGGTTAATAGCGGCGATGGCTGCGCCCGTCTAGCGCTGCACCCGCGCAGCCCGTACCACGAGGAAAAGGGGCACTAGAGCCGCCAATTCTGCGGCCATGGCGACGGCGGACAGCAGCGGCAGCGACTCGTCGTACAACACGCCCAGCACCGAACTGCCCACGAACCACGAAATGCCGAACACCGCGGAGAAAATGCCGTAGGCCCGGGCACGCGCCTGCTTGGGCACAAGATGGGCGACGCCAGCCGTCATCACTGAGGTTTCCACGCCCAGCGCCACGCCCCAGCAGATCGTGCCGATGACGGCCTCGACATGGGTGCCGAGGAATACGAGCGGAGGAACGGCCGCGGCGATCAGCACCGGCGGGAGCAGTACCGAAAAGCCGCGCGCGTCGAACAGGCGTCCGAACACCAGTGCGCCGACGCCTGTCGAGCCCATCGCCAGTGCATAGAGCACCGGCACGATCGGCTGCAGAACGATATGTTCCCTGGCGAAATGAAATGCGATCAGCGGCCAATCGGCAAAGCCGAACGCCATCAGCGCCGAACTTGCGGCAAACAGCCAGAAATTTCGCGACAGCGGCGCGGACGCATCGCCAGTTGAGGCGTGAGCGATGCCGCCTGCAAAGGGAAAGCGCAGCGCCAGCGCGCAAACCGAAAGCACGGTCAGTGCCGCGGGAATCCCAAGCCAGAGAAACGCGTGCGTATATTGGCCATGATGAGCGAGCACCAGTGCGGTAATCAGCGGCCCCGCCAGCGCGCCGGTTTGATCGAGCGCTTCATGCAGGCCGAACGCCCAGCCTTGTCCGATTTCTTCGCCCGCATGGCTCATCATGGTGTTGGCGGCGGGGTTGCGCAGCGCCTTGCCGGTGCGCTCGACGATGATGAGAGCAGCAGCCATCCACCACACACCGGCAAACGCCATCAGCGGCACGGCAGCCATCTGCACGACATACCCGCCGATCGCGATGGCCCAATAAGCGCCGGTGCGCTCGGCGAGGCGTCCCGATGCAAGGCGCAGCAAATAGCCGAAGAGTTCGCCGGTGCCCGCGATGATGCCGACCGCCGTACCGCTCGCACCCAGCAGCGCAAGATACGGCCCGGTGATGCCGCGCATGCCTTCATAGGCCGCATCCGCAAACAGGCTGACAAAGCCGAAGGCGATGATGAAAGCGAGGGCCGATTTCTTGTCGAAAGTCTGCATCCATTCCCTCTCCCCCGGAATCGGGGGAGAGGGCAAGGGTGAGGGGTGCTAAACGGCAAATAAATTCGGGAAGATTTGTTCTGCGGCCAGACCCCCTCACCCAACCCTCTCCCCCGGTGGGGGAGAGGGGGAGGTCAGGTGCGTAACGTCCCGCCGGTGGTTTTGGTGACCGCCGCCACGATCTTCTGCCCGATGGCTTCGATTTCGGCGTCGGTGAGGGTTTTGTCTTTCGGCTGCAGACGCACCGAGATGGCGAGCGATTTCTTGCCTTCGGGCACGCCCTTGCCTTCATAGATATCGAATACCGAAACGGAATCGATCAGCGCGCGCTCGGCACCCTTTGCGGCCTTGAGAACCTCGTCGGCGCTGGTTTTCGAATCAACAACGAAGGCGAAATCGCGCTCTACCGATTGGAATGGCGACGGCGCAAAGAGCGGTCGCGCTTTGCTTTTGGCTTTGGATTCCGGAATCGCATCGAGGAAGATTTCAAATGCCGCAAGCGGGCCTTTGAGATCGAAGGCTGCCGCGATCTTCGGATGCAGTTCGCCGAAATAGGCCAGCGTCTTGGGGCCGAGTGCCAGCGTGCCGGAACGGCCGGGATGATACCAGGCTGCAGCGCCTGCTTTCACCGGCGCGGTCATGGTGCCGCCCATTGCGGCTTCGATGGCAGCGAGCATGTCGGCTTTGGCATCGAAGGCGTCGGAGGCGTGGGAGGTTTTCGTCCAGCTTCGTGCGCCCGCGCCCATGCGGATTCCGGCAGCCACGGTTTTCTGTGCGCCGGGCATGCCGCTTTCGAATTGCGCGCCGATTTCGAAAAACATCAGATCGGAAATCCCGCGGGCTTGATTGCGGGCGGCTGCGGCCAGCAACGATGGCAGCAGACTCGGGCGCAGTGCATCGAGATCGGCAGCGATGGGATTTTCGATTTGCCGCGCATCATCGCCGCCACCGAAGAGTGCTGCGTGATTGCGTGCAATGAAGGAAAACGAAATCGTTTCGTTGAAGCCGCGCGCGGCCAGCGTGCGCCGTACGGTGCGCAGGCGGCGCTGTGCCGGTGTCAGCACCGGGCGTGCGATCACATTGGGCCGTGACATGGGCGCGGACGGCACTTTGTCGAGGCCGTGGATGCGCACCACTTCTTCCACCAGATCGGCGGAGCCGTCGATGTCGCTGCGCCATGAAGGTGGCGTCACCTGCAACGGCTCGCACTGCTCCACGACGAATCCCAGATTGGTGAGAATGCGGAAGATTTCCGGCTTGGGGACGTCGAGGCCCGCAAGGCGCATCACGGCGTCGGTGGAGAAGGAAAGTTTGCGCCGCCATTGCGGCACCGCACCGCCGACCACGATTTCAGACGGTTCGCCGCCGCAGAATTCGAGGATGAGTTTGGTGGCGAGATCAAGGCCGGGAATCACGAATTCCGGATCGACACCGCGCTCGAAGCGATAACGCGCATCCGAAATGATTCCGAGTTTGCGTCCTGTTGCGGCGATGCTGGCCGGGTCGAAGAATGCGGATTCCACGAAGACATTGGTTGTGATTTCGGTGCAGCCTGTGTCTTCGCCGCCCATGATTCCGCCGATACCGCGGGCGGATTTTTCATCCGCGATCACGCACATGGAGGAATCGAGCGTGTAGGTCTTGCCGTCCAGCGCTGTGAGTTGTTCGCCGTCTTTCGCGAGACGCGCCTGCATGTCGCCGGATAATTTATCCGCATCGAACACGTGCAGCGGACGGCCGCGATCATAGGAAATGAGGTTGGTCACATCCACCAGCGCCGAGATTGGGCGGAGGCCGATGGCGCGCAAACGCTCCTGCACCCATTTGGGCGAGGGACCGTTCTTCACATTGCGGATGTAGCGGCCTGCAAAGAGTGAGCAGGTGCTTGCGGTGTCCGGCGTGAAGTTGAGATGAACTTTCTTGGGTGATGGAAATGCACCCGCGACCGGCGAAACCGATCCGCTTTTTAGGCGTCCGATTCCCGCAGCCGCCAGATCGCGCGCAATGCCATGCACCGACGTTGCATCGCCGCGATTGGGTGTGATGGAAACATCGATCACCGGATCGTTGAGGCCGAGCGCTTCGGCGGCGGGCGAACCGGTTTTTGCATCGACGGGGAGTTCGATGATGCCGTCATGCTCTTCGGAAAGAAGAATCTCGCGCTCGGAACACAGCATGCCGCGGGATTCGACGCCGCGGATGGTACCGATTTTCAGGGCTTCGCCATTCACGGGAATAACAACACCCGGACGCGCGAAGACGCCTTTCATGCCGGTGTGTGCGTTGGGCGCGCCGCAAACCACTTGAACCGTTTCGGTTCCGGTATCGACCATGCAGAGTTTCAGCTTGTCGGCATTGGGATGTTTCTCGGCTGAGACGACATAGCCGACGATGAAATCTTTCAGCGCGGCGCTCTTGTCTTCCACCGATTCCACTTCGAGGCCGATGCTGGTGAGCGTTTCGGCAATGGCGGCGGCATCGGCTTCGGTGTCCAGATGTTCCTTGAGCCAGGAGAGCGTGAATTTCATCGGCTGAGCCCTCCATCCAATGTCGGGATGTCGAGCGGTGCGAAGCCGTAATGGCGCAGCCAGCGCAAATCGGATTCGAACATGGGGCGCAAATCGCCGATGCCGTATTTGAGCATCGCCAGACGATCCAATCCGCCGCCGAACGCGAAGCCCTGATAGCGCGTGGGATCGATGCCGCACATTTCCAATACGTGCGGGTTCACCATGCCGGAGCCTGCGATCTCCAGCCAGTCATTGCCCTGGCCGAATTTGATCTGCCCGCCGGAACGGTCGCAGCGGATATCGAATTCCACGCTGGGTTCGGTGAAGGGGAAGAAGCTGGGCCGCGCGCGCATCACCACGCTGTCCACTTCAAAGAAGGCTTTGCAGAATTCTTCCATCACCCATTTGAGATGTCCGAGATGCGTCACCTCGTCGATCACCAATCCTTCGAACTGGTGGAACATCGGTGAATGCGTCGCATCGGAATCCACACGATATGTGCGCCCCGGCGCGATGATGCGAATGGGCGGTTTTTGCGCCAGCATCGTGCGCACCTGCACGGGGCTTGTATGCGTGCGCAGAACATGGCGCGAACCATCGGCTTGCGGGGCGACATAGAACGTGTCGTGCATTTGCCGCGCGGGATGATCCGGCGGGATGTTCAGCTTGGTGAAATTGTAATCGTCGAATTCCACATCCGGGCCTTCGGCGATGGCGAAACCGAGATCGGCGAAGATCGCGATCACTTCGTCCAGCACTTGTGAGACGGGATGGATGGTGCCTTGCGGTTCGGGCCGCGCGGGCAGAGTCACATCGATGCGTTCGAAAGCAAGCCGCGCATTCAGCGCTTCGTCGCCAAGGGCTGATTTGCGCGCGGCGATGGCGTCGTTGACGCGATCGCGCAAAGTGTTGAATAACGGGCCCTGAATTTTGCGCTCGTCGGGCGACATGCCGCCGAGTGTTTTCAGCAGCTCGCTGATCGAGCCCTTCTTGCCGAGTGCTGCCACGCGCACGCTTTCCAACGCTGCTTCATCGGCAGCACCGGCGATGGCGGCGAGGATTTGGTTTTCGAGACTTTGAAGGTCACTCATCGATTCCCCCTTCACTCTTTTAACCCGTCATCACCCGGCTTGTCCGGGTGATCCAATTAAAATGGATCGCCCGCACTTGCGGGCGATGACGGATGGGGACTGGGACAGGAGGCCAGCGTTACGCGCTGGCCTGGTCCACCAGAGCCTTGAAGGCATCGGGCTCGTGAATGGCGAGGTCCGAGAGAACCTTGCGGTCGATCTCGATACCCGCCTTGGCGAGCCCGCTGATAAATCGGCTGTAGGTGACGCCGTGCAAGCGGCAGCCCGCATTGATGCGCTGGATCCAGAGCGCGCGGAAATTGCGCTTCTTCTCCTTGCGGCCAATGTAATTGTGCTGCAGCGCGTGGTCGGCGGCGGCGTTGGCGGATGTGATCGTATTCTTGCGGCGGCCGTAAAAGCCCTTGACCTGCTTGAATACGCGCTTACGGCGGGCGCGGCTCGGAACGGAACGGGGTGCACGTGACATGGTTTTTCCTCCTCAGCCGTAGGGCATCCAGCGCTTGATGCGCTGGGTTTCAGAGGAACTCATCACGGCGGGGCCGCGAAGCTCGCGAATCTGCTCGTTGGAGCGCTTGATCATGCCGTGACGCTTGCCGGCCTGACCGTGCTTGATCTTGCCGTTCGCAGTGAATTTGAAGCGCTTTTTGGCGCTCGACTTGGTCTTTATTTTGGGCATTTCGGTCTCCTTGGAACGCAAGCGTTCCTGTTGCCTTTGTGGGCGGCCACGGCATGCCCTTTCGCCGGGCGGCCCCGAAAGAGGCGCGGTTATACGGAACCGGTCTCGTTTTGCAAGCGGGTGGGAGAAAGCTACTCGCCCTGCCCATCCCCTCCACCGGGGACGACGACGCCAAAGTCCTGGGACTTGCTGCCGCTGGTCGCTGTCTCGAAGCCCTCGGCGGCCAGTCCGCGCTTCAGCAGTTCACGGATTGCCGCTGCGCGGCTCGGCATGCGGCGGGCGAAGCGCCAATTGTCCAGCGCCGCAAGCTCTTGCTCCGTCAGCATTATCTGAAGACGCTCACCGCGTGTCAGGTCCACCACCGTTTCCTCCCACTGAAACGCGCCCGTCAGCCTGCTACTAAGTTAAGGTATTAATCGTCCTTTGCCAAGAATGAGTAAGTAATGCTCAAACCAGCAAAACGTGCCACGCCGCCAAGAGGGTGTCATACTCAAAATTAGCAGCTAACGCATTGATATTAAAAGATTTTTCTTTATTTTCTTTTGCGCGGGGTCTATGTTTTTTTAGCGAGGTCCCCAAATGCTGTCCGAACCCATTATTTTTACGCCGCGGCCGTCCTCCAAAGAGGGGAGGCTGGCGCGCGAAGCCAATCACCGCATTGCCAATCACCTGATGCAGCTCGCCGGGCTGGTCCAGATCCAGATCGTAAATCTGGGGAGGAAGCCGTCGGACGTCGATCCGCGCGCATTGTTGCGCGAGGTGGTTTCAAAAATTGCGAGCCTCAGCCAGCTGCATCGCCATCTCGCGGAGCGGCCGGACGAGGACCAGATCGAATTGGGCGATTTTCTGATTCAATCCGGTGCTTCGATCGTATCGCTGCTGTCGCTCAGCGACCGGATTCGCGTCGTCTACAGGCTGGATACGAAATGCGAGGTGCGGGCTTCAATTGCGCATTCGTTCGGCCTGATGCTGGGCGAGATCATGATGAACGCGGTGAAGCATGCGCACCCCACCGGCTTGCCGGTTGTCGTGACCGTTTCCTGCCGGCGCCGCGACGGCAGCCTGAATGTCGAGATCGGTGACGATGGCGTGGGCCTGCCCGAAGGCTTCAATGCTGAGACCGACGGCGGCACCGGATTTCAGATCATCCGCGCGCTGGCGAAGGGCGCGGAGATGAACCTTTCCATCGAATCCGACAGTCTCGGACTTTCCTTCTGCCTGACATTGCCCGAACAGCGCTGCGAGAACTGACGCCGCCCGCAATCTGATCTCTCCCGGACGATCAGCCGTTCCCATGGCTTGTTGCGCCGCGAACTGCGGATTAGCGTTCGCCCCTCGAGAGCGAGGGAGAACCGCATGTTCGATGAATTCAAGAAATTCGCCATGCGCGGGAACGTCGTCGATCTGGCGGTGGGCGTGACTGTCGGCGCGTCGTTCACCGGTATCGTGACGTCGCTGGTGAAGGATATCGTCATGCCGCCCATCGGGCTTTTGCTGGGCGGCATCGATTTCTCCAATTTCTTTTTCGTGCTGAAGGGCGGCCATCCGGCAACGCTGGCAGAAGCGCAGAAGGTGGGCGCGGTGACGATCAATTATGGCGCGTTCATCAACACCATCATCAATTTCCTGATCGTGGCCTTCATGGTGTTCCTGCTGGTGCGCCAGATCAATCGTTTGACCGCGCCGAAGCAAGCGCCTCCCGCAGCACCGCCGGAAGATGTGTTGCTGTTGCGCGAAATCCGCGACGCATTGAAAGCGCGTCCGTGAGAATTTTCATTGCCGATAAGACCCACGGGAGCGAAGTATGACCATGAGCAAATCCCAAAACTTTCCAATCTCCAAATCCGATGAGGAATGGAAGACCGCACTTTCCCCCGAAGCCTATCGAGTGCTGCGCAAGCACGGCACCGAGCGCGCGGGCACAAGCCCGCTCAATGCCGAAAAGCGCGCAGGCGCGTTTGTCTGCGCGGGCTGCGGGACGCCGCTCTACGAATCCGCCACGAAATATGAAAGCGGCACGGGCTGGCCGAGCTTCTGGCGGCCGCTCGAAGGCGCGGTCGACACCTCCATCGACAAGAGCATTTTCACCACGCGCACCGAAGTTCATTGCGCGCGTTGCGGCGGGCATCTGGGCCATGTCTTTCCCGATGGGCCGCAGCCGACGGGCCTTCGCTATTGCATGAACGGTGCAGCCATGAAATTCATGCCGAAGGGCTGACTCACAGGCAATCCATGAACGGCGATCTGTCGGGGCAAATATTGCAGATCGCAATCATTGCCATACCTATCATCATCGCGATCACCTTTCACGAAGCAGCACACGGCTATGTGGCGCGGCTGTTCGGCGATGAGACGGCGACGCGATTGGGGCGCGTGACTTTCAATCCGCTCAAACATATCGATCTCTTCGGCACGATCATTCTGCCCGCTTTTTTGCTGCTGACGCATGCGGGCTTTCTGTTCGGCTACGCCAAGCCGGTGCCGGTGAATTTCAACCATTTGCGCAATCCCAAACGCGACATGATCTGGGTGGCCGCGGCGGGACCGGCAACGAACATCATGCTGGCGCTTGTTTCGGTGGCGCTGCTGGCTCTGGCATTGCATGCGGGCGTTGCGCCGAAATCATGGATCGTGGCGGCGCTGTTCGGTTCGGTGCAGATCAATCTGGTGCTGGCGATTTTGAATCTCCTGCCGCTGCCGCCGCTGGATGGCGGTCGCGTGATGACGGGGCTTCTGCCGCGCCCGCTTGCGATTCGTTATGCGCGGCTGGAGCGTTACGGCATGCTGATTATTCTCGCGGCACTTTTTCTATTACCCTATATCGGCGAGAAGCTCGGCATGAATCTCGATATTTTCGACTATCTCGTCATGCGGCCCGCCGCATGGGCGATGCATGCGCTCTTCGCATTGATTGGTCTGGTATAATTATTCCGCGGCCAGCGTTCTTGCCTCAAGGAATTCGAAATCGGCCGGATTGGGCGCGCGCGTGGCCTGCCAGTAATCCACCAGCGGAAACGGCCAGTTCTGCGAGACGCGGCCCTTCTCGTTCTTGTACCAGCTCGTCACCTGCGGCGCGCCCCAGGCCATCTGCAGATTGCCGGCGTCGATCTTCTTGTTGAATTCGTCATGCACATCCTTGCGCGGTTCCATCGCGGCGTGATGCGATTTCAGCAGCAATTCGATGCAGCCCATAATGTAGCGGATCTCGCATTCCGAAAAGAAAATGATGCTGCCATTGACCACGATATTGGTGTTGGGGCCATACATGCAGAAGAGATTGGGGAAATTCGGAATCGTGATGCCCAGATAGGCGCGTGCATCGCCATTCCACATCTCATGCAGATCGATGCCGCCGCGGCCCCTGAATTTCATCGGCTCCAGAAAATGACTCGCCTGAAAACCGGTGCCATAGATGATGACATCGACGGGATATTCCTTGCCGTCTTTCGTTTTCAATCCGGCGGGCGTGATTTCCGCAAGCGCATCGGTGACGACATGGACATTGTCGCGCTTGAGTGCGGCGATCCACACGCCATTGTCGCGCACGCTGCGCTTGCCGCCGGGCGGATAGGTCGGGATCACAGCACTCAGCAATTGCGGCTTGTCAGCCACCTGCGGAGAAATCGCCGCCGTCAGCATATCGCGCAGCATGTCGTTGTTCGTGCCGACCGAATCCTTGCGCGCGCTCCAATCGGGATCGGCCTTCACGAATTCATAGATGCCGTCAGTCAGCATCCAGAACAACCAGAAGCGATACCATTTGGCGTAGTAGGGAACGTGCTTGAGCAGCCATTTGGTGCCCTCGCCCACATTGTCATGATAATTCGGCGTCGGCCCCAGCCATGGCGCGTTGCGCTGGAAGACGAACAGCTCCTTCACATTGGGCGCGATTTCGGGAACGAATTGAAAGGCGCTGGCGCCCGTGCCGATCACGGCGACGCGCTTGCCTTTTAGATCGACAGAATGATCCCATTCTGCGGAATGGAATGATTTTCCTTTGAAAGTCTCGCGGCCCTTCACATCGGGATATTTCGGCCGGTTGAGCTGGCCCACCGCGGTGATGATCGCATTGACTTCGATGGTTTCGGTTTTGCCGTTGCGGTTCAGCCGCGCTTTCCAGATGGCGCGGTTCTCGTCATAGACGGCTTCATCCAGACCCGTTTCGTAGCGCACCAATTCGCGAATGCCGTATTTCTTCGCGACATTCTGGAAATAGGAATTCAGCACCGGCTGCGTCGAATAATGCTGCGGCCAATCGTGATTGGGTTCGAAGGAATAGGAATAAAGATGATTGGGATTGTCCACGCGGCAGCCGGGATAGGTGTTCACATGCCAGGTGCCGCCGACATCCTTGTTCTTGTCGATGATGGTGAAGGAGATGGCCGCCTGCTTCAGCCTGATCGCTGCGAGAAGTCCACTCATGCCCGCGCCGACGATGAGCACATGGAAATTCTTCTTGATGTTTTCGGCAACGCCCTGCCCCGTGAACGCGGCCTTTACGTCACGGCCTTCCAGTGCCAGTTCTTCCAACAGGAACGGCACATAGCGTTCGGGAATTTCCGCGCCCGCCACGAAGTTCATCATGCTGCGAATGGTTTGTTCCGAAAGCGGCGCTGCAAGCTTGCCGCTGTCGCGATATTTTGAAAGTGCGGCGAGTGCATCCTTGCGCACGCGTTCGCGCTGCGCGTCTGTTAATCCGCCCTGCCCGTCTCCGAAGAAATCATAGACGGGTTTGATGTCGCCATTCAGCGGACTCAAATCGCCGGTGAGATGCACGATTGCCGCCATCAAGGACGGTAGATGCGCTTCTTCCAGCGCGCGCGCGATCGATGAATCGTCTTGCGTAATCGGCTCAACTGCGCCGGGCAATTGGGACATTGTTTTCTCCGTATTCGAATGGCTGTCGCAGCGAGGCTAGGACATTCGCAAAATTTGAGCGAGTGGGCGTTGCGCGGGATCAAACTATTTTTGGCAGGAATAAGGCAGCGGCCGATGATTTTTTTGCAGCGCACAGGGAAGAAAACTGCGCCGCACGCGTTTTCAACGCAATGGCAGTTTCTGGGAAGGCGAACGCGCATGCGCGCTCCGTCAGGGGATCGCTTGGCGCCAAGCCGCAACATGGGAGTGGCGAATATGAAAAAGACAATTCATTTGATGGGCGCGGCTGCGCTCTGCGCACTTGCTTTCGCAATGCCTGCGCAAGCATCGCCCAATGGCGTGAAGGTGGGCATTCTCACCTGCCAGGTCGATAGCGGCTGGGGTTATGTCGTGGGCTCGTCCAAGGACATCGCCTGCAATTACCGCCCCAATCACGGCGAAGTGGATCGCTATGTCGGTTCGATGTCCAAATTCGGCGTCGATATCGGCTACACCGATCATGGCGTGATCGTGTGGGATGTGGTTGCGCCCACATCCGATACGCGTCCCGGCGCGCTTGAAGGCGGCTATGCCGGCGCCACCGCGAGCGCCACAGTAGGTGCCGGCATCGGCGCCAATGTGATGCTGGGCGGCTTCGACAAATCCATCGCGCTGCAGCCGGTCAGCGTCGAGGGCAATACGGGCCTCGACGTCGCCGCCGGTATCGGCGCAATGCGGCTGGAAGCGGCACCTCCCCCGCCACCCCCGATGATCGTGGCCGAACGCGAGGAAGTGGCCGAAGGCCCCCCGCCGCCGCCGCCCGCGCCGGAGCCGATGGTCGAGCACCGGGTCGTCCATCATTTCCATCATCATCACAAAGTGAAGCACTGTACTTGCCATTATCAGTGATTTTTCAAGGGCTTAGACCGGCGGCACAAAAGTTCCGCCGGTCGGCCCAAAAAAAGTTGGCGCTCGCCGGAAGAAAGCTGCGGCCCGGCACGTTCTATGGGTGAAGCGAGGGAGAGTGAGCCATGACCAAGTTCCTGATGAATTCCGCGAAGGCTTTGATTTTCGTGCCGGCCTTGTTGCTGGCGAACGGAGCCTCGGCGAAACAGGCCGTGCCCGCCGATCTGCAGAACCAGGCGGTGGCGCTCCAATATGTCTCTTGCCTGGCCAAGGCGGCCGACGGCAATGATGACGGCATTTCGGATCCGCAGACGATTGCGGCGAAGATCCTGCCGCTATGCGCCGATGAATTTTCCCGCGAGCAGGTGGCGTTCTCGAGCGGCCTGTCTCAGGACGAACAGCAAACCTATCGCCAGATGATGACTGAGCAGCAGCCGCAATTGGCGGTGAGCGTCGTCACCAGCGAGCGCGAAGGGGCCGTCAACGCGCACAAGCACAACGGCCAGCGTTTGGCGCAATCGAATTGAATTTACGGGCTTAAACGAAAAGGGCGGCGAATAATTTCGCCGCCCTTTCCATTTCAATTCAATACCGCGAATTAAGCGGATTTGAGATTGACGGCCTTCGCACCGCGCGCGTCGGGCTGGATGTCGAACGACACCTTTTGGCCCTCTTGCAGGGAGCGCATTCCGGCTGCTTCAACGGCTGTGACGTGAACGAACACGTCCTTGCCGCCGCCTTCCGGCGAAATGAAGCCAAAGCCTTTTGCGGTATTGAAGAACTTCACAGTTCCGATGGTCATTGATTGGTCCTTGCATCATCGGGTTTCACTGAGTGCAACACGCACCAAGCGAACGCGGGCGGACGCTGACATCGTGAAGGGGAGTTCGACTGTCTCGTCCGGGCGCGCACTTTAGGCGGGCAGGGATTCAAACAACGAGTGCGCTTCATGACGGGACGCCGTCGCGTGGCACGGGATATAGGCTTTTCAGGCCTGAAACGCAATTGGCGGCGGCCTCAGGCGGCAGGCGCTTTCTTCTTTCGGGCGGGCTTGGCGGCAGCGGCCTTGGCTTGGGCTTTTTCAACCGCGGCGCGATCGGATTCCATCTTGTCCACGGCTTCCTTGGCCAGCCGTAAAGCCCGCAATTTCGCGGTTTTGTTGGCAACCGCGACGCGTTCCTTCTCGATTTCCTGCTTGATGGCGCTGTCGCGCTGCTCGGAAGAAGCGAATTGCGCCTGCGCCTTCTTGCGGGCTGCATCCCTGGTATCGGACGAACTGCTCATAGGCCGGCTCCTTTCTGTATGGGTGGCGGCGCGCCATCGCCAGCCGGTCGTGAAGAAAACGAACAAGCCGACGAGAACAAATTCTAACACGCCACGGGGACCGCGGGGAAATATCGCGGTCAGGCGCGACAGCTATGCAATTTATGCAGCACTTACAGGTGCTTAAGAGATTGCAACCGGGCCGGAACCGAACGCGCGGGAAAGCGGGAATCCGGTAAAACTTGGCCCCGGAAGGCAACAAAGCTGCTTCTACACGAAAAACATGGGGCAGGGCTAGAGAGAAGCCGCCCGCTGTCACCGCACCGTGACACCAGAGACATAAAAGCATCATCGGTCGGCAGGAGGGCAGTTTTCCGTCACGGCAGATAGAGGCGTCCGCCATGAGCGGCATCCTCAAGATTTATCCGTGTACGGATAAAATATTGCCGATGCGATCGCCGCGCCCGGCGCCGTACAATCGGGATGGCGAAGTCGTTGGCACCACGCGGCGCGCCACGCAATTCACCCGCGGCATCATCGCAGGCGCCACAATTCGCCTTTTTGCAAAATTTTCGATTTCAAAATGCAATTGACCGCAGCAAAGGCGGAATTGCGCGCGGTTCATCTCGTCCAACTGACGCAATCGCTCCCGAAGCGCGGAATTTAGACAAAATTGGCACGCCGTATTTCGCTCTCCGTTAACTTGATTGCTTAACAGAAGGTTAGGGGCTGCCCCAAATAATGGGTCCACTAGGGGATCAGCATTATTTGGGACACGAACGGCGATGACTTCAGTTCGCAACCAAGAGGGAATTGATGACCAAAGGCATGTCGGAAAATCGCATGGCCACATGCGCAGAGCTGTCGATGGAGGGGGTATGATCGCGCGCACCCGCAAGCTGCTCAAAAGATTCCTTCGGGATCAATCGGGCAATTATATCGTCATTGCTGCAGTGTCGATGCCGATGCTGATCGGCGGTGCCGGACTTGGCACCGAAGGCGGATTCTGGCTCTACGAACATCATCTCACCCAGAGCGCTGCAGATTCTGCAGCGATCAGTGCGGCAACATCCTATGGCGTGAACGGCGCCACCAATCTGAAAAATCAGGCCTATGGTGTGACGCCCGCCTATGGGCTGACCAACGGCGCGAACAATGTTGTCGTGACGGTCAATCAGCCGCCGCTATCGGGTACGCACAAGAACACGCCGGGTGCGGTCGAAGTCATCGTCACACAGAAGCAGGCGCGGTTGTTGTCGTCGCTGTGGAGTTCGAAGCTTGTCACGATTTCGGCAAGATCGGTGGCTGTCGTCAATGCTGGCGTGGGCTGCCTTCTGGTTCTGGATCCTACCGCGGCGGGTGCTGCCACGGTGCAAGGCACGGCCAGCATCGCCTTGCAAGGCTGCAGCCTCTACGACAATTCCAACAGCGCTACCGCGGTGTCGGCGGGCGGCAGCTCGACAATCACCGCGCGCTCCGTAGATACTGTGGGCAATGTTTCGGGCACTTCGCAGATTACGACCACCAACGGAATTGTGACGCACACTGTCCCCACCACCGATCCTTATGCCAGCGTCAACATTCCATCCTATTCGGGCTGCGATCAGAACAATCTGAGCGTGAAGACGACCGTCACGCTCAGTCCCGGCGTCTATTGCAACGGTATTTCCCTGAATGCCGGCGCCGTGGCCACGCTCAATCCGGGCACCTACTATATCGATGGCGGAAATCTCAAGGTGAATGGCGGCGCGACGCTGCAAGGAACCGGCGTGACGCTGGTTTTCACCTCCAGCAACGGCCACAACTACGCCAACGCCACCATCAATGGCGGCGCCACGGTGAATCTGACTGCGCCGACCAGCGGGACGTTTGCGGGCATCGCAATCTATGGCGATCGCGGCATGCCTGTGGGCACCAAATACTCCTTCAACGGCGGTTCGGGGCAGGGCTTTGGCGGCGCGGTCTATTTGCCGAAAGGTGCTGTAGATTATGCCGGCGGCGGCAATGCGAACACGACCTGCACGCAGGTGATCGGCGATACGGTGAACTTCAGCGGCAACTCGACACTAGCCGTCAACTGTTCCAATTACGGCACCCAGAACATCGGCGTGCTGACGGCATCGTTGGTTGAATGATGCGCGCGCGCGACATCCACGGGGAGTATTTCCGGCGCCTGCGCGTCAGACTGGCGCGCGCGATTTCGGATTTCGCGGCAGCAAAGCGCGGTTTGGCGGCCATCGAGTTTGCGGTCATCGCGCCCGTCATGGCGATGATGGTCATGTGCGCCGTCGATCTCGGGCTTGCCATCAACCGCCACATGCAGGTGGAAGACGCCGCACAAGCGGGCGCGGAATATGCGGCGCTCCACGGCTTCGATGCGACGTCGATTTCATCCGCCGTCACCAGCGCCACGTCGTGGACAGGCATCAGTGCTTCGCCGGCGCCGACCCAGTTCTGCGGTTGCCCCGGCGCCACCTCCATCACTCCGGCAACATGCGGCTCGACCTGCGCCAGCGGCAACAACGCAGCGGTTTATGTCAGCGTCGGCGCCAGCGGCACCTACAGCACCATCGTTCATTGTCCCCTGATTCCCGCGACATTTGCCTTTGCGTCGAAATCGACCATGCGGATCCAATGAGCAAGCGGGCGATCTGGAAAAATATAAGCGGTACAGCCGCAATCGAATTCGCCATGACCATGCCGGTGTTTCTGATGCTGCTGGTGGGCGCGGTGGAATTCGGCCTGCTGATGTGGACCAAGCTCGGTCTGCAGCACGGCGTCGAAATGGCGGCGCGTTGCGCCACCATCAACAGCTCCACCTGCGGAAGCTCCAGCAACATTCAGAGCTATGCCGTGACGCAGGCCTATGGACTTACCCTTCCAACTTCCACCTTCACGGTGAGTACGCCCGCCTGTGGCAACCAGGTTCAGGCGAGCTATAAATTCAATTTCGTGACGACCTATATAGGCATGCCCAGCCTGACAATCACGGCAAAGTCCTGTTTTCCGAAGTGATTTCGGCGCGTTCGCGCGCCTCTTCCTGCCACCGTCCAGGAATGGCAACATCCTGACGAGACTTGCGCTGCAGGGGGACGCATGGAATCCGCATATCATCCCGAATTATGGCGCGACCTGTTTTTCATGATCGGCTCGGCTGCGGGGGCGCTCGTCGGGCTTCTGTTCATTGTCGTGTCGTTGCATATCGACAAGATCAACGAACTTGCCGACTACAACATGCGTGTGACGCTGGAAGGTGCGCGCTTCAACACGATGCACCTGCTGACCGTCCTGGTCGAAGCGGCGGCCGTTCTCACGCCGCAGCCGCTGTCCTTTCTCGGCATCGAGTTGATCGTCATCAATCTGTTCGGGCTGCGCTTGCCTGTGACCATCATCTACAAATATTTCGACAAGCACATCACGATCAGCGCGCGAGGCGGTTTCCCGACCCTGCTGATCGCGACAATCATCACAGCCTATCTGCTTGGCGCCGCGGGCGGAGCCACTCTATTCGGTCACCCGAATTGGGGCCTCTATCTGGTGACGATCTCATGCCTCACCAAGATTGTGCGTTCCGTGCTGACGGCCTGGGTGCTCATGTTCGGCGTGAAACGCGCAAAACCCGCGCAACAATGATGGCGGCGCGGATGAAAATACGAACCAGACGTTAACGCGCGAATGAGATGATCGCGGCTTGCGGTGGAGTATGCTCCCAAGAATGAATCCGGCAGCTCAATTCGTAGGGACATTATGGATGCGACTCACTCGCGTTCCTCAACTACCGCGGGCGTCTCGCTCAATCGCGTTAAGCTTTGGTTCACACTTTGCGTTCGGGATCGAGTCTGCCGCAAGTCCTTCAACAGCGGCAAGGATTTCGTTACCAACATCACCACTTTCGGTGAGGCCTACCACGCAAAAAGCTATACTGTTATTTGACCGCACTCAGCAGTGCTTTTCTCGAAGGTTGGATCGCATTCAACACTTGGTCAGGTCGAAACTGTCGCGTTTTGAGCCGCAATTCGGCCCACATCTATTTGACTACAAAAATCTGGGAGCGCTAGCTCCCGCATTGGCGGCACAGCGCATGTGCGGAGGGTAAAATGGCAGTCCCAGGTCTGTTGAAACCAGTCGATGCCCTCGACACCGCAATTACCAATGGCGTCGACGACATCGTGTCAACCGGCGATGACAGCGACGCCTTTAATTTCGGTGCGGCTTTCCCGGTAGCGAATCAAGCGAACACCGGTACGGACGCGCTGACGTTGAGCAGCACCGTGGATCTGACGGCAACCAGTGCAAGCCTTAGCGGCTCGACCTTCAGCTATCACATCAACAATGTGGGAAGCAGTGCGGCCGCATCTTCGACGGCGGGAATTTATCTTTCCACCGACAGTACCATCACGACGTCCGATACGCGGATCAACACGCATGCCACGCCTTCGCTCGCAGCAGGCGCATCCGATATCGAAAGTGTCGTTCTGACGCTTCCAACGACCCTCACACCGGGCACCTATTATATCGGCGCCATCGCCGATTACACGAATACGATCGCAGAGAGCGACGAAACCAACAACGCATCGTCTGCCATTCCCATCATTCTCGGCAATGACAGCGCCAACACATTGAACAGCACAACCGGTAGCGACAATATTTTTGCGCTTGGCGG
>DASZBL010000021.1:0-26912 GCA_035944195.1 Rhizomicrobium sp. | reverse complement strand
TATTTCGGGCAAGGTGCGGCGGTGCTGCGCGATCCGCATCTGGCCGATATCGCGTTTTATTCCGTGGTGCCGCGCTGGGCGCATTATCCCATGGTGTTTCTCGCCACCATCGCCACCATTATCGCTTCGCAGGCCGTGATTTCCGGCGTCTATTCGATCACGCGGCAGGCAGTGCAGCTCGGACAATTGCCGCGCATGGAAATCCGCCACACATCGGCGACCGATGTGGGCCAGATCTATGTGCCGCGCATGAATACGTATCTTTGCGTCGGCGTGGTTCTGATCGTGCTCATCTTCAAGAGTTCGTCGGCGCTGGCCGCGGCCTACGGCATCGCGGTGACGGGCGTGATGGCGATCAGCACGTTCCTCGCCGCCATCGTCGCCGCCAATCAATGGGGCTGGGGCAAGCGCTTCGCCATTCCCGTGTTCGGATTGCTGGGACTGATTGATCTTTCATTCCTCGCCGCCAATTCGCTCAAGATCGTGGAAGGCGGCTGGCTGCCGCTGATCATCGCGGGCTGCGTGTTCGTGGTGATGGAAACCTGGCGCATCGGACGGCGCGCGCATCAGGAGCGCATCCGCAACGATTCCATGCCGATCGGTCTGTTTCTGGAACGCGCCGACAAGACGCCCGTGCGCGTGGCGGGAACGGCCGTGTTCCTCACCGCGCGCGGCGATGCGGTGCCGGGCGCGCTGTTGCACAATCTCAAACACAACAAGGTGCTGCATGAACGCGTGGTGCTGGCGCATGTGGAAGTCGAAGACACGCCCATCGTGCCGGCGGACAAGCGTATCGAAGTAAAGAAGCTGGGCAAGGGCTTTTACAGCATCATCGTGCATCACGGATTTTTCGAGACGCCCGATGTGCCGCGCGCGCTGGAAGAAGCGCGCCGCTTCGGCCTCGCGCTGGATGTGGACACCGCGACCTTCTTCATTGGCCGCGAAACGCTGGTGCCGGCGGAGCATCCCGTGCTGGGACGCTGGCGGACATGGCTTTATATGTGGCTGGCGTCATCGGCGCTATCGCCCGCGCGGTTCTATCATCTGCCGCCCAACCGCGTGGTGGAACTGGGCGCGCAGGTGACGATTTAATCCAGCGCGTAAACCAGCGCCTTCAAATACGCGGTTTCGGGCAGCATCGGATGCACCGGATGATCCGCGCCCGCGCCCGATTGATGGATGAGTGCGGCGTTGCGGCCCGCGCGCGCGATGCCGATGGCGCATTCGGTGGCGAAGCGGTCGGCAGGCATATTGTGCGAACACGACGCCAGCAGCAGAAAACCGTTTGGTGCCACGACATTGGCCGCGAGCCGCGCCAGCTTGCGATAGGCTTTCGCGCCGGGCTCCAGATCCTTGCGCGATTTCACGAAGGGCGGCGGATCGGCGATGACGATATCGAATCGTTCGGCTGACAAGCGTTCCAGTTCCTCGAAAACATCGCATTTGATGAATTTGCATTTGGCGACGCTGTTCGCCGCCGCAGATTCTTCTGCCAGCGCCAGGGCAGGTGCGGAACTGTCCAGCCCGATCACTTCGGAAGCGCCCGCTTTGGCCGCGAGGATTCCAAAACCGCCGGTGTAGCAATAGGCATCGAGCACCGTTCTGCCGCGAGCGAGCTTTGCCATGAAGGCGCGATTGTCGCGCTGGTCGTAATACCAGCCGGTTTTTTGGCCGCCCGCAAGATCGGCGAAATAGCGCGCGCCGTTTTCTTCCACCGCAATGCGCGTAGGCGCTTCGCTTTTGGGCGCGCGAACGTAAACGTCCAATCCTTCCAGCGTGCGCGACGGCGTATCGTTGCGCAACACGATCTGTTCGGGCGCAACCACCTTGTCGAGCGCTGCGAGCAATGGTTCGAGAAGATTTTCCATGCCCGCGGTCGTAATTTGCAGCACGAGGCAATCGCCGAAGCGGTCTATTGTCAGGCCGGGAAGCCCGTCGCCTTCGGCATGCACGAGGCGATAGAACGGTTTCTCGTAAAACGCCTCGCGGCGGGCGAGCGCGCGCGCCAGACGCAGGACGAAAAAATCCGTGTCGATCTTTGCGTCCGCTGCGGGATCGAGCAGGCGCAATCCGATCAGGCTTTTGACATTGAAATAGCCGGTGCCGAATTTCTTGCCGTCATCGCCCTCGATATTCACGATCGCGCCGGGCGGCAGCGCCTTGGCGGCTGCATCCATGGTGATCTCGTTGGAAAACGCCCATGGCGCGCCTGCCCGCATGCGGCGGCCTTCTTTCGGTTTCAGGCGGATCGTGGTCATGGAGGCCTTGCATAGAGGATGGCCGCAGGGGGTAGCATGCCGCGCCGCGAACCACGAAGGAAAAAGACATGGCCGCCAATCCAGCCGCGAAATTCGCCGAGATGCGGGGCAAGACGCCCGAGGAAGCAAAATTCTTCTGGACCGGCGGGCCGGTGCAGGCGGGCGAGCGCACATGGTTCCAGTCGCAATTCTCCGGCACCACGGCTTTCGAGACCGATGAAGGACTGGTGCTGGTCGATACAGGCACCAAGCAATTCGCGCCCATTCTGGCATCCATGCTGCGCCAGAAGACGCAGGCGCCCGTGCATACCGCGATCTACACGCATGGCCATATCGATCATGCGTATGGCCTAGAAGCGTTCCTGATGCCGGGACAGAAGAAGCCGCGCGTGATCGGCCACCGCGCCATGCCCGCGCGCTTCGAGCGCTATCAGGCGACGGCCAAACATAACGCAGCACTGAACGCGCGCCAGTTCGGCGGAACCGTGGAGGCGCAGGCCAATGATGCTTATCTCGCCTTTGCGGCGACGCCCATTCCGCCCGACACCCTCTATGACGAGCGCATGACCATCAGCGTCGGCGGCGTGAAATTCGAACTCAATCATTGCCGCGGCGAAACCGACGATCACACCTGGGTATGGTGCGAGGAGCGGCGCGTGCTCTGCCCCGGCGATCTTTTCATCTGGGCAGTGCCCAATGACGGCAATCCGCAAAAGGTGCAGCGATATCCTTGGGACCGTGCGAAGGGTTTGCGCGAGATGGCGGCGCGCGCGCCGAACACACTTTGCCCCGGACATGGCGGGCCGGTGATCGGCGAATCCGAAAAGATCGCGCGCATGTTGACCGAAACCGCGGATTTTCTGGATGTGATCGTGAGCCGGACGCTGGCGGCGATGGAAGCGGGCTCGCCACCGCATGTGGATATCGTGACGGGCGTGGAATTGCCGAAATCGGATTCGCCGTGGCTGCAGCCGGTGTATGACGACACCGAATTCATCGTGCGCAATGTCATCCGCTTTTATGGCGGCTGGTGGAGCGGACGGCCGAGCGAATTGAAACCGGCGCCGCGCGCAAAACTCGCCGGTGAAATCGCGAGCCTTTGCGGTGGCGCGATTGCGCTTGCGGAGCGCGCGGAAAAACTCGCGGCCGCGGGCGATTTTCGCCTCGCATCACATCTGGCGGATTTTGCTTTGGAAGCCGCACCCGGCGATACAGGCGTGCAGGCAAAGGTTGCGAGTGTTTACGATCAACGCGCCGGGCAGGAACAAAGCCTGATGGCAATCAACATCTTCAATTCGGCAGCTTCTTATGCGCGGGCGGGCAAACCGTTTGCGTGATGGGGACTTCCGCTTGCGGCGGCGGCGGTGAGGTCTTCAGCACGCGGGCGCGTTCCACGAGATAATCGTAGAGCGCGTCGGTTTCGTAATCGTGCATCGCGCCGAAACGCGCGCCCGCAACCGCCGACATTTCCGTTAGTTTGCCGTTCTTCTCGTTGCCGCCATGCATCAGATGAAAGAAGGCGCTGCGCGAATAATTCGTGGCCACCGACAGATCGGGATTCTTTTCATCGCCGGTCAAATCCGGGAGGTGACATTGCGAACAGCTCGTCATCGCCAGATACCGCCCGCCACCCCAGCGCGGGCCCACATCCAGCGGCGTATCCAGCCCCAGTGTGTAAGGCGATGCGGGCTGCAGCTTGCACCGGATGATCGCCAGCCGCGCGCCGAGCCCGAATTGCGGCTCGGTGATCGCGGCGTTGTCAGGCGGCAATGAGCGGATATAAGCGATGATGTCCGCCAGATCGTCGTTGGTCATGTAGACATAAGATTCCGTGGGCATGACCCACACCGCGCGCGCATCCGGCGTCAGCCCGCGGCGCACGGCGCGGTCGAAATCCTCGTCCGATGCGGTTTTCGCAAACGCGCGCAGATTGGTGGCGAAGATGGAAAAGCCTCGCCGCGGCCACAGCATGCGTCCGCGAAGATCGCCCCCGTGACAATCCTTGCAGCCGAAGATCGTGGCGAGATGATTGCCGCGCGCGATAGATTCCGGCGAAGTCTCCACATGCAGAATGGAAGAGGGCAGCGTGAAGCGCTGCATGATTTGCGCTTCGGACGCGAGATAGATATAGAGAAACGCCAGCACCGCCGCTGCCGCAATAGCGGCCCCGCCCAGCGCACTCCATTTCCAGAAATTGCTCATCGCTCCCCCGCCCGCAACATATGGGCTGGCGCGGCGCGCCGCAATCGGAGCCGTCTTGCGGGCGGCAAGGCCGAATGCAAAATTGCTGCTGACCTTGAAGGGGCCATTCCATGCTTCCGCAAAAACGCCGCGAATTCCACAATCATCATTTCGATTCCACCGTCTGGAACGATTTCAAGTTCCGCGACGGCGATATCGTGGTTGGGACCTATGCCAAATCCGGCACCACCTGGACCCAGCAGATCCTGGGACAGATCCTGTTCAACGGCGATGAGAATGTGCCGGTGGCAGAGATGTCGCCATGGCTCGATCTGCGCATTCCGCCCAAGGAGATAAAACTGGCAGCGCTCGAAGCGCAAACCCATCGCCGATTCGTCAAAACGCATCTGCCGGTGGATGCGCTGGTGTTCAGCCCTCGCGCAAAATATCTCTATATCGGGCGCGACGGGCGCGATGTGGTGTGGAGCATGTACAATCATCACATCAATGCCAACGACACCTGGTACAGCGTGCTCAACGATACGCCGGGCCGCGTAGGGCCGCCCATCGAGCGCACGAATCTGGATGTGGCGGCGTATTTCCGCCGCTGGCTGGAGAGTGACGGCGAACCTTTCTGGCCGTTCTGGGAAAATATCCGAAGCTGGTGGGAAATCCGCGAGCTGCCGAATGTGAAGATGGTGCATTTTGCGAATCTGAAATCCGATCTTGCCGGTGAGATGCGCAAGATTGCCGAATTTTTAGATGTGACGATCGATGAAGCGAAATGGGATGACATCGTCGCCCATTGCAGCTTCGATTACATGAAAGCCAATGCCGACAAAGCCGCACCTCTCGGCGGCGCGCTGTGGGAAGGCGGCGGCAAGACTTTCATTAACAAAGGCACGAACGGGCGCTGGCGCGATCTTCTGACCAAGGAAGACAATGAAACGTATGAAATCCGCGCGCTGAAGGAACTGGGGCCGGATTGCGCGCGCTGGCTTGCCACTGGTAAGATGTGAGCGCTTCGCACGCGAGATAGACGCTGAAACCGAGCCGGAAAATTTCTGTTGCTCGCCACCCCGCAAATGCGGGCGGGTGGCGGCTTGCCGTCGCGGCGTTGGCTTTCGTGGCGTTTGCGCTGCAGAGCTATGTGACGCAAACCCATATCCATGGGGCTTTCGTCTCCTCCGATGTGGCGAAAATTTCGAAACAGGTTGCGGGCAAAACGCCTAGCGAACCGGGCGACAAATATCCCGCCAATGACGATCCGGCGAATTGCCCGATCTGTCAGGAAATTCTGCATGCTGGCCAATATGTAGCGCCAGGCGCGATCGTTTTCGCGTTGCCTGCTGAAACTGTCGCCATCATTCCCGTCAGACTTGCGATACCGATCATTGTTAAAGCGGTTTCGCATGGCTGGCGCGGCCGCGCACCACCTCAAGCCTAACTCCAAATCATCGCACGAGTGACCGGATCTGCGCGCGCAATCGCGCGCATCCGGCCATTCCCACATCGATCCATGTCCGCTTCATCGCGGGCATTTGTTGGAGTTAGCG
Source organism: Rhizomicrobium sp. (assembly GCA_035944195.1). Taxonomy (GTDB): domain Bacteria; phylum Pseudomonadota; class Alphaproteobacteria; order Micropepsales; family Micropepsaceae; genus Rhizomicrobium. The sequence continues at coordinate 20,917 of DASZBL010000021.1, read as the reverse complement.
TAATGAGAAAATCATTTCTTCTGGCGGGCGTCGCCTGCTTTACCATCGGGCCTATCTTTTCCGCCGCAGCAGACAGTTCGGTTGAAAACGTGGTCGTCACCGCCCAGAAACTGGGCGACGCGCGCAGCGGCATCCAGACCCAAACCGGCGCGTCCACCTATACGATCACCGAAGCCGACATCGAAAACGCGCCGGGCGGCGACAATTCCATGCTCAATCAGGTGGTGCTGCAGGCGCCCGACGTGGCCCAGGATTCCTTCGGCCAATTGCACGTGCGCGGCGAGCATAATGGCCTGCAATACCGGCTGAACGGAATCATCCTGCCCGAAGGCATTTCGGTGTTCGGCCAGACCTTCGATCCGCGGCTGATCTCGTCGATGAAACTCATCACCGGCGCGCTGCCCGCCGAATACGGCCTGCGCACCGCGGGCATCATCGATCTGCAAACCAAGAGCGGGCTGTTCGATGCAGGCGGCGAGATTTCCATGTATGGCGGCAGCCACAGCGAGCTTGCGCCCAGCGTGGAATATGGCGGCTCATCGGGTTCGCTGAATTATTTCGTATCGGGCGATTACATGACCAATACGCTCGGCATCGAATCGCCGGACGGCAGCGCCAATCCGATCCACGACCGCACCAATCAATATCACGGCTTCGCGTTCCTGCAGGATATAATCAACGATCATTCGAGCATCACTGCGATTCTTGGTACCTCGAACGACAAATTCGAGATTCCCAATTCCGCGGGGCTTCAGCCGGGCGGGCTCGATGGCATCAACGGCATGGGGCCGGGTGGGCTGTTGCTGGTCAATGGGCAATATCTCTTCCCGAGCAACGATCTGAACGAGCGCCAGCGCGAGATCACGCATTATGGAATCGTCAGCTATCTGCATAGCGCCGGACAATTCGATTTCCAGATTTCCGGCTTCGCGCGTTATTCGAGCCTGAACTTCTCGCCGGATGTTGTGGGCGATCTGTTGTTCGACGGCATCGCGCAGCAGGCGGTAAAGCAAAACACCTCCTTCGGCATGCAGAGCGAAGGCGCCTGGCATCTGGGCGATACGCACACGATCCGCGGCGGCGTGATCATCGAAACCGACCGCGCGATCAGCAAAACCGATTCAATGGTGCTGCCGGTGGATTCGACGACCGGCGATCAGACGAGCGATGTGCCGCTTTCCATCATCGACAATGGCGCGCAAACGCAATGGACCTACAGCGCCTATATCCAGGACGAATGGAAATTGCTGTCGAACCTGACCGTCAATTACGGCCTGCGTTTCGACACCTATAAAGGTTTTGCCAGCGAGAGCCAGCTTAGTCCGCGCCTCAATGTCGTGTGGCAGCCCGCGGATGGAACGACGGTGCATGCCGGCTATTCGCGCTATTTCTCGCCGCCGCCCTTCGAATTGATCGGCGCAGAGACGGTGCAGAAATTCGCCTGCGCGGAATCAGGTCCCGAGCCGCGCTGCAACACCGCCTCGCCTGCGAGCACCACCAACGATGTCTCCAAGGCGGAGCGCGCCAATTATTTCGACATCGGGGCATCGCAGCAATTCGGCGATACGCTGCTCTTGGGCGTGGACAGCTATTACAAGCAATCGCGCAATCTGATCGACGAAGGCCAGTTCGGCGCGCCGATAATTCTGACGCCGTTCAATTACAAGACCGGCAAGAATTACGGCGTGGAATTCACAGGCACCTATAATGCCGGGCCCTTCTCGGCCTATGGCAATGTCGCGTTGGCGCATGCCGAAGGAAAAGACATCGTGTCGAGCCAGTTCCAGTTCGCTTCCGGCGATCTGGCCTATATCGCGGATCATTTCGTCCATGTCGATCACGAGCAATATCTGACGATGTCGGGCGGCGCGTCCTATCTGTGGGACGGCACGCGCTTCAGCACCGATCTCATCTACGGTTCGGGTCTGCGCAAGGATGGTGCCGTGCCGAACGGCGCGCATGTTCCGGGCTATACGCAGGTGAATGCGGGCGTGAGCCATGATTTCGCCGATGGCATGGCGAAGGGCATATCGCTGCGGTTCGACGTCATCAATGTGTTCGACAAGAAATATGAAATCCGCGACGGCTCGGGCATCGGCGTGGGCGCGCCGCAATTCGGCCCGCGCCGCGGTTTCTTCATGGGGATTTCAGAGGCGTTGTAGGCTTACGTCGTTTCCGGCGCCTGCCGCACTGTGACGGTGCCCGTTCGTTCGAGCTTGCCCCAGCCGACGAACGGGCCGCGCAGTGCGGTGAAGATCGAACGCACCACGACGTAATACATGATCTGGCGATAGCCGAAGCGCTGCAGCATCAGCCACCACAGCAGCGTCCAGTCCTCGCCCTTCTCCATCAGGAAGCCGAAAATCGCGGCCAAGAGATCGACCACGACGAACACGACATAATAGATGCCGACGGTGACGAGATCGCCATTGTTGAATTCGGCGCCGTGCTCCAGATAGGCCAGACCCTGCCAGACGAGCTGCCACAGCAGCAAGAGATCGGCGAAGGGCGCAAGCGTGGTGAGGATGATCTGGAACAGCCACACCTGCGGCAGCGCAATCGCGCCGAGCGCGCCGTAACGCGCATCGAAGGTGAGCGAGCGGTATTTCCACAAACATTGCAGCGTGCCGTAAGCCCAGCGGAAACGCTGCTTGGCGAGGCCACGCACGGTTGCCGGCGCTTCGGTCCAGGCGATGGCCGAACTGTCGAACACCACCCGGTAGCCCGCCTTCTGCATGGCGATGGTGAGGTCCTGATCTTCGGCCAGCGTGTCGGAGGTAAAGCCGCCCAGCACAGTGAGCGCACTGCGCCGCCAGGCGCCGACTGCGCCCGGAACGACAGTGAGCGTGCTCAAGGCGGCAAGCGCGCGGCGCTCAAGATTTTGCGCCACGATATATTCCAGCGCCTGCCAGCGCGTGATCATGTTGATGCGGTTGCCGACCTTGGCATTGCCCGCGACCGCGCCCACTTGCGGATCGGTGAACCAGCGCACAAGGCGCGCGATCGTATCGCGGTTGAATTGCGTATCGGCATCCAGCGCCACCACGACGCTGCCTTGCGCGTGCGAAAGCCCGACATTCAGCGCATTGGCCTTGCCGCCATTGGGGATGCGCACGATCTGCACGCGCGGATCTAAACCGAAATTCGCGCGCAGGACGGCGTAGGTATTGTCCTTCGAGCCGTCGTCCACCACGACCACTTCGAGATTGCGGTAGGTGCCGCTGAGAATCTGGCGCACCGTGATGGCGATGACGCTTTCTTCGTTAAAGGCGGGAATGATCACCGAAACGAGATTCGGCTCTTCTTTCGGCGGCGGCAGAAGATCGGCGCGTTCGCGGCGCCGGTTCCACATGCTCATGCCGGCAAGAAACAGCAACCGGCTGATGCCAAGCCAGATCGCCGCGAGGAAGCAGACATAAAGAATATGGCCCGCCGCGCTGATGGTCATGAACACGACGCGATCGGTGAACAGCGCTATGGTCGGCGGCAGCGGCGGCATGGCTTCGTCGGGTGTCAGGCCTGCAAGCTGCGAGACCGGAACGAATTTGTAGCCTTCCGCCCGCAGCTTCTCGATCAGGATCGGCAGCGCTTCCACGGTTTGCGAACGGTCGCCGCCCGCATCGTGCAGCAGCACGATGTTGCGCGGCATGTCGGGCTTGACGGCGTGAACCTGATCGAGCGTGCGCTGCACGATTTTCGCTGCACCCGGCAGCGCCCAATCGACGGGATCGACATGCTCGCCCACCGGGATATAACCCATGTTCTGCGCCACTTCGACCGGCACGATTTCATCGTCATCCGTCGGCTCCGCATCGCCCAGATAGGGCGGACGGAACAGGCGCAATGAGCGCCCCGTAAGCGCCTCGAAGAGGCGTTGCGTCGCGTTCAGTTCCAGTGTGACGGCTTCGACCGGCGTGTCCGACAGATTGGGATGGGTGTAGGTGTGATTGCCCACTTCGTGGCCATCGGCCAGCATGCGCTGCACCAGACCGGGATTTGCTTCCGCATTGCCGCCGATGATGAAGAATGTGGCGTGGACATGCTCGCGCTTGAGAATGTCGAGAACTTGCGGCGTCCATTCGGGATCGGGGCCATCGTCGAAAGTGAGCGCGATCTCTTTGCCCGCCGCGCCGAACTGGCGGATCACATAGCCGGTGGGCAATTTGGTGTAGCTTTCATCGGAGATGTCGCCGGTATCGGGATCGAGTTCGAATGTGCGGCTGCCGGGCGTCGGGTCGGCGACCACGCGCAGGATTTCGCCCTGTCCTTCGAAATCGATGTCTTCGATGATCGGGATATCGTGCAGCGCTTGCGGCGCGGGCGCGCCATAAGGCTTGCCCATCACCGAAAAGATCGACGGATCCTCCGAACCCAGACGCCATAGCGCATAGCCTGCCGGCTGATAGGGATCGGAAGCGTGGATTTCGTTATAAGCGGTCACGCCATCGAGAAACCACACATCATGCTTGGTGTTGTCGTCTTCGACATAGGAAAAATGCGGGTTGTTGGTGTCCGAATCGAAGGTGACGGTGGCACTGGAGTCATGCGCCGCGATCACCGCTTCTTCATAGCTGAGACTGTCCACATCGCCGCCGTTCCAGTCATAGGCATAGCCGCCGATGGCGACGATGGTGTGCATGGGATCGAGCAGCTTCATGCGCTTGTCGAGCAGGTTTTCGAACCACGCCTGGCCTGCGATACTGCCGCTGATGCCGGAGCGGCCATGCTCGTCATAGGCCATCAGCACGGTGTAGTCGACATAATGCGCGTAATCGGCGAAAGGCCATTTGTCGTCTGCAAAGGGTGCGGCCTGCACCACCAGCCAGCCATGCGGCGAAAAATTCGCCTGCAATTCTTTCAGGAACAGGCCGAGATTCTTGCGCGCGCCTTGCGGGATTTCTTCGAAGTCGATGGTGATGCCTTGCAGCTTCTGCTCGCCGACGAATGATGCAAGCGAGGCGATCAGCGAAGTGCGGCGCGCGGGATCGGCCAGCAATTTTGCCAAACCTTCGCCGTCCCACTTGCCGAGCGTGGCGTTTTGCACCACCGGCAGCACGACGACATTGGGCTTGTTGCGCCGGATATATTGCAACACGCGCGGATTGAACGTGTTCTTCAGCGCGAGGTCGGGACCCTTCAGACTCAGCCAGGTGGGAATCACCCAATCGAGTTTCGGCAGCGCGTTCTTGAGTTCGTCATAGGCCGTGCCTTCCCAATCGGGATAGAAGGCGATCGTCAGCGGCCGGCCGGAGCGCGGATGCAGCGGCTTCAGCGCATGAACGCGCGCGATGCGCTGAGCGCGCAATTGACGCGCATGCAGAAGCTGAGCGCGCTGGGCACGGGCTTCCGCTGCCAGTGTCGCTGCGGAATTGAGGAGGCCCGGCGCCAACGCCTTCTTTTCCAGCTGCGTGCTCACGGCGGTGAGACGGCCGGGCAGCTTCACGCTGGAAAAATGGGGAACGGCTGCGAGGCTGGTGAGGAACGCCGCACCCATGAGCGTGCTGACGATGGCCGTACCCCAGCCGATCAGCGAGAAGCGCGCCGCGCGTTTGCCCGTGGCATCGAAGAAGATTGGCTTGTTCGCCATGTTTGCCGGCCGGATTTACCGGCTACCCCTTGCTTCCTGTAGATTGCGATTCGACCCGCGCCAATGAGACCTGCATGCGGCTTCGCGCAATGCCACCTATCAGCGCAATCGTGACACCCGGCATTATTGTAGCCGGTTTTGTCTTTTCTTTGGCAGCGAACTTGCCGGGGCATTTTTCTTACGATTCCGTAATGCAGCTCTGGGAAGGGCGGACCGGCAGCTATAACAACTGGCATCCCCCGGTGATGGCCTGGCTTTTGGGGGTGTTCGACGCGCTCAGCCCCGGCGCCGGCCTGTTCGTGATTTTCAACAGCCTGCTTGGATTTGGCAGCTTCGCGGCGATTTTGTGGCTGAGGCCGAGGCCTTCCTGGGCAGCGGCGGCCATCGCCGCGTGCGCGGTCCTCACCCCGCAGCTTCTTATATATGAGGGCGCGATCTGGAAGGACGTGCTGTTCGCGGATGCGGGCGCGGCCGGGTTCGCCTGCCTGGCATTGGCCGCAGCGGTTTGGTTAAAGCCGCGTTTGCGTTACGGCCTGATCGCGGCGGGGTTCGCGCTGCTCGTGCTGGCTGCACTGGCGCGGCAGAACGGCATCTTGATGCTCATCGCAGGCGCCGGGGCGATTGGCTGGATCGCCGCGAAACAGGCGCCGCAACGCCGCGCGATGGCGGCGATGATTTATGGCGGCGGCGCATTGTTCGGCGCGCTTATGGTGATGATGGTTGCAAATTATGCGCTGGCCACGCATGTCGACCGCGACACCGCGGACCGCCAGATCGTGCGCCTGCAGGCCTATGACATCATCGGCGCGCTGGCGGCGCAACCCAATTACAATCTGCACGAAATCGAAAGCGCCGATCCGCATCTCGCCGAAATGCTGCGCAGCGACGGCGTGCGGCTCTACAATCCGGAACGCAGCGACACGCTGCTCAATTCCCCGGCACTGCAATCGGCCCTTCTCAACACGCGGCTGTCGCTTTTCTCGGCGCAATGGCGCGATCTGGTGCTGCATCATCCATGGCTTTATCTGCGGGTGCGCGCCGATGTGTTCCGCTGGGTTTTCCTCACGCCGGATTTGCGCCTCTGCGTTCCCTATTATGTGGGCATCGACGGGCCGCCGGATGAAATGGCGGAACTGGGCCTGAAGCAGCGCTGGGACGACCGCGATCAGGCGCTGGACGATTACGCAGAAAACTTCGTCGGCACGCCGATCCTGTCGCACGCCTTCTACGCGGCACTCGCGATTGCGGCACTCTCGTTTTTGCTATGGCGCCGCCGCCCCGAAGACATCGCCATCGCTGCGATGCTGGGCGGCGCGCTCGCCTGCACACTCAGCTATTTCGTGATCTCCATCGCCTGCGATTACCGCTACCTCTACGCACTCGACCTGTCGGCGATGCTGGCAATGTTCTATCTGTCGCTCGACCGTTTCGGATTTCTGTCGCCGCAAAAATAAGGGCGGTGGATTTCTCCACCGCCCGATCATTCAATCTGGTCGTTCGGCGTCTACCCGCCAAATCCCAAGCTGAGATTGAGATAAGGCCCGAAGAAGCCGCGGTCATATTTCTTGGCGGTATCCTGCCCGCCATCCATTGCGCCGAAGAATTCGTCGGCGCGATAGCCGAAGCTGATCTTGGCATTGCTGTATTTGACCGACAGGCCCGCATAACCGCCGAGATTGGGAACACTGACGGAGCGGGAACGCGGGGCGATGTTCGGCGTCGTGTTGTAAACCTCGGTGCAGGAGACGGCAGCGAAACCATTGAAGCCCGGGCATTTCTTATGCATGAGCGTGCGCTGGATTTTCGCCTTTTGCTGGCCGAAGAGTTCGGCCGCATTCAGTCCCCAATCGAGTGAAATTCCACCATCGGTTTCGTTGCCCCAGATCGTCTGGCTTGCGTCCCAGGTGATTTCCGGCCCGATACCGTGGAAGCTGCGCTTCTCCTTGGTCGTTGCATCGTAAACATTGCCATATTTAAGAGCGAGGCCGCCCGAAAACGGCGTAAGCGGCGATGGGAAATTGTAATGGGGGTCCGAGTTCAGTTCGGAACGCGCGCGCATATCGAATTGCGCGATCCGCATACCGGCGCCAATTGTTCCCTTGCCATCCTGACCGAAGAGGCCAATTCCCACGTCCTTGCCGAGCGTGAAATCGAGAACCGTGTGGCCCTCGCTTTCGCTGGCCTGTGCATCGACGAATTCGGGATCGAGTGCGGCAAACGGGCAGGCTTGAGAAATGCCAAAGTTCGATTTGAGGAATTCGCAACTCACGGTCGTTGGTATATGGAAGGCATTTACAATGAACGAGGGCAGGGCGACATTGTCTGCCGTTCTCGCGGGCAAGCTCTTGTGCAGATGCTGGTTGCGTGAGGACCTTCCATAGCGAATGCCGGCTTTCAGCACCCAATCGGAATCGGTTGGTTGATAACTGACCTTGGCTTCCCAATCGAAGCTCGCCTTCGGCGCCTGTTCCGCATTGACCGGGTTGGGCAGGCCGGCGGGCATTGTCGAGGCGAAAGCCGGATTGAACTTCTGCCAATCGTCCTGGAGTTGCGCGAAATCGCCGCCCAGCGTCAGCCAAACCTGCGGCCTCTTTCCATCGGTGTTCGAGAAGAGATCGAAATCCGAGCCCCCGCCGCCGTCGAAATGCTTGGTAATACGGATACCGTAGAGACGCGGATCGGTGAGGAAGACGTTGGTGGTCAAGCCCGTGTCGTCGCTGTTGAGGAACGTGCCGGTAATCGCAGTCTTGTCGAAGATGTTCTTGACATAGCCCATGACCTGCCAGCCCGAGGCATCCGTGAGGATCAACGCGAGGTTCGCGCTGGAATAGCCGCGGATCTTGTCGTTCACCCCATTGAACACGCGCGCCCAGCTCTGCGATTGCCAGTAGAAATCGCCGTGCAGGGTCGCCGCCCAATCCGCGGAAACCGGCATGGTATAATCGGCCGTAAACGAGGTCGTGTAATGCGGCGCATTGGGAAGCTCATTGCCGCCCACATTCTTGTAGAAGCCGGTGCCGTTGTTCGGCGCGGGACCGTAATCGACACCATTATATGTGTTCTGGCCCGTATAGGGATCGCCCGCTGTTCCTGCGAGCGGATCGAAGCCCGTATAGCCATTGATCGATGTCGCGGGCGAGTACGTCGCGCGGGTTATAGGATCTTCGTGGGTTGCATAGGCCAAGCCGCAGGCGAAAACCAAGCTGAACGTGTCATGCGCGAGCAGGTACGAAATAACATAGTCCGGCAAGATGCAGTTCGAGGCCTGTGAGGGGAACGGCTTTACGAGATGCCAATTGGGATTGCCGGCCGTGCGATCCATAAGATCGATCGCTTTCTGGCCATTCGCAATTCTGGTGTCTTCATAGCCACCCGCGAATCCGAGTTTCAATCCCGGCAGCGGCGACCATGTCGCCTGAAGTTCCGCGCCCTGAACGGTGGCGTCGAAATTCAGGTTCACGGCGGATCGATCGACGATATAGGAGATCTGATAGCCCTTGTAATCGTAATAGAACACATTGCCGTTGAGGGTCAGATCGCCATCCAGCGCCGTGTTCTTCGTGCCCAGCTCGAAGGCATCGTTGAATTCGGGGGCGAAGGTCTTGGGGTGCGTGGGATTGGTGATGTCTCCCAAAGTCGACGCATATTCGAGCAGCACGGCGCCCGGCGGATTGGCGCCGCCCGCCTTGTAGCCATGCGCGTAGGACGCGTAGATCATCGTCTGCTCGGTGAAGTCGAGCTTGGGCGTCCAGTTCGCAACGAAGCGCCCCGTCCATTCCTTCCATTCCTGATCGAGAACGCCGGTGGAGGGATAGCCATATCCACGCGTCAGCAATTCGCTGGGAATTTCCACGAAATGCTTTTTGTCGTCCGTCCAGCGCAGGCCGCCTGTCAGCTTCACGTCATTTGTAAGGTCGTAATAAACTTCACCGAACAGCGCATAGGAATTCAGCGTGTAAGGATTCTGACTCAGGAAGTAATTGTGGCCGCCATTGTCCAGCTGCGTGAGCGGATGAGGATCGATGTAACCGGCGCAATCTTCGACACTCGTCGGAACTTGCGGATTGGCATATTGATGGCCATAGGGCACGCATTGGTCGTTGAATGATTGGAACGGCACCCATGCATCGCGCCGTCCATAAAGACCGTCATTCGCCGCCCACATCGTGAGTGTATTGAAGAAGACGTAATAATTTTCTTCCGTTTCGTAGTGCAGATAATTGCCACCGGCGCTGAAATTGAGCGGACCTTCGAAATTGGAAGAGATCCGCATTTCCTGGCTGAGCTGCCACGCATGCTCGTCCGACAAATCTTCGCCAACAAGTCTGTCACTGCAACCCAATTGCGGATCGCAGAAATAGGCAGTCGGAACGCCCGCGCCGGGGCCGTGCCCCGCAGCAATGCAATCCATGCCCATGGCGACGGTGCCGTCGTCACAGCGGTAATTGCCGTCTCGCACGCTGGCCAGAGGATAGGTGGGGAACGGATATACGGACGTTTGGTCGCCAAAGATTCCCGGTTGCGTGTTGAAGCGATTGAAATCCTCCGTCGACCAGAGGAAGTCCTGATTGTAACCCGTCGCCGAATTGAGGGTCAGTGCGGGCGTAACCTGCCATTCCGCATTGAACTCCAGCGTATCGTTCTTGGCGCGATAGGTGGGGTTCAGCGTCGATTCGATGTCGCGCAAATTACGCGATTGCGTGGTGCTGGCATAAGGATCCAAATGGCCCGGAAGTATGACAAGCGGGTTGAAAATCGCCAGACCGAAACCGGCGCCGATAAAGCCGCCATAATAAGGCAGAGATAATGCATTGGGAACGCCGAACGCATCCTTGCTGTACATCGATGCGGGAATGCAGCCTTGGCCAAGAAATTCTACCCCCATTTGACCGTCGGATCCCACCGCGGTGGATTGTCCGAGGATAGACGTCGGCCCATTGTCGCGCTTGCAAAGCTGCTTGGAGCTGCGGAGCCGGTCGTCATTTTCCGAGAAATGTTCCCAGACCAAATCCGTGGTGACGTTTTCGACCGGTTTCCATTGCAGCGTTGCGCGCGTCGACCACAGATCGCGGCCGTCGATGGGCTGGTTCGTCAGTGTGTTGAAACTGTAGCCATCGCGTTTGGTCCATTCGCCCGCGACGCGCAGCGCCAGCTTGTCGCTGACGATGGGCAAATTGACCATGCCCTCATAGCGGCGATTGTGATAATTGCCGAAATCGGCCGAAGCCATCGCCTCGAACTGATCCGTCGGCTTGGCGGAAATCACGTTCACCACGCCGGCCGTCGCGTTGCGGCCATAGAGCGTGCCCTGCGGACCGCGCAACACTTCGACCTGCGAAACGTCAAAGAATTCCTGTTCGAAGAAATGATTGCGGATAAACGGCGTATCGTTGAAGGCCACCGCGACCGCGGGGTCGGTCGTAACCGAAATCGCCTGCGTACCGATACCGCGGATTTCGATGTTGTAACCGGTGAAATTGGTCTTGGAGAAAGTAAGGTTCGGAACTTCTTTCACCAGATCAGGGCCGCCCGCAATCTGGCGCGATGTGAGTTCCTCCTGCGACAGCGCTGTAATCGCAATCGGCACCGTCTGGATGTCACCCTTGATCTTGGACGATGTGACGATGACGGATTCGATGCTGGCCGCTGCAGCTCTGACCGGCAGCGCTTGCGCAATCTGTACGGTAGGTTCGGCCTGTGTGCGCACGCTCGCTGCGGGGACAATCGCGACCGCGCCGGATTGATCGCGCTGCATGGCAAAGCCGGTGCCATTGAGAATGCGCGAAAGGGCTGCCGACGCCGTCAATTCGCCTTTCGCGCCTTTGGTCGAGGCGCCGCGCACAGCACTTGCCGGATAGAGAAGCTCCACACTTGTTTGCGCGGCATAGGCATCCAACGCGGTTTTGAGATCGCCGCCGGGAATATTGAACTGGTCCGCGTAAGCTGCGCTCGCCAAAGCCAGCGCGCTGGCGCTGCCCGCCAACAGAGATTTCAGATATCCAGACCTTTTCATTGTCCCCCCTTATGCGATTTCAAACCGCCAAATTTGTTCGCCGCGTCTCAGCGGAAAATGATGATTTCGGCTCCGTTGTTCGCCACACGCAGACCAAGTGCGGTGCGCGCCACGCGGGCGAACGTCTCGATGTCTTTTGTGCCGAAGGTGCCGCCAATGGTTTCGCTGGCGATGGCCGGATCGGCGATGACGAGTTTCTCGCGGTTGTAACGATTGAGTTCGGCTGCGGCATCGGCGAGCGCGGTGTTTTCGAATACCAGCACGCCGCGCCGCCAGCTGAGCCCCGCCGCGAGCGCGCGCGTGGGCTCCTTCGTGACGGACATCTTGTCCGCAACCACCGTTGCGACATCGCCCGGATTCAGCATCGCCGATTGGGCGGGCACCTGCTTGTCGGCGGGATCGAACCACACGCGGCCCTGCACCACCGCAACGCGCAGCTTGCTCGCCTCGCTGCGCACCGAAAACGCCGTGCCAAGATCGGTAATGCGCCGGTCACCCACCATCACGACGAAAGGATGGGCTGCATCGTGCTTGATCTGGAAAAAAGCTTCGCCGCGATCGAGCCAGACGACGCGTTCCTGCGTCGTCATGCGGGCGCGTAACACCGTATTGGTATTCAGTTCGACGCGGCTGCCATCGGCAAAGGCTACGGATTCATGGCCGCCCACAGGCGTGGAGAATGTGCGCTCGCCGGGACGCGAAAAAACATTGGCCCCCCCAGCAACCAGCGCTGCCACAATCGCAATCGCTGCCGCGATTCTCAGCAGAAACGGAAAAACCGGTCGCGCGTCATCGGGACGGCGCAAAGCCGCCAGCCGGTCGGTGCGGCCCCACGCAGCCTCAAGCCGGAGAAAGGCCACTTCATGCGCCGGCGATTGCATCATCCAGACATCGAGCGATTCCTGATCCTCGGCGCTCCAGTTTTCGCGATCCTGGCGCTCCATCAGCCAATCGGCCGCGCGCGCCTCGATGTCCCTGGCGCTTGTATCTGGCGCTTCGCTCACGATTTCGTCCTCGCACTTACGTCGCTGTAGAGATGATCGGCAAGCGCGCGCACGCCGTCGGCCAGATGGCGCTTCACCGTCTTCTCCGCGATGCCCATGCGCGCCGCGATTTCCTGACGCGACAGCCCATCGACCTGGCGCAGGATCACGGCCTCGCGGCAACGCGGCGGCAGATGATCGAGGGCGGCCTGCAGGCGGCGTAAATCTTCGCGCGCGATGAGGCTGCGATCCGGGCCGGGCTCGTCTTTCGCGATATTGAGCGATTCCAGATCGGCCACCGCTTCGATGGAAACGATCTGGGCCTGACGCATGCGATTGATGAGCAGGTTCCGCGCCGTCGTGAACAGGAAAGGCTTGGTGTAACGCGGGATTTCCTGCCGCGCCGCTTCGAACACGCGCACATACACGTCCTGGCGCAGATCGGCGATCTCGGCCTTGTTGCGCCAGTTGCGGCGCAGGAACTGCATCAGCACGGCTTCCAACGGCAACACCTCGCGCACGAACCAGGCGCGCACTTCCGGCGGCGTCATGGCGACGCCGGGTAGGCACCGCTCGGCGCCATCGCGACTGGTATCCGGTATCTCAGCCATCCCCCGCCAGCATCCCGCCTTTCGAGGGTTCTTGGGATCACATAGGTTTAGACAATTGCGCCCTGCGAACGGCCCAAGGAGGTTTGCGAAAAAATCATACTATGGAAAAAGCGCGGCGATCAGCGCCGATTTTTCGCTGCGCCGCAGCGGACGCAGGCGCAGCACGATGGGCTGCAATGCAAGCCGGGAACGCCAAAGGGCGATGGATTTCTCCACCGCCCTTTCTGATACGCCGATATTTGTGACTTGCGTTCTAGCCACCAAATCCGAGGCTGAGATTGAGGTAAGGACCGAAGAAGCCGCGATTGTATTTCTTCGCCGTATCCTGCCCGCCATCCATGGCGCCGAAGAATTCGTCGGCGCGATAACCGAAACTGACTTTGGCATCGTTGTAGCGCATCGAGAGCCCCGCATAGCCGCCGAGGTTCGGCACGGTGACGCTGCGCGAGCGGGTGATGGCTGGCGGCGTTGTGTCGTAATGAATCGTGAGGTTATTGCTTACGCCAAACTTTTCGCCGAACAGGCTTTGCTGGATGTTCGCCCGCTGACGCCCGAACAGCATTGCAGCATTCACGCCCCAATCGATGGTGACTTCGCCATCATGTTCGTTACCCCAGACCTGCTGGTTCGCGTCCCAGGTGATTTCCGGCCCAATGCCGTGAAAGCTGCGCTGTTCCCGGGTGATGTCGTCGTAGAGATTGCCATATTTGAGCGCGCGTCCGCCCGTGAATGGTGTGAGCGTTTTCGGGAAATTGAAATGCGGATCGGAATTGAGTTCCGAATGGGCGCGCGTATCGAATTGCGCGATCCGCATGCCGGCGCCGACAGTTCCCTTTCCATCGTGACCGAAGAGACCGATTCCAACGTCCTTGCCCAGCGTGAAGTCCAGAACCTCATGCTTCTCGCTTGAACTTGCATGGATATCGAGGAAGTCGCGATAGGCGCCTTCCGCAAAGGGACAGTTGAGATGTCCGCCGAATCTTGCCTCTACCGCGGCAAGCTGGTCGCAGGTTGCAGTTGTCGGGATACCAAAAGCCTGAGCCAGGTAAGGAGGGAAAGTGACAAGGTTTGCCGTCTGTACTGGCAAGCTCTTATGAACGTTGTGGTTGTTTGCCGACTTGCCGTAACGAATTCCTGCCTTCAATACCCAGTCAGAGTCTTCCGGCTGGTAGCTGAGCTTGCCTTTCCAATCGAAACTCGTCCGCGGCCCCTGTTCCGCCTTGAGCGGTGAAGGGAAAGCCGGCGACAAGGTCGAGACAAAAAGCGGATCGAATTTCTGCCAGCCATCGGCAAGCCTGGCGAAATCGCCGCCGAGTGTCAGCCAGACCTGCGGCCTTCCATTGGCCGCGCTTCCAAACAGATCGAACCCGTCATCCGCGCCCCCATCGAAATGCTTGGTGATGCGCACGCCATAAAGTCGCGGATCGGTGAGGAACACGTTGGTGGTGAGGCCTGTATCGTCGCTGTTCAGGAAGTCGCCGGTGATGGCGGTCGCGTTGAAGATGTTCTTCACATAACCCATCACCTGCCAGCCGGACGCATCGGTCAAGATCAGCGCGGTGTTCACAGTCGAATAACCGCGAATCTTGTCATAAGGCCTGTCATTGAACACGCGCGCGTAACTTTGCGATTGCCAGTAGAAATCCCCATGCAGCGTCGCCGCCCAGTTCTCCGACACCGGCATCGTATAATCGGCCGTGAAGGACGTTGTGAAATGCGGCGCGTTGGGCAGTTGATTGCCGCTGAGATTCTTGTCGAACCCTGCGCCGTTGTTCGGTGCCGGACCGGCGCCATTGTTGGTCGCATTGGGATCGACGGGATCAAACCCGGGATAACCATGCAAATCGCAAGGTCCGGGAAACAGCCCATCAGCATTGGCGCAAGTGTCGGGGTGGTCGTGATAAGGCAGATGTGTGAGCGGATCGACGTGATTGCTATAGGCATCGCCGCAAGAAGCGCTAAACGTTACCACGACATAGATTGGCATGACGCAGTTCGAGGCCTGCGTTACATCAGGTCTCATGACCACCCAATCGGGATTGCCTGCCGTGCGATCCATCAGATCCACCGCTTTCGATCCATTGGCCATGCGGGTTGCTTCGTAGCCACCTGCGAACGCGAATTTGAGCCCGGGTGCTGCTTCCCAGGTTGCCTCCAGTTCGGCGCCGCGCACTGTTGCATCAAAATTCAGATTGATGGACGTGCGGTCGACAATCTCCGAAATCTGATAGCCTTTATAATTATAGAAGAACATATCGCCGTTCAGCGTGAGCGCTCCATCCAGCAGCGTGTTCTTCGTGCCCAGTTCATAAGCGTCGATAAATTCCGGCTTGAACGTCTTCGGATGTATCGGATTTCCAATATCCCCGCTGCCAAATGTGAGAAGCACGGCGCCGGGCGGATTGGCGCCGCCAGCTTTGTAGCCATGCGCAAAGGACCCGTACAACAAGGTTTGGTCCGTGAAGTCGAGCTTCGGACTCCAATTCGCCGCGAACCGGCCGGTCCATTGATTCCATTTTTGGTTGAGGTCGCCCGTTGAAGGATAACCATAGCCTATCGTCAAAACCTGACTCGGGATATTTATGAAATGCTTCTCGTCATCGGTCCAGCGAAGTCCACCTGTCAACTTCAGATCGGGACTGACGTTGTAGTAAACTTCACCGAAACCGGCATAGGAGTTCAGCACATAGGGATTCTGGCTTAAAAAGTAATTATGTCCCTCATTGTTCGTTCTGCCGATCGGGTTGGGGTCTATATAGACGCAGTCCAGAGCGCCGCCACCTTTGCTCGGGTCGTTATATTGGTGGCCGTAGCGCAGGCACTCGTGAGCATCGCTCACTCCCGGCATCCAGGGCCCGATATCGGAAACAGGTGTGAATACGGGCCCCGCCGCGACCAATGTGAGAGCATTGATGAAGACATAGTAGTTTTCTTCGGTTTCATAATGCTCGTAATTGCCGCCAACGCTGAAATTCAGAGGTCCCGAATAATTCGACGAAAGGCGGAACTCCTGACTCAACTGCCACGCATGCTCATCAGATTGGTCTTCGGCCACGAGGCGGTTGGCGCATCCCACTTGTGGGTCGCAAAAATAGCCGTTTGCATCTATAATTTGAGAGTACAGTGTTGTTGAACTGTTTGGGACAAATATCCCAGGCGATGTGTTGAAACGATTATAATCTTCGGTCGAGAAGAGAAAATCATTGTTGAACCCGGTTTGAGATGTAAACGTGAGCGCAGGTGTGAAAGCATATTCGGCGTTAAACTCCAAGGTATCGTTCTTGGCCCGATAAACCGGATTGATTGCTGACTCTATGTCGCGCAGGTTCCGCGACTGAACCGTGCTCAGGTATGGATCAATGGTTCCGTCGACCAGACCGCCGCCGCCGTTGGCAGTATTCACACCGTTGGGGCGCCCCAAAGCCAGGAAATAAGGCAGAGAAAACCCATTTGGCACCTCGAACGCTTCCGGCCCATAGAGCGAAGTAGGCAGACAGCCTTGGCTGAATTCGTCCGCATAGGGAAACCCGCCAATATTGCCAACTGGCCCCGGAACTCCGATATCAACCCCTCCGATCTTGGATGGCGTGGGCGCAGTTTTGCAAAGCTGTTTGGCGCTGCGGAGGCGATCGTCGTTTTCCTGGAAATGTTCCCAGATCAGATAGGCCTGAACATCTTCGACCGGCTTCCAGCCAATTGTGACGCGCGTAGACCAGAGATCGCGGCCGTCTATGGGCTGGTTCGTCAGCGTGTTGAAGCTGTAGCCGTCGCGCTTGGTCCATTCGCCGGCCACGCGCAAGTCGAGCGTATCGCCCACGATGGGGATGTTGACCATGCCTTCATAGCGGCGGTTGTGATAATTGCCGATGTCCGCAGACGCCATGGCCTCGAATTGATCGGTGGGTTTGGCCGAAACGACGTTCACGACACCGGCGGTGGCATTGCGGCCGTAAAGTGTGCCTTGCGGACCGCGCAGCACTTCGACCTGCGAAACGTCGAAGAATTCCTGTTCGAAGAAATGATTGCGGATGAAGGGCGTGTCGTTGAAGGCGACGGCGACCGCCGGATCGGTGGTCACCGAGATCGCCTGCGTACCAATGCCACGGATCTGGATGTTGTAACCCGTGAAATTGGTTTTGGAGAAGGTAAGGTTAGGCACTTCCTTCACAAGATCGGGGCCGCCCGCGATCTGGCGCGCCGTGAGTTGCTCTTGCGACAACGCGGTGATGGCAATCGGCACCGTCTGGATGTCGCCCTTGATCTTCGAAGACGTCACCACCACGCTTTCGATGCCCGACTCTGCGGCGCTGGCAGCGGCGATGGTCCGGGGCGCTTCAACGAGCTGACGAGCGGGCGCTTCACGCACGATGGCGACCGCGCCGGATTCATCGCGCTGCATGCCAAAGCCCGTGCCAGCGAGAATCCGCGATAGTGCTGCGGTGGCAGTCAACTCGCCCTGCGCGCCTCTTGTGCGTGCGCCCTTCACGGCTTCGTCGGATGCGATCAGCGGGATACCCGACTGTGTGGAATATGCGTGCAATGCCGCTTTCAGATCGCCGCTCGGGATATTGTATTGACTGGCAGCGGCGCTTGTGGCGAGCACCATGGCGCTGGCGCCGCCTGCCAGCACGGATTTCAAATAAGATAACCTGTTCATCTTCCCCCCAATGGCGGCGCAAACCGCGTGTTCATGCGTGATCGCGCGCTTCAGCGCAGGATCACGTTTTCATCTCCGTGTTTTTCGATTCTGAGACCCAGCGCGTTGTGCACGACGCGGGCAAAGGCTTCTGAATTATTCGCCGGGAACGTGCCGTCGATCGTGATGCTGGCGATTGCCGGATCGGCGATGATCAGTTTCTGGCTGTTGTAGCGGTTGAATTCGCGCGCCGCATCGGCGAGCGGGGTTTTGTCGAACACCAGCACGCCGCGGCGCCAGCCAAGTTCATGGGCCAGCGTATCGTGCGATTCCCGCGTGACGAAGACCGTGCTTGCGGTGGCGGTGACGACATCGCCCGGCATCAGCAATGCGGATTGCGATTGCGGTTTGCCGTCGGCGGCACCGAAACGCACCCGGCCCTCCATCAGCGCCACTTCGAGCCGGCCCGGATCGCGGCGCACGAGGAATTTCGTTCCCAGATCGGTGACGCGATGATCGCCCGCCATCACGACAAAAGGATGGTTGCGATCATGCTTGACCTGGAAGAACGCCTCGCCCTTGTCGAGCCAGACCGTTCGCCGATCGGTCGTCATCTGTGTGCGCAGCACTGTGTCGGTGTTCAATTCGATCTTCGAGCCGTCGGCGAACGACACGGTTTCGTGGCCGCCAACCGGCGTCACGAAAATCCGCTCGCGTGGCTGCAGCAGATAGGCGGCGGTGCCTGCGCCAATCACAGCCACGACCGCCAGCGCCGCTGCGATCCGCATCATGGCCGGCGAGAAACGTTTGCGTTCAGGCGTGCTCTGTTCGGGTGCGAAAGGGCGCAGATCGCCCAGCCATTCGGTGCGGCCCCACGCGGCATCCACACGCACAAAGGCAACGCGATGCGCGACCGATTGCGCAAGCCACGCATCCAGCATCGCCTGATCGGCCTCATGCCAATCTTCGCGCTCGCGCCGCTCGAGCCAGGCTGCCGCATCGCGTTCGATTTCGCGCGCGTTCATCCCTGCCTCCGATTGCCATAGAGCATGTCGGCGAGCGCGCACATGCCATCGGTGAGATGAGCCGAAACGGTGTCGGGCGTGATGCCCATCTGCGCCGCGATCTCATGGCGCGACAGGCCTTCGATGCGCTTCTTCACCACGACTTCGCGGCAGCGCGGCGGCAACCGGTCGATTGCCGCCTGCAGATGACGCAATTCCTCGCGCGCGATAACGCTGCGATCCGGTCCGGGCTCATCGACGGCGATATCCAGCGCGTCGATATCGACTCCGGCCTCGATGGGAATGATGCGCTCATGGCGCAGGCGATCGATCATCAGATTGCGCGCAATGGCGAAGACAAAGGGCTTTGCGGGAACGGGAATCTTTTTCTGCGCCGCCTCATAGACGCGCACATAGACATCCTGCCTGAGATCGGCGACGTCGCCCCTGTTGCGCCAATTGTGCGAGAGAAATTGCATCAGCGCCGCCTCCAGCGGCAAAACTTCGCGCGCGAACCATGCGTCCAGATCAGCCGCCGTCATTGCCGCGCCCGAGGAACGCAGATCGGCGTCTTCACGACTGGTTTCCGGTCTCTCCGCCACCCGCCCTACCGCTTTTCGAAGCTCGAAAGCTTAGGCCTACATCTATTCAAACGGAGGGGGCGGACAGGATTGGGAAGGCCATACGAGAAATATTTTCATGCCGCGGCGCAGCACGAGCGGCGCTATCGCAGCGCAAAAATAAAGGCGGTGGATTTCTCCACCGCCCAGTTTTGCAAGCAAATATAGGGGTCAGAACGACTTGGTGACGCGCAATCCGTAAAGCCGTGGATCGGTGACGAAAACATTGGTTGTGAGGGCAGTGTCGTCGGAGTTCAGGAAGGCGCCCGTGATGGCGGTGGTATTGAAGACGTTTTTCACATAGGCCATCGCTTCCCAACCGCCCGAACTGGTCATGATCAACGAGAGACTGGTCGTGCTGTAGCCGCGCAGCTTGTCATAGGGCCGGTCGTTGAACACGCGCGCCCAACTTTGCGATTGCCAGTAGAAATCGCCGCGCAATGTGCCTGCCCAATCTTCGCTGACCGGCATCGTGTATTGCGCGCCGAACGAGGTGTTGAAATGCGGCGCGTTGGGCAGTTGGTTGCCGCTCAGATTCTTGAAGAAGCCTTCGCCGTTATTGGGCGCAGTCTGAGGGTTGAAGCCGATATAGCCGGGATAATTGACGGGATCCGGATTGGGCGTATAGGGCGCGTACGTGACGGGATCGATCGCTCCCGATCCCAGAAAGTTGCTGTAGGCCAGAATGCAGCCGAACGTCAGCCCGCCATACACCAGCATTTCATTGACGACATAGGTGGGAAGCACGCAATTGGATGTCTGCGACGGGAACGGTTTGACCACCAGCCAATCCTTGTTTCCGGCGGTGCGATCCATCAGGTCGATGGCCTGCGAGCCATTGGCGAGTGTGGCGTTTTCGTAGCCGCCCGCGAGATTGAAGCGCAATCCGGGGATCGGTTCCCAGGTGGATTCCACTTCGGCGCCTCTGACATTGGCGTTGAAATTGAGGTTCACCGCCGTGCGGTCGACGATCTGGGAGATCTGATAGTTCTGGTATTTGTAATCGAATATGTCCGCGTTGAACGTCATCGCACCGTCGAGCAGCGTGTTCTTCGCACCCAGCTCGAACGCATCCACGAATTCCGGCTTGAAGGTCAGCGGGTGTGTCGCGTTGCTGGGTGAGTCGATATAGATGCCGTAGAATATGATCGGGATGGGACCCGGCGGGTTTGCGCCGCCACCTTTGTAGCCGCGCGAATACGATCCGTAGAACAGCGTCTGATCGGTGAAGTCCAGTTTCGGCGTCCAGTCCGCGACGAACCGGCCCGTCCATTCCTTCCATTGCTGATCGACAATGCCGGTGACGGGATAGCCTTTGCCCACCACGTCGGTCCAGCTGGGAATCTCGGTGAAATGTTTCTTGTCGTCGGTCCAGCGCAATCCGCCCGTCAGCTTCACATCCGGCGCCACCTGATAATAAACCTCGCCGAAACCCGCGTAGGAGTTCAGCCGGTACGGATTCT
>DASZBL010000020.1:0-7354 GCA_035944195.1 Rhizomicrobium sp. | reverse complement strand
CGATCAACTTAAACGCGACGTCACGGGTAGTTAGCGCTTCCGTCGCGCGACGCAGGACGCTGACGATCAGCCGCATCATCTCGCCACGCTTGGACCAATCGGCAGGCGGTCGGAAGGCTCTCGGTTCGATCATCTCAATTTACAGTTTTGGGTCAAATTGGAACAACGTCGATCCAAACTCTCAAGGTCGATGACCACTTGCCGGAGCCGTTCGTGGGATTGCTCGATGTCCTGCGTGAGCATCGCCCGCCGCTTCATAAGCCCCATTACCAGCATATCAGTCATGCCCGCCCGCCTCCAGAATTGAGTCATAAGCTACTGATATAACTGAGCTAATTTCAATCAAATCTAGGTGCGTTTGCTGCACAAGACCGCGGCGTCGAGGCCGACACGAATAAGCCATGTCCGAGCCGTAGGGATACTACGCCGCAAGCGCGGGCGCGCCCCGCCCCTTCCCCCGGTTTTCGGGTGACGCGAAGGCGGGTGTCTGCGTCATCGGCGGCGGCTATACGGGACTGTCGGCAGCGCTGCATCTGGCCGATGCCGGTGCGCGTGTGGTGCTGCTGGAGGCCGCGACCATCGGCTTCGGCGCGTCGGGGCGCAATGGCGGGCAAATCCATACGGGCCTGCGCAAGGATCAGGCGCAACTGGAACGCTGGCTGGGTGCTGGCCATGCGCGCGACCTATGGAATCTGACGGAGGAATCCAAAGTGCTGCTGCGCGCGCTGATCGCGCAGCATGGAATCGATTGCGCGCTGAAGGACGGGCTCGTCATCGCAGCCCATGACGAGGCGGCGCTGCGCGCCCTTGCCGAAGACACCGCGCATCTGGCGCAGCACTATCATTATCTTTCCCGCATGACGAATGCGCAGGAGACCGCGGAGAAACTCGGCACGTCCATCTATCCCGGTGCTCGGCTGGATATGGGCGGCGGACATTTGCATCCGCTGGCATTCGCGCGCGGGCTGGCGGTAGCGGCGGATGCGGCGGGCGCGGTGATCTGGGAGCATTCGCCTGCGAAGAAAGTCGAAGCTGACGGCAATGCTATTCGCGTCGATTGCATCGGCGGTTGCGTGACGGCGGACAAGGTTCTACTCGCCACCGATGCGTTCAGCGCAAGCCTCGCGCCGCAACTTGAACCTTATATCGGCCATGTCGAAAGTTTCATCACTGCGACGACGCCTCTGCCGCCGCATCTGGCCGAACAGATCATTCCGTGTGACGCGGCGGTGGCCGATACGCGCCATGTGCTCGATTATTATCGCAAGAGTACAGACGGACGGCTGCTGTTTGCCGGGCGCGAAAGCTATTTCAGTCCGCCTCGGGATATCGCGGCGCTGGTGCGCCCGCGCATGCTGCGCGTGTTTCCGCAATTGCAGGACATCCACATCGAATATGCCTGGAGCGGCACGGTCGGCATCACCCGCACGCGCATGCCGCATTTCGGGCGATTGTCCGAGCGCATCTTCTTCGCTCATGGCTATTCGGGGCAAGGCGTTGCGCTAGCGACGCTTGGCGGAAAATTGCTGGCGGAAGCAGCACTAGGAAAACCCGAGCGCTTCGATGTCTTCGCGCGCGTTCCGGCGAAGACATTTCCCGGCGGCAAATGGCTTCGCAAGCCGCTGGTTTCAGCGGCGTTGTTTGCTTTCAAGATTACGGATGCGTTGTGATCAGAGGCCCGGGCCGTCGTCGATGAACTGATTCATCGCCTGCGAAGGCCGGTCGCAACCGGCACAGCCGATCACTTTCGCGGGCACACCCGCCACCGTGCAATGCGGGGGTACGGCCTGCAGCACCACGCTGCCCGCGCCGACGCGGGAATATTCGCCCACTTCGATATTGCCCAGCACCTTGGCGCCGGTGGAAAGCAGCACGCCGCGGCGGATCTTCGGATGGCGATCGCCCTTTTCCTTGCCGCTGCCGCCCAGCGTTACGCCATGCAGCATCGACACGTCATCTTCCACCACCGCAGTTTCGCCGATCACGATGCCCGTTGCATGATCCATGAAAATGCCGCGGCCGATTTTGGCGGCGGGGTGAATGTCCACGGCGAACAATTCCGACACGCGGCTCTGCACCAGATAGGCCAGCGGCGTGCGGCCCTGCTCCCACAGCCAATGGGCGATGCGGTAGCTTTCCAGCGCATGGAAGCCTTTGAAAAACAGAAACGCCTGCACATAGGAATGGCAGGCGGGATCGCGCTCGAAAATAGCGGAGAGATCGGCGCGCACGGAATCGCCGATTGCGGGATCGGCGGTCAGCGCTTCCTCGAAAATCTCGCGGGCCAGCATCATGCCGAAATCCTCGCCGCCGATCTTCTTGGCGAGGTGATAGGACAAGGCGTCTTCCATGCGCGCATGCTTCAGGATCGTGGCATGCGCAAGGCTGGCCAGCGCAGGCTCGGTCGCGGCGAGTTCCTCGGCCTGGGCCCTCAAGGCCTGCCAGATGGGATCGCAGAGGTCCAGTTTCTCGGCCGGTTGCGGCATGGTGCTCTCCTGATAGGACATCATTCTATCCAAACGCTTCAAATTCCCAAACGGTCGCCCAGCCGGTACATAGGCAGCGCGCCGCCTTTGGCAACGGCATAACCCCTATTCGTGAACCGGACATGACCGAATTCAACCGCCCTGCCCCCAAGACCCTCGATTTGCTGGCCTCGCGCCGCTCCGGCTCGGCCAAGGCCATGACGGGGCCGGGACCCTCGCCGGAGGAGTTGCGACGCATTCTCGCGGCAGGCGCGCGGGTGCCCGATCACGGCAAGCTCGCGCCCTGGCGGTTCATTGTCTTCGAGGGCGAAGGCCGCGCACGGATGGGCGACTTGCTGGCGGACGCTCTGCGCCAGACCGAGCCCGGTGCCAGCGAGGAACGCATCTCGCTGGAGCGCAATCGCTTCCTGCGCGCGCCGGTGGTGGTCGGCGTCGTCAGCCGCGTGCGCGAAGCTATCCCCATTCCCGAATGGGAACAGATTTTGTCGGCGGGTGCCTGCTGTCAGACCATGTTGATCGCGGCGACCGCGATGGGTTATGTCGGCAACTGGATCACCGAATGGTGCGCCTATCATCCGCGCGTGCGCGAAGGGTTGGGCTTGAAAACCGGCGAGCGGATCGCGGGGTTTCTCTATTTCGGAACACCGGCAGCACCGTTGGAAGAACGCGTGCGGCCGGATTTGGATTCGCTGATTACGCGGTTCTGACTATGGAATGCCAATCAACTTGTGCGTCTGCAGGCTCAGCCGCCATTGCGGATGCGTGAGACAGTATTCCGTTGCGGCGCGCGTGTTTGCCTCGCGTTGCGGAGAATCCATCGGCTGCAGGAAGAAATGTTCGAATGACAAATCCGCATAGCGTTCCGGTGCAGCACCTTCCTGCGGATAGATCAGTTTCAATTCATTGCCGCGCTTGAGCACAAGCTCGGCGTTCGCTTTTGGGCTGACGCAAATCCAGTCGAGGCCGGGCGGCGCTTCCTGCGTGCCATTGGTTTCAACGCCTATTTCGAATCCAAGCCGGTGTAGCGCATCGATCAGCGGCGTATCGATTTGCAGCAACGGTTCGCCGCCGGTGCAAACGACATAGCGCTTGCCGCGCGCCTCTTTCGGCCATTTGTCTTCGACTGTGTGCGCCAGCGCTTCGGCAGTTTTGAATGTACCGCCGCCGGGGCCATCGGTGCCTACGAAATCGGTATCGCAGAATTGGCAGGTCGCTTTGGCGCGATCCTTTTCCAAGCCAGTCCACAGATTGCAGCCAGCGAAGCGCAGAAATACCGCAGCACGTCCTGTCTGCGCGCCCTCGCCTTGCAGCGTGTAGTAGATTTCTTTGACCGAATACGTCATCGCGCTGCGAACTTCTCATAGCCCTTGGCGCGCAATTCACAGGCCGGGCATTTGCCGCAACCGAATCCCCATGTGTGGCGATGCGTGCGGTCGCCTTCATAGCAGGTGACGGTTTCTTCCACGATCAGATCAATCAGCGCCGCCCCGCCGAGCCTTTGCGCAAACCACCACGTCTCGGCCTTGTCGATCCACATCAGCGGCGTGTGCATTTCGAAATTCGTATCCATGCCAAGGTTGATTGCATCCATCATCACCTTGATCGTGACGTCGCGGCAATCGGGATAGCCGGAGAAATCCGTCTCGCACATTCCGCCCACGAGATTGGCGATGCCGCGGCGGTATGCGAGCGCGGCCGCTGCGGTGAGAAAAAGAATGTTGCGGCCCGGCACGAATGTGGTGGGCAAACCGTTCGCGCCCATTTCGATTTTCATGTCATCGGTGAGCGCGCTGCCGCCAATGGCTTTCAAAACATCCAGCGGCAAAAGATGATCGGCGCCAAGCTTTTCCGACCATGCCGGAAATCTTTCGCGTATCGCGCACAAAATCTTCGGCCGCGCGGCCAATTCGCTGAGGTGCCGCTGGCCATAATCGAAGCCGATTGTTTCCACGTCTGCGAAATGTTCGAGCGCCCATATGAGGCAGGTTGTGGAATCCTGTCCGCCCGAAAACAGCACGAGTGCCCTGGTCTTGTTCATGCGGGAGGTTTAGCGCAAGCGATGCGCCTGCGCTATGCGGCAGCGCTTTTCGCCAGCACCCGGGCCGGTGGCAGCGAAACGGTGACAATCGTGCCCTCGCCCGTGGCACTTTGGATGGCAAGCGCGCCGCCGTGCAATTCCACCAGCGATTTGGCGATGGACAGACCCAGTCCTGTACCTTCGAACCGCCGCGACAATGAGCGGTCGAGTTGGTGGAAAGGCTCCAGCGCCGCCTCGATCTGGTCCTGCTCCATGCCGATGCCTTCGTCTTCAATCGCAATGGATAATCCGCCGCCATCCAGCATGCGGGCACGAACGAAAATCGCGCCACCGGCCGGCGTGAATTTGAAAGCGTTCGACAGCAGATTGGTGAGCGCCTGCTTCAGCCGCATCCAATCCGCGTCGATCGGCGGCAGCGCCGGAATATCCAGCGTGACCTCACGCGCGTCGCCGCATTCGGCGCGGGCCTGCGCGATGGCTTCCTCGGCGAGTTCGCTCACCACCAGCACGCGCGCATCCAGCGTGATTGCGCCCGCCTGCAGGCGCGTAACATCGAGGATATTGTTGATGACGGCGAGCAGCCGCTTGCCGCTGTTGTGGATGTTCTCGGCATATTCGCGATAGGCGGGCTTTCCGATGGGCCCCAGCATTTCGGTTTTCAGGATCTCGGAAAATCCCAACACCGAATTGAGCGGTGTTTTCAACTCGTGGCTCATGGCCGCGAGGAAGGCGGTCTTGGTGCGGCTGGCTTCCTCGGCTTGGCTGAGTGCATGGCGCAAATCCTCATCGGCCTGCATGCGCGCGGTAACGTCCTCCACCGTGCCTTCGTAGAATACGAGGCGGCCCTGCCAATCGCGCACAGCGCGCGCATTCTCCGAAATCCAGATGACGGCGCCGTCGCGGCGGCGGATTTGCGAGACGAAATCCGTCACCGCGTCATGATCCTGCATCAGCGACTGGAATTCGCCGCGCCGCTTGGGATCAATATAAAGCTGGCCCGCGATATTCGTCAGTCCGGCGATCAGCGCCGCCGGATTTTCATATCCATAGATGCGCGCCAGCGCGGGATTGGCGTCGAGATAGCGTCCATCATGCGTGGTGCGGAAAATCCCTTCGATGGCGTGATCGAAAAAGGCGCGGTGGGTGCGCTCGGCGGCGGTGACGCGGCTATCCAGCGTCACGGTGCGGCGAAGCACGATGACCGCGACTCCAAGTGCCGCCACGATCAGCAGACCCGCGCCGATTTCTGCGCTCTCCGCGGAGGCAATCGCCGCCCCAAAACCGATACCCACGGCCAGCGCCAGCCACGCCGGCAATACGCGGCGGGTAGGTTTGCCCTGCGGCTCGGCGTTCGCGTGGGTTTCCCAAGCCATATCCAGGGCCATGCTCCAACTTCCGGTTGTGCGCTGCGGCAATGCCTTGGATAATTAGCGAGAATCCCTAAACAGCTCCTTTCAATGGCATGATTTTAACGCTGCCCGCGGCATGGCAACGGCTTGCCTTTGGGCGCCCGCTGCGACAGCCTCGGTCAAGAAAATCAACGGGATGGCTGTCCGTGACAGCAATGGCACTTAGCGGGTCGGGGTTGTTCACCCCGGCCGCATCGATCTCCAATGACGAATTGGTCGTCGCCTTCAACGAATATGTCCGCCGCCACAACGAGGCTCATGCCCAAGGCATCGCCTCGGGCGCGGTGACGGCGCTGGCACCGTCCAGCAGCGAATTCATCCTGAAGGCTTCGGGCATCAAGGCCCGCTATGTGATGGACAAGACGGGCATCCTCGACCCGGACATCATGTGCCCACGCATTGCGGAGCGGCCAAACGAGCAGATCTCCGTGCTGGCCGAAATGGCGGTGACGGCGGCGCGCGATGCGCTGAAGGCCGCAGACCGCAGCGCGGGCGATATCGACGGCGTGCTGGTGGCCGCTTCCAACATGCAGCGCGCCTATCCCGCCATGGCAGTGGAGGTGCAGGACGCACTCGGCATCGACGGCTTCGGCTTCGATATGAATGTGGCGTGTTCTTCCGCGACGTTCGGATTGCAGGCCGCGGCCGACATGGTGGCTGCGGGCCATGCCCGCGCGATATTGGTATGCAATCCGGAAATCTGTTCGGGGCATCTGAATTTCCGCGACCGCGACAGCCATTTCATCTTCGGCGATGTGGCGACCGCGTTTGTGGTGGAGCGCGTGGATACGGCGCGCGGCGCCAATGCGTGGGAAATCGTTTCAACCAAACTGAAAACGAAATTCTCCAACAACATCCGCAACAATTTCGGCTTCCTCAACCGCGCCGCACCCGAAGGCATCGGCAAGCCCGACAAACTCTTCGTTCAGGAAGGCCGCAAGGTCTTCAAGGAAGTGGTGCCGATGGTGGCCGAGATGCTCGCTTCTCATCTGAGCGAAAACGGCATCGCACCCGATGCAATCAAACGCATGTGGCTGCATCAGGCCAACATCAACATGAACGATCTGATTGCGCGCCGTGTGCTGGGGCGCGATCCCGCACCGGGCGAAGCGCCGAACATTCTGGACGAATACGCCAATACGAGTTCTGCGGGCTCGGTGATCGCGTTCCACAAATTCAGCGCGGATTTATCGCCCGGCGATATCGGGCTGCTGTGTTCTTTCGGCGCAGGATATTCCGCGGGCAGCGTGATTTTGCGCAAGCTTGGCCGGGCATAAGGGCTTGCCGCCGGGGGCTGGAACAATCCACAGGCCCCATGCTAGCGTGGCTTCAGTCGTTTGAGCGATCACGGGGGAATATGATCAGTTCACGGACGAATTAGCGTCATCGCGGCCGGTGCGCCGTCGAGACCTACACCATCG
>DASZBL010000019.1:0-114848 GCA_035944195.1 Rhizomicrobium sp. | reverse complement strand
TTCCTTGCCGTCTTCCGCAAGCCCTACATCCACCATCACATGGTCGCGCTCATACATGCTGCCCATGATGTCGGCGATGTTCTTCTTGATGCTGAGCGGAGTGATGCCGTTGGCCTGATTGAATTCGTGCTGCTTCTGGCGGCGGCGCGCGGTTTCGGCCATCGCGCGCTCCATCGAGCCGGTGATGTGATCCGCATACAGAATAACCTTGCCGTCCACATTGCGCGCGGCGCGGCCGATGGTTTGAATGAGTGAGGTTTCGCTGCGCAGAAAGCCTTCCTTGTCGGCATCCAGGATCGCCACCAGCGCGCATTCGGGAATGTCGAGGCCTTCGCGCAACAGATTGATCCCGATCAGCACATCGAAGGCGCCCAGCCGCAGATCGCGGATGATCTCGATGCGCTCCAGCGTTTCCACATCGCTGTGCATGTAGCGTACGCGGATGCCCTGTTCGTGCATATATTCGGTGAGATCTTCCGCCATCTTCTTGGTGAGCGTGGTGACGAGCACGCGATAGCCGCGTTGCGCGGTGATGCGGCATTCTGCGATGAGATCGTCAACCTGCGATTCCACGGGACGGATTTCCACCGGCGGATCGATGAGGCCGGTCGGGCGGATCACCTGTTCGGCGAAGACGCCGCCCACGCGCTCCATCTCCCACGGGCCGGGCGTTGCGGAGACATAAACGGTTTGCGGGCGCATCGCATCCCACTCCTCGAATTTGAGCGGGCGGTTGTCGATGCAACTCGGCAAACGGAATCCATATTCGGCGAGCGTGAATTTGCGGCGATAGTCGCCCTTATACATGCCGCCGATCTGCGGAACGCTGACATGGCTTTCATCCACGAACACCAGCGCCTCGTCGGGCAGATATTCGAACATGGTGGGCGGCGGCTCGCCGGGTTTGCGGCCCGTAAGCCAGCGCGAATAATTTTCGATGCCGGCGCAGGAGCCGGTGGCCTCGATCATTTCCAGATCGAAAAGCGTGCGCTGTTCGAGGCGCTGGGCTTCGAGCAGCTTGCCGTTTTTGCGGAACTCGTCCAAGCGCAGGATCATCTCCTGCTTGATGCCTTTGAGCGCCTGCGCCAGCGTGGGGCGCGGCGTCACGTAATGCGAATTGGCATAGACCTTGATGACATCGAGTGCGGCCGCCTTCTTGCCGGTGAGCGGATCGAATTCGACGATACTCTCCACCACATCGCCGAAAAGTTCGATGCGCCAGGCGCGGTCTTCGTAATGCGCGGGGAACAGATCGATCGTGTCGCCGCGCACGCGGAATGCGCCGCGCGTGAAATTGTCGTCGTTGCGGCGATATTGCAGGGCGGATAGCTGGCGTTGCAGATCGCTGCGATCCTGCTTGCCGCCGACCTTGATCGTGAGTGCGGTGCCCGAATACGTCTCCACCGCGCCGATGCCGTAAATACACGACACGCTCGCCACGATGATGACGTCATCGCGCTCCAGAATCGCGCGCGTCGCCGAATGGCGCATGCGGTCGATCTCCTCATTCACCGAGGAATCCTTTTCGATATAGGTGTCGGTGCGCGGGATATAGGCTTCGGGCTGGTAGTAATCGTAATAGGAAACGAAATATTCCACCGCGTTTTCGGGGAAGAAATTCTTGAACTCGGAATAGAGTTGCGCGGCGAGCGTTTTGTTCGGCGCCAGGATCAGCGCGGGGCGCTGCAGCGTCTGGATCACCTTGGCCATGGTGAAGGTTTTGCCCGAGCCCGTGACGCCGAGCAGAACCTGATCGCGTTCATTGGCGCGCGCGGCTGCGACGAGTTCTTTGATAGCGGTGGGCTGATCGCCCGCGGGCTCATATTCGCTGACGAGCTTGAACGCCTTGCCGCCTTCGGATTTCTCCGGGCGAACGGGGCGATGCGGCACGAAACCGGCCATCTCCGCGCCCGTCATGTCGAAGCGCGCGCCCGCTTCCGCGAAGCCCGTTACCGGCTGTCCCACCTGTCCATTGTTGTGCGCCATCCCGCCAATATAGGGAGTGTTCGCGGTTTGTGCGAGGCCGCGCTCACTGCTGCCAGAAAATGTCGATGTCCGCGTTGTAGAGGCAGCCTTTTTGGCCGTCCCGGTCGTTGGGGAGCAAGCCGCCGACGGATGCGCCTGCCAGACACACCACGGCGTCCACATCGTTCGCAGCACCAAAGCCCTTGTTTTCGCCGACCGTGAATCCGCCGCCGGTGGGGCTCAACACGGCCCAGACCTGGCTGTGGAAGAAGATGTAGATCGTGTAGCCCGCGGGAAGATTTGCGCCTATGGAAACGCTTCCCTCATATTGCGATCCCGATTGCAGATGCGTCGTGGCGCCCGGTGCGTGATTGCCCGGCGACAGCGCGCCCGTCTGAAGATTTCTGCTCTGATGCGCATCGGCCAGCATGATCGTCAACTCGGGCCCGGTGGATTCATCCGGCGTGCTCTGGGGATCGCCCTGGCGCGGCGGAGCCGGTGGCGGCGAAAGAGGTTGTCTCGCGGTTTGTTGACTACTTGCGTCGATTGCCTCGCAGAAACCGTCAATTGCAATTCCCACGTCGGCGCGGGCATCAGATACAGATCTTTTCTCTCCTTCGTATCGCGCGACAAGCGATTGCCGCACAACCTGTATCTGGTCAGCTTGCTCCGGCATGATGTCCTTTAGATCGGTTATCAGATGATCGAAATCGCCGATCTGGCGCCGCGTATTCTCCGCAGCCGCGATTGTCGATTTAAGTGAATCGTAACTGTCCAGGGTGATGCGCGCGTAGTCGTACAAAATCCTACCATTGTCGCCTTCGGCTGGTCCAACACTCATGCTGCGAACAAGAGATTGAGGCGACGCTGCGCCAAGCAGTTTTTTCGTATTTGCGCGGCATTCTTCAGCCTGATCCGCCCATGCCGGTAGCGCTATTGCAAGCGATGATGCCGCCAGCATGGCGGCAAGGAACACGCGTCTGATCATGAGATCCCCCGAACCCCTGACTAACCAAGCATAGCACGTTGTTGCGCCGCACGAAATCTGGCCCTTGCGGAAAGCTGACAAATACGGGCAGGCTGTGTCATATTGCGGCTGTAGAAATCGGGGAAATGCCATGAAAATTCTGCACCTTATGGCGTTGGGGACGGCGCTCTTGGCGGCGAGTGCGGCTTTTGCCGCGGATTATAAAGTGGGCGACCTTGTCGCCAGCCCGGACGGCTTCAACGACAAATATTATGAATCGGTCGTGATCGCGGTGGATCCCACAAACACGTTTGAGTATCGCGTGCATCCGCTGGGATTTCTCAACACGATGGATGAATCCTTCATGGGCAAGCAGCTGCATGCGGTGGGCAGCGTGCCGATGATGCCGCAGGGCGGCATCCTCAACGATCCCTGGCTGCTGAAGGTCAAGGGCATCAAGGCGTATCATCCGACCACGCTTTATCGCGGCAAATATGAATGCGTGACGTTGACGGATGGCGAGCTTGTGTCCGCTGCGATCCTAAATTTCGAGATTCTCGACGCACACCGCTACCGCGACCTCAGCGGGAATGTCTTCAGCTACAGTTTCGATGCGAACAGCTCAACGCTCGTATTCCATGGCGGCGGGCTGAATGGACAGGTCGCGACTTACGAGCAAACCGCAAACCCGCCCGCAAAAACCCAGCCGCCAACGGTGACGTTCAAGGTGTCGGGAGATAGCTGCCAGCCGCAATTGTAGATGTTCTAAAAACCAAAAGACGCGCGGCAGGGGGATGCGCGCGCGTCTTTTGCTGCGACGGCGATGAGTGTCGGTTCGCCGTCTGCTAGTTGCGCATCACCACGTCGAGGATGATGCCGGTGCGGACGCTGACGAGAATGTACGCATCGTTCACGCGCACCCAGCGATAGCCGTATGGCGGGCTGCGCAAATCATAGACGCGCCAATCGTTCACGTAATAGCGCGGCGTCCAATAGGCGCGGTAGAGCCGGTCGCCGCGCGACCAGTGCGGATGGCCGACAAAGCCGGTGGGGTAGCGGCCGCGCCACGCATCGGGCTGGCGATTGTCGCGGCCCCAGTTCTGATAGACGCGAGGGCTGCGGTTCCAGTTCTGGTGGGTGCGATTGCGATAATGAACGCCGTGATGGCGTTCATTCGCGGCGACGACGATATTGCCGGTGGGCGCTGCGGCGTAACTTGCGGTTACGGGCAGGCTCAAAGCGGCGGCGGCGATGACCGCCATCAGAAGCTTTTTCATGCGGGCTCTCCTTCAATTCGAGCGCCCGCATTGTCGCGCTCTGCTGCGCGATGCGGCTTTGATCTGGCGCAATTTTAGAGGGTTTAATTCGCCTTTTCAGGCCGCTGATAGACCAGCGCCTTACCATCCCACACTTCGATGCGGCGAGAGCCCTGGAGCTTCATGGCGTGGGCGAGGATTTTGGCCTGTTTTTCGTTGAGGCACTGGGCGGAAAATTTTCCCGATAGGCTGCCGTCGTCTTTCAGATAGCAGATTTCGTAGTTTGGCATAGCGTTCCTCCGTCGAACCGTTTCTATGCCCCCGCAGGGTTGCTCTATGCGCGCGGGCTGCGTTCAAGTCGAGTGATTTTTTTGTATCGTTACGATCACGATTTTCTGTCAGTTGCGACCGCGTCGCTTTCTTGCATCGCAGCACCGGGCATTGACAGCGGCGGCAGGGCTTCCCACATGATCTGGACGTTCATGGAGGGATGTTCATGTCGGATGCGTCGCAAAATCAGGTTTCGCCTGCGGTTTCGCGCGAGGAAAGCCTGCGCACCACCAGCATCATCGTCTATTTGCTGTATCTGGCCGCATTGGTGAACGGCGTCACCGCCATCATCGGCGTGGTGCTGGCTTATGTGAAACGTGATGACGCCCGCGGCACGATTTACGAAGGCCATTTCACCAACGCCATCGAGACCTTTTGGATTTTCCTGATCGGCATGCTGATCGCAGTGCCGCTGTGCTTCATCCTGATCGGGATTCCGCTGGTGGTGGCGATTTATGTCTGGGTGCTCTACCGCACCATCAAAGGCATCGTGCGCGCCATCGACGGCAAGCCGTTCTAGAGCATGATCTGATTACATTGAATCAGATCATGCTCTAGATTCTTTGATTGTCGCGCAATTTTTCGGGTGAACCGCTGCACACTTCACCCGATTGCGCTCTAGGCATTGCGTTCGCGGCAAAACATGAAGCCGATCGCGCCCACCATCAGCGACAGCGCGAACGCATAAGGCATCAGCCCGTAGATCAACCAGGGCGCCATGGCGGCGTGGTGAAACGCCATGCCCATATGCGAACCCCACAAAAGACAATCGCCGATGCCCGATTCATTGGGCTGGCAACCGGCATAGGTGGAATAGAACACGGCGAAACTCGGCAGCACGAGCGTGGCCAGCGGCAGCGCCAGCAAACTCAGCGCGGCGAATAGCGGGCGCTTGGCAAACAGCGCCGCGATGCCTGCGGCAAGCGCCACCATCAGCGCCGCGAATGTATTGGTGCCGATGAACCAGGCGAGATCAAGCGCCCTGTGCAGCGCATCGCCCAGCGGCATTGCGTGACAGACTTCAGGCCCCGGCTTGCAGGAAAACGCGAACGCCACACCGCGCACGGCCCATGCGAGCAGCGCCGGTCCCAGCAATGCCATCGCAAGGACAAACCAGACCCACAAGGCTTTTCCCCGCCTCGCAGGCGGCGGCGACGAATTGAAATCGTGCATAAGCAATATTAGCCATAACAAGCGCCAAAAGATGGCAAATGCTGCCGGGATGCTTAATTTTTCCGGTTAATTTCGCGGCTGCGGTATAAGCGAAATCCAGCGGCCGTCGCGGATTTGCGCCAGAAATCCGCTTTGCAATCCCAGATGATCGTCGGCGGAATAATTCACCGGCACGCCGCCGAATTGCGGATCGCGCCAGGCGGGCATGGCTTCCAATACGCGCGCAAAGTGGCGCTGGGTAGGATTGGGGCCGCTGCGGCGCAGCGCTTCAGCGAAAAGCCGCGCATCGAGATAGGCGCGAAACGCTTGCGCCGATGCGACGGTGGCGAATTGCGATTCATAATTGCGCACCCAATCGCGCAACGCCGCATCCTTCGCATCGGGATAGGGAATGGGCGTGGTGGCGACGGCGTAAAGTCCCGACACCGCGCGCCCGCCCAGAGTCGCCACTTCCGGCACATAGCAGGCCTCGGGGCAGAGGAACACGGGATACCAGCCGCGCGCGTGCGCCTGTTTCAGAGCGGCAAAAGTTTCCTGCGCCACCGCGCCGATAACGACAAGCTCCGCACCGGCGCGGCGCAATTGCAGAAGTTCATGCGCGAAATCGCGCGCGCCGGGCGCGTAGCTTTCGGCCGCGGTGATTTGCAGATGGCGCGCCGCCAACGCGTCTTCCGTGCCGGCAAGGGCCGCGCGGCCGAACGCATCGCCGCGATAAAGAATGCCCACCTTCAGCGCGCCGCGCATATCCAGAATCGCGTTCAGCCCGGTACGGATCTGCTGGGCGACCGGAAGCGCGATCGCGAATTCCAGCGGCTGCGAGGCGACATAGGTGTCATCCGGCGAAGTGAAGGGGAAGAGATGCAATATGCCTTGCGCCAGCACCATTGGCATGGTGGCGGTGACGGGCGGGGTGCCGTTCGAGCAAAGGATTGCGAAGACGCGCTTTGCCAGCAGCGCGCTTGCCGCCTCGCGCGCGCGGGCGGGATCGTAGGCGGTATCTTCCACCGCAAGCGTGATGCGGCGGCCATTGATGCCGCCCTTTTTGTTGATCTCCGCGAACGCCATGGTGAGCCCGTTGCGGATGGCGATGCCTTCCTGCGACAGCGGACCGGAAAGATCGAGCAGACTGCCCACGACGATCTCGCGCGGATGCACGCCGGACGCGGGCACGATTGCCGAGGCGGGAGGAGAAAAGATCAGTGTACAGATGAATGCAACAATCGCCGCGCCAACCGCTCTCAAGCATGGTGAAAGAGATTGGCGCAGCGAAGCGGTCATGCACTTACCGAAGGCCGCGCCTTTACGCGCGCGTGCCAGGCGGAAAGACTCTTCAATTCGGGATCGAGCTTCTGGCCGACTTGCGCGCCGAATTCGAGGAAACAGAACAGCAGAATGTCAGCGAGCGTGAAGCGCTTGCCCGCGATGAATTCGCGGCCGTCCGCCATCTGGCCATCCAGCCATTTGAGGCGGTCCTGTGCGATCTTCTTCAGGCCGGGGGCTGCTTCGGGTGCCGTAACGATGCGGTCCTTGAACAGCGGCAGGCCTTCGGCAAAGCGAAAACCCATCGCCATGGGCTCGGTGATATTGAGATCGATGCGGCGCGTCCACATGCGCGCTTGCGCCTTTTCTTTTGCATTGGTTCCGATCAGCGGCGGGTTGGGATTGATGTCTTCCAGATATTCGCAGATCGGGATGATTTCGCAGATGAACGCGCCGTCGTCCAGTTCAAGCGCCGGCATCTGGCCATGGGCGTTGCGGGCGAGATGGGCCGCCTGCCGGTTTTCGCCTTTCATCAGATCGACCTGCTCGACGGGGATGTTCAACCCCTTTTCCGCCATGAACATGCGAACGACATGCGGATTTGGGCCGATGGAATTATAAAATTTCATGGGAATTTCCTTTGGGTTGCGCGGCGGGGTGACGTTAGGCAGGGGCGCGGCAGGCGTCAAACGCGGGCTGCCCGCCCTGCATGACGAAAAATTTTCTTGTGTCCTTCGTGCATTTTGTCATTCTTACATCCGGCGGGGGCGCCATTTTTTCCGGGGAATTTCCATGAAACTCGTTTACGCGGCTGCGCTTTGCGCAGTGCTGGGTGCGCGCGCTGCCTATGCCGAGGACGTGAATCTGTATGCCAATCTCGGCTATGGCAGCCTGCATGGCGGCCAGATCACGACCGGCGAAATCACGGGCCGCATCGGCGCGCGCTTCGGCGATTATCTCGGCGTCGAAGGCGAAGTGAGCACGGGGCTGGGCGATCACAGATATATCTACGAGCCGCCTTGTCATGCGCCGGTCTGCACGATTGCCATCTTCTTGCTGAAAGCGAAACTCGACAACGCGGAGGCTGCTTATGCGGTGGGCTTCCTGCCCATCTTGCCGAATGCCGATCTGTTTGCGCGCATAGGCTATGGCACCTCGCATTATGGAACGGATGGCGTGATCGGGCGCGGCTTCGATCCGCAAGGCATGAATATCGGCGCGGGCGCGCAATATTTCATCGACGGCGCCAATGGCTTGCGCTTCGATTACACGCATAGCGATCTGCACAGCAACAACGCGTTCGGCCGCGAGGCGCTGGGCCGCAGCGCCGATACCTGGTCGATCGCCTATACGCGCGAATTCTGAGGCATGTTTGAACATCGCCATCCCGCCTGATAATCATAGGCGGGATGGCGATCCCCTTCGACCGCAATTTCGATGTGCCTTATGGCGAGCGCGTACAGGTTTCGCCGCTGATCGCGCGCGTGCTGGCACCCAATCCCAGTCCATTCACCTTCAAGGGCACGGGCGTTTATATTGTCGGCGCGCGCGATTGTATGGTGATCGATCCCGGTCCCGATTTGCCGGAACATGTCGAAGCGCTGAAGCGCGCGCTGGATGGGCGGCGCGTCTCGCATATTCTCATCACGCATACGCACTCCGATCATTCGCCCGCGGCAAAACCGCTGAAAGAATGGTCGTGCGCGAAGACTTACGCGTTCGGTCCGCATGGTTCGGGGCGCGACGACAGCGTGAAAGTGGAAGAGGGCGGCGACCGCGAATTCATGCCGGATGTGCACGTGAAGGATGGCGACATCATCGCGGGCGATGGTTTCACCATCGAATGCGTTTACACGCCGGGCCATACGTCCAATCACATGTGCTACGCGCTGCGCGAAGAACGCGCGCTGTTCACCGGCGATCATGTGATGGGCTGGTCCACCACGGTGGTGACGCCGCCGGACGGTGATATGGCGGCCTATATGGCAAGCCTGCGCAAATTGCGCGCGCGCGATGACGCCATTTTATGGCCCACCCATGGCGGCCCCGTGCGCGATCCGGGGCCGTTCCTGCAGGCCTATATCGAACATCGCCTCGAACGCGAGGCGCAGATTCTGGCGTGTCTTTACGACGAGGTGAACACCATCCCCGAAATGGTCGCGCGCATGTATGCCGACGTTGACAAACGGTTGCATCCGGCAGCGTCGCGCTCGGTCTTGGCGCATTTGATACAGTTGGAGGATGAGGGGAGAGTGGCAAACGAAGACGGAAAATACCGGCTCTTGACAAAGTAGCTACCGGTAGCTACCTTTTCGCCATGACCACGGTTTCGATCAAGGATGCCAAGAACCGCCTTACCGAACTCGCGCGCGAAGCCGAGAGCGGCAAGACGATCACGGTCACGCGCAACGGCACGCCCATATTCGAAATCGTGCCATACAAAAAAAAGAAATTCGGCATTGATTGGGAAGCTGGTGAGCGGTTTTTAAAAGAGCGCGGGATTACCGATCCGTTTCCCTATGTGGCGCCCGACTTCGACGATCCACTGCCCGAGGATTTTCTGCTCAGACCCCTGCCCAAGAAGCCGTTGCGCAGGAAATGAGACTGCTGCTCGACACCAACGTCCTGATACCGATTGCACGGCGCAACCTTGACGATCTCGATGATTCCATCGCGGACGCAGTATCATCTGCGACCAACGTGCTATTCGCCAGCGTTGCGAGCCTGTGGGAAATTGCGATCAAGACGCGCTTAGGCAGGCTTGATTCCAGAATTGCACCTGCGGATTTGCCGGCCTATCTGGATAGTCAGGGAATCCGTCTGTTTTCCATCGACGCAAAACATGTTCTGACTGACCTCAATCCGATTCCGCCCACGCGCGATCCATTCGATCATCTGCTGCTGGCACAGTGCGAAGTGGAGGATTTGCGTCTGGTCACGCGCGACCGCGCGCTGGCAAAGCATCCGCTGGCGTGGCGCGCGCGCTGATCGTTTACGACCCCAATAGTTTCTTCACATATTTTCGTATCCGCGCCGCGTTTGCACCGACATCGGAGCTCCCGACGCGACTCTTGGAACGGATATCCATCCGCGCGCCCATGCCGGACGGCTTCACGCGGATAACTATGTCGTCCGTGAAGCCAAAAAATAAAGATGTAGAGGTTGCTTCGATACGGCCTTCATCAGGAGCTACCGCTACAATGTTCCAATCCATCGCCTTGGCAGCCCTCAGTGCGCGGTTGAAAAGTTTCTCCGGTGAAGTGAGGATGGGAATGGTGTGGATGTCGCCGTAATATTTGCGCTGCAACGCCGAGGTGGTGTAGCTCTTGCCGTCATCCATCTTCACCATTTTCGGGCCGTCATATTCGGGCGGATTGAGCGCGCCCTTGCGCAAACTCAGCAGCGCCTCGAATTGCGGGGGGTGTTCGATGTCGGTGGAGATGTCGTGAATGGGCGGCGAGGTTTTCGCCACATAGATATCGTATAGCGGCAGCGCCAGCACCGCCGCCGAACCGATCAATCCGATCAAACCGTAGCGCGCGCCATCGCCATTGTTGCGGATCAGGGCGGCGACGATCCAGATGAGGCCCAGCGCAAACGCGCCGATGCCGATGTAAAGGCACCAGGGGAAAAGCGTCAGCAGGCCGAATTTGAAATTCCACAATCCGAGCTGCGTGCCGAAACCCGCAAACAGCCCAAGGGCCAATGAAATCAGAAAGCCCGCGAAGGAAATTTTCGCCAGCGTCGCAAGAATGCGCATGGAATTCTCCTATTCGGCGGCGGTTGGCAGGCGGTAGGCGGCGAAGCGTTCACGCAATGTGATTTTCTGAATCTTCCCCGTGGCGGTGTGCGGGATTTCATCGACGAACACAACATCGTCCGGCATCCACCATTTGGCGATTTTGCCATTCAGATATTGCAGGATTTCGTCGCGCCCCGCTTTTTGATGTGGCTTGAGCACGATAATGAGCAGCGGCCGCTCGTCCCATTTGGGATGGCGCACGCCGATCACCGCGGTCTCGGCAACGGCCGG
Source organism: Rhizomicrobium sp. (assembly GCA_035944195.1). GTDB lineage: Bacteria > Pseudomonadota > Alphaproteobacteria > Micropepsales > Micropepsaceae > Rhizomicrobium. The sequence continues at coordinate 103,864 of DASZBL010000019.1, read as the reverse complement.
GTGTCCCACCGCAATATTCTCGATCTCGATGGAGGAAATCCATTCGCCGCCGGATTTGATGACGTCCTTCGCGCGGTCGGTGATGGTCATGTAGCCTTCCGCGTCGAGCGTCGCCACATCGCCGGTGTCGAACCAGCCTTCGGAATCGAATGCGCTTGCACCTTCACCGCGGAAATAGCCTTTGGCCACCGCAGGCCCGCGCACTTTCAACCGCCCGAACGCTTTTCCGTCATGCGGCAGTTCGTTGTTTTCGTCGTCGACGATTTTCATTTCGACGCCGAAGGGCGCGTGGCCCTGTTTGCATTTGTAATCGAGCTGCTTGTCATAGGGCAGTTCGTTCAAGCCATATTTCAGCGTGCCCATGGTGCCCAGCGGACTCATTTCCGTCATGCCCCAGGCGTGGATCACTTGCACGTTGTATTTCTTCTCGAACGTCTCGATCATGGAGCGCGGGCAGGCCGAACCGCCGATCAGCACGCGCGTGAGATCCGGCAACATCTTCCCCGTCTTCTCGAGATATTGCAGCAGCGCCAGCCACACAGTCGGCACGGCCGCGGTCATGGTAACGCGCTCCTTGGTGAGAAGTTCGCAGATGGAATCGCCGTCCAGCTTCGCGCCGGGCAGAACGAGCTTCGCCCCCGCAATCGGCGCGGAGAAGGCAATCGCCCAGGCGTTCGCATGGAACATCGGCACGACCGGCAGCACGGTGTCGTTGTTGCTGATGGCCTGCGCGTCCACATGGCCCGCCATCATCGCGTGCAGCACATTCGAGCGGTGCGAATAAAGCACGCCTTTGGGATTGCCGGTGGTGCCGGAAGTGTAGCAAAGCCCACAGGCCGTATGCTCGTCGAATTCCTTCCATTCGAAATCATCGTCCACCGCGCCGATGAAATCCTCGTACGCAACCAGATTCGGAATCTTCGCTTCGGGCAGATGCGCGCGGTCCGTCAGCGCCACGAACAATTTGATGGAGGGCACCTGCGCCGCCAGTCCCTCGACCAGTTTCGTGAATGTCGTGTCGAAAAAGAGCACGCGGTCTTCGGCGTGATTGGCGATCCACGCAAGCTGATCGGGAAACAGGCGCGGATTCAGCGTGTGATAGATCGTGCCGATGCCTGCGATGCCGTACCATGCCTCGATATGGCGGTGCGTGTTCCACGCCAGCGTCGCCACGCGGTCGCCGAGGCCCACGCCGAAACGGTCCAGCGCCTTGGCCACGCGGCGCGAGCGGCCGGCGATCTCGCGATAATTTGTGCGGACAATCGGCCCCTCGACCGAGCGCGTCACCACTTCGCGGTTGCCATGATAGAGCGCCGCGTGATCGATGATCTTGTGGACCAGCAGCGGCCAGTCCTGCATCAGGCCAAGCATGTTCTACCCACCCTGTTCTTATCTGGAGCCATCATAGAATGCCCCTCGATACGCGCAAATGCCCCGATTGGATCGCCAGCCAGAATTCGGACCGGCCGTGCTATGAAGGGCGGCGGAATGGCCGGGAGATGGATTTGGCTCGCATATTTGCGCTTGGAGGGGTGCTGCTGGCGCTGGCGGCCGGGCCCGTCTGGGCCGACGACTGCGATGCGGTCATGGCCGCGCAGGCCAGGCAATACCGCACGCCCTACCGCGCCCATTCGGTGATGCACCATGAGGGCGACGACGATCTCGTCATCGACGCCGTCAACACGGCCGACACGCGCTATGTGAAAATGTCCGGCTCGCTTTCGAATGACTGGACGCATTCGCCGCTGGATACGGCCAAGGACGTGGCCGAATATCGCCACAATATGCGCCAGCAGAAATTGTCCTGTCATATCGAGCGCAGCGAAGCGGTGGGCGGCGACATGATTGATGTTTATGTGACGCAGGATCGGGGCGCGGACGCCATCAAGAGCCGGATCTGGATTTCGCGCGCGCTGGGCCTGCCGGTGAAAATCGAAACCTATACCGGCCAGAACACCGAACGGCAGGGCATTTCCACGGCGACTTATGAGTACAACGACGTGAAGCCACCAATCCCTTGAGTTCAACTACGCCAAAGCTTCGAAGGTCAGTTTGACTCAGAATCAGAGGTATCCCGCAAATAAAGGCTGAGCGATACATTTCCAAACGCGCTTAAAATGAACACCAAAAACGAAACCTCTATGATGAGCTTCTGCCAAACGGTCATGTACCTAACGACTCCGTTCAACCGAAAAGATTCAGAATATTTGGCGGTACGGTGATCGGGGTTTGAGGATACCAAATAGCTCGTCACGATGATCGAGAGCCCTGCAGCGAGGCCCAACGCCCAAAAAGTATTTTTCAATCGCTTAGATATTGGACTTCGCACTTCCCTGCTTCCATTTCTCAACTATATTCACAATATCAGAAATTCTCCAAGACCACTATCCATCTGGACTTGACGCCCAATCTGGCGAAGCTTTAGCGAAGCTGGATAGAGGATCGGCGAAAGGAAAAATTATGCTCACCAATTCCCAGACGCGCGATGTGCAGTCCGTGCTGCATCCCTACACCAACCTCGTGAAGCTGAAGGAGAGCGGGCCGCTGGTGTTCGAGCGCGGCAAGGGCGTGCGCCTCTATGACGAGGCGGGCAAGGATTATATCGAGGCGATGTCGGGCCTGTGGTGTACCGCACTGGGCTGGGGCGAGGAGGCGCTGGCCGATGTCGCCGCCGAGCAGATGCGCGAGCTCGCGTTCGGGCATTTGTTTGGCGGCAAGAGCCATGAGCCCGCGATTGCGCTGGCGGAGAAATTGAAAGAAGTGTCGCCGTTTCCGGTGGGCAAAGTGTTCTTCGCCAATTCGGGATCGGAAGCGAACGACACGCAGATCAAGCTGTTCTGGTATGCGAATAACGCGCTGGGGCGCACGCACAAGAAAAAGATCATCTCGCGTACCAAGGCCTATCATGGCGTGACAATTGCCAGCGCGAGTTTGACGGGCTTGCCCGCGAACCATCGCAGTTTCGACCTGCCGCTGGAATTCGCGAAGTTTACGCTCTGCCCGCATTATTACCGCGCGGCGGAACCGGGCGAAAGCGAAGAGGATTTTTCGCTGCGGCTTGCCGACGCGCTGGAACTTCTGATTACGAAGGAAGGCCCGGCGACGATTGCCGCGATGATCGCCGAACCCTTGCAGGGCGCGGGTGGGGTGATCTTGCCGCCGCGCGGATATTTCGCGCAGATCACGCGCGTGCTCGCGAAATACGACATTCCGCTGATCGACGATGAAGTGATCACCGGCTTCGGGCGCACGGGAAACTGGTTCGGCTGCCAGACCTACGGCTTCCAGCCCGCGACGATGACAATCGCCAAAGCATTGTCGAGCGCCTATCTACCGATTTCCGCGGTGCTGATTTCGCCGGAGCTTGCCGAGATCATCGAGCATGAAAGCGGCAAGATCGGAACTTTCGGTCACGGCTTTACTTATAGCGGCCATCCGGTGGCGTCCGCGGTGGCGCTCAAGACCATCGAGATTTATCAGGAGCGTGATGTGATGGGCCATGCCGCGCGCATGTCGCCGCATTTCCAGTCGCATATTGCGCGGCTCGCCGATCATCCGCTGGTGGGCGAGGCGGTGGGCGTGGGGTTGATCGGCGCCATCGAGCTTGTGGCGGACAAGAAAACCAAAATGAATTTCGAAGTGGCGAAGGCGGTCGCGCCGACTATCGCGCGCTTTGCCGAAGACGAAGGTGTCATCGTGCGCGCCCTGATCGGCGACCGCATCGCGCTCTGCCCGCCGCTGGTCATCAAGCAAACGGAAATAGACGAATTGTTCGCCCGCTTTGGCAAAGCGCTGGATCGCGGGCTCGATTGGGTGAAAAAGGAGGGTCTGCTGGGGTAGGAAAAAGTAGGAATTTTTGCTACCGTTAGGCAAACGGGAGCCCGCGCCATGGCCAATGTCGAGAAAATGAGCATTTCCCTGCCGCACGACCTGGTGGAATACGTCAAGGATTCGGTAGACAAAGGCTCCTACAGCACGGCCAGTGAATTTTTTCGCGACACGCTACGTGAGCGCAAGCGGCGTGAAATCGAAGAACGGTATCGCGCCCTTGCGGTTCCCAAGACGACAGCCGAACTGCGCCGCATGATTCAGGAAGGAATCGATAGCGGCCCGTCTATTCCTGCCGAAGAGGTTTTTGCGCGGTTGAAGGCAAAGTACAGGGCGATGGCCAAGAAGCAGAGCAAGCAGGCCGCGAAGAAATCGAAGCGATGAAGCGGGTCGTTTTCAGGCCTCGCGCGGATGCCGATCTGGAGTTGATCGGCGACTACATTGCATTGAATGTCAGTACGGCACCGATGGCATATCCGAAGCGCGCGGACCTCGGACCGGATTTTCGCGTGGCGGTTCACGGTCAATATTTGATTTTATTCCGCGTTCACGAATACGAAGTCGAAATTGTCCGCATCGTCCATGGCGCGCGTGATCTGCGCCGCGCGCTGGATGAATAGTTCTCGATAAACCCCACGTAACGGAACCGATCTCTCCCTCGCGACTTAACGAAATGGGCGCGTGTCGCTTTGCGCGCGCGAAAAATCACTTTTGCGAAGGAGTTGCGCGAATGAGTGTCGCGACGAAACTGGAACTTCCGCCTTTGCCTTATGATGAGAACGCGCTGGAGCCGGTGATCTCCGCGCGCACCGTGAACTTCCACTATCACAAGCATCACAAAAGCTATGTGGACAAGACCAACAAGCTGATCGCCGGCACCAGATATGCCGAGATGGATCTGGACGAAATCGTGCGCGAGAGCTGCAGTCGCGACAAGGAACTCTTCCACAATGCCAGCCAGGCGTGGAACCACAATTTCTATTGGAAGAGTCTTTCGCCTGGCGACGGCCTGCCCTCCGGCAAGCTTGCCGATGCGGTCAAGGATTTCGGCGGGCTGGATGCGCTGAAAACCGAGCTGGCCGCGCATGGCGAAAAGCTGTTCGGTTCCGGCTGGGTATGGCTGGTCTGGAAAAACGAGAAGCTCGCGGTCGAGAGCACGCCGGACGCCGAATCCCCCGTCGCCAAGGGCACTAAATGCCTGCTGGCGGTCGATGTCTGGGAGCACGCCTACTATCTCGACTACCAGAATGAGCGGCCCAAGCACCTCAAGGCGGTGCTGGACCGGCTGATTAACTGGCAATTTGCGGCTGATAATTTGTCAAAATAGACCTTGACGCTTACGTAAGCGTCAATTAAAAATCCAGCCCGGAAACGCCAAGGGCCGGGTTGCAGGGCGAAAACGTCCGCTCCGGATGAGATTTGAGCCGCACCTACACGATCCGCGATCTGACGCGCGAATTCGGCGTCACCGCACGAACGCTCCGCTTCTACGAAATCGAAGGCCTGCTGGCGCCGCGAAGGCAGGGCCAGGCGCGCATCTATTCCAATCGCGACCGTGCCCGGCTGTCGCTGATCCTGCGCGGGCGGCGCGTCGGTTTCTCGCTGGCCGAGATTGCCGAGATCCTCGATCTCTATGAGCGCGGCGATGGCGGCCTTGCCCAGCTTCAGCACGCGCAGGTGAAATTCGCCGAGCGCATCGACGCGCTGGAGCGCCAGCGCATCGACATCGACGTGCAGATCAACGATCTGAAAACCAGCCTCACCATGATCCAGAACAAGCTCGAAGAACGCGAGCCAACGCGCGCCGAACCCGTGCGCATGATCGGCTATGGCGTGCTGCCGGCGGAGAGGGAAGACGCATGAACCCGCTGCAGGTCGAAGCGCCGGACTATATGGCCGAGGATCTGCGCATCTTCGAAGACGGCGTGGCGAAATTTCTCGAGCGCGAAGCCGTTCCGAACAATGAGCGCTATATCAAGCAGCATGCGGTGGACCGAGAGCTTTGGAACAAGGCGGGCGAGAACGGCCTGCTCTGCCTTTCCATGCCGGAAGAATATGGCGGCGCGGGTGGAACATTTGCGCATGAGGCCGTGCTGATCGAACAGCTCGGCAAGAAGGGCGTGGATGGCTGGGGCGTGGTGCTGCACAACGCCATCGTCGCACCTTACATTCTGCATTACGGCTCGGAAGATCAGAAAAAACGCTGGCTGCCGAAGCTCGCGAGCGGCGAATTGGTCGGCGCGATTGCGATGACCGAACCGGGCACCGGCTCCGATCTGCAAGGCGTGAAGACGAGCGCCAAACGCGACGGCAATCATTATGTGATCAATGGTTCGAAAACTTTCATCACCAATGGCGGCACCGCGAATTTCATCATCGTCGTGACGAAAACCGATCCCACCAAAGGTTCGAAAGGCGTTTCGCTGGTCTGCGTGGAGACCGGCGAGGTGGAGGGCTTCCGCCGCGGCCGCGTGCTCGACAAGATCGGCCAGAAGGCGAACGACACGGCGGAATTGTTCTTCGACGAAGTGCGCGTGCCGACATCCAATCTCATTGGCGTCGATGAAGGCATGGGCTTCATTCAGCTGATGCAGCAATTGCCGCAGGAGCGTTTGATCATTGCGGCGCAAGGACTCGCGGTCATCGAGCGCGCGATTGCGGAAACCAGTGCCTATGTCAAAGAGCGCAAGGCGTTCGGCAAAGCGATCCTCGATTTCCAGAACACGCAATTCAAACTGGCGGAATGCAAGACCGAAGCGACGGTCGCGAAAGTTTTCGTGCAGCATTGCATCGATCTGCATCTGCGCGGGAAACTGGACGCCACCATGGCCTCGATGGCCAAGCTCTGGGTCACCGACAAGCAATGCGAGATCGTGGATGAATGCCTGCAGCTTTTCGGCGGCTATGGCTACATGAACGAATACCCCATCGCCCGCATGTACGCCGACAGCCGCGTGCAGCGCATCTATGGCGGCACCAACGAGATCATGAAGCTGCTGATTGCGCGCAGCCTCTAACGCACCACCAAGGAGACAAACATGACAGACTGTTTCGTTTACGACACCGTGCGCACGCCGCGCGGCAAGGGCAAGAAGGATGGCGCGTTGCATGAAGTGACGGCGCTGGAACTGGCTTCGCAGGCGCTGCGCGCGATCCGCGACCGCAACAATCTCGACACCGCGATTGTCGATGATGTGGTGCTGGGTTGCGTCGATCCCGTCGGCGAGCAGGGCTCCAATATCGCGCGCATCGCTGTGCTGAACGCCGATTATGCCGACAGCGTCGCGGGCGTGCAGATCAATCGCTTCTGCGCCTCCGGCCTTGAGGCCTGCAACATGGCGGCGGGTCAGGTGATGAGCGGTCAATCCGACATGACCATCGGCGGCGGCGTGGAAAGCATGAGCCGCGTCGGCATGGGCGCGAGCGGCGGCGCATGGGCGACCGATCCTGCCATCGCCATCAAATCCTATTTCACGCCGCAAGGCATCGGCGCTGATCTGATCGCGACGCTGGACGGTTTTTCGCGCGACGATGTGGATGCATACGCGGTGGAAAGCCAGAAGCGCGCGGCGAATTCGTGGAAGAACGGTTATTTCAAGAAATCCGTCGTGCCGGTGAAGGATATTCTCGGGCAGACAATTCTGGATCATGACGAACACATGCGCCCCGATGCGAGCATGCAGTCGCTCGCGGGCATCAATCCGGCGTTCACACAGCTCGGCGAATTCGCTGGCTTCGACGCGGTGGCGCAGCAGCGCTATCCGCAAGTGGAAAAGCTGAACCATGTTCATCACGCCGGCAATTCCTCCGGCATCGTGGACGGCGCATCCGCCGTGCTGCTCGGCACGAAGGAAGCAGGCGCGTCCGCAGGCCTGAAGCCGCGCGCACGCATCCGCGCGTTTTCCTCGATCGGTTCGGAGCCCTGCATCATGCTGACGGGCCCCGCGCTGGTGACGGAGAAGGTGCTGAAGCGCGCCGGAATGACAGTCGATGACATCGATCTATTCGAGTTGAACGAAGCCTTCGCCGCGGTCGTGCTGCGCTTCATGCAAGTGATGAACATTCCGCACGAGAAAACGAATGTGAATGGCGGCGCAATTGCGATGGGCCATCCGCTGGGCGCCACCGGCGGCATGATCCTGGGCACGGTGCTCGACGAACTCGAACGCCGCAATCTGAACACCGCACTCGTCACGCTCTGCGTCGGCGCAGGCATGGGTACTGCTACCATCATCGAGAGAGTCTGAGCCATGGAACTGAAAAACTTCAAATGGGATCAGGATGCGGACGGAATCGTCACGCTCACCTGGGATGTGCCGGGCCGCACGATGAATGTGCTGACGTCTTCGGCGATTTCCGAAATCGCGAGCGTGGCGGAAAAGGTCGCGAGCGATGCGTCGATCAAGGGCCTCGTCATCACCAGCGGAAAAGCCAACGGCTTCTGCGCGGGCGCCGCACTCGATGAAATGGAATCCGGCGCGAGTGCAGCGGGCGGAAAAACCGCTTCGCCGCAGGATGCGGTGGCCGCGCGCTACAATGGCGTGATGCAGTTCCATCATGCGCTGCGCAAGTTAGAGACTTGCGGCAAGCCGGTGGCGGCTGCAATCAATGGCCTGGCGCTGGGCGGCGGATTGGAAGTGACGCTGGCGTGTCATTATCGCGTCGTCGCTGACAATCCGAAAATTCAGCTCGGTTTGCCCGAAGCGAAAGTGGGATTGCTGCCCGGCGGCGGCGGCACGCAGCGTTTGCCGCGCCTGATTGGCGCAATGGCCGCGTTCCCCATGCTGCTGCAAGGCAAGACCGTCGATCCGCAGGCCGCGCTTTCGCAAAAGATCGTGCACAAGGTTGCCAATGACGTGGTTGGCGAAGCGAAGGCGTGGATCAAATCCAAGCCGGAAGCGGTGCAGCCCTGGGACAAGAAGGATTTCAAGCTTCCGGGCGGCGGGCCGTTCTCTCCCGGCGGCGGTCAGATCTTCACGATGGCGAATTCCATGTTGCGCAAGGAGAGCTACAACAATTATCCCGCGCAACGATTTATTCTCGATTGCGTCTATGAAGGCGTGCAGGTGCCGATGGATGCCGCACTTCGCATCGAAGCGCGCTATTTCACCAAGCTGATGATGATGCCCGAAAGCCGCAACATGATCCGCACGTTGTTTCTCTCCATGCAGGATCTCGGCAAGGGCGCGCGCAGACCGGCCGCCGAACCGAAAACCGATGTGAAGAATCTCGGCGTGCTCGGCGCGGGCGTGATGGGCGCCGGCATTGCGTATGTGTCCGCGCTTGCGGGCATCGATGTCACGCTGGTCGATACGACGGACGAGAAAGCGAAAGCCGGTTTCGATCATTGCTCCAAATTGCTGGACAAGCAGATCGAACGCGGCAAATCCACGCCGGAGAAGAAGGCGGAGATTCTTTCCCGCATTCACCCGACGACCGATTTCGGCGCGCTGAAGGCGGTGGAATTCGTCATCGAGGCGGTGTTCGAAGATCGCGCGGTGAAGGCCGAAGTGACGAAGAAAGTGGATGCGGTGATCGGCGCCAGCACAATTTACGGCTCCAACACCTCCACATTGCCGATCACCGGTCTTGCGGAAGCAAGCGAACGCCCAGAGAATTTCATCGGCGTGCATTTCTTCTCGCCGGTGGATCGCATGGGGCTTGTGGAAATCATCATGGGCAAGAAGACGAGCAGCCGCGCACTCGCGACCGCCGTCGATTATGTGCAGAAGATTCGCAAGACGCCGATTGTGGTGAACGATTCACGCGGCTTCTATACTTCGCGCTGCTTCGGCACCTACACGCGCGAAGGCATGGCGATGCTGGCCGAAGGCATCGCGCCGGCGCTGATCGAGAATGTCGGCCGCATGGCCGGCATGCCGATGGGCTCGCTGGAAGTGACCGATTCCGTCGGCATCGATACCGCGCTGAAAATCACGCGCGCCAGCAAGAAGGAACTCGGCATCACCACGAGCGATCCTTCGGAAGACATGCTCGGCTGGATCGTGGAGAAGAACGGACGGCTGGGCCGCAAGAACGCCAAAGGCTTCTACGATTACGACGAGCGCGGCAAGCGTTTGCGCATCTGGCCGGATCTTCTGAAATACGGCACGGGCAAATGGCGCACCGATTGCGATGTGGAGGAAATGCGCGAGCGCTTCCTCACCATTCAGGCGCTGGAAGCCGCGCGCTGCTTCGAGGAAGGCGTCATCACCGATCCGCGCGATGCGGATGTGGGCGCGATTTTGGGCTGGGGCTTTGCGCCGTACACGGGCGGGCCAGTTTCTTATATCGATACGATCGGCGCGAAGAAATTCGTGGAGCGCTGCGATGCCTTCGCGAAGAAATTCGGCGACCGCTTCAAGCCCAACAAGCTGCTGCGCGAGATGGCGGAAAAGGGCGAGACGTTCTATTCCCGCTTCGCGCCGCAGAAACAGGCGGCGTAAATTGTGTTAAAGTGACGGGCTCGCGGAAAGCGGGCCCGTTTCACATTGGGGAGGAAAAGATGAAAATATTTTCCGGCTTGGTTCTGATTTCGCTGTTCGTGGCCGCATCGGCAAGCGCCGCCGATGTGAAAACCCCGCTCGCCTGCACGGTCGGTGCGCCGAGCGGTCCTGGTTTTCAACTGGCAATCAGGAACAGCACGGGCAAGACGTTGACGACCGACACGATCATCAATGTGGAATTGGATGCGACGAGGGCGGGCGTGCCGGGTGGCGTCAGCGAGTGTTTCGTGCCCGACGCCCCGTTCGCCGCGGGCGCGACAATCCTGCATGTGACGAAACTGGACCGCGATCAGAATCCGGTGAGTTGCTCGGCCTATTTGTCCAGCGATCATCCTTCCGTGGTGTATGCGAATGGCGGAAGCGAAACTGATTGCGATTGACGGGGTGCGCGAATGGCCTACGAACAGATTGTCTACGATGTGAAGGATCAGATCCTCACCATCACGCTCAATCGTCCCGAAAAGCTGAATGCCTATACGGGCAAGATGCAGTTCGAGCTGATCGATGCGTTCGCGCGTGCGAGTGCGGACGACGATGTGCGCGCGGTGATCATCACCGGCGCGGGGCGCGCGTTCTGCGCGGGCGCGGATTTGTCGGCGGGGGCGGCTTCGTTCGATGCGACGACCAATCCCGAACGCGCCGTGCGCAATGCCGGGCCCGTTGGTTCTGTCGATTGGTCGGACGAGCGCGTGCGCGATGGCGGCGGGCGGTTGACGCTGGCGATTTTCGAATGTCTCAAGCCAGTGATCGCGGCGGTGAACGGGCCCGCGGTCGGCATTGGTGCCACGATGCAGCTTGCGATGGATATCCGCATCGCATCCGAAGGCGCACGCTTCGGTTTCGTGTTCTCGCGGCGCGGGATTGTGCCGGAAGCGGCGTCCTCGTGGTTTTTGCCGAAGATCGTGGGCATCGCGCAGGCGCTGGAGTGGTGCTATTCGGGGCGCGTTTTCGATGCGGCCGAGGCCTTGCGCGGAAGGCTTATTAGCCAGATCGTCAATCCGGAAGAATTGCTCGCCGCCGCTCACAAAATTGCCGCCGAAATCCGCGACAACACTGCGCCGGTATCCGTCGCGCTCATCCGCCAGATGATGTGGCGGCTGTCGGCGCTGGATCATCCGATGGAAGCGCACAAAATCGATAGCCGCGGTATCTATGCGCGCGGCGCGAGCGCCGATGTGAAGGAAGGCGTGGTCGCATTCCTCGAAAAGCGCAAAGCGAATTTCCCGGAGAAAGTTTCGAAAGATATGCCGCCTTATTTCCCATGGTGGATGGAACGGAAATATTCTTGATGCGTGCAGGTAGCGCCGGAGTAAATGCCACGCGCTTCGAAACCGCGCGCGAAAACTTCGCGCCGAAGCACGACATCAAACTGCTCGTTCTCGAATAGTCCTAGCTCTTGCGGGCGAACAACGAGCGCCACAGGCGCCGCATCCAGCCCGGCACGCGCGCATCCGCGATGCGATCGTCAGCGCCAGGAACGTGAACCAGATGACCCAACATCGATACTACCCCGATGCTATGCCCAAACGACGTACACGGATCATACGCACATTGTGCGCTTGGCACAATGGGTAGCATTTTTCCGTTGGCATTAAGCATAGGAAACGGAGGTTAATGCGGTGTTAACTCTGCTACGTGCGCAGGTTGGAGAGGCGCTCGCCCCAGGAATCCAGAAGATCGCTCGCGCATTGCCCGGTAGAGAGCTGGCTCGTCTCAACGCGCGACCAATGCGTGACGGTGTCGCCCATCGGCAGCGCGACATGGGAGACGGCGCGCCGCGCGCGCTCCACCGCCAGCACGCGGCAAGGCTCGATCTCGCCATAGGCGTAATAGAGCACGGCGGCGCCGATCAGAACGAGCAGGATCAGACTAGTCAGTAGGCGGAACATCTTGTGCCTCTCAATGGCCGGGGCTTCGGTCGGGAATGATGCTGCCGGTATCGCCGCGATTGGGCGGCGTCAGCGTGCGCCGGCAGGTGGAATAGCCATTGCCCCAGCCGCGCCGATAGGCCTCGTCGGATTTGTAGAGGTTTTCGTCGCGTGCGGGGCCTTCGCGGTAATTCGCGCTCTCGGTGGTGGCCGCGGAACAGCCTGCCGAATAGCCGGCCTCGAAATTGGGATCGTCGCGCACGGCCCGGTCTTCCCGGCTGGCGCAGGCCGAGACGAGAATCGCGAGGACGGCGAGCGGCAGATATCGGTTCATGCCCCAGCCTAGCACAGCGCGGATCGGCTGGCTCGGCCGCTATCCCTCTCGCGTCGGATAATGATCCTACAACCTGAACGCCGCTTTTTCGGGTTTGGCGGATTGCCCATAATCCCGCCCTTATCCTCGCTTTTCCATGGCGTTTGACAGGCCAAAAGGTCAGGAAAGTACCGATCATTAACCATATTTATTGCGGCAAATCAATCGAAAGTTGTTTTCCTTATCCACGATCCTAGAAGTTGTAGGATAATGATCCTACTGGCCGCTTGGGGCCGAGGGAGCAGGGAAAATGATGAAAGAAAGCCAAATCGAAATCCGCGCATTCCGCCCGGAACCGACGCGCGTGGGGCTCGCGCAACGCGTCGTGGCGCATGCCTTCGACGTGCAATTGCATGAGCTGACCGGCTCGACGCGGGGTCATCCGCGCGCCGCTCGCGCGCGTCAGGTCTCGATGTATCTCGTCCATGTCGTGTTCGGGATGAATCTGGCCGAGATCGCGCGCGCTTTCGGGCGCGACCCTTCGACGGCGACGCATGCCTGCCACCAGATCGAAGACATGCGCGAGGATCCGGAACTGGACCGCACCATCGGCTGGCTGGAAACGCAGCTGCGCGGTGCGGCGGGGATGCCGGTATGAGCGCGCTGGGGGAAGCGGAAATCGAGCGCGAGGCGCGGCGCATCTTCCGCAAGCTGGTGCGCGGGATGGCGTGGCTGGCGCCGCTGGATGCGGATTTCTTTGCGATCGCGGGAAGCGGGCGCGTCACGCAAACGAAGGTGGCGGTTGCGTTGGTGGCTGCATTCGCAAAGCGCGATTGGCTGCGGCCACGCGCCGAAGCGCCGGAAACTCTGGCGCTCAGCGAAGCGGGGGAGGGCTGGTTTATCCGTACACAGAATATCGAGGCGCCCTTCGCCGCCCAGCATCAATTGCGCCGCGAGGGCCGCATCGAAACGGAGGAAGGCGAACGCAGCGTCGTCATCAATGACGGCGAGAGTCCCCTCGGCTGGCTGAAGAAGCGCGGGCTGATCGACGAAGCGCAATTCGATGCCGGCGAGCGTCTGCGCCGCGATTTCACCATCGCGCAATTGACGCCGCGCATGGGCGTGGACTGGAGCGCACCGGTGGTGCTGGGAAGCAGAGGTGCCAAATCCGGCAGCGACTTGCCGGAAACGGTGCTGGCCGCCAAGCAGCGCTTCGCGCAGGCGCTGAAAGCGGTGGGGCCGGGATTGTCCGACCTGCTGTTCGATGTGTGCTGCCACCTGATCGGACTGGAAGCCGCCGAACGCACCAAAGGCTGGCCGCAACGCTCCGCGAAAGTGGTGCTGCAGATAGCGCTGGACCGCCTCGCCGCCCATTACGGCATGCGGGCTGTAGGACCGGTGCGGGCTAAGACGCGGAGTTGGCAAGCGCCAGTTGAATGAACACCCATTGTCATGGCCCGCCCAGTGCGGGCCACCCAGTTGACGCGCCATGAGTGTCAACAATGATGCTGAGAAATTTTTTCGATATCGAGTTTGTCGTCAACTGGGTGGCCCGCATTCGCGGGCCATGACAGTGAGGGGGTGAATTATTTCTTCCCCAGCTTCAGCAAATACCGATGCATCCCATCCAGCACCAGCTCGCTTTTCTGGTTGTGCACGGTCGCGCGCATGGTGACGAGGCCGGTGGTGCGTTGGGGGGTTAGTTCGGTGATTTCTAGGGCGGGGTAGAGCGTGTCGCCGGGGAATACGCCTTTGAGAAATTTCGCGCTCACTTCGACGAAGCCGATCAGGCTTTCGCCGATGATGTGCGGGAACAATCCGGCGCCCGCCGCGGTGAACGCCAGCACCTGCAGGCCATGCGCCAGCGGCGCGGGATAGCCGAGGCGCTTGCAATATTCGTCGTCATAATGGATCGGGTGATTGTCCATGCTGACGGTCTGGAAGGCCGCGAAATTGGCGTGGTTCAGCGTGCGCGAGGGGGTGCGGAAGATTTCGCCCACGCGCAAATCCTCGAAGCCGCGAATTGGCATTACATTGTGTTCGCGCGGATTGAATTCGCCGGTCATGTCGCCCCTCTTTCCCGCCGCGATTGGGCGGGCGGGGGCGGGGCTTGTCAACGCCCGAAATTTGCGCGCTCGCGCTGGGCGTCCTCGATTTCGCTTTTCACCTCGGCGAGGCTGCGAAAGGCCGCGGCCTTCGCCGTGTCGAGCGCGCCCAGGCTGAACGCGCAGCCGCCGCACGCCATGGCTTGCGAAGCCTGCGAGGCGAGCCCCATCGCCGCCGCGCCCGCATCGGGGCGGCCGAGGCCAAGGTTCGGCTCTCGCGGCATGAACACCGCGATGACGGCAATCCAGAACAATGCCCTGAGGATCATGCGGGCCTCTTCGCGTTCTCGCATGAGAACCCTAGCGCGCGCGCCCTGCCTTGTGTTGAAGCCAATCGATAAAGTTGGAAATGATCCGGTTAATTGGGCTTCTGCCGCGATTTAACCAAAAGAAGTCGTGAGCGGGGTCGCGCGCTTTCGCATCAAATAAGCAGCGTGATTGATTCAAATTCTATGCAAATCAGGCTGCCGGAAGTTGCAGCGTGGCGGCGAAACCTTCGCCCAGCGCGCTCTCCAGGACCAGCGCGCCGCCCTGCATTTCCGCCAGGGATTTGACCAGCGGCAGGCCGAGCCCCGCGCCATGGGGATGATCGTGCATGGAGCGGCCCGCCTGCTCGAAGGGCTGCACGATGCGCAGCAGATCGGCGGTGGCGACACCGGGCCCATTGTCCGCGATGCGGATGCGAACGCGGTCGCCCGCGCGTTCGGCGGAGAGCGAAATCTCGCCGCCATTATGCGTGAAGGTGACGGCGTTCTCCACGAGATTGCGCACCATCGTGATCAGCGCGGCTTCATCGGCCATGGCGATAGCATCGGCCGGGCAAAGCCTGATCCGGAAGGCGATTGTCTTTTCCTCGGCAGCGGCGCGGTATTGATCGAAGGCATCGTGCAGCACAGTGGCGATGGGAACGGGGCCGTGCTGCAGCGGGAAGCGCCCGGCGGCGACTTTCGTGAGATCCAGAATCTGGTTGATGAGACGCAGCAGATTGCGGCCCGCCAAATGGATCAGCCCGGAATATTCCACGATCTGGTCCATGCTGAGACGTGGCGCGGCGCTGCGCAACAGATCGGCGAAACCGAGAATGGCGTTCAGCGGCGTCTTCAGCTCATGGCTCATGGTGCGCAGGAGCGTGGTCTTGGTGGTGTCGGCCTCGGAGGACGCCGCATCGAGGCGGGCGGTGAGATCGGCGAGATACATCGCGCGTTCCGCGGCCTCGATTTCGGATTTCTTCAGCGCGCTTTCCACGCGGCGGCGGTCGGTTACATCGGTATAGACGGTGGCCCGCCCGCCATCGCGCGTCGCCCGTTCGCGCACCAGATAGGCAGCACCCGACGCCATCTCCACGGTGAGCGTGCCGGCGGGCGAGCGATGCGTTTCGAGGCGCCGCGCGATCCAGGCGGGCGCATCGCCGTCGATCTTGATATGCCCGCGGCGCACGGTATTTCCGATCATGTCTTCGAAATTAATGCCGGTGAGGTCTTCGGGGCGGGCGTGCCCATGCAATTGCGCGAAATCGGCGTTGCAGAGCGTGAGGCGGTCGCGCGCATCCCAGAAGGCGAAGGCATCGGCGGAAAGATCGATCGCATCTTCCAGCCGCCCCAGCACATGGCGGGCATAGGTCGCATCCGTCCACAGCGCGATCCAGCCGCCTTCGGCGGTGCGCCGCGCCTTGATCTCGATGATGCGCCCATCGCAGAGGCGGATATCGCGCGGCGCGTAATCGCTGTTGTGGAATTGCGCGCGCCGCGCGGCCACATAATCCTCGATGCCGCCGTCGAGCGCGGTTTCGCCGCCCACGATCTCCAGCCGGATCAATTCATCGTAAGTGCGGCCGGGCAATCCTTCGGCGCGCGGCATGGAGCGGAAGAGATAATTGTAATGCGCATTGGCGTAGATGAGGCGCTCATCCGAATCGAAAACCGTGACGGCGACACGCAGGCAATCCAGCGCGTCAAGCACTGAAGGCGCCATATCGGCACCCGCATCGCCAAGCTCCACAGGAAGCTGCGCCAGTCTCACCAAACCCACCCCACAACCCTTGGGCGAGAAGCTTGGCAGAGGGCCCTTTCCGGAGTCTTGCGCGACTTTCGCACGCAACCGGAATCACGGTATCATCATTAACAAGCGATGAACGGCACCGGCCACAAACCTTGCGAATTAACGAACAAAGCCCGCATGCATTCAAGATTCGTTAAGCCTGTTGGAACGAGAATAAGGCGGAAAACGGGGCCGCAAAGTTAATGGTGCATTCATCCACCCTCGCTGTTGCGCCGGAAGATCAGCGGCATCGTCTCATTTTGGTGCAGGCGGGCAAGGCGTGCGTCGGCGCGGTGCTGTCCGCAGCATTCGTGGCGCTGGTCGGTCGGCCGGATATTGCGGAGATGCTCGCGATTGTGTGGCTGCTTGCGCCGGGCGCGCTGGCGTTGGTTGCGCTCAGCCGCGCAAATCTGGAATTGCTGGAAAGTGCGGCGCTGGTGCTGCTCGCAGGCCAGATCGGATATCTCGCTGCGATCACCGGCGGCGCGACGTCGCCATTGATCGTGTGGTTCGTGCTGGTGCCCGCGGAAGCAGCGCTCGCCGGCGAACGGCCCGCGGTGCTGCGCGCGGCGGCGGCGGCAGCGATTGCATTGATCGCGGTCGCGGCGTTGCAGGGTTTCGATGCCTTGCCGCAATCGCATCTCGATCTGTCGCTGTGGCAAATCTATGCCGCCTCGGTGCTTGCCGCGATCGTGCAGGCCGCCCTCGTGGCCGCGGCATCGCAGGATCGCCAGCGCGCAGCCGACAACGCAGCCGCCGAAGGTGCCGCGATGTATCGCTTCCTCGCAGACAATGCGATGGATTTGATCACGCGCCATGGCTCGGACGGACGCATCCGTTTTGCGAGTCCCGCCGCACAGGGATTGCTGGGCCGCGCGCCGGAAACGCTGGTGGGCGCAACACCGTCCGCGCTTGTGCATGCCGACGATTTGAAAGCGATGCAGGCGGCATTCGTGGAGGCGAGCTATTTCGGACGTGCCGCGACCGCCGAAGTGCGCGTGAAGCGCGCCGATGGTTCGCATATCTGGTGCGAGATGCGCTGCCGTCCCGCAGCGCCCGTGCAAGGGCAGGCCGCCGACATCGTGGCGGTGACGCGCGATATTTCCGAGCGCAAAGCCCATGAGCGCGAGCTGATCGACGCGCGCGACATGGCTGAGGATGCCAATCGCGCAAAATCGCGCTTCCTTGCCAATATGAGCCATGAATTGCGCACGCCGCTGAACGCCATCATCGGATTCTCCGAAGTGATGACGCATCAGATGTTCGGCCCCGTGGGTTCGGCGCGTTATCTCGAATATGCGGGCGTGATCCACGAAAGCGGCGGGCATCTGCTCGAACTCATCAACGGCATTCTGGACATGTCGAAGATCGAGGCGGGCAAGTTCGAGCTTTCCGAGGAAATGTTCGATCTGCAGGATGTGACGATGCAATCGCTGCTGTTCGTGAAGCTGACGGCGGATCGCAAGGGCGTGGCGCTGAAGATGTCGCTGCCCGAAGAATGCCACAGGATTTTTGCCGACAAGCGCGCGGTGAAGCAGATATTGGTGAACCTGCTCACCAATGGCGTGAAATTCACCCAGCGCGGCGGCGAAGTGCGCCTGAGTGCGGCGCGCGACGCAGGCGGCATCGAGATCGTCGTGGCCGATACGGGCGTGGGCATCGCGCCGGAGCATTTGAAACGCCTCGGCCAGCCCTTCGAACAGGCCGAAGGCGAGCATGTGCGCACGCAGGAAGGCACCGGCCTCGGCCTCGCACTGGTAAAGGCGTTCGCGGGCATGCATGGCGGCAGTGCCGAAATCGAATCCGCGCTCGGCGAAGGAACATCGGTGCGCGTGCGGCTGCCCTATGCCGCAATCAGCGACAGCGGCGAGCGCGCCGTGAAGGCCGCGAAGATTTTGCCGTTCCGCGGCGCTGCATAAGCGCTATCGCTGAGCGCGGCATTGGGGGATAGTGCGAACATGATCCCCCGCCTCAAAGCCGGAATCTTTGTCAGAGCCACGATCCGCCGCGCGGAAGTTGCGGGCGCTCAAGCCTATGTCGTGCGCAAGGGCGCGGAGGAGGCGGGCGCGATCCTGCTGAAAATTTCACGCCTCGACGGCACCTGCACGGTGCTGACACAGGCGCGCCGCGGCGAGGGCGAGCTTGTCTGGGTGAAGCCGCTGGGCGATACCTCAGACGACGCCAAGGCCGCAGCCTATTTCGAAAAACAGATCCGCTACGATCCGGATTTGTGGATCCTGGATATCGAAGACAGGCAGGGCCGGGCGTTTGTGGATGAGCCGATTGTATAGCGGGGGCGCAAATGACCAAATTCTACAACGAAATCGCAGGCAAGAATCTGGACCGGCTGTCCGGGCTCAGCGATGGCGTGTTCGCTGTGGGCATGACGCTGCTGGTGCTCGATCTGCGCGCGCCGGCGGCATCGGCGATTCACAGCGAACATGCGCTGATCGCGGCACTCGCCGCTCTCGCACCACGGCTGCTCACTTATCTGATGAGTTTTCTCACGCTGGGGATTTTCTGGGTCGGCCAGCAATCGGGGCTCGATATGGCGGCGCGCAGCAATCGCGATTTCGCGTGGCTGCATCTGGCGTTTCTGGTGGCGGTGACGCTGCTGCCGTTTTCCACGGCGCTGCTCGCGGAGTTTTTCACCTATCGAGCGGCGCTGCTTGTCTATTGGGCCAATATCGCAGCCCTTGGCTGGCTCCTGTTTGCAGGCTGGAAATATGCGCAACGCGCCGGCCTCATAAAACCGGACATTCCGATCGAGGTTCAGAACGCCATCGACCGGCGCATCATCATCGGTCAGTCGCTTTATGCATTGGGGGCAGCACTCTGCATCATCAACACGACATGGAGCGTCTTTTTCATCGTCGCGGTGCAGCTGCAATACGCCGTCGCGCCGAAATTCAAGCCATTTACATGGCTCTAGCGCGCTTTCCTGTTCCCTGCTAATCCCCGCTCATGAGCACGCCCGCAACCGAAGCCGCACGGCGGCGCACTTTCGCGATCATCTCGCATCCGGATGCGGGCAAGACGACGTTGACCGAGCATTTGCTGCTGCTCGGCGGCGCGATCCGGGCTGCGGGGCAGGTGAAGGCGCGCGGCGAGGCGCGGCGCGCGCGTTCGGACTGGATGAAGATCGAGCAGGAGCGCGGCATCTCCGTCACCAGTGCTGTGATGACGTTCGAATATGGCGGGGCGATCTTCAATCTGCTCGATACGCCGGGCCATGAGGATTTTTCCGAAGACACTTATCGCACCCTGACCGCCGCCGACTCTGCGGTGATGGTGATCGACGCGGCCAAGGGCATCGAAAGCCAGACGCGCAAGCTCTTTGAAGTTTGCCGGTTGCGCGACATTCCCATCATGACCTTCATCAACAAGATGGACCGCGAGGCGCGCGACGCGCTGGAGCTGATCGACGAAATCGCCGATCAATTGCAGCTCGAATGCGCGCCGATGATGTGGCCCGCGGGCATGGGGCAGAATTTCAAGGGCATGCTCGATCTTTATCGCGATGAGTTCGTGCCGTTCGGCGGCGGCGAACGCATCGGCGCCAATGCGATGCGCGAATTCCTGCCGGAAGATGTTTTTGCCAAACTGGAAGAAGAAGCCGAACTGGCGCAGGCCGGTCTCGCCCATTTCACGCCGCATCGCTATCACGAGGGGCATCTGACGCCCGTGTTCTTCGGCAGCGCGCTGAAGAATTTCGGCGTCAAGGAATTGATCGGCGCACTCGCCGAACACGCGCCGCCGCCGCGCGTGCAGGCCGCCAAAGGCCGCACTGTCGAGCCTGCGGAAAACGAAGTCACCGGATTCGTCTTCAAGGTGCAGGCGAATATGGACCCGAACCATCGCGACCGCGTGGCGTTCTTGCGGTTGTGTTCCGGGCGTTTCCGGCGCGGCATGAAGCTGAAGCAATCGGGCACCGGCAAATCCATCGGCGTGCACAATCCGATTTTGTTTTTTGCGCAGGAGCGCGAGACGGTGGATGAAGCGTGGCCTGGCGACATCATCGGCATTCCCAATCACGGCATTTTGCGCGTGGGCGATACATTGTCGGAGAGCGGCGATGTGGTATTCACCGGCATTCCCAATTTCGCGCCGGAAATTTTGCGCCGCGTGCGCCTCGCCGATCCGATGAAGCAGAAACATCTGACGCGCGCGCTGATGAGTCTGGCCGAAGAGGGCGTGACGCAAGTGTTCAAGCCGATGATCGGCGCCAATTGGGTGGTGGGCGTTGTCGGCGCGCTGCAATTGGATGTGCTCAAATCGCGCCTGCGCAACGAGTATGAACTGGATAGCGATCTGGAAGCTTCGCCTTACGATGTGGCGCGCTGGATTTCCGGGCCGGCTGCGGATGTCGAAAAATTCATCTCGGTCTATCGCAGCCAGATGGCCGAGGATCGCGACGCGGCACCCGTGTTTCTCGCCAAAAGCAATTGGGAATTGGGCTATGTGGCCGACAAATTCCCCGCCCTGCGCTTCGCCAAGACGCGTGAGCGCGCCGATGTTCAGGCCGAGAGCTGACCTCGCTTTGGCCGCGCAATTGCGCTATAGGGGACAGGCTGGTGATGAGGGGAAACATGCGCAATCGTACAATCATGCTCGCTGCTGCAATCGGTGGCGCGTTATTGCTTGGAATGAATTTCGCAGCATTGGCCGACGACGACACGCCGGTGCCGATGCCTTGCAATCCGGAAGATTGCGGGCCGGTTCCTGTCGAACCGCCGGGCTGCGATGAAAATTGCACCCCCGCGCCCGATCCGGGCACCGCGCCAGGCGGACCCATCGAGCCCGATCCGAGCGTGACGCCGCCGGAACCCGATCCCGAACCGCCTGCACCGGAACCCGTTCCGCAGGACGGTCAGTAATTTCGCAGCAAATGAAAAGCGCGAATGCGCAATTTTTGGGAGGAATAGATGAACACGATTAAATTGCCGGGCCTGTTTGCGCTCGCATTGCTTTCTGCCGCGGCGTTCGCTGCGGCGCCTGCACGCGCGGATGATGACGGCGCGACACAGGACGAAAGTGCTTCGCAGCAGCTTCAGGACAATGATCATAGCGGGCAGGATGCGGTGCAGGCGCCGACCGATGAAAGCGCCAAGGACCTTTCCAATCAGGGCTGGGATACGCCCAACAACGATCCCGCGCCGCCTGCCGACAATTCCGGGAACTGAAAGAAAACCGCCGGCCGTTTTGCGCGGCTGGCGGTTATTTCGGCGCGGGCTGATCCCGCAGCGACCAGACCACCAGCAATCCGATACCGGTTCTGACAGTCTTGCCGTTCATCTGGCCCGGCGAGAAATGCTGTTTCTTCGCAAAATCGGTTGACGCGGCATCCAGCGATGGAGATCCGCTGGATTTCGTAATGGTGGATCTCAAAACTTCACCGTGCTCGCCGATGACCAGCACCAACCCGACATAGCCTTCCTGCTGCAGCGCTCTGGCCTCTGCAGGATAATCTTCCGGCTTCATCGTTATGACCGTGAAGGGGCTATCCGGCATGACGGTCAGCGGTCCTTCCACTTTCCAAATAATATTTGCACGATTCCTCACGGCAATCGGCTTGCCGTCTTTCGTTGCGGGCTTGAAGAGCCAGCGCTGCTTGACCATGGCAACGGATGCATCGTCCAGCCGCGGATAGCCGCTGGATTTGACGACCGAAACATCGCCGACCGTGCCGTCCTCCTTCACCGTATATTGAACCAGGACATTGCCCTGTTCGTTCAGCTCTCTGGACAGAACCGGATAATCGCTCTGGGTCGTGACATGCGAAGTGGTTGCAACCGGCGGCGTGATGCCGGGTTGCGAGACATCCAGCTGCGCCAACGCCTGCGAGGCACAGAACATCAGCGCCGATAGCGCAACAGTGCCGCAAAATCCGTTTCGCATCGCCTGCCCCAGCCTATTGCCAGCCTATTGATAGAGAATTTGCGCCTTCAGCGCGGCCACCATCTTCTGCAAATCCTCATGCACGCGATTGTAATAATCCGCCGTGCAGATCGCCTGCGGATGGTCGATGTGCAATGTGTTGATTTCATGCACGATGTTGTCGTTTGTTTTTTTCGCCGAAAGCTGCAGCACCATGCCTTCGGTGCGCATCGTGGCGTTTTTGGGCAACGACATGATCTTCACGCCCGGCGGAAATTCGATGGTGACGTCTTCCGTCGCGGAGATCGACACGCAGCCATAGGATTTGGTGCGCTGGGCAGGCAGCGATCCGCCGATATAAAATGTGAAATAGAACGGCTTGTAGCCGAGCCATGGCGGCAGCGCGCCGGGTCCGGGAAAGGACGCCGCGTTGTTGACGCGGAAATGGGCGGAATAGGAATAATTCGGGGTGAGTGCCGCGGAATCGCCGCGATACAGCGTGCCTTCCGCACCGGGCCCGAGCATCTGGCGGAAATAATCCGGTTCGGACGTCGCCGGAATGGAGCCCATCAATGAACGCAGATCGATCGAGGCGGCGCCGGTGGCCGAAATCCTGCTGTCGCCTTCCGCCGTTCCATCCGGCGAAATGCGAATCTTTTCGACCGAGCCGACGCTGTTGTTGGCGGAGGAGGCGCTCGGCGTCTGCACCACCTTGCCCAATTCGGTGAGCACGACGGATTTTCCCGCATCGCTGCCGGGCAGCACGCCGAAGGGCGCAAGCTGCACGGTGGAATCCGCAAAGAGATCGAATTCGGGAATATAGGTGATGACGTGATTGAACGCGAAGGGCGTGGCTGCGGCCGGAAGACGATAGGTATTGCCCACCGCGATGAGCGCAGGCGTGCTTTTGATGCCTTTCGCCGCCAGCAGCGCCTGCAGCAGCACCACATGATCCTTGCAATCGCCGTAGCGGTTGCGCAGCACCATGGCAGCGGGATGGGGCACGAAGCCGCCCGCGCCCAGCACGATCTGGACATAGGAAATCTGCGACGACACCCATTCGTAAAGTTTGCGCGCCTGTTCGCGGTGGCCCGAAATGCCGGCCGTCAATTGATCCGCCAGCGACTGGATTTCCGGCGTCACCGCAGCCTTGTCCTGAAACCATCCGGTGGCCGCGCGCGCGACTGCGCCGTAATCGGAAAACGAACTGACGAAAACATGCGCGCCGTCGTCGGAATCGGGCAGGGCATCGGGCTCGGCCGGTTCAGCCTTGTCGTTGTGAAAGCTCCATGTCCAGCGCGTCTTGCCGCCGGTGATGGTCGGCTGTCCGCCCTCAACGCCCGATGCGTCGATGGAAAGAAGATAATTGGTGGGCGCGGTGATGGAAACTTGCGTATCGCGATTTGCGATCAGGCGGTTGAAATCATAGCCGATTGCAAACTGGTTGGCGACCCAGGGCTTTTGCTGGCGCAGCACCGTGACGAGAACGACCTGATCGCCGATCTCCACATTGGGAAAAACCACCGTCGTGATGATGAGATCTTCGAACCCCGGCATGTTGGAGGCGCCGCGGCCATAGAGCATGCCGTCATGCGCGACGGGAATTTTCGTGCCGTCGGCTTTCAGCGTATAGGCCTCGCTGATCTCGAGGCTCTGGAAACCATCGGTATAGGAAAGCTGCACCTGCTGCAGCGCGCGCAGGCCCTGCGCATTGAGTACGCGATAGGCGACTTCGTTGGCGCGCAGAAAGGACCCGTCCGGGTTCACTTCGATATCGACGTGATTTTTCACGACCTCGAAAGGCGGCTCGCCCGATGTCTGCGCGGTGGCGGCGTGAAAACCGGCGACCAGCAGAAATAAAGACGCGATCAATATACGCAAAAACAGCCCCCCATCGGTCCACCGCGCAAACAAACCCTGCTTTGCCGAAAAATCGCGGTGAAGTAATGCCCCAGGCCCGCACTCTATTCGAAGACCAGCCCTCAGTCACCGCCCCCTGAAGGGGCAAGCTGGCAAGTCTTGATGAAGGTTTGCGAGGCTATGCGGCCCTTGAATCGGCCTGCCGCCAGAAGGCGATCATGCCCTCCGCGCCGTCCTGTGGCACGCAATCATAGGCGCCGAGACGGCGGTCATTGTCATTCGGCGAGGGCGCGAATAGGAGCGCCAATGTGGAGAAGGCAGCGCGCGTCAGATGTGCCCCCTTGCACGCAACCGCCAGCGCATCGCCATCCGGATCCTGCAGGATGCGTTTGGCAATGACAGGTTCGATGCCCAGCATGTTCGCGAAAGCGGCGGCGAATTCCTCGCCGCGCTGGCTGCGTGCGGTTTGCACGAGCAGGGTTTCATCGGCGGCGATGCCGTCGGCGCGATTGCCGGCATTGCGCTGGACGATGGCGCCTTTCAATTCGGCCGGCGCATCGAAGAAAAGTTCGTTGAGCAATTCCACCGGCGCTTCGCCCGCGCGGCGTGCGATGCGCTCCGCAAGCGTGCGCCGCGTCGCGCCATCGACTTCGCGCACCGCTTTTTCCAGCAGCGTCTCGAAGGGCTCGCGCAATTCGTGCGGATATTTATCCGGCCAGTCGGTCAGCAGATCGCAGAGTTCCAGCGCCAGAAGCGCGCGGTCCTCCGGCGCGGTCTTGGCCGCAAGTTCCACCAATCGCGTGAAGCGCGCATCCGTCATGGCGCCCATTAGAGCGCCAAACGGTTAAGCTTTTAGTAAGGCGAAGCGCTAGTTCCCGGCAATCGCCCAGCTATCGGGATAGAAGCCGTTGAAGTTCGTGCGCACCGCCACCGAATAGGCGCCGATGGCGTCGAACACGATGAAATCGCCGGGCCCGATGCGCTCCGGCAGCGGCAGGGGGCGCGGCAGCACATCCAGCGTATCGCAAGTGGGGCCATAGACACGCAGCGCCTTCTGGCCCGCGGCCTGCTGCAGCGCGCGGCCCTTGGCGAGCGCGAAAACGCGGGTGTGATAATCGGCCGTCCAGCCGGGCAGCGTCAGCTCATCGAAGCTGCCGTAAATTCCGTCATTGATATAAATCATGTCGCCCTTGCGCAGGAACACTTGCGTGATCAGCGACACGCCTTCGGCCACCAGCGCGCGCCCCGGCTCGCACAGCACGGGAATTTTCTTGGGCAGCGTGGCCAACGCCTCGCGCACTGTATCGAAATACCAGTGATAGGGTGGCACATCATTGCCCGGATAGGGGCCGGGAAAACCGCCGCCAATATCCAGCGCCACGATGTCGACACCGGCCAGCGCCGCGGTGCGCCGCGCCATCTCGACAGCCTGCGCGTAAGAGAATGGCGAGAGGCATTGCGAGCCGACATGGAAGGTTAGCGCAGGTGCTGCGCCCGATTCCGCCACTCGCTTGAGCAGACGCGCCGCATCGTCCGGCGTCGTGCCGAATTTGCTGGAGAGTTCCAGCACAGCACCACCGAGCGGCGTTGCGATACGCACGAAGATGCGCAGTTTCTTCGGATTGGTTTCGGCGAGCAGCTTGTCCAGCTCGAAATCGCAATCCACGACGAAATCGGTGACGCCGTGTTTTTCGAATGCAGCCTTGGCCGCACCCGGCGCACGCACCGGCGCCATGAAATGACAATGCGCTTCGGGAAAATGCCCGCGCACAAGTTCGATCTCGGCAAGCGAGGCCGTATCGAAATGACGGATGCCCGCGGCCCACACCTGCTCCAGCACGTAAGGCGCAGGGTTCGCTTTCACCGCATACAGCGTGTCGCCGGGAAACGCGTCGAGAAAGCGGCGCGCCGCAATCTGGAATTTCTCCGGATAGATCACATAGATGGGATCGACCGGCTTCAGCTTCTCGATGATCTGCTCGACGGAGGCAAAGCGGGGCAATTCTGCGGTACGCACATTCATGCGGCACCACTCCACATATCGCGGCCGCGTCTTAGGGCCGGTGGGAGGTGGGGTCAAGTGGCGCTTGAGTTGGTGACAGACTTGGCGCGCTTTCCCGCACGAGAGTGGCGCTTGCTCATTTCGGCGTGGCGGACAGCTCCGACCACCACGGCGGGCGCATCCTCCGTGCGATGGCTGCGCTTCGCCGCAGCGAGCATCCACTCACGATATGCACCGGGCGCGAGCGCGGATTTGCGTTTCGATTTGGGAGTTCGTTTCATGGAAGTCTCGTGCTTATCTACTTCGAAGAAGGGTGTCAGCAAACTATATCTTACCTCCCCCTTGCGGGGAGGTCGACGCATTGACCCCGCACGTGTTGCGGGGGAAATGCGTCGGGTGGGGGACAGTGCTTCCCCAAACACCACCCCACCCGGAGCACTTCGTGCTCCGACCTCCCCGCAAGGGCGCAAGGGGGAGGTGAGAAGTTGTGGTCCAGTCTTGCGGAATTGCCAGAAATTTTGAACATTCGCCGCAAAGGGCAATGGGATGCGCGTTTATCTGTTCATTTCGATCCTAACGCTCATCGGCGCCGCGCCCGCGCTGGCGCAGGATGCCGATTATGTTCTCGAAGCCAAGCGGCAATTGTGCGCGGAGAATCCGCATGCGCCGCTCGATCAGCGGCTACGAGCCTGCAATGACGTGATCGATGTGCATTGGTATCAGGGCTGTTTTCTCGCGCGGCTTTATCTTGGACGGTCTACTGCGTTGAACGAGACAGGCGATGCGAACGCAGCACAAGCCGATCTCGATTCTGCGATGAAAGCCTGGCGCGATGTCTATCGCGACATCGTCAACCGGGCCGTCGATTACACGCGAGACGGCAAATACGATCTGGCGATTGCCGATCTCAATCTTGTGGAAGGTGAAAGACCAGGCGTGCCCCGCACGCTGGCAAATCGCGCCAGAGCCTATCTTGGAGGCGGCAATCTTGAAGCCGCGCAACGGGATGTGAGTGCGGCGCTCGCGCTCGACGCCAAAGACGATCTGGCTCTTGCGATCGGCAAATATCTGACGAACAGGCCGGCCGGAACCACCGCGGCGCAGGATTCCGATTTTGCGAAAAGCCTTGATGGCGAGCGCGAATACAATCCGAAATGCGTCTATGTGCACTGAGGCTCAGCGCGTCGCGCGTAACTCGAGGATCGTTTTCTTTCCGTCGGCGCTTGGCTGATAGACGTAGTGCATCTCGCGCATGGCGCGGTCGAAATCTTCGATTGTAAAATCCTGGCGCACGTCGAAGGCGTCGAAGCCTACGCGCGCCATGAAAGCAATCTGGTCGTAGAGGAAATGGCCGACGCCGCGGATCTCGCCCTTGTAGCCGAGCCGCGTGCGCAGCATCCGCGCCCATGAGAATGCGCGCCCGTCGCGGAAGATGGGGAATTCGAGCGCGATGGCGGCAATGCGCGGAAGATCGTCTTTCAGCACTTCGGGATTTTCGTTCGATGCGAGGCGCACCGCGACGGGGGAATGATGCGCGAACAGATTCTCGCGTTCGCTCTGAAAACGCTCCAGCGTCACCATCACGCCGGTGTCTTCAGGAATGGCGTGGCCTTCGGGCACGAAGATGAAGCGGTCGGGCGCGAATTTGCCGTCTTTAATAAGCGGCATGAAGCTGCTCCCGGTAGACCAGATTCTTGAACGGCGCCATGCCCACGCGGCGATAGGTATCGAGCAGGCGTTCGTCGCTTTGGCGCAAATTCAGATAGGCATCGACCACGCGCTCAATGGCGTCCACGATTTCGTCCTTGCCGAAACCGGGGCCCATGATCTCGCCGACGCTGGCATCTTCCGCGCCGGAACCGCCGAGCTGGATTTGATAGAACTCCACGCCCTTTTTATCGACGCCGAGAATGCCGATATGCCCCGCATGATGATGGCCGCAAGCATTGATGCAGCCGCTCATTTTTATTTTCAGCTCGCCCAGATTGTGCTGGCGCTCCAGATCGGAAAAGCGCTCCTGAATTTTCTGCGCGATGGGAATGGAGCGCGCATTGGCGAGGTCGCAATAATCGAGACCCGGGCAGCAGATGATATCGGTGATGAGGCCGGCATTGGCGGTTGATAGGTTCAGTTCCTTCAGCCGCGCAAACAGGCGCGGCAAATCTTTTTTGCGCACATGCGGCAGCACGAGATTTTGTTCATGCGTCACACGGATTTCGTCATAGCCGAAATTGTCCATCAGTTGCGCCACCGCATCGAGCTGATCGGCGGAAATGTCGCCGGGCGTCGCGCCGATCATTTTGAGCGAAATCGTGGCGATGGCATAGCCGGGGATTTTGTGTGCGGTGAGATTGGTTTTCGCCCAGTTCGCGAAATCCTTGTCTTTCAGCGCGGCGTCGAATTCGGGCGAGGCATCGCTCAGCACTTCGAATTCCGGCGGCGCGAAATAGGCGGCGATGCGGGCCATTTCCTCCGCGGGCAATTGCAGCGTGCCGCCCTTTTTGATCTCGGCGAATTCCACCTCCACCTGACGGCGGAATTCATCGGCGCCCAATTGGTGCGCGAGAATTTTTACGCGCGCTTTGTGGATGTTATCGCGGCGGCCATATTCATTATAGACGCGCAAAACCGCTTCGAGATAGGCGAGGATATCTTCCTTCGCCACGAATTGGCCGATCAGCAGCGCCACATAGGGCGTGCGCCCCATGCCGCCACCGACGAAGACGCGATAGCCCGTCTCGCCCGCCGCGTTCTTGATGATCTCGATGCCGATGTCGTGGAATTTCACCGCGGCGCGGTCTTCCTTCGTGCCGGACACCGCGATCTTGAATTTGCGCGGCAGGTAATTGAATTCGGGATGAAAGGTGGACCATTGCCGCACGATCTCGGAAAGAATGCGCGGGTCCTCGATCTCGCCCGCCACTGCGCCTGCGAATTGATCCGCCGTCACATTGCGCACGCAATTGCCGCTTGTCTGGATGCAATGCATCTCCACATCGGCCAGATCGCTCAAAATCGCGGGCACATCCACCAGCTTGGGCCAATGGAACTGCATGTTCTGGCGCGTGGTGAAATGGCCATAGCCGCGATCGTATTTGCGCGCGATGTAAGCGAATTGGCGCATCTGCCGCGTGGAGAGCGTGCCATAGGGCACCGCGATCCGCAGCATGTAGGAATGCAGCTGCAGATAGAGTCCGTTCTTCAAACGCAGCGGCTTGAATTCGTCTTCGGTGAGTTCGCCTTTGAGGCGACGCTCCACCTGATAGGCGAATTGCGCCACGCGATCGCGCACCATCGCCGCGTCGAATTCATCATATCTATACATGGCGTGCCTGTTTGCCGGTGTCGGGCCGCACGCTCGGCCCCGCCGCGCGGATGATCTCGCGCTCTTTCACGGGGCTGCCGTCGGCGCGCACGTCGAATAAATAAGTCGCGACCACGATGTTGCGCTTCACGAAATCCTGTGCGGCGGCAAGTGCTGCATCGGCGCTGGCATCGTCGGGGAAAATTTGCGCCTCGCCATAGGCCTCGACCCAGTTTCCGTCGCGCCAATAGACGACCTCGCCGTCGCGAAGCCGGTTTGCCGTCAGGATCTGGGGAACGACCTTGGCCATGCGGGGTAAATCGCAATTCCGGCAGGGGAAATCAATAGAGCACGGGAATTAATGTGATTTCGAAAATTATACAGCTCAGTTCTGTTTTTTGAGCGCGCTTTCATGCCAACGGTGCAAAAGTGCCCATTCCAGCGCCGTCAGCGCGAAGAAAATACCGATGCCCAGCGCCGAGAGCAGCGCCAGGGCGGCAAACATCTTGGCGATCTGCAGCCGGTTGCCCGCCTCCACGATGCGCCAAGCGAGGCCGGTGGCCGTGCCCGAGCCCGCCACGAATTCGGCCACCACCGCGCCGATCAACGCGAGGCCGCCGGAAACTTTCATCGCGCCCAAGAGATAGGGAAGGGCGGTGGGGAGTTGCAACCGCGTGAGAATCTGCCAGCGGTTCGCGCCATAGAGGCGAAAGAGATCGATCAGATTGTGATCGGCGGAGCGCAATCCCAGCGTCGTGTTCGAGAGAATGGGAAAGAACGCGACGATCCAGGCGAGGATGAGCAGCGCGGTGTCGATATGCTCGAAGCCGACCCAGATGAGGATCAGCGGCGCGATGGCGACCACCGGCGTCACCTGCAACACGATGGCGTAGGGATAAAGTGCGGTTTCGATCAGGCGGCTTTGCGAAAACAGAATCGCGAGCGCCACGCCGCCGATGGTGGCGAGAATGAAGGCTTCGAGCGTGATCGAGAGCGTCGTCCATAGCGATGCCATCAGCGAGGAGAAGTTTTCGATGAAGGCGGCCCAGATGTCGGACGGCGCGGGCAGGACGTAAGGCGGCACGTAGTAGTGGCGCACGAGGAATTGCCACAGCGCGAGCACCGCGATGCCGAGCGCGATGGGGATGAAGATTTGCGCCGCGCGATTCATGTCATCGCCTCGCGCAACGCGGCGGAAACTTTTGCAGCACTTGCAGAAAATTCCGGCGTGAGGCGATAGTTCGCATCGCGATTGAGCGGTGCTGGCAGTGCGATGTCGGCAGCGATGCGCCCTGGTCTCGGCGTCATCACCACCACGCGGGAGGAAAGATAGGTGCTTTCGAAGACGCTGTGCGTGACGAAGATCACGGTGAGGCCGTCCTCGCGCCACAGTTTCAGCAGATCGTCGTTCAGCGATTGGCGCGTGAGTTCGTCCAGGGCGGCGAAGGGCTCATCCATCAGGAGCAGCTTTGGCTCTGCGGCGATGGCGCGCGCGATGGAGACGCGCATTTTCATCCCGCCGGAAAGTTCGCGCGGGTAGGCGCGCTCGAATCCAGCCAAGCCCACACGGGCGAGTGCGCGCGCGGCGCGGTCATCGGCCTGCGGCTTGTGTTCGAGATCGAGCGGCAGGCGCGCATTTTCCAGCGCATTCGCCCACGGCATCAATGTCGGTTCCTGAAACACGAAACCGATTTGCGGCTTGCCTTGCGGGAATTGAATTTCGCCTGCGCTGGGTTTCAGCAATTGCGCGATGAGGCGCAGCCCGGTGGATTTGCCACAACCGCTCGGCCCCAGCAGCGACACGAATTCGCGCTCGCGCACATTCAGATCGATGCGCGCCAGCGCGCTCGTGCCGCTGTCGAAAGTTTTGGAGACGCCGGAAAGCGTAAGCAAGATGCACGGCCCCGCATGTGCGCCGCATGGAATAGCGCACATTGCCGATCAACACAAAATAAGAGCCCGGCTGCGAGACGCCGGGCTCCTTTTATCTCACGCGATCAATGAGGCTGGTTCGCGCAGGCCACGTCATATTGCGAGACGGAGGCCGGATTGTTGCTGTTCTGCGGCTGCTGGCCTGCGTATACGGTGCCCGCCTTGCCGTCAGGATTGAATGCCGAACCCGGCGCACTCGCCGAATTGCCCGGTGTGTTGGGCGCGGTGACGCTGCCGCAGGACTGGTTGGGCTGGCCCGTTGTGTGGGTCGTGGTGGACGGTGACGATTTCGTCGTCGTCGTGCTGCCCGGTTGGGCCGTCGTGCGTGTGGCGGCGGGTGTGCTCATCGTGTGCATGGTGGCCATGCTCGGTTGATGGCCGAATTCCGCGCCGCTGGTCATTGGGCCGTGCGCGAACGCCGCGCCCGCGCTGATCGTCAACACCCCGATGGCTAGACCGCTGATGATATGTTTCATCGCCGGGACTCCTTATGCTTGGTTGGCAAGGACGCGCGCGCGCAAAGCTGCGCTCAGGCGCGAAAGCGGCGGCCGGTTGGACACCGCTCTATTGAAACGCGCCGCGCGCTCGCCGGGTTCAGAGTTCCCGAGGTAGTTTCATGAATAGCGTTTAAGGTTTCGCCTTATTTATGAAGCGCAAATCATAGGCTTTTTTGTAGTCCAGCGTTTTTGGATACAGCCCTTCGGAGACCATTGCGTCGAAGAAGGTTTTCCAGCGTGCGTCCGTCATAACACCGAGATTCGGCGTCTCGCCGTTCATTGCGATGTGATAGCTCTTCATCTTCTCAATCGCCTGTGCAATCAGGCCATCGGTCATTTCCGGATTGTCTTTTTTGATGAGCGCATTGGCCGGCGCGGGATCGCGATTAAGATAATCCGTCCATCCTTCGATGGTCGCATCCACGAAGGCCTGCACCACGCCCGGTTTGGTGTCGATCCATTTTTGCGGCACCAGCACCATATTGGCGTAGCCGGGATAACCGTAATCGGTGAGCAGGAAAACTTGCGGCTTGAAATGGCCTTGTTGCTCGATCGTGTAGGGCTCGCTGGACAGATAGCCTTCCTGAATTGCTTTCGGATCGACGAGGAATGGCGCGAGGTTGAAGGTGTATTTGCGGATCTGCGTGTCGCTGAATCCGTATTTCGCTTTCAGCCATGGCCAGAAGGCGCTGATGGAGGCATCCGCGATCATGATCGGCTTGCCTTTCATATCGGCCAGCGATTTCACATCGGCGCGCGGATGGGTGATGAGCACTTGCGGGTCCTTCTGGAACACCGCCATCACCGCGCGGATCGGCACACTCTCGCGCACCATGTTGAAGGGAATGAATCCGTTCGAGCCGATGCCGAAATCCGCCGCCCCGCCCGCCAGCAATTGCGGCACGTTCACGGAAGGCCCGCCTTCCATGATCTTCACGTCGAGCCCACGCTTTTTATAGAGGCCCAGCGCGAGGGCTTCGTAGAAGCCGCCATGCTCGGCCTGCGCCTTCCAGTCGGTGACGAAAGTCACCTTCGCCAATTGCAACTTTTCCGCTTGTGCCACGCCCGAGATGATCGTCAGCGCCGCCGCTGCCGCCAGAATTCCCAGCCATTTCATGCTCATCGTCCCCTTTTGGATCAAAGACTTATCCCCATATCGATTCAATTTTCATCAATCTGAAAACCATTTGCTAACGACCGGCGAAGCTCGCAGGGAACAACCGGCAGTAGTCGCCGTTGTGCCCGCATGTATGCTCCCCAAAACCGGCGCGCGCCTTTGCGCATCCTCTGCATCGAGGAAGATCCGATCCAGCGTAAGCTGCTGCAAGCCTGTCTGGAAGTGATGGGTGCTGATGCGCTGATCTTCCCCCGCCCGCTCGATGCGGTGTGGACGTTCCGCAAGCAGCCGGTCGATCTCGTCTTCATGGATATCGATCAGCATATCGCCAATGGATTGACGGCGTTCGAGGCCATTCGCGCCACGCCGGTGCGGGGCAAGACCGTGCCGATCATGGCGGTGACGGAAAACGAATGCCGCTGGAGCGAACAGGATTATCGCGACGCCGGGTTCGCCGGATTGTTCCTGAAGCCGGTGGAACCCACACGGCTGTTCCGGGCCATCGACGACGTGCTCGCCCGCTGGAATCCGCCGGAGCTGAATGTGGTGCGCAGGAACGTCAAGGAAAAGTCTCGCACTTTCGGCCACGCCAACCAGGCGCGCTGATCAGCGATTGTCCCCATTGTCGTCTTCATTCGGATCGGGCGGGCCATCTTCTTCGGAGGGGTCGCGCGGATAATTGTCCGGCGGATAGCTGTCGCGCGATGGGGCGTCCCGCGGTTCGCTGCGCGGTTCGTTGTATGGTTCGGAAGGCTGCGATTGATAGACTTGCCCGGAAGGTTCCGGCGGCTCGGCGCGGGTCGGGGATTCCGCGCGGGCGGGCGGTTCGACGCGCTGGGGTACCGCCGATTGAGAAGCACGGCTCGAAGGCGCTGCGCCATTCGGATTGCCGTGGCCGAACAGCCAGCCCCAGAATGAGCCGTTATTTTGCCCCGTCTGCTGCTGTTGCTCCGTGCCCGAATTTGTTTCGTCCGTGCCGCCGCTCACGACGGCGCCGCCGGTTTCATCGTCGCCATTGGCCATCACGGCGCCGTTTGCAATATCGCTGGGCGTCTGTGGCGTGGATTTCTGCAGCGGTGTGTTGGGCAGACCCTCTTCCGCCACCGTCATCACGCTGTTCCAGATGGATGCCGGAACGCTGCCGCCGGTGACATTCTTCATCGGCGCGGAATCATCATTGCCGAGCCACACGCCCGCCACGTAATCGGCCGTGAAGCCGACGAACCATGCGTCGTGATAATCCTGCGTGGTGCCGGTCTTGCCGGCGGTTTCATGACCGGGGATGGCGGCCGCGCGCCCCGTGCCCACCGCGACCACATTGGCGAGCATCGCCAGCATGTCGCGGTCCACATGCTCCGCAATCACGCGCTGCGGCTGGGGTGCCACGCGCTTGTAGAGAATATGCCCGCCGGTATCGTCCACTTCCGTCACGAAATAAGGCGTCACCTTCAAGCCGCCGGATGCGAACGCGGCATAGGCAGACGTGAGTTCGAAGGGCGTGACTTCCGATGTGCCAAGCGCCAGCGATGCATTGGCTTCGAGCGGCGAGGTGATGCCGAGGCGCTGTGCGGCCTCCACGACATTGGTGATGCCGACTTCCTGCGCCAGTCCCGCCGTCACCGTGTTGATCGAATGGGCCAGCGCTTCGGACAGCGTGACGGTGCCATAGGAGCGCCCGCCATAATTGGTCGGCGTCCAGCCGTCGATATCCACCGGGCCATCATCGCGCACATCCCACGGGCTCAGACCGTTCTCGATTGCGGCGAGATAGACGAACGGCTTGAACGCCGAACCGGGCTGGCGATGGGCCTGCATGGCGCGATTGAAAGTGCTTTCATCGTAATCGCGCCCGCCGAGCAGCGCCGTCACTGCGCCATCCGTTTTCATCACGACGACAGCGGCCTCGCCGATATGCAGCTTGTGGCCCCACGTGCCGAGTTTCTTGGCCACGGCATAGCGCGCCGCGTCCTGGATCTTCGGCTCGAAATTGGTGTGCACGATGAGATCGGCATTGGGCGGCTCGCCATTGATCGTCGCCACGCGGCGCGCTTCATCGGCGGCGGCGTCGAAATAAAAGTTGCGTGCATCCACCGCAATGCGGCTGGAAACGGTGGCGGGATGGGCGCGGGCCTCTGCGGCCTGTTCCTTGGTGATCGCGCCGATTTCCACCATGGCGTGCAGCACATGGTTGGCGCGTTCCTGCGCACGCGCAAGATCGCGCCGCGGCGAAAACACGGACGGCGCGCTCGTCAGCGTCGCCAGCATCGCCGCTTCGGCCAGCGTCACATTGCGCGCGGATTTGCCGAAATAGGTGCGCGCCGCACCATCCACGCCATAGGCGCCGGAGCCGAGATAGATGCGGTTCAGGTAAAGCTCCAGAATCTCTTTCTTCGACAGCGATTTGTTCAGCGCCGCGGTATCGAACAATTCCTGGATTTTCCGCGCCAGCGTTCGCTCCTGGCCCGTGAAGATGATTTTCGCCGTCTGCTGCGTGATGGTGGAGCCGCCCGCCACCACATGACCTGCGCGCATATTGCTGATCGTGGCGCGCATCAGCCCGCGCATGTCGATGCCGGTATTCTTGTAGAAGCTGCGATCCTCCATGGCGATGAAGGCATCGGGCAGATAGGAGGGCATTTCCTCCAGCTTCAGCCGCGCGCCGACGATGGCGCCTCTGTGGCCCACTTCCTGACCGCCCGCATCGAGAAATGTGAACGCGATGGGGCGATTGACCGAATAAAGGTCCTTGGAAAGGTCAACCCGCGGCGCGAAAACGCCCAAAATCGCAGGCGTGAGCACGATGATGCTCAGCGGCACGATCACAACCAGCCCCGCAATGGCGCCCACGCGCAGCAAAATCTCGCGGTTGCGGTCGTAGAAATCCCGCACCGAATAAAGAATTTGCATCAGTAAAGGACCCAGCATGGCGCGGTTGGTGACCGATCTTTGCGGCAGTTTCAAGACCTTAGACGTTAATGCGCCGGTAAGGTGATCGTTGCAGACGCTTTGCGCGAACGGAACGGCGTGGCTCCGGCTGCGTTTGTGTAGTCAAGGCGGGGCCTAAATGGAGAAATCTATGAAATTTGAATCGATGGCCGCACTTCGTGCGGCGATATTATGCACTGCGGCAATTGCAGTTTCGGCTTGCGCCTATGAACGGCACGAACGCGGCGACAATTACCGCGGCGGCGCCGTCTATATGGGCGATCCTTGCGAACAGGATCGCTCCTATTGCGGCTACCCGATGTATGAAGGCGGCGTCTATGTGGAAGGCACCTGGTATGACGGGCGCTACCGCTATCGCGATCAGGACGGCAGGCGCGAATATTGGGTGCATGGCGGCTGGCATGGGGCCGAACAGACCCGCGGCCACGATCACGACGAAAACCGCGACATGCACGACAAGATGCATGACCACGACCGCGATCAGAAGGCCATGGAACACGATCACGAGCGTGACCAGCAGATGATGCAGCACGAGCATGATCGCAACCAGTCCGGCAATGGCGATCACGGCGATAACGGCGCCGCGAACGCCGAGCATGACAGGCAGCATGATGCCGTGAAGGCCGAGCATGAGAAGGAACATGCCGCCGACAAGGCCCAGCACGACAAGGAACACGACGCGGCCAAGGGCCAGCCGGACAATGGCAACGACACGGGCAACGCCCAGCATGACAAGGATCACGCTGCGGCGAAGGCGGCGCACGACAAGGCGCACGCCGACGAAAAAGCCCTGCATGACAAGAACCATGACGCCCACAAGGACGACAACAAGAAAGATGACAACAAAGACAACAAG
Source organism: Rhizomicrobium sp. (assembly GCA_035944195.1). Taxonomy (GTDB): domain Bacteria; phylum Pseudomonadota; class Alphaproteobacteria; order Micropepsales; family Micropepsaceae; genus Rhizomicrobium. Next base: position 66,816 of record DASZBL010000019.1, on the reverse strand, counting down.
GACAGCAACGGCAATTCATATTGAGTTGTGACTGACGGCTTCGAGGGCGGCGGCGAGAAATTCGCTTGCCGCCCTTGTTGCGTCTGGAGCCGTTCGGGGGCGATCTTGCGGCGGATTCAAGGCTTTAGACCCGTGGGACGATTATATTGCCCCGCAAAGCGCGAAACTTTCCCGGAACGTCATATGGCGCAATCGCGTTTGGCTAAAGCAGGGCGGGCGCTAACGGGAGACGACTATGAAATTGGCATCTTCGACCGCCTTGCGGGCGGCAATCTTGTGCGGCGCCGCCATCGCGGTTTCCGCCTGCGTCTACGAGCCTTATCACCGCGGCTATGGCGGCTATTACGAGGGCGGCTATGGCTACGGCAATTCGGGCTATTACGCAGACCCCTGCGAACAGGACCGCGCCTATTGCGGCTATCCGATGTATGAAGGCGGCATCTATATCGACGGCAATTGGTATGAAGGCCGCCACCGCTATCGCGATCAGGATGGAAGGCGCGAATATTATCTGCATGGCAGCTGGTATCCCGCCGAGCGCACCCGCGACCGCGGCGAGGGCGGCGACCGCGGCGCCTATGACCGCGATCGTGGCGAACACATGAACGGCGGCGACCGCGGCGGCGACCGCGGCGACTGGCGCAACCGGGATCGCAATCGCGACAATGACAATGACCGCGATCGCCACACACGCGACAACGATCACGACAACGACTGAACTTGAACTAGCAGCGAAGGGCGGCGGCGAAAATTCTTCGCCCCGCCCTTTGTCATGTGCTAATTTGCGGGCAGCGCAAGAGGCACGTGGACAAAATGAACAGCGCCGCTGGCCGGATAATTATCCTGCTTTATATGTTGGCGATGGTTGCCACGATCGTCGGACTCGACTTCGCATTCTTTAGAAACCGTTTCTGGGAACGGCTGATCGTGAATATCGGCGTTGTCCTGGTGTTCGCGGCTTTCTATCTGAGATTCCTCCGGCACCCATAGTCGGGCATCCCAAGGCAAAGCGCGCCTATGCGTGGAGCTATGAGCGCCCGGACGGCAAGCGGCGGTTCTTTGCGGTGTTAGGCGTCCCGCCGATAGATTCGCCGCTGGACGCTGTGCGGACGGCTATCGTGGCGGAGCAGAGGGCAAAATAGTGACTCAGCTACAAATCCGGGACGAAACTCCATCTGACATCCAAGACATTCGAGCCGTAGAAGCGGCAGCATTTCCCACAGAAGGAGAAGCCGACCTCGTAGATCAACTTCGGCAGGATGGGAGCGCTGTTTACTCGCTTGTAGCAGTCGTAGAGGGGCGGCTCGTTGGACATGTGATGTTTTCGAAAATGCAGTCGCCGGAAGGTTCCTTGGGTCTGGCCCCTGTCGCAGTTCTGGAGGGCTATCGGAAGCAGGGCATAGCGGCGCATCTTATTCGAGAGGCTCTCTTCCGAGCGAAAGCAGATGGCTGGAAGGCTGTCTTTGTATTGGGCGATCCGTATTACGAGCGATTTGGATTCGACCCGCGAATGGCTGCTGCCTTCGCTTCGCCGTACGCCGGGCCTCATTTTATGGCACTGGAACTGCAGCAGGGCGCTCTTGCGGCAGGAGGCGACGCTCAGTACCCAAACCCGTTCGCCGCTCTTGGGTGAACTAGCCGATAAGCGGGAAACCCCACCGCACTCAAATTAGGACACTCCCCCTTGAAGCGCGCCGCTCCCTTTCCCATCTTGGCTATATCCCAATCCATGTGAGTTGAACGAACCAGCGTTGCGCTGCTTTGCGGGCGAAAGTTTTTTTGAAAAAACTTTCGTTGCCCCCTTGAAGCGAAACGCTGCAATCACCAATTTCGCCATATCCCCGAAAATCCCACTGAAGAAAACGATGTCTGAGGCGACCGACTTTGCTCGCGTACAGCGTGCGCCGATCTCGCCGCTGGCGGCGGGCGTCACGCCGGACGATGTCGATACGAAATGGATGGACGATATGGTCAAACGGCTGTTCAAGGAACTGAACCGGCAGATGTGCCAGCTCGAAAATCTCAAGGAAGGCACGAGCACCGGACCGGATCGCGCGGCGAACGCGCGCACGCTGGGCTCGCTGGAACGCACGCTGGAGCGGCTTGCGCGCATGGAGCGCGAGCGCGAGGCGTTGCGCGAAAAGAAGGTGGCCAAGAAGAATGACGAAGCCAGAGCCGCGCTTATCCGCCGCCTCGATCAATTGCTTGCCGCAGGCGCAGCGCCTGAAATTCCTGAATGACATTTCCGATGACGAAGCGGCCCTCCTCTGCGAAGACTGGCGCTTTTGGGCGCGCGATGAACAGCTTGCGCCGCGTGGCGATTGGGGCATCTGGCTCTATCTCGGCGGACGCGGTGCGGGCAAAACGCGCGCCGGCGCGGAATGGATTGCCGATGGCGTGCAGCGCGGAAAAATGCGGCGCATCGCGCTCATCGGCGCAACGCACGGCGATGTGCGCAGCGTGATGATCGAAGGAAGCTCCGGTTTGCTGTCGGTGTCGCCCAGTGCGGTGTTCGAACCGTCCAATGCGCGCGTGCTGTGGCCCAGCGGTGCGGTGGCCACGATGCTGAGTGCGGATGAACCCGATTCCATTCGCGGCCATCAATTCGATGCCGCATGGGCCGATGAATTTTGCAAGTGGCCCAAACCGCAGGAAGCCCTCGACATGGCATTGATGGCGATGCGGCTGGGGCGCGATCCGCGCATGGTCGTCACCACCACGCCGCGGAACATTCCGGCACTGGTGAAACTGATCGAATCGAGCGGCACGAAACTGACGCAGAGCACCACGCGCGCCAACGCGGCCAATCTCGCACCCGGTTTCATCGCGATGATGGAGGAACGCTATGGCGGCACGCGTCTCGGCCGTCAGGAACTCGATGCCGAACTGGTCGAGGATAATGAAAACGCGCTGTGGCAGCGCGGCTGGATCGAATCCACTCGCCTGCACGCCGTACCGCAATTGCAGCGCGTCGTCGTGGCGGTGGATCCGCCCGCGTCAAGCCATGGCGATGAATGCGGCATTGTGGTTGCGGGCCGCGATGCGGACGCAAACGGTTACGTGCTTGCGGATTTCTCGGCGTCCGGTTTGTCGCCGGGGGGCTGGGCGAAGCGCGTCATGGATGCCTATGAACAATTCAAGGCCGACGCCATCGTCGCCGAAGCCAATCAGGGCGGCGACATGGTGAAGGCCGTGCTGCTTCAGGAACTGCCCGATGCGCCGGTGAAACTCGTGCACGCCACGCGCGGCAAGCAAACCCGCGCAACACCTGTCGCCGCGCATTACGAAAAAGGCCGCATCCATCATGTCGGCGTGTTCGCCGAGCTGGAAGATCAGATGTGTCAGTACGACGGCACGGGCTCCTCGCCCGACCGCATGGATGCGCTGGTCTGGGCGCTGGCGGATTTGTTTCCCGGCCACCGCGCCGCAAATCCGAAAATTCGCACGCTTTAAATCAAGGATCACATGATGTTCGAGAACTGGTTCCGCCCCGCGAGCGCCCGGGCGCGCAATGCCGCGCCCGAAATGAAGGCGAATCCCCCCCTCATCGCCCTCAGCCTCGCGGGGCGGGCTTCCTGGACGAACCGCGATTACGCGAGCCTCGCCAAGGAAGGCGTGATGAGCAACGCCATCGTCTATCGCTGCGTGCGCATGATTGCGGAGGCGGCGGCGTCGGTGCCGTGGCTGCTGTATGAAGGGACACAGGAAATCGAGACGCATCCGTTGTTAGCGCTGCTGGCCAAGCCCAATCCGCAGGAATCGGGCACCGCGCTGTTCGAGCGCTGGTATGCGTTTTTGCAATGCGCGGGCAATGCGTATCTCGAAGCATCCGCCTTGCGCGGCGAAGTGCGCGAGCTTTATGCGCTGCGCCCCGATCGCGTGAGCGTCGTGCTGGACTCTCGCGGCTGGCCGATCGCGTATAATTACACCGTGAACCAGCAAACACTCCGCATCAGCCGCGATCCGCTCAGCGGATTTCTGCCGATATTGCATGCGAAACTGTTTCATCCGCTCGACGATCAATATGGCTTTTCGCCCATCGCCGCGGCGCAAGTCGCCATCGACGTACACAATGCGGGCGCGAACTGGACGAAATCGCTGCTCGACAATGCGGCCCGTCCTTCCGGCGCGCTGATTTACAAAGGCCCGGACGGACAGCCCGGCCTCACCGACGAACAATTCCGCCGTTTGAAAAGCGAACTCGAAGATGCCTATCAGGGCGCAACGAACGCCGGCCGGCCGATGGTGCTGGAAGGCGGTCTCGAATGGCGCTCGATGAGTTATTCGCCGTCCGACATGGATTTCACCGTGACGCGCGCCAATGCCGCGCGCGAAATCGCGCTGGCATTCGGCGTGCCGCCGATGCTGCTGGGCATTCCCGGCGACAACACGTTTTCGAATTACCGCGAGGCGAATTTGTCCTTCTGGCGTCAGACGATCCTGCCGCTGGTGGCGCGCACCGCGCAATCGCTCACGCTGTGGCTGGCCCCGCAATTCGGCGAGAATCTGCGCCTGGGCTATGACGCCGATGCGGTGGATGCGCTGGTGGTGGAGCGCGAAAGCGTTTGGGACCGCTTGACCGCCGCATCCTTCCTCACCCTCAACGAACGCCGCGTGGCAGCGGGCTATTCGCCGCTTCCCGGCGGCGACGAATTTCCGAGCAGCATTCCATGAGCCTCGCAGAAAACATGCAAAGCCTGTTCGACCGCCGTTTGCCCGCAGCCCTCATCGGCGCGTTCGTGTTGCAAACTGCGGGCGCGCTGGTGTGGGCGGGTTCTGCAGCGGAACGCATCACGGTGCTGGAGCGCACGCTCGCCGGCGACCAGGCGGCAATCGAGCGCGTAGCGGTGCTCGAAGAACAGGTGAACACGATCCGCCAATCGCTGGATCGCATCGAAAACAAACTGGATCGCGCGACGCTGCATCAGCGCGCGCCCTTGCAATAACGGATCATCATGAGTGTGACAGTGGAACATGTGAGGCGCCGCCTCGCACGCATAGACACGCCTGCGAAATTGTCGGCGCTGGGGCGCGACGAATTCGAAGGCTATGCCTCGCTCTTCGGCGTGCCGGATGGTGCAGGCGATGTGGTGGCGCCGGGCGCATTCGCCGCGTCGCTGAGGAAGCGCGGGCTCTCGCGAATCCGCATGCTCTATCAGCATTTCGCGCATGAACCCATCGGCGTATGGGAAGACATTCACGAGGATTCGCGCGGGCTTTATGTGCGCGGCCGTCTCGTCACCGATACGCAACGCGGCCGCGAAGTGGAATCGCTGCTGCGCCAGGGCGCGCTGAACGGATTGTCAATCGGCTTTCGCACGATCCGCGCGCAACGCGACGCCGCGCGCGGTCTTCGCATCTTAACGGAAATCGAGCTTTGGGAAATTTCGGTCGTGACGTTCCCGCTGCTCACGGGAAGTCAGGTCACGGCCATCGGCGCCAAGAGCGTCAATCTTGCCGGCGAGATCCGCCGCGCAAGCACAACCCTTCGTGCATGAACAAGGAGAAGAACATGGAACTGGAAACCAAAGCGGCTGAAACCCGCGAGATCAAGGAGGCGTTCGAAGATTTCCTGCGCGCCTTCGAAAGCTTCAAGGAGAGCAACGATCAGCGCATGCGCGAGGTCGAGCGCCGCAGCGCCGATGTCGTCACCGAAGAAAAGGTGGACCGCATCAATCGCGCTCTCGATGAGCAAAAACGTGCGCTCGACGATCTGACGTTGGCAGCCGCGCGTCCCGCGCTCGGCGGCGAGCAGAAGGCTGCACCCGACCGCGCCACGCGCGAACGCAAGGTCGCGTTCGACCGCTATATGCGCAAGGGCGATGCGAGCGGCTTCGATTCGCTCGAGATGAAATCGTTGGCCGAAGGTTCGGACGGCGGCTATGTCGTACCGCTGGAAATCGCCAACACCATCGACCGCGTGCTGGCGAAAGCCTCGCCGATCCGCGCACTCGCAACCGTGCAGCAGATCGGAACGTCTGTGTATCGCAAACCGATCACCACGACCGGCGCCGTCTCGGGCTGGGTCGGCGAAACCGACGCGCGCACCGAAACCACTGCGCCGGTGATCTCCTCCATCGAATTCCCCGCGATGGAGCTTTATGCGATGCCGGCGGCGACGCAAAGCTTGCTCGACGACGCTCAGGTGAACATCGAGGAATGGCTCGCCAATGAAGTGCAGATCGTTTTCGCCGAGCAGGAAGGTGCTGCCTTCATCAGCGGCGATGGCGTCACCGCACCGAAAGGTTTCCTGAGCGAAACCATCGTGGCCGATGCGTCATGGGCGTGGACGAAGATCGGCTACATCGCAAGCGGTGCTGCCGGTGATTTTGCGGCCACCGATCCCACCGACGCGCTCGTCAATTTCGCCTATGCGCCGAAGCAGGCCTATCGCGCCAACGGCACCTGGGTGATGAACCGCAAGACCGAAGCGTCTGTGCGCAAATTCAAGGACAGCAATCACGAATATATCTGGCAGCCCGGTTCGTCTGCTGGCCAGCCGGCCACGCTGCTCGGTTATCCGGTTGCGGAAGCCGAAGACATGCCGGATGTCGCGGCGAACTCCTATTCGATCGCGTTCGGCGATTTCGCACGCGGTTATCTGATTGTCGACCGCGTCGGCGTGCGCGTGTTGCGCGATCCGTATTCGGCGAAACCCTATGTGCTCTTCTACACGACCAAGCGCGTCGGCGGCGGCGTGCAGAACTTCGAAGCCATCAAGCTGATGAAGTTTGCGGCGTCCTAGGAAGAAGCGAATAGCGAATGGCGAGTAGCGAATAATTTTTATTCGCTATTCGCTATTTCGCCACTCGCGTTGCGGAGCAATCATGCCCCTCGAACTCATAACACCGCCTGCCATCGAGCCCGTCACGCTCGATGAAGCGAAGGCGCATCTGAAAGTGGACACCACCGACGACGATGCGCTGATCACCGCGCTGATCGCCGCCGCGCGTGCGCGCGCCGAATGGCATACGGGCCGCGCCTTCGTCACGCAGAGCTGGAAATTGTGGCTCGATGCGTGGCCGGGCGCGTCGTCTTGCGATGATCTGCCGCCGCGTCTTTCGGCGAGCGCACCATCGGCTATCGAAATTCCGTTACCGCCGCTGCAGAGCGTTTCTTCCATCACGACTTATACGATGGACGACAGCGCAACCGTGATGAATTCCACGCTTTATCAGGTGGATTCGGCCTCGGCGCCAGCGCGCGTTGCGCTGAAGATCGGCGTTACGCCGCCGGTGAATCTGCGCGCGATGAACGCCATCGCGATTACGTTCACCACCGGCTATGGCGATGCGGCCAGCGATGTGCCCGATGCAATCCGCCGCGCGATCCTGATGATCGTGGCGGATCTCTATGCCAATCGCGGCGATGCGGCGGCGGAAACATCGGTGGCCGCACTTGCCACGCTGATGCCTTACCGGATTTTGCACCTGTGATCGGCGAACTCAATCAGCGCGCGGCGATCGAGGCGAAGACCCTCACGCCGGACGGCGGCGGCGGTTATTCGGAAAGCTGGGATGTGGTCGCCAATGTCTGGGTGTCGGTTGCGCCCAATGGCGGCAGCGATGTGTTCGGCCCGGATCAAGCCGAATCGCGCGTGCGCCATCGCATTTCGCTTCGCCGCACGAATGTGGTTGCAGCGGGCCAGCGCGTGATTGTCGGTGCGCGAACATTCCGCATTCATGCGGTGCTGGATGAAGGTCCGCAAGCCCCATTGATGACTTTGCTTTGCGAGGAATTGCCATGAGCGTGAGCTGGGCTTTGCAGCAGGCGGTTTTCGCAACGCTCACCGTGAGCAGCGAAGTGATCGCAGTGCTGGGCAATCCGCCGCGCATCTATGACGCGGTGCCGCGCGATGCGGCCTTTCCCTACGCGGCCATCGGCGACGGCAGCGAAGCCGATTGGAGCACGGCCACGGAAGCGGGCAGCGAACATACGCTTGCCGTGCATGTGTGGTCGCGCAGCGGTGGCCACAAGGAATGCAAGGAGATCGCCGAAGCGATCCGCGATGCGCTGGATGGCGCCTCGCTGTCCGTGACCGGCCAAACGCTGATCGACATCCGCTATCTCGATACCGATTTCGCGCGCGCTGCCGATGGCGAAACCTATCGTGCAAGCTTGCGCTTCCGCGCCGTAACCGAACCCGATTGATTGGAGAAAAACATGAGTGCCCAAAAAGGCAAAGACCTTCTTATCAAGATCGGCGACGGCGGATCGCCCGAAACTTTCGCCACGGTCGCGGGATTGCGCGCGACGACGCTTGCGTTCAACGCGCAGAGTGTGGATGTGACCAACGCCGACTCCACCGATATGTGGCGTGAATTGCTGGCTGGCGGCGGCGCGAAATCCGCGACGATCACCGGCTCCGGCGTGTTCAAGGATGCCGCGAGCGATGAATCCATCCGCTCCACATTCTTCAACCAGACGACGCCCAATTTGCAGATCGTGATCCCAAGTTTCGGCACGGTTCAAGGCGCGTTCAAGGTTTCATCGCTGCAATATGAAGGACCCTATGACGGCGAATTGAAAATCAATCTCTCGCTCGCCTCCGCCGGCGCGCTTACCTTCACGGGCGCCTGATATGGCAAATCGTGTGCGTGGTGAAGCGGCGCTTGAAGCGGGCGGGCGCGCTTATCGCCTGCTGCTGACGCTGGGTGCGCTCGCCGAAATCGAAGACGGCCTCGGCCTCGACGATCTTTCGCAAGTGGCGGCGCGGCTGGCGCATTCGCGCGCGGCGGATCTGGCGATTGTTGCGGCCGCGTTGATGCGCGGCGGTGGACATGAAGTGTGCCCCGCCGATGTGTTGCGATTGCCATGCGATCTCGGCGCGCTCGTGCGTGCGGTGACGCAGGCGTTCGATGCAGCAGGATTGAAAGGCGAGGGCGGCAGCGAAAGCGATCCGCGCCCTTTCCCTGGGGCGCCATCCTCGAACTCGGATTAGGCGCGATGCGAATTCCTCCGAAGATTTTCTGGGCGATGTCGCTCACCGAATGGCGCGCCGCGATTGCGGGCACGCGTCCGCGCAGCAGCAAACCACTAGCGCGCGGCGAATTCGAACAATTGATGCAAGCTTTTCCCGACAGGTAAATCATGGCCAATCAGACAATTTCGCTCGGCGCCGATCTTTCACCGCTGAATGCGAGCCTTGCGGTGGCGGCGAAAGCACTCGACGATTTCGCCAAAGGCCCGGTGACGGACACGAGCAAAACAATCGAGTCCGCCATCACCAAAAGTTTCGACTCGGTTGCAAACACGATTGCGCGCGCGGCGGTCTCCGGCAAAAGCTCGATGGACCAGATGGTCAACGCTATCCTCGCCGATCTGGAGCGCGTGGCGCTGAAGCAATTCGTCATCAAGCCGGTGGAGGATTTGATTTCGTCTGCCGTCAACTCCGCCATCGGCTCGATTTCAGGTTCGTTCGCAGGCGGTGGTCCGGTGCAGGCAGGGCAAACATATCTTGTGGGCGAGCAAGGCCCGGAATTGTTCGTGCCATCGGGTAGCGGTTCGATTGTGCCCAACGGTGCGACGAATTCCGCGCGGCCGCAGATCGTTTTGAACGTACAGGCGCGCGATGCGCAGAGCTTCATGAAATCGGAGCCGCAGCTCGCCGCCATGATGGCGCGTGCGCTGGCGCGCGGCCAAAGAAATATGTGATGGGGAACATGTGACATGGGCTTTCACGAAATACGTTTTCCCACCGCGATCTCGTTTCATTCCTCGGGCGGGCCGGAGCGCAAGACGGAAATCGTCACGCTCGGCTCCGGCTTCGAGGAGCGCAACGCCGTATGGGCCAATTCGCGGCGGCGCTACGATGTGGGTTATGGCGTGAAAACGCTGGACGATCTGCATGCCGTGATCGGCTTCTTCGAAGCGCGCATGGCGCGACTTTACGGATTCCGCCTCAAGGATTTTTCCGACTACAAATCCTGTGCGCCGGGCGCGAGCGGGGCGCCGACCGATCAAGCCATTGGCACCGGCGACGGCAGCACCACGCAATTCCAGCTGGTGAAGACCTACGCTTCCGGTTCTGCGAACTGGCAGCGCAAAATTCAGAAGCCGGTTTCCGGCACTGTGCGCGTGGCGCTGGCGGGCGTAGAGCAGATGAGCGGCTTCACTGTCGATACGACGACGGGAATCGTCACGTTTGCATCCGCACCCGCCGCCGCGGTGGCGATCAGCGCGGGTTTCGAATTCGACACGCCGGTGCGTTTCGATTCGGATTCGCTTGTCATCAATCTTGCGAACTTTCAGGCGGGCGAAATTCCGTCCATTCCGCTTGTGGAGATCTTGCTGTGAAGACGCTCCCTTCCGGCATGCAGGATCATCTGGATTCGGGCACGACGACTCTTTGTTGGTGCTGGAAGATCACGCGCGCCGATGCCACGGTGCAAGGCTTTACCGATCACGATGTGAATATTGTGTTCGATGGTGTCACCTACGAGGCGGCGTCGGGTTTCACGGCCAGCGAAGTGCAATCGACGCTGGGGCTGGCGGTGGACAATCTCACCGTCGCCGGCGCGCTGGCGTCCGCCACGATCAATGAGAGCGATCTCGCTGCGGGGCTTTATGATAACGCCGAAATCGAAATCTGGCGCGTGAATTGGGCCGCACCTGCGCAGCGCGTGCTGATGCGCAAGGGCAATCTCGGCGAAGTGCAGCGGAGCAAATCTGCGTTTCAGGCGGAAGTGCGCGGTCTCGCACATATTCTCAATCAGCCGGTTGGCCGCGTTTATGGTTATGGCTGCGATGCGGATCTCGGCGATGCGCGCTGTACGGTCGATCTTTCCAATCCCGCATTCAACGGTACGGGTGCGATTGCGGCGGTGAGCGACGCGCGGCGTTTTACCGTTTCCGGTTTGGGAAGTTTCGCCGATGGCTGGTTCACCGGCGGCAAGCTGACCTGGACCAGCGGCGCTAATAATGGTCGCGCGATGGAAATCAATCGTCACGGTATTTCCGGCACGAATGTCTCTCTCGAATTGTGGCAGGCGATGAGCGAAGACGTGAATGTGAGCGACGCATTCGCGATCACGGCGGGTTGCGACAAGCAATTCGCGACCTGCAAAGCGAAATTCAGCAACGCCGTAAACTTCCGCGGCTTCCCGTACATGCCCGGCAATGATGCGGTGGTGTCGCTGCCCAAGAAGGGCCAAATCATGGATGGCGGCAGCCGCTATGGCAATTGACGCGGACGATATCGTGTGCGCGGCGCGCGGCTGGATCGGCACGCCCTATCTGCATCAGGCGAGCGTGAGGGGCGCGGGCGCGGATTGTCTGGGACTGCTGCGCGGCGTGTGGCGCGAGCTTGCGGGCGACGAGCCGGAAACCGTACCTGCGTACTCGCAAGATTGGGCGGAAGCGACCGGCGAGGAGACGTTGTTCAACGCACTCGCGCGCCATTTCGCATTCATTGATCCGCGAGAGATTGCGGCGGGCGATATCGCGCTGTTCCGCATGGCGCCACGCGGGCCCGCGAAGCATTGCGGCATCGTGGCGGAAAAATCCGGCGCGCTAACGCTGATCCATGCGCGGCAGAACAAACGCGTGAGCGAAGAAAAATTTTCCATCCTCTGGCGGCGCAAGCTCGCCTTCGCATTCCGGCTCTGAATCATGGCAGCTCTAGTTTTAGGCGTGGCGGGCGAAGCGATCGGCGCTTCGATCTGTGGTACGATTCTGGGCGTGAGCGCTGCCACCATCGGCGGCGCCGTCGGCGCGCTGATCGGCCAGCAGATCGACAATGCGCTGATGCCGGGCACGCATATTTCGCGCACCGGCCCGCGGCTTTCCGACATCAATGTTCAATCTTCCAGCGAAGGCGCGCCAGTGCCGCGCGTGTTCGGGCGCATGCGCGTGGCGGGGCAACTCATCTGGGCGACGCGATTCCTCGAAACCGCTGTCGTCGCCACGCAATCGGCGGGCGGCGGCAAGGGCGGCCCGAAAACAACGGTCAGCGAAACCGATTACACCTATTCGATTTCGTTCGCGGTGGGATTGTGCGCGGGCGTCGCCACAAAAATCGGGCGGGTGTGGGCGGATGGTTCGCTGATCGATCTTTCGCAATTCACCACACGCTTTTATGCGGGCGACGAGACGCAAAGCGAAGATCCGCTGATCCAGGAAATCGAAGGCGCAGACAACACGCCATCCTATCGCGGGCTTTGCTATATCGCGTTCGAGGACATGCCGCTGGCGCAATTCGGCAATCGCATCCCGCAATTGCAATTCGAGATCATCCGCGCGATTTCGCCGGATAATCCCGATGCGCTGGAAAACCGGCTTGCCGGCGTGGCGCTGATCCCCGGCGCTGGCGAGTTCATCTATGCCACCGAGATGGTGAGCGCCGATGACGGCAACGGCACCACCACGCCGAAGAACGCGCACAATGCCAGCGGCGTGGCCGACATCGCCGCATCGCTCGACGAATTGCAGATACTGGCGCCGAATATGGGCGCGGTGTCGCTGGTGGTGGGATGGTTCGGCGACGATCTGCGCGCGGAGCACATTCTTATCAAGCCGGGTGTCGAATACATCGATGGCGGCACGGGCCATATCGAGAAAACCTACCCCCAAACATGGAGCGTCAACGGCGTGGCGCGCGTTGATGCGCGTCTCGTCAGCCAGATCGACGGGCGCCCCGCTTATGGCGGCACGCCGTCGGATGAAAGCGTGGTGCAGGCGATTGCGGATTTGCGCGGGCGCGGACTTGCGGTGCTGTTCAATCCGTTCGTGTTCATGGATATCGCGAGCGGCAACACGCTCATCGATCCCTACACGGGCGCGAGCGGGCAGCCTGCTTATCCCTGGCGCGGCCGCATCACTTGCGATCCCGCGCCGGGTGTGAGCGGTTCGCCAGACAAAACGAGTGCGGCAGCGACGCAGGTGAACGCGTTTTTCGGCAGCGCTGCGGTCGGCGATTTTGCCGTGAGCGGAACGAGCGTGTCGTGGAGCGGCGGCAGTGATTGGGGATACCGGCGTATGGTGCTGCATTACGCGCATCTGTGTGCGGCGGCGGGCGGTGTCGATGCATTCCTCATCGGTTCGGAATTGGTGGGCTTAACTCATGTGCGTGACAGCGCCACGAGCTATCCCGCAGTTGCCGTACTGAAAACATTGGCTGCCGATGTGCGCTCCATTCTGGGTGGCGGCACCAAGATCGGCTACGCGGCGGACTGGTCGGAATACAACAATCATCAGACCGGCGCGGGCGAGGTTCTGTTCAATCTCGATCCACTATGGTCGGATTCGAATATCGATTTCATCGGTATCGATAATTACATGCCCCTCGCCGATTGGCGCGACGGCACCGCGCATCTCGATTACGACGCGTTGAACGGGCCAACTTCGATTCATGATGTGGATTATCTGACCGCGAACATTCAGGGCGGCGAGGATTATGATTGGTATTATATCGATCACGCCGCGCGTGACGCGCAGACGCGCACGACCATCAGCGACGGCGCCTATTCCAAGCCGTGGGTCTTCCGCGCGAAGGATCTGTGGAACTGGTGGTCGAACAATCACTATGACCGGCCGGGCGGCACGGAAAGCGGTTCGCATACCGGTTTTGTGCCGCAGGGAAAACCGATCTGGTTCACGGAGCTGGGATGTTCGGCGGTGGAGAAGGGCGCGAATGAACCCAATGTGTTCTTCGATCCGAAATCGGCGGAAAGTGCGCTGCCCTATTATTCCAATGGCGAGCGCGACGATCTGATTCAGCGCCGCTTTCTGGAAACGCATCTGAAATTCTGGAGCGATAGCGCGAACAATCCCGCATCGGGCGTTTACACCGGGCGCATGGTCGATGCGACGCGGATTTTTGCGTGGTGCTGGGATGCGCGGCCGTTTCCGTTTTTTCCTGCGCGCACCGATGTGTGGGGCGATGCGGAGAATTACCGCCTCGGCCATTGGCTGAACGGGCGGCTGGGCGCGGTGCAGCTTGCCGATCTTGTGGGCAAGCTTTGCGAGGATGCGAGCTTCACCGATTATGACGTTTCCAATCTTTCGGGATTGGTGACGGGCTTTGCCGTGACCGACACGATGAGCCCGCGCGATGCGATTGCGCCGCTCGGTGTTGCGTTTCATTTCGACAGCGTGGAGAGCGAAGGCGAAATCAAATTCCTCATGCGTGGGCGGCCTACCACCACCGCGCTCGGTGAAAACGATCTGGTGATGCCGGGCGGCGAGCCGGGCTTCGGCTTCTCGTTCAACCGCGCGCAGGAAACCGATCTGCCGATGGCGTCGCGTATCGATTATATCGATGCGGATGCGGATTACCGCGCGGCGGTGGCGGAGGCGCGGCGGCTCATCGGCGCGTCCAGTCGCGTTGCGCAATCCAATCTGCCGCTGGTGCTGGATCAGGGGCAGGCGCTGGGCATCGGCGTGCGCTTACTGCAGGACGCCTGGACGATGCGCGAAACGGCAAAGTTTGTATTGGCGCCATCGCAAATGGCGCTCGATCCGGCGGATGAAGTTTCGCTCGATGCAGGCGGGCGCACGCGGTGCTTGCGATTGACCGAGATCAACGATGCGGGCGCGCGCAATATTCAGGCCGTAACGACCGATCCGTCGATCTATGAGCCGCTGGTAGGGCCGTCGCGTTTGCCGGGCGTGGCGCAATCGCTTTCGCAAACCGGCCGTTCGCTGGTTGTGTTCATGGATCTGCCGTTGCTGAGTGCGGATCAGGTTGCATGGGAGCCTTATGCGGCGGCGTTTGCGAGCCCATGGCCGGGTGCCGTGCTGATTTACAAAAGTGCCAGCGATTCCAATTTCACGCTGGATACATCGCTCACCAAACCGGCGTTCATCGGCGAGACGATTGCGGATGTTTATTCCGGACCGCTGTGGCGCTGGGATGAGATCAATTCGCTGTCGGTGAAACTCTACAACGGAACCCTGTCGTCATTGGACGATTTGTCGGTGCTGGGCGGCGCGAATGTTTTGGCCATCGAGAATGCGGATGGCGATTGGGAAGTGCTGCAATTCGCAACCGCCACGCTCACCGCGCCGAATGAATGGACGCTGACGCGGTTGTTGCGCGGGCAGGCGGGAACGGAAGGCGCAATGCGCGCGCCCGTTGCATCCGGCGCGCGGGTGGTGGTGCTGAATGGTGCACCGGCGCAATTGCATCTGGCGCAGAGCGAATATGCGCTGCCATTCAATTATCTTTATGGGCCACAGTCGAAAGCGATTTCCGATGCGGCCTATCAAAGTGCCGCGCTGCAATTTGCGGGCGTGGGCTACCGGCCCTTCAGTCCGTGTCATGTCGCGGGCGTGCCGCAATCTAGCGGCGATATTGTGCTGTCGTGGATGCGGCGCGACCGTTCTCCCGGCAGCGATAGCTGGGATCAGACGGAAATTCCGCTCAGCGAAACGGCGGAAGATTATGAGGTCGATATTCTTTCCGGCCTCATGGTGAAGCGCACGCTTTCGTCTCCCACCACGAGCGTGACTTATACAGCGGCGATGCAGACGGCTGATTTCGGTGCGCCGCTTTCGCCGGGTGGCACGCTGTCGATCGCCGTTTATCAGATTTCCTCCATCGTGGGCCGCGGAAGTGCTGCCCGCGTCACAATCCAACTTTAGAGAAACATCATGACCGACACGACGCCGCGGGCGGGATTGCCCGAGATTGCGGCTGCGCAATCGCAAAAGCACGTCACGCACAATGAAGCGCTGCTGCAGATGGATGCGCTGCTGTGCTGCCGCATTCTGGATCGCACGCTTTCCGCGCCGCCGGGATCGCCCGCAGACGGTGACACTATCTCGTGAAAGCCACCGGCACCGGCGCATGGACGGGACAGGATGGAAAAATCGCCTTCGCGCTGGATGGCGCGTGGCGGTTTTACGCGCCGTTCAACGGGCTCGTTGTTTACGTCTCCAACGAAACGAAGCTGCTTGTTTATAATGGCTCATCCTGGGTCGATTACGCGAGCGTGCTGGCGCTTCAGAATGTGCCGCTTCTGGGCGTCAACACCACGGCGGACAGCACGAACAAATTGGCCGTCGCATCGTCTGCGGTTCTGCTCAACAATATCGGCGCCGGCATTCGGGCGTTCATCAACAAGCATGCTTCCGGCGACACCGCCTCCTTCCTGTTCGAAACGAATTTCTCCGGCCGCGCGGAAATCGGACTCACCGGCGACGACAATTTCCATTTCAAGGTCTCGCCCGACGGGGCCACCTGGTATGAGGGCCTGCAGATCGACCGCAACACCGGCTCGCTGCTGCTCAAGCATATCGATGTGACGGGCACCGCGACAATCGGCGCCACGCATCTCGGCCGTATCGTGCGCGCCGATGCGACGGGTGGCGCGTTCGCCGTGACGCTGCCCGCCAGTGCCGACACCGACGATTGGGTGATCGTGCGCAAGAAGGATTCGGGCGCCAATCGCGTCACGGTGAAAGACAATTCGGGAAACGATGTGGCGTGGCTCTGCGCGCGGCATGACGAAGCGATGTTCGCCTATTGGGACGGCGCGTGGTCGCCGGTGCGCTCCAGGATCGCGCCGCTCGTGCAGGTGTTCACGAGTTCGGGAACCTACACAACGCCGCCGCTCGCGCAGCGCGTCGATGTGGTGCTGTTCGGGCCCGGCGGTGGCGGCGGATCAGGCCGTCGCGGTGCAAGCGGCAGCCTCAGGCTCGGCGGCAATCCCGGCAGTCATGGCGCCGCCAATCGCAGCACCTTTGCCGTGTCATCGCTTGGCGCAACCGAAACGGTCACGATCGGTGCGGGCGGCACGGCAGGTGCTGCGCAAACCGCCGACAGCACCAACGGCAATTCCGGCAGCAATGGTGGCAACACGAGTTTCGGTTCGCATGCAATCGCGCCCGGAGGCAATGGCGGTGTTGGCGGATCAAACGCTGCTGCAGCGGTGACAAGCGCCGTGCAGGGCAATTATGGCGCGTCGGTCACGGGCCCCGCCGCGAGCGCCACGGCTGTTGCCACCGTAGCCGTCAACGGCCCTGCGATGGGTAGCGGCGGTCCCGGCGGCTCCATCACAGCAGCGAATGCAGGCTTTGCCGGAACGAACGGCTCCAACGGCTCCACGGCCGGAGGTTCGTCCACAAGTGGGGGAACCGGAGGTGCGAACACCGGCGTGAATGGAACGGCAGGCGCCGACATCAGCAGTACCGCCGATCAATTCGGCGGCGCGGGCGGTGGCGGTGGCGGCGCCAACGCGGCCGGTGTTGGCGGCAATGGCGGTGCCGGTGGCGCGCCCGGCGGCGGCGGCGGTGGCGGCGGCGCTTCGCTCGACGGCAACAATTCGGGCGCAGGCGGCGCGGGCGGGCGCGGCGAGTTGCGCGTGACGACTTACTTCTGAGGAAAAACCGATGGCGAATTATCTCATCGTCGATGGCGGCGGTCTGGTCGTGAATGTCGTGGTGTGGGACGGCGAGGCGCAATACGCGCCCGGCGAAGGACTGACGCTCACCGAACAGCCGGATGGCGTGGGAGTCGGCTGGCAAAGCGATGGCGCAGGCGGCTGGATCGCGCCACCCGCGCCGGACGAAATCCCTTGAACGCGATTTTCGCCGACGCCGCATCCGCGCGATGGGATGCATCGCGCTGGCCGCATTTCTCGCTGCGCGAACTTGCGTGTCCGTGTTGCGGAGAAGTTTGTGTCTGGCCCGATGCGCTGGATGCAATCGAAAGATTGCGTGTCGCGATGAGCGCACCGCTGCAGATCAATTCGGGGCATCGTTGCGCGATCCACAATGCGCGCGTCGGCGGCGCGCCGCTTTCGCTGCACAAGCAGCTTGCCTTCGATGTGGCGCTGGGCGCTCACGATCCCGCGCGATTGGTGCGTGAAGCGCGGCGTGCCGGTTTCCACGGTTTCGGCTTCGGCCAGACTTTTCTGCATCTCGATATCCGCGCGCGAGCCGCGCATTGGTTCTACGGCGACAGGAGCAAAGCAAAATGGACATCCTTGGGGATATTCTAGGCACGGGCGCATCCGCCATGACGGGCGGGCTGTTCGGATTGCTGGGCAATATCGCGACGAAAGCGTTCGGCTATGTCGAAGCTAAGCAGGCCTTCACGGAGAAGACAGCACTTTGGGCGCATGAAACCGATCTGCTGAAATTGCAGATGCAGGCCAAGACAGAGGAGACCGAGCAGGAAGTGCAAATCGCACAAAGCCAGGGCTCGTGGTCGGGATTGGCCGCTAGCGTAACGGCGGAAGGCGCGTTGCCGGCGTCCTACGCCTGGGTGAATGCGGTGCGTGCATTGGTTCGCCCGGCCCTGACGCTGGGGCTGACGGCATTTCTGGCATCCGCCTTTTTTGCCATGACGCCCAGCGATATCGACCGTGCTTACATGGCGGATTCATTGGTCTTCGCAGCTGTGACGAGCATAGTCTGGTGGTTCGGTGACCGGGCACCGCGGCGTGCGCAGCGTTGACGCAGGCGCACGTAGTTGCATTGTTGAGGGCAATACGATATCGCTCTTACGGAGTTTTCCATGCAGGTCAGCGAAGCCATTGCATCGCGCAAATCGGTTCGCGCGTTTCGCGCCGATCCGGTGCCGCTTGAAACTATTACCGATATTCTGAAGCTCGCTGCGCGTGCGCCGTCCGGCGGCAATCTGCAGCCTTGGCGCGTCTATGTGCTGATCGGCGACGCGCGCGACGAACTGGTGCGGCGTGTTGCGGAGGAGCGCAAAGTAACGCCGATGGGCGAGCCGCCGGAATATAATATCTATCCGCCGCATCTCACCGAACCTTACCGCACGCGCCGGTTCCGCGTCGGCGAGATGATGTATGAGACGGTGGGAATCCCGCGCGAAGATAAATCCGCGCGGCTAAAATTCTTCGCCGCCAATTGGGAATTCTTCGGCGCGCCGGTCGGCCTCATCTTCACGATGGACCGCCAGATGCAGCCCGGCCAATGGGCCGATCTCGGCATGTTCATGCAAAACATCATGCTGCTGGCGCGCGAGAAAGGTCTGCACACCTGCCCGCAGGAAGCCTGGGCGGTGTGGCACGGCGTCATTCGCGATTATCTCTCCATCCCGCAAAACGAGATGATCTTCTGCGGCATAGCCATCGGCGTGGGCGACGATTCTGCACCGGTGAATGCGCTTCAAACCGAACGCGCGCGGCTGGAAGAATTCGTCACTGTGCGTGCCTGAAAATGAGAAGCCCGCGCGGGATTTCTCTCGCGCGGGCTCTCGCTTGACGGCAGTGCCAATCGCGGGGAGGGGCTTTCCGCGAAAGGCTTGCCTCAAGATCGTTTAAAGCCGGAACATCACGCCCAGCCACGCGCCGGTGTACGGGTCCACCCGCACCAGCACGAGCCTTCCATACGGATCGTAGGCGCGCACGACGTAGGCGTCGCCGTACCAGTACGGATCGCCGACATAATTGTAGTTGTGCTCGCGGATCACATAGAAGATGCGGTCACGGTCGACATAGTTGCGATAACCGTAGTAGCCCGAGCGATAGCCGCGATTGCCATAGTAGCCATGATCGCGGTCATAGTCCTGATGATGATAGTAGCCCGAGTTGTTGTTGCGATCGTTCTGATAATAACTGCGGTTGTAATCGCGGTTGCGATAGCTTCCGCCGCCCATGGTGGTGTGGTTCCCCGACCAATTGCGGTCGCGGGAGGAATTACGATCACCGCTGCGATCGCGATGGTCGGTGCGATCGCTATAATGCTGACGTTGATTGCGGTCGTGATCATAGTCTTGGGCGAATGCAGCCGATCCGGCCAGGAGTGCACCCGTAGCCACTGCTGCCGTTAGGATATGTTTCAACATAGTCTTCTCCTTCTCGCCCCTGTAAACCCAAACGCGGAACACCGGATTTGGAGCCCATCGTTGCGGAGAAGATTGACGGCGCGCGGCTGAACGGGGTCTGGATGGCGCGTTCATCTGAGGTTCATCGCGCAAGCGTTAGATAATTGCATGCGTATCAGTGCGTTATTGGTTTTTTCCGCCCTCGTTCTGGGCGCCACAACTGCCGCCGCCGATCCCGGGCGCGGCGGTGTTCAGCCGCTCGACCATATCCTTTCGCAAATGCGCAGCGGCCGCGCCGGTACATTCTACGATGCCGACGGTCCATTCCCCGACAACAATGGCGGCATGCATTACCGCATCAAATGGTTGACGCCCGAAGGAAGACTCATCTGGCTCGACACCGATGCGCGCACGGGGCGTGTACTCGGCGTGGAGCGCAACGGTGTGCGCGAGGATGAGCAGCAGCCGCGCGGTGATCGCCCGGACACAGATCGTCCCGATAGTCGTGGCCGCGACCATTTCGACAATGACCGCAGACCCGATTACGATAATCAGCCGCGGGAAAATTTTCCGCGCGATCCGCGCTGGCCCCGCTGGCAGAACGGCAATCCCGTTGGCGGCGGACAATGGCAGGACCGTGGCGGCGGACAATGGCATGATCGCGGCGAAGGCGGCGGACGCTGGCGCGATGGACATCACGGCGGCGAGTGAGGCGCAATGCGCGTTCTTCTAGTGGAAGATGATTCGGATTTGCAGCGGCTCCTGAAGCGCGCGCTCACCGACGCAGGCTATGTGGTCGATGCCGCAAGCGACGGCGAGGAAGGTCATTTCCTCGGCGATACCGAGCCCTACGATGTCGTGATCCTCGATCTCGGCCTGCCGAAGATGGATGGCGTGCAGGTTCTGGAGAAATGGCGCAAGGACGGGCGCACCATGCCCGTGCTGATCCTGACCGCACGCGACCGCTGGAGCGACAAGGTGGCGGGCTTCGATGCGGGCGCCGATGATTATCTGGCCAAGCCCTTCTACACCGAGGAATTGCTGGCGCGGGTTCGCGCGCTGCTGCGAAGGGCGGCCGGACTTGCCACCTCCGAAATCGAGATTGGGCCGTTGCGAATCGATACGCGGGCAAGCCGGGTGACGCTGGACGGCAATCCGGTGAAGCTCACCTCGCTGGAATATCGCCTCCTTTCCTATCTTGCCCATCACCGCGGCAAGGTGGTTTCGCGCACCGAGCTTGTGGAGCATCTTTACGATCAGGACTTTGACCGCGACTCGAATACAATCGAGGTCTTCGTCGGGCGCTTGAGAAAGAAGCTCGACGCCAATCTGATCCATACGGTGCGCGGCCTTGGCTATTCCCTCGAAGACCCCAACCTTCCTAGGCAGGATCACGCTAAGGTTTGATTCGCTCGCGAGCCGGCTGATCGCGGCCGCTGCGGTGTGGATCGTGCTTGGGCTGGTGGTCGGCGGCTTCGTGCTGGCAGACATTTTCAGCGATGCGGTCGAAAACAATTTTGACGCGCGGCTGAAATTCGATCTCGACGGCATGATCGCCGCCGCCGAACCAGATCCTTCCGGCGGCGTTTCGCTCAGAGGCCGTTTCACCGATCCGCGCTTTGAGCGGATTTTTTCCGGATGGTATTGGCAGATCGCACCCGAGGGGCCGGGCGGCACCCGCTCTACGGAAGCGCAGATTTCTCGCTCGCTGTGGGACCGCACGATCAAATTCGCCGACGCCAGCGCGCCGCGCCAAGGCATGGTTTGGGGCCATGGCGCAGGGCCGGACAATCAGCATTTGCGCATCGTCGAGCGGCGCATCGTTTTTCCCATCACCGCCACCAAACAGCCGGGCGATACGCGCGGCTATAATTTTCTGGTTGCGGGCGATAGCTCGCAGATGGAGTCCGAAATCGCGCGCTTCGACACGATGCTGTTCTGGTCCTTCGCGATATTGGGATTGGGCCTGATCGCTGCCATCTTCATCCAGGTGCGCGTGGGGCTTTTGCCCTTGCGCAAGGTGAGCCAGGCGTTGGCGCGCATCCGTGACGGCAAGGCGCGCAGGCTCGATGGAAATTTCCCCGCCGAGATCGCGCCGCTCGCAAGCGAACTCAACAGCCTCATCGAACATAGTGCCGAAGTCGTCGGCCGTGCGCGCACGCATGTCTCCAATCTCGCGCATTTTTTGAAAACGCCGTTGACGGTAATTTCGAGTGAAGCCGATGCGCAGCCGGGCCCGCTCGCCGATGCGGTGATGCGTCAGATCCTCACGATGCGCAGGCAAGTCGATCATTATCTGGCGCGCGCCCGCACGGCCGGTGCTGTGGATGTGCTGGGCAATCGCACACTGGTGAAACCGGTGCTGGAGGATTTGGCGCGCGTACTCAAACGCATCCATGCCGAACGCGCGATGGCCATCGAAGTGGAATGTCCGGCGTCGCTGGCGTTTCGCGGCGAGCGGCAGGACCTCGAAGAGATGGCAGGCAATCTGATCGACAATGCCTGCAAATGGGCGCACTCGCGCGTGGCGGTGAGCGCGGCGCGGCGCGACGGCAAGCTCGAATTGCGCGTGGGCGATGACGGGCCGGGCCTCGATCCCGAGGACCGCGAGCGCGCGGTGGAGCGCGGCGAGCGGCTGGACGAAAGCGTGCCCGGCAGCGGGCTGGGCCTGGCCATCGTGAGCGACATCGCCAAGCTTTATGGCGGCTCGTTCGAATTGGGGGACAGTGCGCTCGGAGGGCTGGAGGTGCGCCTTACGCTTCCGGCCATCGTCTAGTCATCATGGGGCCCGTGATAATCGTGGACCCCCTGCGCCAAGGCATAGCAGGCCAGCCGCACGGTTTTGGGAATTTTCACGGCCTCGCCGTCGCGTTCGCCCTTTTCATAATACTGGACGACGCGGCGTTTCAGCCCCAGCGCATGGGCTGCTTCCTTTTGGGACAACTTCATCCCCTTGCGCCAATGTTTGAAGTCGCTTGGGCGCAACCTCGTCTCCCAACCCGAATCGGCAGGACCTTAACCGAGGCCGGGAGGCCCGGCTATCGCGCCCGGCCTGCAAAGACGGCGTTAACGCAAGAGAGGTTAATTTGGCCGGCGCGCGGAAGGTGTAGGCTTGCCGCAAGGGGGCGTTTTGGGCGGGACCATGACCGGGATTCCAGACGACAAGGCTGCGATGTTGCGGGGCTTTCTGGGCAGTTTGCCGGAAAGCATCGCCGCGCGTCTGGCCAAGGCCGTGGAGGTGGACCGCCTCAATGACGGTAAATCGCTGCCCCACGATCTCATTCTGGAAGGCTTGCGCCCCGTGCTGCGCAAGGCGCCGCAAATCGAGCGCACGCCCGCGCCGTTGCGCCTGTTCAGCCAGCCCTTTCAGGATCTGCTGACCGACGCGCCACGCAAGCAAAAACAGAAGGGTCGCATCGCGCGCGCCTCCGTGCCGCTGGTGTGGAACTGGCTCGGCCAGATGCTGGTGCCCGATGCGTTGCAGACTTTTTCCATTGGCGTGAAGACGGCCGTGCTCGGCTATCATATGGAGAAGGCAAACGCCTGCGCCGCCGAATTCTGGCCGCTGGCGTCGGAAGCGATTCTGGCAGCACTGGCTAAGGATGCGACGCGCAAGGTCGCGCGCGTGGCGCTGGAAGGTGATGCCGGCATCGAAGACGCACGCGAGATGGCGCTGCTGCTGGCCGTAGCACCGGAGATTCTGGCGCTGCAAGAAATGCTGCCGCGGCAGACACCGGCGTTGAGCGACGAACGCATCTGGCCATTGCGCGAAATCTATGACCGGCTGGTCGCGAGCGCGCCCGATGCGGCGCCCTACGTGGCGGTGATCGCGATGCACCGTCTGGCACGGCCATGGGAAGCGCTGAAATTACCGCTGATGATCTCGCGCCAGACGCAGGACACGCTCATCAGCAGCACCGATATGGGCCTCGTCGGCGAAATCATCTTCGGCGATATCGAAGCGCATGCGACGGCTATTCTTTCCACGCGCCATCCCAATTTCGATGCCGATGCGCTGGTGAACCATGTGGCGCGCTTTGCCGAACTTTCCACCGGCATCGTCAAGGAAGTGGAGATGCGCCGCGACGGACGCTGGGGGCAGCGGTTGATGAAAGATCGCTCGGCGGTGGCCGATGTGATGGAAAAATTGATGGAGCGCGCGCCGAAGGAAATTCTCGCGGCACTGCCGATGCAACGCTCCGGCGGATTCACCGGCGGCCCCAAATCGCCCGATATTTCGCGCCCCGCCGATCCCGAAAAATGCGAGCGGGCGTTGCGCTATGCCAGGCTCATTATCGGCTGCAAGCCTTTCGCGGCGGCAGCGTCTTTCGGCGCGGCGGTGAAGGATGCTGAAGACGAAGTGACGATGACATTGCGCAGCTACAGCGAAGACCTCGTGAAAGAACTGCGCGCGGCGGAAGGCGAGAAGCTCCACAACGCCGAACTCTATTTCAGCATCGCCGCGGAATTGACGAGCCTGCTGTTCAGCGCGGAGGAAGGAGAATTCCTCCGCCGCCGCGGCAGGGCTGCCATGGGCGTGGCGGTGGCGGCCTAGACCTAGCCATCAATACCAAAATTTGGTATAAGAGCCCATGGAGGATGATCCATGAGCAAAAACACATCGTTCAGCCTGGGCGAGCATTTCAGCGAGTTCATCGAGGATCAGGTTGAGCAGGGCCGTTATGGCTCTGCTAGCGATGTCCTTCGTGCAGGTTTGCGGTTGCTGGAAGAACGGGAAGCCAAGCTGACGGCGTTACGCGCAGCCCTGATTGCGGGCGAACAAAGCGGCCCGTCCACGCCGTTCGATTTCGACAAGTTCATTGCCGGGAAGCGCAAAGCAAAGCGTAGCCAATGACAGGCTATCTACTTTCGCCGTTGGCGCAAGCAGACATTGACGAAATCTGGGAATATTCAGCTAAACAGTGGAGCGTTGCACAGGCCGAACGATATGTGCGCGTGATCCAAAGCGCGATTGAAATCGCGGCTGCGAATCCGAAACGTGGCCGCGCGTGCGACGAAATCCGCAATGGTTATTTCAAACTCGCCACGGGATCGCATGTTCTGTTCTATCGGATCGTTGGAGCAAAAATCGATATTGCTCGAATTTTGCATCAAAGCATGGATTTTGAGCGCCATCTTTGATCGATTTAAACCGTCCCTTCTGCTTTCAATGCCGCGATTTCCGAATCCGAATAGCCAAGCTCCCGCAATATTTCATCATTGTGTTCGCCGAGTATGGGCGGGCGATTGCGCACGGTACCGGGCGTTGCATGCAGTTTCACTGGCGTGGCGGCGATGGGGGCTGTGCCTATGCCTGGAAAATCCACATTCGTGAAAATGTCGCTGGCGCGGACATGCGGATCGTTGAGCGTTTCGCGCATCGTATAGACCGGGCCCGCCGGAACGCGCGCGGTTTCGAAGGCGGCGATGGCTTCGGCGCTGGTGCGCGTCGCACACCAATCCTGCACGCGCGCGCTGATGATCTCGCCGTGATCGCCGCGGGATTTGTCGGATGCGAAGCGTTTGTCCTCCAGCCATTCCGGTGCGCCGATCAATCGCGCGGCGCGGCGGAACAAGGGATCGCCGTTCACCGCCACCGTGATCCAGCCGTCTTTGGTGCGGAAGATGTCGGAAGGTCCCGCCGTCTGGCTGCGGTTGAGCGAGGGCTTGCGGTCCCGATGCAGCACGGATTCCTCGATCAGCATGGTGCTGAAATAGGTAAGCGCGGTGCGCAGCAGCGCGCCTTCGACGAGTTGTCCTTTTCCAGTTTGATCGCGCGAACGCAGCGCCGTCATCACGCCGAGTGCGAGCAGCGATGCGGTGCCGAAATCCACCCATGGCGTTGCGGAGCGCACGGGCTGTTCGCTTGTTCCTGAAAAATAAGCCGAGCCCGACATCGCCTGCGCCACGCCGTCGAAGCCCACGCGATTGGCATAAGGCCCTTCCAGTCCGAACGCAGACACCACGGCCAATATCGCGCGCGGATTCACACGCGAAACGGTTTCGTAATCGAGCCCCATGGCCTTCAGCGTTTCGCCGGGAAGATTCGCGATCACCACATCGCTTTGTGCAACCAGCCGTCGCGCTACCTCGCGGCCCGCTTCGCTTGCGGGATCGAGCGTCAGGCTTCGCTTGTTGCGGTTCATCTGCAGGAACATCGCGCCTTCGCGGGGGGCACCGTCCGCCGTTTCGCCCAATGGCATCAGCGTGCGGTCCTCGCGCCCGTCGCGCTTCTCCACGCGAATCACGTCGGCCCCGAAATCGGCGAGCAGTGCGGCGCAATAAGGCCCGGCGATGTAACGCCCGAAATCCACCACGCGAATGCCTGTCAACGGTGCGGACACAACGTTCTCCTCAAATCCTTTTGGCGGCGATTGCAGCCGCGCGGGCCTGCGAATATACCGATCCCGCGGGGATTTGCATGATTCCGGAAGAAGCTTTTGGTACGCTCAACCGCATTGCGGGTCTGGCGCCGCTGCGGATGCCTATCTTTGCGGGCGCTGATCCCGTCATCCCGACACCTTTTCGCGCCGCGACCGCAGCGGCGGCCTCGCTCGGATTTGCCGCTTCCGCCGCCCATGAAATCTGGCGCCTGCGCGGCGGCGCACAACAGGAGATTTCCGTCGATCTGAAAGCCGCGGCGGCGTCTCTGGTTTCATTCTCATTGCTGCGGCTGGATGGCAAACCCGTGCCGCGTCCGGGCGAAAACAATCCCACGGTCGGATTCTACCGCACCGCCTGCAAGCGCTGGATTCATTTGCATGGCGGTTTCCCGCATCTGGCGCAGCGCACGCTCGATCTTCTGAATGCGAAAGAGTCTGTGGAAAGCATCGCCGAATGCGTCGGCAAATGGAATGCGCTGGCGCTGGAAGACGCGCTCGCTTTCATGGGCCTATGCGGTGCGGTGGTGCGCACGGAAGATGAATGGCATACGACCCCGCAAGGTGCAGCACTGGCGAAAACACCACCCATTACCATCACGCGCATCGGCGATGCGCCGCCGTTGCGTTTGCCTGAAGGCGAGGAACCACTGGAGGGCGTGCGCGTGCTCGATCTCACGCGCGTGCTGGCGGGCCCGGCGGCGGGGCGCACGCTGGCTTCGCACGGCGCCGATGTGCTGTCGGTGCGGGCCGAGCGTTTGCCGACCATCGATCTCTTCGATCTTGATACGGGCCATGGCAAGCGCAGCGTTCATCTCGATCTCGCCAAGCCTGCCGAAGCGGAGAGCTTGCGCAAGCTTGCGCGCGGCGCGCATGTGTTTGTGGATTCCTACCATCCTGGGTCGCTGTCGAAATTGGGATTCTCTCCGGCAGCGCTTTCGTATGCGTCGCCGGGAATCGTTTACGTGTCGGTTTCCTGTTACGGACAAAACGGACCCTGGGCATCGCGCCGCGGCTGGGAACAGCTTGCGCAGGCCGCAAGCGGCATCGCGGTGGAGCAGGGCGCATTCGTGGCGGCGCGCGCGGGCAGCCGTCGCGAAACCATCCCCAAGCTCGTGCCTGCCGCGGTCTGCGATTACGTCACGGGCTATCTGGCGGCGGCGGGTGCGGCGGCAGCATTGCTCAGGCGCATCCGCGAGGGCGGAAGCTGGCTGGTGGAAGTCTCGCTCTCAGCCAC
Organism: Rhizomicrobium sp.; assembly: GCA_035944195.1. GTDB lineage: Bacteria > Pseudomonadota > Alphaproteobacteria > Micropepsales > Micropepsaceae > Rhizomicrobium. The sequence goes on along the minus strand of DASZBL010000019.1, from coordinate 39,461 downwards.
CGCCCACTGGCTGCAATCGCTGGGTAAAGCCGATGCGACGGAGGTGCCCGACGATTGGCTTGCCGGACTCGACCTCTCCATGAAGTCATGCGAAACGAGGCGCGGTCGGCTCGATTATCTGGGGCCTGCCGTGGAGATGTCCGGGACCCCGCCCGCATGGCGCCGTCCGCCGCCGGAGCAGGGTGGCGATACGGCGAACTGGCTTTTTGAATGAGGTTTTGAATGCCGCCCAAGCAGAACCCGCTAAAACTCAATCCGCTGCAATTGCGCACGCTGACGCTGTTGCAGGCGCTTGCCGGTGTGCAAGGCAGCGCTGTCGGCGGGCCGGGGCCGGGCGAGATCACCATCGAGCGTTTTCCCGCAGCGCATGGCGATCATTTTCATCTGGGCGATGCGGTGGTGGCGGGCAAGGATGCGACCGGGCTCTACAACGACAAGGTCTGGAATGCGCTGGAACGCAAGGGCCTCGCACGCGGCGACTGGCCCCGCAGCATTACGCTGACGGTCGATGGTCTTGCTTATGACACCGGAATAGCGGGCGAGATTTTGCACCGCTCAGGGCATTAATCCGCGCGCGTCAGCGTTGCGAACGGTTCCTTGAAAAGCGCCAGACCCTCCGGCGTCTGGAAGAAAGCGTCCAGTGCGGCGGGATCGGCTGTGATGGAGACGTCGCCGTAATCGCCGGGCTCGACGGTGCCTGCGATTTTCCCCGCCTTGATGGCGGCGGCAGTGTCTTTCTCATCAAGCATGTAGAGCACCATTTTGCCGTCGATCATTTTGTAGAGCAGCGGCGTGGTGCGTTCGGCCGTGGCGCCGCTTGCGACCTTGCCATTGTCGCTCACTTCCTGCGCGTTCATGAAATGATTGGCGCCGAGCAGCACCGTCTGCAGCGCAAACGCGCCCCAGCCGCCATCGTCCTGCTGGTTGGCGGGCGTCACCACGATCGCCATGATCGTGCCCTCCTTGCCCGGCAGGAAATGGAAATAGGACGGCACGGTTTCGGTGCCGGCGGTGCCCTTCCAGGTTCCCAGCACCAATTGATCCATCACGAATCCTTGCGTGCTGCCGATGGGCGATTTGGTGGTGACGGGCAGGCAGGCCGTGGCGATAAGCGCCGCGCACAACACAAGCGCGATGCGGATGGCTTTCATGGAAGACTCCTCCCCCCGAAGGTGGACACAATCTACATCAATTCCGGCCAAAGCGGGGCGGTGTCTAATCACATTGGACTGAACGCCCATGGACCCTATAGTCCGGCCCGCAGGAGATTTATGCCCTCATGAACCCCAAAAAACGCCGAAGGCTCGCCTTTGCAGTGGCTCTCGTGCTGGCGGGCGCGGGTGGTGCGGCACTCGTCGTCACCGCGCTCAAGGACAATGTCCTCTATTTCTATAGCCCCAGCGACGTGCACACCAAGCATATTGCCGCGGGCGTGTCGTTCCGCATCGGCGGCCTGGTGGAAAAGGGCAGCGTGGCGCATGGGCTGGGTGCGGATGTGCGCTTCGTGGTGACGGACGGGCGCGCATCGGTGCCGGTAGAATTCAACGGCGTGCTGCCGGATCTGTTCCGCGAAGGGCAGGGCGTGGTGGCGCTGGGTGCGATGAACGATGGCGGCACATTCGCCGCCAGCGAAGTTCTCGCCAAGCATGACGAGCGTTATATGCCGCCCGAAGTGGTGGATGCGCTGAAACGTTCCGGCCGCTGGAAAGAAGGCGGCACATGAGAATCCAACCATGACTGGCGAAATCGGGCAGCTGTCGCTGGCGCTGGCATTGGCGCTGTCGCTGGTGATGGCGGGTGCGGGGTTGACCGGCGCGCGCGCGAACGCGGCGCTGGCGCGTGAAACGGCGTCGGGTGCGGCCATCGGATTTTTCGTTTTCATCGTGCTGGCGTTCGGCGCGCTGACTTACGCATCGGTCACATCGGATTTCAGCATATTGAACGTGGCGCAGAATTCGCACACTGCCAAACCCCTGCTCTACAAGATCACCGGCGTGTGGGGAAACCATGAAGGCTCGATGCTGCTGTGGATGCTAGTGCTGGCGATCTATTCCGCGGCGATTGCATTCGGTCAACGCGGCAGCGCGCAACTGACATCGGCGGCTTTGGGCGTGCAGGGATTGCTGGCATTCGCATTTCTGCTGTTCATTCTCTTCACCTCCAATCCGTTTGTGCGACTCGATCCGCCGCCATTCGAAGGTGCTGGCCTCAATCCGCTGCTGCAGGACCCCGGCTTGGCGTTCCATCCGCCGATGCTCTACATCGGCTATGTCGGATTGTCCGCGACGTTTGCGTATGCCGCCGCGGCCCTCATCACCAAACAGGCCGATGCAGCCTGGGCGCGCGCGGCGCGGCCTTTCATGCTGGCGGCGTGGATCGCGCTCACGCTCGGCATCACGCTCGGTAGCTGGTGGGCCTATTACGAACTCGGCTGGGGCGGGTTCTGGTTCTGGGACCCGGTGGAGAATGCGGCGCTGATGCCGTGGCTGGTGGCGACGGCGCTGCTGCATTCCGCACTCGCCACCGAACGCACCGGCGCATTCCGGAGCTGGACCTTGTTGCTGGCGATTGCGGGATTCTCGCTGAGTTTGATCGGCACCTTCCTCGTGCGCTCCGGCGTGCTGTCGTCGGTGCATGCATTTGCCAGTGATCCGGAACGCGGCGTGTTTATTCTCGCCATGCTGATCGCGGCCATCGGCGGCGCATTGGCGCTGTTCGCATGGCGCGCGCCGCAGCTTGAGAGCGGTACGGCGTTCGAGCCGGTGAGCCGCGAAACAGCGCTTCTGCTGAACAATGTGTTCCTCGCGGCCGCCGCAGCGACGGTGTTTCTCGGCACGCTTTATCCGCTGTTTCTGGATGCGCTGACGGGCACGAAGATTTCGGTGGGGCCGCCCTATTTCGCGATTACCTTCGCGCCGATCTTTGTGGCGCTGCTGATATTGGTGCCGTTCGGGCCGCGATTGGCATGGCGCAAAGCGGATTTGAAAGCGGCGGTGCGCGTGCTGTCTCCCGCAATCGGAATCGCGGCGGTGGCGGGAATTGCTGTGTTTGCGATTGCTTCGCCGCATTCGCTGGCGGCAGCGGGATCGTTCGCGCTGGCGGGCTGGGTGATCGGCGCGAGTGCGATCGATCTCATGCGCCGCGGAAATTTCCGCGCGTTGCCGGTTTCCGCTTACGCTTCAGCGCTGGCGCATGCGGGGCTTGGAATCACGCTGATCGGTGTAGCAGGCACGACGATCTGGCGCAGCGAAGCGCTGGATGTTCTGGCGCCGGGCGCCACGATGCCGGTTGCGCAATATGTGCTGCGTCTGGATCGTGTGGATGCGGTGACGGGCCCGAATTATCAGGCCGCGCGCGCGATTGTGGATGTGATGTCTCAGGGCCGCGTGATCGCGACCGTGACGCCGGAGAAACGCATGTATCCGGCCGAAGGTCAGGCCGTTTCCTACACCTCCATCCGCACCAACGGTTTTTCCGATCTCTACATGGCGCTGGGCGATGAGCGTGGCAACGGGCGCTGGACCTTGCGCGCTTACGTCAATCCGCTGGCGCCGTTCATCTGGTTCGGCGGCATGTTCATGGCGCTGGGCGGTTTGGCGAGCCTGTGGTCGCGACTGCGTTTGAAAATCGCGAACCCCGCAATCGCCGCGGCGCCTGCCGAATGATGCGCGCATTTTTCTTCGCGATCTTTGCCGCGTTCATCACGACGGCAGCACTCGCCGATGCGGATCGTCTTTCCAACCCGGTTCAGGAAGCGCGCGCGGTGCAATTGCAGAAGCAGTTCCGCTGCCTCGTCTGTCAGGGCGAATCGCTGGATGAATCCAACGCACAATTGGCGGCAGATTTGCGCCGTCTGATCCGCGCCAAGATCGCGGCGGGCGAGAGCGATCAGCAGATCAAAAGCTACCTCGTCTCGCGCTATGGCGATTTCATCCTGATGAAGCCGCCGCTGGAACCCGGCACCTGGCTGTTGTGGTTCGGCCCCTTGGCGGTGCTGCTGCTGGGCGGCGGAATCGCGGCCATGGTGGTGATAAAGGCCCGCAAACAGGCCAGCGCGGAAAACCCCTGAAACATCAAGGTGATAATCAAAACGGTATTTCGTTCAATAAGTTACTTTTGTTTAATGTAGCAGACAGGAATAAGTAATATCAGGAGCGTAAAGCTGTCCGAACCTCCTGTGGCTGGCTGGGCTGGGAGCCTGCCGCCGCACCCCGAAGGAAAAACGAAGAAATGAACACTGAGCACGACAACACGCCCAAGCAGCATAACCGGCTGATCGCAGCCGGCGGTGCCGCGGCAATCCTCCTGCTGGGGCTGGGCGCTTTCGCGCTTTTGCCGCAAGCGGCCAATGTGAACGCCAATCCGCAGAACGCCCCGGCGATGACAGTCGCCGAGAAGGCGCCCGCGCCGCGCATGGTCGCCGCGGCGACGCCGCGCCTGCTGGAAAACGGCGCGCCGTTCAGTTTCGCCGATCTGGTGGAGCGCGTGGCGCCCGCCGTCGTCACGGTCACGGTCGAAGAGAATGTTAGCCCGGCTGTCGCACAGTTCAACCCGGCCGATCTGCCGGAGCCCTTCCGCGATTTCTTCAACCAGTTCGGCGGCCAGGGTCAGGGCGGTCAAGGTCTGGGCGGTCCGGGTGGACGCCAGTTCGCCCAGCCGCACAAGGCCGTGTCGATGGGTTCGGGCTTCATCATCGATAAGTCCGGCCTCATCGTCACCAACAATCATGTGGTGGAAAACGCCAAGAAGATCACCGTCAAGCTGAAGGACGGGCGTGAATATACCGCCAAGCTGATCGGCACCGATCAGGCCACCGACGTGGCGCTGGTGAAAGTGAAAAGCGACACCCCGCTTCCGAACGTCGAATTCGGCGACGACCGCCAGGCGCGCGTGGGCGATTGGGTGATTGCGGTGGGCAATCCCTTCGGCCTTTCCAACACGGTCACGGCCGGCATCATCTCGTCCATCGGCCGCGACGTGGGTAATGGTCCGTACACGGATTACATCCAGATCGACGCGCCGATCAATCGCGGCAATTCCGGCGGGCCGACCTTCGACATCCAGGGCAAGGTCATCGGCATGAACTCGATGATCTATTCGCCGTCGGGCGGCAGCGTCGGCATCGGCTTTGCGATTCCGGCTTCCACCATCCATGACGTGGTTGCGCAGTTGCAGGCCCATGGCCGCGTGGCGCGCGGCTGGCTCGGCGTGCAGATCCAGAGCGTGACGCCGGAACTGGCGGCAAGCCTGGGCTCGAAGGAATCCAAGGGTGCGATCATCGCCAACACCGTGCCGGGCGGCCCCGCCGCAAAGGCAGGCTTCGTGCAGGGCGATATCGTGCTCGCGGTGAACGGAAAATCGGTGGAAGATTCGCGCGATCTGTCGCGGCGCGTGGCGTTGCTGCCAGCAGGCGCCACCGCATCCTTCACCGTGATCCATGACGGCTCGCAGAAAACGCTGCAGGCCAAGATCGGCGTGCGCAAGGAGGAAAAAGAAGCCTCCAATGCACCGCCGCAGCAGGACAATCCTGCGGGCACGGGGCAGGCGATGGGGCTGACGCTGTCGGCGGTGACCGACGATCTGCGCCGCACCTTCAGCCTCGATCAGGGCGTGAACGGCGTCGTCATCACCAAGGTCGATCCCAACAGCGACGCGGCCGACAAGGGGCTTGAGCCCGGCGAGGTCGTGGTGGCGGTGGCCAACAAATCCGTGCGCACGCCGCAGGACATCAAAAGCCGTATCTCCGAAGCCCATGCCGCAGGACGCAAGAGCGTGCTGGTGCTGGTCTCCGGCGAAAACGGCGAACGCTTTGTTGCACTGAATATCGGAAGCTGAATTTTCATTTCCGGAAGCGCGCTCGCATTGAGACGCGTTTCCGGCCCGTGCCGGCGGCGGCACATTCCCCCCGTTGCCGCTGCCGGCGCGGACCCATTTTGGGTCGCACATTTGTTGAGTTCATAAGGGGTCAGAGGAGCAAGCCATGCGAATCCTCGTCGTTGAAGACGATCTCGAAGCGCAGCGTTATCTCGTAAATGGATTGAAGGAAGCAGGCCATGTGGTGGACGACGCCGCCGATGGCGAAACCGGCCTCACGCTGGCCCTGTCGCGGCCCTACGATGTCGCCGTCGTCGATCGCATGCTGCCGATGCTGGACGGATTGAAGCTGGTGGAGGAAATCCGCGAGCATGGCAATTCGACGCCGGTACTTTTTCTGAGCGCGCTCTCCGATGTGGATGACCGCGTGAAGGGATTGAAGGCGGGCGGCGACGATTATCTGACCAAGCCCTATGCCTTCGTGGAATTGCTGGCGCGCATCGATGCCTTGATGCGCCGGCGCAGCCCCTCCAATGTGAAAACACGGCTGCAGGTTGGCGATCTGGAACTGGATCTGCTCACGCGCACCGCCAAGCGCGGCGAGGCCGATATCGAATTGCAGCCGCGCGAATTCCGCCTCTTGGAATATCTCATGCGTCATGCGAGCCAGGTCGTGACGCGCACCATGCTGCTGGAGAGCGTGTGGGAATATCATTTCGATCCGCAGACCAATGTGATCGATGTGCACATCTCCCGGCTTCGCGCCAAGATCGACAAGGGATTCGAGGCGCCTCTGCTGCATACGGTGCGCGGCGCAGGCTACATGATCCGTGCGCGCGCCTAGCTTTCTCCGCACGCTGGCATTCCGGGTTGTCGCCGTTTACGTCCTGATCTTCGCGTTCTCCACCGGCGCGCTGGTGGGCTTCACCTATTGGAACACCAAGCGCGCGCTGAACGGCGAAACCGATCAGGTCATCGAAGCGGAGATCGCGGGCCTCTCGGAGCAATATCAACGGCAGGGCTTAAGCGGGCTCACCGATGTCATCATCAGCCGTTCGGTGCGCGGCGAGCGAGGACTTTATCTCCTCACCGATGCGTTCAAGCGGCCGATTGCGGGCAATCTCGACGGCTGGCCGGAAATGAAGGCGCAGCCGGGCGATTTCGTCGAGTTCGATTATCAGCGTCATGTGGGCGGCAATCTGGAAACCCATCGCGCGCGCGGGCGCACCTTCGCGCTGATGGGCGGCTTTCAGCTTCTCGTCGCGCGCGACGTTTATGAGCGCTATGAAACCGAGCGGCTGCTGATGACAGCACTTCCCTGGAGCGTGGCGCTGATGCTGGTGCTGGGGCTTGTCGGTGGCGGATTGATGAGCCGCAATCTTCTGGCGCGGCTGGATTCCATCAACGCCACCAGCCGCGAGATCATGGCGGGCGATCTTTCGCGGCGCGTGCCTATGAGCGGATCGGGCGACGAATTCGACACGTTGGCGGCGAACCTCAACCGCATGCTCGACCGCATCGAGCGGCTGATGGCGGGTTTGCGGGAGGTGACGGATTCGGTGGCGCACGATCTGCGCACGCCGCTCAATCGCCTGCGCAATCGCCTCGAAGGCGCGCTCATGCGGCTGGGCGAAAGCGCGGAAGCCGGAGAGATCGACGCAGCCGTCGCCGAAACCGACCGCCTCATAGCCACCTTCAACGCGCTGCTGCTGATCGCCGAAGCGGAATCCGGCGTCGTGCGCGAGGCGATGACGCTGGTGGATTTGTCCGGCGTTGTGGAAGGCGTGGCCGAACTCTATGGGCCGGTTGCCGAAGAAAAAGGCATCGCGCTCGAACTTGCGCCAAACGGTTCGGTGCAGATCGAAGGCAATCGAAGCCTGATCTCGCAGGCGCTGGCCAATCTCATCGACAACGCCATCAAATACACGCCGCCGGGCGGCCATGTGCGCGTTGGCGTGGACGAAATGTCCGATGGCGTGCAGCTCAGCGTCGCCGATACGGGGCCGGGCATTCCCGCATCGGATCGCCCCCGCGTGCTCGACCGTTTCGTGCGGCTCGAAACCAGCCGCAGCTCGCCGGGCACGGGATTGGGATTGAGTCTGGTGGCGGCCGTGGCGAGCCTGCATGACGCGCGGTTTGAACTCGCGGACAATTCGCCGGGATTGAAGGCGCTCATTCTCTTTCCGTTCGGCACGCATTGATTGGCGCCGGGCGCGGCTTTTCTCCTAAACTCCATTCATGACAAACGCGTTCGCGACCGATTCTCCATTACCCGCGCCGTTCGATCGCGCGCGGGCGGCGCGTACGCTCGACGCTTTGGCGGAAGCCGGATTCCGCCCGCCCGCCGACGCATTGGCGTTGCTGACAAGCGTTTTCGGCAACAGCCCGTTTCTCGCACGGCTGGCGCTGCGCGAGCGGGAATTCCTGTCCTTCTTGCTGGACCGCGGTTCACGCGTTGCGCTCGACGAAATCATGGAGGTCGTGCGCGCGGTTTCCGCGGCGCCCGATATCAACACCGCGATGGCGATGCTCCGGCGCGCCAAGCGGCAGGCGGCGTTGGCGATTGCGCTGGCCGACATTGCGGGGGTGTGGAACGTGGACGAAGTCACGCGCGCGCTCAGCGAATTCGCCGATGCCTGTGTAAGTGGCGCGTTGCAATTCTTGTTGCGCGAGGCTGCCTTGCCGGCAGGCCTGCCCGAAACCGATCCCGCCAAACTGGAAGCCGAAACCGGCCTCGTCGTGCTGGCGATGGGAAAATACGGCGCCTTCGAACTCAATTATTCCAGCGACATCGATTTGATCGTGTTTTATGACGCGGCGCGTTTCCCGTTCCGCAAGAAAGGCGATCCGCGCGGCGCGGCGGTGGATATAGTCAAAGGTCTCGTGAAGCTACTCAGCGAGGCGACGGCGGATGGTTATGTGTTTCGCGTCGATCTGCGCCTGCGCCCCGATGCGGGCGCCACGCAGGTTGCCATCTCCATCGAAGCGGCGGAGGCCTATTACGAAGGCATGGGCCAGAATTGGGAGCGCGCCGCGATGATAAAGGCGCGGGCCTGCGCGGGCGATGCGGTAGCGGGTGCGGCCTTCCTCAAAGCCATCGAGCCTTTCATCTGGCGGCGCAATCTCGATTACGCGGCCATCGAGGACATTCATTCGATCAAGCGGCAGATACACGCCCATGGCGGGCACGGCACGATTGCGATTGCGGGCCACAACATCAAACTTGGCCGCGGCGGCATCCGTGAAATCGAATTTTTCGCGCAGACCCAGCAGCTCATTCTGGGCGGCCGCAATCCGAATTTGCGCAAATCGTGCACGCTGGATGCCATGGAGGCATTACGCGCGCGGGGATTAGTGTCAGACGAGGCTGCTGCCGATCTGACGGAAGCCTATCGTTATCTGCGCAAGCTCGAACATCGTTTGCAGATGATCGAAGACGAGCAAACACACACGCTGCCGAAATCCGCCGACGGAATGGCGCATATCGCCTGCTTCATGGGCAATGCGGATACCGCTTCGTTCAGCGCGGAATTGCGCCGCACGCTGGAAACCGTGCAAAGCCATTATGCGCGGCTGTTCGAAGCCTCCGCGCCGCTTTCCGATGTGAAAGGCAGTCTTGTCTTTACCGGCGTAGAAGACGATCCCGAAACTATTGAAACGCTGAAGCGCATGGGTTTTCGCGATGCCCATCATGTGGCGGGCGCGATCCGCGGCTGGCATCATGGTCGCATTCGCGCCACGCGTAGCGCCCGCGCCCGGGAGCTTCTAACGAAATTGATGCCCGCATTGCTGGATGCACTGGCCGGAACCGCCGATCCCGATGTGGCGTTCGCGCAATTCGACCGTTTCGTTTCGCGGCTGCCTGGGGGCGTGCAATTGTTTTCGCTGCTGCTGGCCAATCCGGGCCTGTTGCGTCTGATCGCATTGATCGCGGGCTCCGCGCCGAAACTCGCAGAACATCTCGGCCGTTCGCCCGCGGTGCTGGACGCGCTGCTCGATCCGGGATTTCTGGGCGAATTGCCGTCGCGCAAACAATTGACGCGCATGTTCGCGGATCAATTGGCGGCCGCGAAAAATTACGAAGGCGCGCTTGATGCCGCGCGCCGCTTCGCCCGCGAACAGATTTTCCGTGTCGGCGTGCAGATCATCGAAGGCTCGGCGGCGGCCGACGAAGCGGGGCCTGCGCTTGCCAATGTCGCCGAAACGATCATCGCGGGATTATTGCCCGTCGTTGAAAATGAATTGGCCGCGACGGCAGGGCGCGTGCTCGGCGGCGAATTCGCCGTGATCGCGATGGGCAAGCTCGGCGGGCGTGAAATGACGGCGGCCTCCGATCTCGATCTGATCTTCGTGTATGACGCGCCGCGTCACGTCGAGCAATCCGATGGCGCAAAGCCGCTGCCGGTGATCGTCTACTACGCGCGGCTGGCGCAACGTCTGATTTCCGCGCTGACGACGCCCACCGCGGAAGGCGGCTTGTACGAAGTCGATATGCGTCTGCGACCTACGGGCAACAAGGGGCCCGTGGCGGTGAGTCTCGAATCCTTCTCGCGCTATCACACCAGTGAAGCGTGGACATGGGAGCGCCTGGCGCTGACGCGTGCGCGGGTGATCCTGTCGCCGGAGGAATTGGCGGGAAAGATCGTGCACGAAATCCGCGCCACGCTGACCGCACCACCCGATGAAGACAAATTGCTGAAGGATGCGCGCGAGATGCGCGAGAAACTGGCGGCGCAATTTCCGGGGCGCAATCACTGGGATCTGAAATTCGCGCCCGGCGGGCTGGTCGATCTCGAATTCATCGCGCAGACATTGCAGTTGCGCGAGGCCCACCGCGCCCATGAAATCCTCGACACGAACACGATTTCCGGGCTGCAGAGATTGGCCAAGATCGGCGCGCTGGATTCGGAAGACGCGCAAACACTGATCGCAGCAGCGAAGCTGCAGCACGCGCTGACCCATGTGCTGCGCATTGCGCTGGACGGAACGCTCGAACCGGCGAGTGCCACGCCGGGTCTGAAGGCGTTGCTGGCGCGCGCAGGCGGTACCCCGGATTTCAAAGAGCTGGAAGAAAAATTGAGCGAGGCGCAAACGCGCGTTCGCGCGATTTTCAATCGCGTGATGCAGCCGGAGTAGCAGTTTCAAATCCTGCCAGCCGCTTTTCGAGCGTGTCTTTCACGCCGGGCCATTCGGCGGCCAGAATCGAGAAATAGGTGGAGTCGCGGTAATAGCCCTGCGGCATCCACATATGGCCGCGCAGCGTGCCTTCTTCGGTGGCGCCGAGCTTGCGCAAGGCGGCGCGGGAGCGGGCGTTCTTCGAATCCGTCTTGAATTCGACGCGGTTGTAATTCGCCGCGAAGGCGTTTTCGAGCAGCAGATATTTCGCTTCGGGATTGATGGCGGAGCCTTGTGCGCCGGCCACATACCAAGTCGCGCCGATCTCGACGCGGGCGTTTTCGGGCGCGATGGCGAGATAGGATGTCGAGCCGACAATAGCGTCATCGGCAAGACGGCGCACCGCGTAACTGATTTGCGCGCCGCGCGCCATTTCCTGCACGAAGAAGGGAAGCCGCGCGGCATAACCCTGACGCAGATCGAGCGGAAAATGGCGCCAGATATTATCGTCCGCCGCCGCTTCGATCAGCGCCGCGTGATGACGCTCCTCCAGCGGCTCGAGCGCCACGAATTTTCCACGCAGCGTGCGCGGTCCGAGCGAGGCAACGATGTTCACGGTTCCAGCCGCTTGATCCATTCGGGCAGCGCGAAGGCGGCTGCGTGCATGTCGGGATTGTAGTAATCGGTTTTCAGCTTTGCGCGCCTGTAAGCGGCGCGCGCGCGTTTGATGCCGCCGGGCGTTCCCAGCTTCTTGCCCTTGCCCGCCCATGAGAGCGCCATGAAGCCGCCGATATAGCTCGGCACCACGGTGAGATAGAGACCGGACTGCGGGAAGAATTGTGACAGCTCCTTCAGCGCCTCGGTGATCTCCCAGGGCTGATAGAAGGGCACGCCCGTCTGGAAGGTGGCGAAACCGCCGGGCTTCAGCGCGCCCTTCACCCTGTCATAAAACGTCTCGCCGAACAGCGCCTTGCCGGGGCCCACGGGATCGGGGCGGTCGGCGACGATGAGATCGAATCGGGCTTTCGACTCAGGCCGGCCGAGATATTCGAAGGCGTCGGCGATCTCGATTCTGAGGCGCTTGTCCTTGAAAGCCTTGGCGTTGATCTCGCCGAAATGCTCGCGGCACAGCTCCACGACTCGCCCGTCGATATCCACCAGCACGACCTCTTTCACAGATTTGTGCTTCAGCGCCTCGTCGGCGATGGAGAGGTCTCCGCCGCCCACGATCATCACGCGCCTTGCCTTGCCGTGCTCCAGCAGCGGCAGATGCGTCAGCATTTCGGCGTAGGCTGATTCGTCGCGACTGGTGATCTGGACGATGTCGTCCAGCACCATGACGCGCCCGTTAGCCACCGTGTCGAAGATTTTGATGCGCTGATATTGGCTTTTCTCGTCCACCAGCGGCGCACCGGCAAGCTCCATCGACTGGGCGTAGCCCTTGTGGAGACGCTCTTTGAAGCTGTTCGCCATCGCTTGCTCCTGTCATTGGTGAAAAGCGGCGAGGGCTTTTAGGGCGCGCGAGAGGCGCTGTCTACCGCGCACGCCGTCCACAGGCGTGAAAGGAAAAATTGACACGCGCCTGACAAAATTCTTGCGTAGCGGGAAAACGTCCCTATATTCCCGATAGTTCCGGCGACGGGACATGGGCGGTTCGGCGGAGGGTGATCCCTTCCTCCGGCCGCTTTCTTCTTAGCGGTGTCCCGAGGAAACGGAGGCCACCACAGGTGTCAACGCTACTTAGAGGGTAGGTGCCAGAATGGCCAGACTCGAACTCGTGGCGGCGATCAAAGAAGCAAAGGCGCCTCGCGCCCGCGCTTCCGCGAGGACCGTTCTTGTTCCTATTCCCCTGGGGGATGAGGACCGCAAGGACCACTTCATCACACGTAACGGACTGACCTATGCGGGAAGTCACCTGATCATTGATCTTTGGGAAGCCGAGGGACTCGACGACCGGGATCGGATCGAACAGGCGCTGATCGATGCCGTGAAGGCAGCAGGAGCGACGCTTCTGCATATTCATCTGCACACATTCTCCGATGGCGGCGGCGTCTCCGGCGTCGCAGTGCTCGCGGAGAGTCACATCAGCGTCCATACATGGCCCGAACGCGGCTATGCGGCATTCGACGTCTTCATGTGTGGAGACGCCGAGCCGCGCAAGGCGCTTTCGGTATTCAAGGCCGCGTTCAATCCCGGCCGCATCGTCATCGGCGAACACAAGCGCGGCGTTCTCTAACCGCGCAGCCGTCGCTCGATATGGCATTAACCAAGGGCGGAGATGGCGTCAGCCATTTCCGCCTTTGCGTCTTAAGATTATCCTTGCAACGAACTTTCTTTCGAGGCGCGCGTTAACCGCGTTTGCCGCGCGTTGGACAATTGGAGTTGAGGTGTTGCGCTACGATGTTGGCGTAATCGGCGCGGGCGCGGATGGTTTGGCCGCGGCGGCGACGCTTGCGGGCGCCGGGCTCAAAACCATCGTCATCGAGCGCAGCACCGTGGCGGGCGGCCGCGCACAGACGCGCGAATTCCATCCCGGCTTCCGGGCTTCGCCTTTTGCCGACGAGGTGGCGGCGGTACCGCGCGAGATTCATTGGGCGCTGGATCTGACGCGGCGGGGCGCGATCTTCGCGCCGATGCCGTCGCTGGCGATGTGGCCGGATCGCCATCACATTCTGCAACCCTCGCGCGAAACCGAAGCGCGATGCGCTGGCGTGCTGGCGCGCGTGAATGCGGTTGCCGCTTCGCCGCCGCCTCGTTTTGGTTTTCTGCGTACGGCTTCGTACACACCGTGGCCCGCCGAAGATTGGGCGCAAGCCTCGCTCACCGATGTATTGGGCGAGGGCGATGAAGCCGCGCATCGAATCGCTGCCACGCTGGCTGGACGCACAGCCGATCCTTATCTGGCGGGAAGCGCGCTGCATCTTTTGGCTGAGAGCAATTCGGGCGTGGTGCTGGGCGGTTTGGCGAGACTCGCCTCCGCGCTGACGAATGCCGCGCGCGAAGCGGGCGCGGAATTCTCGCTCGGCCTCGAAGCGAGTGACATCCAGAGCCACATGCATCGCGTCACCGGCATCGGCCTTGCCGACGGCACGGAGATTTCCGCGCGCGCCATCATCTCCACGGTCGACCTCAAACGCACCTTCCTGTCGCTGTTTCCATGGAGCGCGTTGCCGCCGCCGGTGGTGAAGCGCGCGGGCCTCTGGCGCATGGGCGGCGGTACGGCGCGCGTGCTGCTGGCGCTGGAGAAAGCGCCGGACGCGCCGCGCTCAGCCATCCACGTAGCGCCCGACGCGAAAGTTTTTGCCGAGGCGCATGCCGCTTGGCGTGCAGGCACGATTCCCACAGCACCACCTGCCACGCTGCGTCTCATCTCTGCCGCCGACCCAAGCCTCGCACCGATTGGTTCGGCAACGCTGACGGTGACGCTGGGCGCGATCCCCTTCCGCCTCTTCGACGGCGCCTGGACGCATGAGAAGCGCGACGTCTTGCGCGCGCTGGCGCTCGCCGCAGCCGAAAGCGTGTTTCCGGGCGTGAGCGCGTCGGTGCTGGCAGCCGAGGTGATCGCGCCGCCCGACATAGAGGAAGCGCTGGGCGCGACGGAAGGCGATCTCATGGGCGGCGAGATCGCCAGCGACCAGATGCTGGGCCTGCGCCCCGGGCCGCGCACCGAAATGGCGGGGCTCTATCTGGGCGGGCCATCTTCCGCTGCGGGCCCGCTCGGCGCCTGTGCGGCCGGCGTGGCGGCGGCGCGCGCCGTGCTCGCCGATTTCAGGCGGCTGAAATGAGCGATTGCGACGCGCTCGTAATCGGCGGCGGCGTGAGCGGGCTCACGGCGGCGGCTTATCTCGCGCGCGCGGGCCTTCGTGTGATCGTGGCCGAAGCGCGCAACAAGCTTGGTGGGGCCTGCGAGAGCATGTCCTTCGGCGAAGGTTTCCACGCGCCGCTGACGCAAACGCTCTACGCGCTCGATCCGCGCGTGGTGAAGGATCTGAAGCTCAATCTCAAATTCGCGGTGCGCGACATGGCGCTGACGGGATTGCGCGCAGACGGCAAGCACATCGTGCTTAGCCGCGATGGAGCGGCGCGCAGCATCGCGGTTCATTCGCAAGCCGATGCAAAAGCGTGGAAGCGCTTCCGCCGCGAACTCTTTTCTCTGGCGCGCGACATGCGTGCGCTGTGGTGGGACGAAGGAACGTTTTCCGTCTCGCGCGAACGCCTCGAACCTTTCCGGCGATTGAGTGCTGCGGCGTGGCTGGATGGCTGGTTCGAATCCGACGCGCTGAAGGCAACGCTGGCTTTCGACGCCACCGAAAACGGGCTTTCGCCATTCGAGCCCGGCTCCGCGCTGGCGCTGCTGTGGCGCGCCTCGCAGGAAATGTGCGGGTTACAGGGCGCGGTCGCAGCACTTGCAGGCGGCCCGCCGAGTTTGGTGCAGGCGCTGCTCGAAGCGGCGAAGGTGGACATCCGCACAGGCGCAAACGTTAGCCGCATCTTGCTTGCCAACGGCGCCGTCGCCGGAGTGGAACTCGCATCGGGCGAAACCATCGCCGCGTCCATCGTCATTTCCAGCGCGTCGCGGCGGCGCACATTGAATGAATTGCTGCCCACGGGCGCCATCGGCTTCGCGCGCGCAGATTCCATGGATCGCGCAAATCCCAAAACCGGAACGGCGAAAGTGGCGCTCGCGCTTTCCGCGCTGCCAATGTTCGCCGGCGTTCCCTCAACGGCCCGCTTCATTCTGGCCGAGCGTCTGGAAAGCTACGCCGCCGCGTATTCGGCGGCGCGCGCGGGGCGATTGCCGGATGAACTCATCATGGAAGCGGTTACGCCTACCGCCGCAGATTCGTCACTGGCACCAATCGGCCAGCATCTTCTGATCGCCTCGGTGCGGCCCGTGCCATTGGCAATGAACGACGAGATGAAGGCGCAATTGACGGCGAAAGTGATTGCCGCATTCGCGCGGCATGTGCCGGGAATGCATGTGGTCGCCAGCGAGGTTTTGACGCCGGCAGAAATCTCCTCGCGCTATGGCGCGCAGGATTTGAAAATGAATGTTGCACAGATGCTGGCGAACTGGGATGAACGCCTGCGCACGCCGATTTCCAGTTTGATGCTGTGCGGCGAGAGCGCCATTTCGGGCCGCGCAGGGCGGATCGCGGCGGCGATGGCGATCAGGGACAAGACATGAGTTTGCGCGCCACGCCCTTTCACGCCCGCGTCGCGGCAGCCAATCGCGGCAATGACTGGCTCACGCGCAACGGCGTCACGCTCGCACGCGCCTATGATGATGCGCATGAAGAAGCACTTGCCGCGCGCTTTCGCTGCGTGCTTGTCGATATTTCCTGGCGCTGGCGCGTGATGCTGGAAGGCCCACACGTGATGGAATTTCTCGGGCGTCTTCTCACGCGCGATGTTTCGCAACTGGCACCTGGACAGGCGTTGAAAGCGCTATGGCTTGCCGATGGCGGCGGCATGCGCGGCGCGGGCGCGATTGCACGTTATGGCAAGGAAAGTTTCCTGCTGGTTTCGACGGCGCCAGATTTCGACTGGATCGCGCGCGCCGCTTCGCGCTTCGATGTCGGCATGCGCGAAATCAGCGAAGGCGGGCTGGCGTTGATCGGGCCTCATGCAGGCGCGATCCTGCAAGCCGCCGGAATCGATTTTACGCTGGAGCCGCTTTCCTTGCGCAAAACTTTCTGGCGCGGGCTCGATGTGACGCTGTCGCGCTTCGGTGAGCAGGGAGGTTATGAAATCTGGCGCGATGCGGATGACGGCTTGGTTGTCTGGGATCGCCTGATGCGCACCGGTGCGCCTTTCGGACTGCAACCTGCCGGCATAACGGCGACCGATATTCTCGATCTGGAAGCCGGAATCGCCCGGCCCATCCGCGACTATGCGCCCGCACGCGACGGCAACGCGAAAACGCCCACACCCAAATCATTGGGTCTGGAAATATTGATCGATGCGAGCCATGAAACGTTCAATGGCCGCGCGGCCTGTCTCGCAGCGCAGGAAACCAAAACGCTTGTAGGACTCGAAATTGATTGCGAAACGCCCGCGCCATTCACGCCGCTCTTGCACAATGGCCAAATCGCCGGTCACACGCTGACCTCGCTCTATTCGCCCGCGTTGCGCCGCGCGATTGCTCTGGCACAGATCGAAATCTCCGCTTCACAGCCGGGCACGCAATTGGTGCTGACACTTTCTCCCTGCGCCGAAACGCCCGCGTTCCGCAATATCACTGCGCGCGTGACGGATTTGCCGTTTGTTTCGGCACCAATTTCGCAACCCTGAACGAATTTTCCTCCAGGAATTGTGTCGCGCAGGCCTCGGCCCTTGTGTATGATCAGACGCGATCAAGGCAGCCTCATGAACAAGCAATCACCCCCGCTGCGCTTCCTGCGTCCCGCTTTTGTAGCGGCGGCGAAGGTCGAGTTCGACGCGCTGGTGAAGGCGCGGCCCGATCTCGAATTTGTCGATGCTGTGCTGGCCGATATTAGCGGCGCGTTGCGCGGCAAGCGCATGCCGGTTGCGGAGGCGGAACGCCTGTTCGAATCCGGCATGCAGATTCCCCACTCGATTTATCTGATGGATCCGCGCGGCGAGATGACCAATCCGCTCGGCCGCGGCTTCGGCGACGGCGATCCCGATGGCACGGCGTGGCCGATTCCGGGGACATGCACGCCAGTGTGGGGTGCGCGGCGCATGCAAATGCTGATGACGCTGCGCGACGAATCCGCTGCTCCCGATCCGGCGGAGCCGCGCGCGGCGCTAGAGCGCGTGCTGGAGCGGTTCGCGGAAATGAAACTCTCGCCGGTGGCGGCACTGGAGCTGGAATTCTATCTGATCGATCGCGCGCGCGACGCGCAGGGCGCGCCGCAGCCGCCGATCTGCCCGCGCGACGGCAGGCGCGAACGCGCGGCTTCGGTTTACGGAATTGACGACCTCAATCGTTACGAGGATTTTCTCGGCGCGCTGAACGATGCGGCGCGCGAGCAGCGCGTGCCGATGAGCGCAACCAGCAAGGAATATGCGCCCGGCCAGTTCGAGGTGAATCTCAAGCACCAAAGCGATGTGCGCGCGGCGGCCGATCACGCAGTGTTCCTGAAGCAGATCGTGAAAGAAGCAGCGCGCGTGCATGATTTTGATGCCACGTTCATGGCGAAACCTTATGCGGATCGTTCGGGCAGCGGTTTGCACATTCACTTGAGCGTGCTGGATGAAAAGGGACGCAACATTTTCGATGATGGAAGCGAGGCCGGTTCGGTACGGTTGCGCCACGCTATTGGTGGATTGCAGACGCTGATGCCGCAATCCATGGCGATGTTCGCGCCGAATGTGAATTCCTATCGCCGCTTTCAGCCGGATATGTTCGCGCCCGTCAATCGGCGCTGGGGCGTGAACAATCGCTCGGCGGGATTGCGCGTGCCGGTGGGGCCGGGCGAGGGCCGCCGCGTGGAACATCGCGTGGCGGGCGCCGACGCCAATCCTTATCTGGCGCTGGCCGCGGTGCTGGCGGGCGCGCATCACGGGCTGACGGCGAAACTCGATCCCGGCCCCGCTGCAATCGGCAATGTTTCGCGCGAACCGGATTTCGCATTGCCTTTCACGATTGACGATGCGTTGCGCATGCTGGAACACGCGGACGTATTGCCGGGATATTTCGGTGAAGAAACGCTCACGCTCTATCGCGAAACCAAACGCATCGAAGCCGCGCGCATGCGTCGCGTGATCTCCGCCGTTGAATATGAGTGGTATCTTTAGGCGCGCGGCAATCGTAACTCGGCAAAACTGCCTTCACCTTCGCTGCCTAGCCGCACAGCGCCGCCCATGCGGCGGGCGAGCACCATCGCAATCGCAAGGCCGAGGCCGATACCGGTCGTCGCGCCGGGGCGGTCGAAGCGTGCGAAGGCTTGGCCCGCGCGTTCTTTTTCGTCGGCTGCGAAACCCAAGCCGCTGTCGCGCACGCTGACGACGATGGCGCCTTCTTCTTTGCGCAATTGCACGCGAACCGCGCCCGTTTCGGGTGTAAATTGCAGCGCGTTGCAGAGCAGGTTTGTCAGCACACGCTTCACGCCGAGTGCGTCCGCGGTCGCCAGCGCATAATCCGGCAGTGCCACGCGCAATTTGATGCGGCGGGAAAAGGCGCGGCCCGCGAGTTCGTCGATGGCTTCGCGCGCAATGGCCGACACATCCACCACGCTCAACGAAACCGGATGACGCCCCGCTTCCAGATTGGCGAAATCCAGGATGTCGCTGATCTTGGCATGCAGATGGCGGCCGGAGTCGGCGATGTCGCGCGCATATTCGACATATTTGGGATGGCCCGGCGCGCCGAAAAAGCCGCGCTCGATCACTTCGGAGAATCCGATAATGGCGTTCAGGGGTGTGCGCAATTCATGGCTCATATGGGAGATGAATTCGGATTTGGAACGCTCGGCTTCCACCGCGCGGCGTTCGGCATCGGCAAGGCGCACCAGCAGACGTTGATCGGCATGCGGTGTGGCGCGCAGATTCCGCATCGCTTGCGCGGTACGCGCGCGCCGCTCGAATTCACGCACGAACACGACGGCAAGGCCTGCGCCCGCCAGCGCCGGTCCGAAAATGAAAAAGAGATAGAGCGGCAGCGCGCCATACCATGCGCCGAGCGCATCGCCCGTGCGGATGGAGGCGCCCACCGTCACCGGCCAATGCGCGGCGGCGGCGAGCGACACCA
This sequence comes from Rhizomicrobium sp., assembly GCA_035944195.1. Taxonomy (GTDB): domain Bacteria; phylum Pseudomonadota; class Alphaproteobacteria; order Micropepsales; family Micropepsaceae; genus Rhizomicrobium. Next base: position 19,816 of record DASZBL010000019.1, on the reverse strand, counting down.
GCCTGTGTTCGTTCGGCAGATCAATCGCGCGCGTCGCGGATTGCGCGCCACCCAGCGCCAGCGCACCCAGCGGCGGGGCATCGCTCCAATGCGCGCCGAGCGCCAGAATGCGTCCGCTGATGGTGGCGATTACCGCTCCGTTCATGCTCTGGGGCGCCAGCAGCGCGTGCGGATCGATCTGTACAGCGATCAGCGATTCATTTGCCGTGAAAACAATCGCGAGCGTTTGCCCGTCGGCGGACGGCACGATTGCGCGCCCCGCCTTGGCGGCGGCAAGTGCATCGGCGTCAAGCGGCAAAAAGCCCGCCGGTGCCGCCTTCAATTCCGACAGCAATCCGCCATTGGAATTCAGCACCGCGATATTGCGCAGCGCGGGCCCGCCTGCATCGGAAAGCATGGCGGTGGTTTCCGCACTGTTGGCATTGGCGAAGGCGACGCCCAGTGCTGCGTAGCGATCAAGCGCTGCGCTCAACTCCCCGGCCAGTTCGTGCGCGCGCTGTGTCTCGAAATAGGACGCCTGATCGACGGTGCGGATCTGGTCGAGCCGCATCTGGATCCCGGCAGCCGAGGCAAAGCTGCCCGCGATCAGCACCAGCGAAACGATCACGGTCGCACGGATGTTGCTCGTGGCCACCCGCGAAACAGCGCTTCTCATGACTCTGAAAGGAGAGATAGCCAGGCCTTGGGCCATATGCTGAACGCGCCCCACGCGGGTTCAAGTGATTCGTTCTCAGACGATGATACGAATCGGCGAGTCGCTGTCGATGGCGCTGGGGCGAAATACTAGCCGAGTATCTTGGTTGCGACCTCGAAGAGGTTCGAAGACAAGCCCGGCAGTTTCACGATGGCTTCGAGTTCCGCCCGCATCAGTTTCTGGCGGGTTTCATCGTAGCGCCGCCAGTTTTCGAAGGCCGACGCCATGCGCGAGGAGACTTTCGGGTTGATCGCATCGAGCATGCGGACCACTTCGCCCACCAGCGCGTAGCCCGAACCGTCGCTCGCATGAAAGCGCAGATGGTTCGCCGAGAACGCGCCCACCAGCGCGCGGACGCGGTTTGGATTCTTGATGTCGAATGCGGGATGCCGCATCAGCGCGCGCACGCCATGCACGGTGCCGGGGAGCGGCGAGCCCGCCTGCAGGCTCATCCATTTGTCCAGCACCAGCGCGTCGGCGCGGAAGCGGTCATGGAAATCCGCAAAGGCCGCGTCGCGGCGCATGCTATTGGTGCGCGTCAGCGCCGCGAGACCCGCGATCGTATCGGTCATGTTGCTTGCGGCGCGATAATGCGAATCTGCGAGCGCGGCGGCGGCTTCATCGTTCGTGGCGGTGAGATAACGCAAACAGGCATTGCGTAGCGCGCGCCGCCCTGCCGATGCGGCGTCGGGCGAATAGGCGCCTTGTGTGCCAAGTTTTTTGTAGAGCGCATCGAGACGCGTGCCATGTGCCGCGGCGATTGCGCGGATGAGTGCGGTGCGCGCGGCATGGATCGCATCGGGATCGACGGGCGACATCGCCATTGCAAGTTCATCTTCCAGCGGCGGCGCCAGCATCAGCGCGGCGAAAGCGTGATCGTCTTCGGCGCGCGCGAGCGCTTCGCCGATGGCATCGATATAGATGGAATCGGCTTTCGGCGCGGCGCCGGATTTTGCTTGCTCCGCCATATCCAGCAGCAATTCGCGGGCGAGGATTTGCCCGGATTCCCAGCGGTTGAAGGAATCCGCATCGCTTTTCATCAGGCTGGCGCGCGCCTTGCGATCCAGCGGCGCCTTGAAAACGGCGGGCGCGGTGAAATGCCGGCCCAACGAAAGCAGCGGCGCTTCCGCCACATCGACGAACACGAAGCGTTCTTCCGCTTTGGTGAGTTCGAGCACGCGTTCTTCGGGTCCGGTGGCGTTTTCGCCTTCCAGTGTCAGCGGTTGCGCGCGCCCGCTTGGCGCGATGAGGCCGAGACGCACCGGAATGTGCATCGGCTTCTTGTCGGGCTGACCGGGCGTGGGCGCGAGGCTTTGCTTCAGTGTCAACGCGTAGGTTTTATTCGCCGCGTCGTAATCGCCCTTGGCTTCGATCACCGGCGTTCCCGCCTGCACATACCAGAGGCGGAATTGTTTCAGATCGCGGCCGTTGGAATCCTCAAAACACTTCACCCAATCTTCCACCGTCGCGGCCTGACCGTCATGGCGCTCGAAATAGAGATCGGTTGCCTTGCGATAGCCTTCCTCGCCTACCAGTGTCTTCAGCATGCCGATCACTTCGGCGCCTTTTTCATAGACGGTGGAGGTGTAGAAATTGTCGATGGAGATGTAACTCTGCGGCTGCACGGGATGGGCGAGCGGGCCTGCATCTTCCTGGAACTGACGCATGCGCAGCGCCTTCACATCGTCGATGCGCTTGACGGCGGCCGAGCGCATGTCGGCGGAAAATCCTTGGTCGCGGAAAACCGTGAGGCCTTCCTTCAGCGAAAGCTGGAACCAGTCGCGGCAGGTGATGCGGTCGCCCGTCCAATTGTGGAAATATTCATGGGCGACCACGCTTTCGATGCGCGCGTAATCGTCGTCGGTCGCGGTTTCGGGGCTGGCCAGCAACAGCTTGTCGTTAAAGATGTTGAGGCCCTTGTTCTCCATCGCGCCGAAATTGAAGGCGCTCACCGCCACGATCATGAAAATATCCAGATCGTATTCGCGGCCATATTTTTCCTCGTCCCAGCGCATGGCGCGCTTCAGCGAATCCATTGCATAGGCGGCGCGCGGTTCGTTGCCGTGCTCGACGAAGATGCGCAACGCAACCTTGCGCCCCGACATCGTGATGAATTCATCGTTCAGCACGCCGAGATCGCCCGCCACCAGCGCGAAGAGATAGCAGGGCTTCGGGAACGGATCGTGCCATACCGCGAAATGCCGCTCGCCCGGCAAATCGCTGCTCGCGGTCAGATTGCCGTTCGACAGCAGAACCGGATATTTGGTTTTGTCCGCTTCGATGCGCGTGGTGTAAACGGCCAGCACATCGGGGCGGTCGAGGAAATAGGTTATGCGTCGGAAACCTTCGGCCTCGCATTGCGTGCAGAAAATATCTTTCGAAACATAGAGCCCTTCGAGCGCCGTGTTGGCGGCGGGCGCAATCTCGGTGACGATTTCCAGCGTGAATTTCGCTGGGCACTTCGCAATCGCCAGCGTTTCGCTATCCGTTTTGTAATCGGCGGGCGAAAGCGCCTTGCCGTCCAGCACAATCGAGATGAGCTTGAGTTGTTCGCCGTTCAGCACCAGCGGCGCATCAGCGGCGCCCACGCGCACCACATTCATCCTCGCGGTGACGCGCGTTGCATCGGGCTCCAGATTGAAATCGAGCGCGATATCGGCGATGCGGTAATCGGGCGCGCGATAATCTTTGAGAGTGATGGCGCGCGGCTCATCTGTGCGCATGGGAAGGCCTCGAAGGGATGTCGAGGCATGTCATAGCTTCTCCCGGCGTTGACCGGAAGCGCTTACCCTTCGGTGCTGTTCACGTGGGTCAGCAGGTCCTGCGCGTCATGGGCCAGTTGCACCAGCGAGGTGGGCATTTCTTCGCCCGATTTGCGGGCCCATTCGACCAGGCTGGACGCAAATTCCGCAAGGCGCGGGGCGCTTGCGATCAGGCGGGCCTGTTTTTCCACCTTTATGGGATCGAGATCGTATTCCGCGCCCGGCACGCGCCAGCCGCCCCATTCTGCCTGCCCCGTGATGACCACAGGATAAGTTCCGGGCAGGGGATGGCGTTCGCAATCTCCGGCCGGTTGCCATTTGTTGCGCGCACGAATGATGCGCCAGTTTTCCGAGCCGTTGATCTTGGTCTCGGGCAGGGATTGCTCGGCCTGCAATTCGTCGGCTGCGAATTCGCGGCCCAGTCCCACATCGTAGAAGACGCGGAGCGGCTCATCGAGGCCCTTGGCCCAATGCGGTATCACGCGCTCGACAAGCGCCCATGTGCCCACGGGTTTCACGTAGACGCGCTGGTTCTTATGGAATTGTGCTTTGGCCATACGGGCCCTGTCCCTTTTTCGGCAGGGCGAGGCTAGCCGCGCAGACTTAAACCCGAGTTAAGACAATCTCGGCAATTGGGCGGGATTGACGTAGCGGAAGCAGGCGGCGCGGCCGATTGCTCTGAATTTACCGCCAGTTGGCGGCGTCCGCTGGGCGCTCTAAGCTCCTGTTAACCGCTACAACAAATTGGACGGAGCCCATGAATTTCGATTTTTCGGACGATCAGAAACTGCTCAAGGATCAGGCGCGAAAATTCCTGACCGAGAAATGCACCAGCAAAGCGGTGCGCCGTGTGCTGGAAGGTACGCAAGGCCATGACGCAGCGCTGTGGAAAGGCGTTGCGGAAATGGGCTGGCTCGGCACCGCCATTCCGGAAAATTATGGCGGGCTGGGGCTGGGCTATCTGGAGCTTTGCGTGATCGCCGAGGAATTGGGCCGCGTGCTGGCGCCGGTGCCGTTTTCCTCGACGGTTTATCTGTTTGCCGAAGCGGTGCTGGCCGCGGGCAGCGAAGAGCAGAAACAAAAATTGCTGCCGAAGATTGCGGCCGGTGAATTGATCGGCACCTTCGCGCGCGCCGAAGGGCCGGGTGCGGTGACAGCGAAGAACATCCGCGTGACGTTCAAGGGCGGCAAACTCTCTGGCAAGAAGATCGCGGTGGTGGACGGTATGGATTCCGACTACGCGGTGGTGCTGGCGCGTGGCAGCGATGAGCCGGGTGAGCGCGGGCTCACGCTGGCGCTGGTGGATTTGAAAGCCGCGGGCGTTTCTCGGCGCGCGCAGGATTCCATCGATCCCTCGCGCAAACATGCCGAAATCATTTTCGACAATGCGCCTGCCGAAGCGCTCGGCAAAATTGGCGAGGGTTGGGTCACCGCGAACAATGTGCTCAATCGCGCGGCCGTGTTGATGGCGTTCGAACAGGTGGGTGGTGCAGATATCTGCCTTGCCATGTCGAAGGATCATGCAATGAGCCGCTATGCCTTCGGCCGTCCCATCGGTTCGTTTCAGGCAATCAAGCACAAGCTCGCCGATATGTATGTGAACAATGAGCTGGCGCGGTCGAACGCGTATTACGGCGCCTGGGCGCTTTCCACCAATGCACGCGAATTGCCGCTGGCGGCGGCCGCCGCACGCGTCGCCGCCACGCAGGCTTTCGATTATGCGGCCAAGGAAAGCACGCAGACGCATGGCGGCATCGGCTTCACATGGGAAGTCGATTGCCATCTTTTCTACAAGCGCTCGCGCGAGCTGGGCCTGGCGCTCGGTCCGCAGCGCGCGTGGAAAGACAAGCTCGTCACCGAACTCGAACTCAGCAACGCGGCGTAAGGAACACGAACATGGATTTCGAAGATACGAAAGAAGAAGCCGCGTTCCGCAGTGAAGTATGCGCGTGGCTCGAAGCGAATGCACCGAGCGAAAAAGACGATGCTGCCGATTTCATGGGCGAACGCGGCGGTGCCGGATGGATGAAAGCGCAGCGCGCCTGGCAAGCGAAGAAGGCCAAAGCCGGTTACGCGTGCATCACATGGCCGAAAGAAGTGGGCGGCTATGGCGGCACGCCGATCCAGCAGGTCATCTTCAATCAGGAAGAAGGCAAGTTTCATGTGGGCGGCAACAGCCCCTTCGCCATCGGGCTTGGCATGTGCATCCCCACGCTGATGGCCTATGGCGACAAGGAATCCATCGGCCGTTACGTGAAGCCCGCGCTGCTGGGCGAGGAAATCTGGTGCCAGCTTTTCTCTGAACCGGCGGGCGGCTCCGACGTTGCTGGTTTGCGCATGCGCGCGGAGAAGAATGGCGATGAGTGGATCGTCAACGGCCAGAAAATCTGGACGACCGGCGCGCAATTCTCCGACTACGGAATATTGCTCACGCGCACCGACCCGAACGCCGCCAAGCACAAGGGTCTGACGATGTTCTATCTCTCGATGAAGGCGCCCGGCGTGGAAGTGCGCCCCATCAAGCAGGCAAGCGGCGCCAGCGGATTCAACGAAGTGTTCTTCACCGATGTGAAGATTCCGGATTCGCAACGGCTGGGCGAAGTGGGACAGGGCTGGGGCGTGGCGCTGACCACGCTGATGCATGAACGCCTCGCGGTCGGCGGCGGCACAGGCGGTTCGCTGGATGTGAAGGAATTGATCGCGCTCGCCCGCAATCTGGAACTGGAAGACGGCCCGGCGCTGAAGAATGCAAGCGTGCGTGAACGCATCGCAGATTGGTATGTGCGTTCGGCAGGATTGAAATACACGACCTATCGCACGATGACCGCCTTGTCGCGCGGCCAGCAGCCAGGGCCGGAAGCATCCATTGCCAAGATCGTGGTGGCGCCGAAGCTGCAAGACCTTTCGGCTTTCGCGATGGAACTTGAAGGCGAAGCCGGTGCGCTAAAAGGCGACGACGCACCCATGCATGGCGCCTTCCAGATGGGCTGGATGGGCGCGCCGGGTCTGCGTATCGCGGGCGGCACCGACGAAATCCTGCGCAACATCATCGCCGAACGCGTGCTGGGCCTGCCGCCGGATGTGCGCGTCGATAAAGATATTCCATTCAACAAACTGCCAAGCGGAAGATAGGAGACCAACATGCTCGGTTACACCACCATCGGTTCCAACGATTTCGAGAAGGCCAAGGCTTTCTATGCGGACATCCTCGCTGATTTGGGCGGCAAACCGGTGTTTGCCAGCGACCGCATTCAATTCTACGGCAGCAAGCAGGGTGGGATGCTCGCCGTGTGCAAGCCGTATGATGAAAAGGAAGCGCAGCCCGGCAACGGCACCATGATCGCGCTGCAGGCGCCGTCGAAAGAGTTGGTGGATGCGGTTTACAACAAGGCGCTATCGCTCGGTGCGACCGATGAAGGCGCACCCGGCCAGCGGTTGCCGACCTTCTACGGCGCGTATTTTCGCGATGCAGACGGCAACAAGGTCTGCATCTTCAAGATGGGCTGATGATCCAGTCTCCTTGCGTCAAGATCTGTGTGATGAACCCGCAAGCCGGAATCTGTTCCGGCTGCGGGCGCACGCTTGAAGAAATCGCGCGCTGGGGCAGCATGACCGATGCGGAACGGGCGCGCATCATGGCGGAATTGCCATCGCGCCCCGGCAAGCACAACAGCGCGCCGATCGCTAAAACTCTAATTTAATTCACCTCGCCAGCGCACATTGGCGTTAAGACGCGGTCATTAACCTCACGCCGGTCTTCGCGTGGGGCTGAGGCGTTGGGTCAATCCATTCTATATAAGCGGCGATGGTATTTCCGTCAGAGACCGAAGAAGCCGGTTTTCCGGATCGCCGCGGTCAGTCTCGGCATCGGCATTCTGGCATTGCGGCTTTTCGGTGCGGGGCCGGATAATGCCGTTGCCGACACCATGATCGAACGGGTGAACGCCCATTTCAATTTCTGCACAATGGACAATCGCAACGATTGCGTGATCGACGGCGATACCATTCGCCTCGACGGCAAGCGCATTCGCGTGGAAGACATCGACGCGCCGGAAACCCACGATCCGCACTGCGATACGGAATATGCGCTTGGCGAGCGGGCGACAGAGCGATTGCAGGAATTGCTGAACGCAGGCCCTTTCATGCTGGTGCGCCGCGGCACACGCGATCAGGATATTTACGGCCGCGATCTTCGTGTTCTGGAACGCAACGGCCAATCGCTGGGCGCCGTTCTGGTGGATGAAGGTCTGGCGCGGGAATGGGATGGCGCTCGCCACCCCTGGTGCGCGTGATCAGCCCGCGTCGCTAAGGCGTTCGAGCGGATCGGGATTGAGCAATTTGCCGCTCATTGCGCCAAGCCAATCCAGGCCAGCGCGCAATTTCACATTCTCGCCGATGACGAAAATCGCGGGCGCGGCGCTTTCTTTGGCAACGTGGGCGAGTTCGCCCAATGTCGTCACGCGCACATTCTGTCTCTCGAACGTTGCATCGCTGACGATGGCGGCGGGTTCGTTCGCCACGCGGCCAGCTTCCAGTAACTTCGCAACGATCTCGTCGATATGCGCCAGCGCCATGTAAAGCACCAGCGTGGGTGAGCCCTTCGCAATCGCCGCCCAATCGAGCGCGGGCAATTTTCCATCCGCGCCATGGCCGGTGATGAAGGTCACGGCATGATTGGTGTCGCGATGCGTCACCGGAATGCCTGCATAGGCGAGGCCCGCGATGCCCGCCGTAACGCCCGGCACGATGCGGAATGACACGCGCGCACGCGCCAGCGCGAGGGCTTCTTCGCCGCCGCGTCCGAACACGAAAGGATCGCCGCCCTTCAGCCGCAGCACGCGCAATCCCTTCCGCGCCAGCGACACCAGCATGTGCGAAATATCGGATTGCTTGCAGGATTTCTTGCCGCCGCGCTTGCCGGCATAGATCAGTTCGGCACCGGGCCGCGCCAGTTTCAGCAGCGCCTCATTCACCAGCGCGTCATAGAGAATGACATCGGCCTGCGCGATGGCATGCAGCCCCAGCGCCGTAATCAGCCCCGGATCGCCCGGCCCCGCGCCCGCCAGCCACACCCATCCCGCCTCGAAAGCGGGCAGGCCGAGTGCCTCGGCCATGCGCGAAGCGGCAGCAGAATTCAACAATTTGGCGTCGGCAGACATTTCACGTATCCGTACTGTATAAGAAATTATATCACATATGTAGAATGTAGGAAATGGATAAAGGCTGGGCTGCGGTGGCCAGTGCGCTAGGATAATGAAGCCTCTGCCGGGAACCCGCGATGTCCGAGGAATATAAAGGCGAGCGCATTGCCGTGCGCAACAATGGCGAACGCTGCATTCATTCGCGCTATTGCGTGCTCAATCTCAATTCCGTGTTTCTGCCCAATGTCGATGGGCCGTGGATCAAGCCCGACGCGGCCGCGCGCGAGACGGTGATCGCAACCGTGGAGAAATGTCCGTCCGGCGCACTCAGCTATGCGCCATCGGACGGCACCGCGCAGGAACAGCCGCCTACGGTGAACACGGCACGCGTCTGGGAAAATGGGCCGCTGGCGTTTCATGCCGAGTTGGATGTTGCGGGCGACACGTCGAGCTTCCGCGCCACGCTCTGCCGCTGCGGGCTTTCCAAACGTAAACCCTATTGCGATCGCAGCCATGTGGAAGCGAAATTCGAGGCCACCGGCGAACCCGCAAGCAAGAACTTCAAGCCACTGGACGTCAGCAACGGGAAGTTAAAAGTGATGCCGACGAAGAACGGCTCGCTGCTGGTGGAAGGTTCGCTGGAAGTCTGCACCGCAAGCGGGCGCACGGTCACGCGCGGAACGAAAATGTGGCTCTGCCGCTGCGGTCATTCTAAAGACAAACCGTTTTGCGACGGCAGCCACGCGAAAGTGGGCTTCATCGCCGAGGGCGCTTAAGCCGCTTCGGCTCGTGGTGCGCCCAGCTGCGCCAGCGCGTCGCGAAGCGTCTGGATGTTCGCGCCGGGTCGCGTGACATTCTCGCTTAAATGACGGCGGAAGAGCCGCGCACCTTGCTTGCCATTGAACAGGCCCAGCATCGGCTTGGTCAGCGCTTGCAGCCGCACGCGCAACGCAAGCTGCTCGGCGACGTAGTCCACATAAGCGCTCACCGCGGCATCGAACGAATTGGCCTCACCGCCGAAGAACCGCGCATCGACATCCGCCAGCATGCCGGGCGAGTGATAGGCGGCGCGGCCCAGCATCACGCCATCCACGTGGGCAAGATGCGCTTGCGCTTCATCCAGCGTCGCGATGCCGCCATTGAGGATGATCGTCAGCTTGGGATGCTCCAGCTTCACGCGATAGACGAGATCATAGTCGAGCGGCGGCACTTCGCGGTTCTCTTTCGGCGACAGCCCTTCGAGCCACGCCTTGCGCGCATGCACTGCGAAAATCTTTGCGCCCGCGCGTGCGCAAAGGCCAATCACCTCGCGCAGCGCCTGCTCGGGATCCTGATCGTCGACGCCGATACGGCACTTGACCGTCACCGGAATCGAGACCGCATTGCGCATCGCAGCCACGCATTCGCCCACAAGCTCCGGCTCCCGCATCAGGCAGGCGCCGAAGCGACCCGATTGCACGCGATCCGAAGGGCAGCCGACATTGAGATTGATTTCGGCATATCCGAAATCCTCTCCGATCTTTGCCGCTTCCGCGAGTTTCAGCGGCTCGGCGCCGCCCAGTTGCAGCGCCACCGGATATTCGCGTTTGTCGAAGCCCAGCAGCCGCTCGCGATTGCCGCGCAGCACCGCATCCGCCGTCACCATTTCGGTGTAGAGCCGCGCGCGCGCCGTCAGCAGGCGATGGAGAAACCGGCAATGCCGATCCGTCCAGTCCATCATAGGGGCAATACAGAATTTGTGGCTTGGGCCGTTCATTATTTCGGTTATTTCTTTTGTCTGTCGAATAATTTATGGGACCGGCCGGTTTTTTACAACATATGACAGAATTCCCGTTTCATGATGATCTACGATCTCTGCTGCCGCTCGCGAGCCCCGAATGAACAGGTTTTTCGCTGTCATCTTCTTCGCCGCGCTAGTGGCCGCGCCGGCGCGCGCGGAGGAGCATAAGGACCGCGAATTTCAGGAATGCACCGATTGCCCCGTCATGGTGGGAATTCCGGCGGGCCGCTTCGTCATGGGCAGTCCCGCGAGCGAGGCCGGACGCTTCGACAATGAGGGCCCGCAACATGTCGTGTCTGTGCGCGCCTTTGCGCTTGGTAAATACGATGTGACGAGTGAACAGTTTCGCATGTTTCTGGAAGCGACCGTCTACAAGCCGGAACCCTGCAACCGGATATTGAATCTCGGTTGGAAATCACCGGGCAAGGGCCTTGCATATCCCCCCGATGAAGTGGAGCCGAAGCATTGGCCGGCGGTTTGCCTGGATTGGCGCGATGCCGAGGCTTACATCGCCTGGCTCAATGCGAAGGTGAAAGCGCAGCATGCTTCGCTTGCGGCGCGCGCCGGTCCCTATCGTTTGCCGAGCGAAGCGGAATGGGAATATGCCGCGCGCGCGGGCACCGCCACTGCGCGCTGGTGGGGCAACGAGATCGGCAATGGCAACGCAAATTGCAATGGTTGCGGCAGCCATTGGGACAACAGCGTGTTTTCCGATGTCGACAGTTTCAAGCCCAATCCGTTCGGGCTGTACGGCATGCTCGGCAACGCGTGGCAGTGGACGGCGGATTGCTGGCACAAATCCTACGCTGGCGCACCCACCAACGGCAAAGCATGGACCGACAAGGGTTGTGACCACCATGTTCTGCGCGGCGGCTCGTGGGACAATGTGCCGATCTTTGTGCGCTCCGCAGCGCGCAGCGGTTCGCCGGCCGATGGGGGCGAATATGATTATTCCAGTCTTGCGGGTTTCCGCGTGGCGCGCGATTTACCGTGAGGTTCAGCGCAAGGTGTCTTTCGGATCGAACATCAGCACCATGTCCATGACATCGCGATAATGGCCTTCCGGAAGCGAGAACGGCGATGACAGCAGGACGGCGTTGCGCGCGCTGAGCGCGATCTCTCGATAGGTGGCGTCGGTCCTGAAGCGCTGCTTGTCCACGATCTCGGCCATGGTGACGATGCCGTTGCGCTTCATCTGGATATGGATGGGAATCCGCAAATCGCGTTTTCCAACTGCGCCGAGATCGAGGCTCCAGCGGCGTTCCGCCTGCGCGCGAACATAATCGCGCAGGCTATAGGCTGCGTCGCCAGGTGCCGCGCCAGGGCTGGTTGCATCCGCGTCTGCATTCGCAGAATTGTCGAGAGACAGCGCCGCATCGGGCTGACGCAATTGCGCAAGCCCGCGCAATTTGGCCTCCACTTCATCTTCGGGCGGCGCTTTTCCCGAAGGCGCAACAGCTTTGGGCGGGCGCGGCGTTGACGATTGCGCAACGGGAATGCGCGCAGCTCGCTGCTCGGGAACAGGCGATTTTTGAAGCGCGGGCGGCGCCGTCGTCTCATCGCCAAGCTGCACGATATCGACCGGCAGGAAACGCGTGGCGGGATGCTGCGGCTGCGATTTCATCACGAGCAGCAGGATCAGTGCAAAGCCGAGAGCATGCAAAAATACGGAGCCCGCGATTCCCGGTCCGTTGGCTCGTGCGTATTCGCGAGCTTTCTGAAGGGAAGTCGCGTCTATCGTTTGCCAGACCATCGCTTCAGTATAGTAGTTTTCAGCCCGGCGGCGGTCCCTGGCTGACGCGAACCAGATCGCCAGGACGCATCCATTTGCGGAATGCCGCCTGCACATCGGCAGGGCCGAGCGCGATGTAGCGGTGCGCCGCGATTGTGGGTTCGTCCAGCGGCAGATTGAGATCCCATCTTTCCTTCAGCCCGCGCGCGATGTCGTCGATGCTGGAATTGTCGAGCGGGATTTGCCTCAGCAGAAGCGCCTTGACGCGATTCAATTCCTCCACCGGCACCAGCGTTTTCTGCATGTCACTGATGTCGCGGGCGATGATGCCGCTTGCCTTCGACACATTCTGGGGGTCGCTCGCATATTGCACGAGATAGACGCTGCGCGTGCGTCCGCCCTGTATGTTCGAATTGACCGAATAGACGAGGCCGGATTTCTTGCGCAGATCGATGCTCAATCGCGCCGAATAGAATCCGCCGCCGAGCACGCTGTTTCCGAGATTGAGCGCGTAATAGTCGGGATCGGAACGCGTCATGCCAAGTGTTTGGGCAACGATCACGGTGTCCTGAACCCGGCTGGCATTGGGCACCGCGATGTTGGCGGGATGGTTTGGCGGCTGCGGCGGCAGGTCGGTTTGCGGCATGGGGCCGGACGCCTTCCACGCGCCGAAATATTTTTCGATGGTTGCGCGCGCGCGCTCCGGCGTGATCTTGCCGATGACGATAATGGTTGCGAGGTCGGGCCGGAATGCAGAATGATAATAATTCCGCACATCGGCCAGCGTCAGCTTGCGCACGGTCTCAGGCGTCGCCTCGCGCAGGCTCGGGTCGCTCGGTGGAAAAAGGCCCGCGCGAACCGCCTGAATGGCGAGATAAGCGGGGCTGCGATTTCGGCCCGCAACCGTTTGCGCAATCTGTTCGCGCTCGATGTCGAAGGCAGCTTGCGGCAATGCGGGGTGCAATTCATTGTCGGCGAGAAGTTCGGCGCCGCGGTCGAAATCGCGCGACAGCACCTTGATGGCGAAATCCGCACCGGCGTCCTCACTCGCGCCGATGGCATCGAGCGCCTGCTGAAAAGCAAGGCGGTCGAGATGTTCGGTGCCGAATGCGAACAAGGGATCGAGCACGAGATCGACGCCCTGCTTGTCGGGTGCCGCCTCGGTTTCCGGACGGTTGCGGATATGGCCGTAAATGCTGACCGTATCGCTGACATCTTCGGGCTGCACGATCAGCGTCAATCCGTTGGGCAATTTGCTGATCACCGGATGCAATGTCGATGGCGGCACGTCGAGGCGGGCAAGGGCGGATTGCGCCCAGCCGGGCAGCGGCGTCGGCTTGGCTTCGCCCAGTGCGATATTTTCCTGTCCGCCATAGCCGCCATTGGATGCGACGGGTTTGCCGGAGCCTTGCGGGATCATCACCGCGGACACCGCATGATCGAGATCGAGATATTTCCGCGCCACGCGATTCACATCGGCCACACTGACTTTCTCGATGCGTCTTAGATCGTCGTCGGGCTCGTGCAATCCATAGAGCGCAATGGCGTCCGACCACACCGACGCCAGATCGGAAATGGAATTCTTCTCGAATTCCGCCTGGCGGCGTTCCTGAATTTTCGCGGCGGCAACGAGATCGGCAGGCACGCCCTCACGCGCGGCTTTCGTCAGAATCGCGCGCACATCGCGCTCGATTGCTTTGGCATCGCCGCCGGCGGGAAAGGCGACGATGGTATAGCCGAGGCCGGAATGGGGCAGAGGATCGAGTGAAAATTCCGTCTCGATGGCCTTGCCCTGCGGCACCAGTCCGTAAAGCGCGAAGCGATGGCTGTTGAGAACATCGGAGAGCACTTCGAGCGCGGGGAAATCCGCACTGTCCAGCCCCGCCATGCGCATGGCGATCACTTGCGCTGCGTTGGGCTGATCGGTGTTCATGCTGAAGGACGCATGCTGCACCGGCTTGAGCGCGACCGGCGGACGCGCCGGAAGCGGTTTGGCTTTCAAGGCGCCGAACAATTGGCGGACTTTAACGAGTGTCGCTTGCGGATCGAGATCGCCGACCACGATGAGCAGCGCATTGTTCGGCGCATACCACGTGTCGTGGAAATGCTGGAGCATAGCGGCTGTGGTCTTATCGAAAGAGGGCCGCGTGCCCAGCGCATCGTGCTCGTAAGGCGTGCCCGCGAACATCGTGGCGCGAAGCCGGGCATACAGAACATAAAAGGGATTGGAGAGGTCTTGCGCCACTTCCTGCTCGATGGCGCCGCGCTCCAGACTCCAATCGGCCTGCGAGTCGAGCACGCCCTGCATGCGGGTGGCTTCGATATGAAGCGCCACGTCGAGATCTTCGGCCGGCACGGTGAATACATATTGCGTCAGGCTTTCGCGCGTGTCGGCGTTGAAATTGCCGCCCATGGCGCTGCCGATATTGGCGAGCTGGTCGGCGGAAAGTCCGGGGCTGCCGCGGAACATCATGTGCTCCTGCGCATGCGCCGTGCCGGGAAAACCCGCGGGCGCTTCGTCGGAACCGGCCAGATAATTGACCGCCGTGGCGACCACAGGTGCAAGGCGGTTGCGCACGATGACGACGCGCAAGCCGTTTGGCAGCGTGGCGCGAACCACGCCAGGCTCCGAGGCCGGTGGCGCGGAACTCGCAGCTCCCATACAGGCAAAGCTCATGAACAACAGCAACAACAAACGGCGGATTGGCATAATCATGATGCTCCGGTCCCTGTTTGATTAACGCATCCAGCCGATGGAATTTCCATTTTCTGCTTTCTTCCGCCGCTAGCCGATGACACTCACTGCGAGATAAATCACCGCGGCGCCGAGAAGAGTCATGAGCGTTGTGAGGAATTTGGGATGGGCGTGATGGCTCTCCGGAACCAGATCGCTGGCGCCGATATAAAGAAAGAATCCGGCGAAGAACGCCAGCACCACGCCGAAGGCGGGATCGGGAACCACGAAGAGGAATGTGGAAGCGATGCCCGCCACTGGTGCGATGGCATCCAGCAGCAGCCAGCCCAGCGCCGCGCGGCGGTTGCCTCCATTTTTGAGAACCAGATTCATCGTGTTGATGCCGTCAGAGAAATCATGCGTCAGCACGGCAATGGCGACCACAGCACCCACCGCGACCGAAACATGGAATGCGAGGCCGATCGCGGCGCCATCGAGGAAGCTGTGGAAGGAGAGGCTTCCCGCGCCCAGCGCGCCGCGCCAACCCGACGGCGTAGACACACCGTGATCGTCATGCGCGCCGTGCAGCAAAGCGAGGCGATCCAGCACGAGATAAAGCAGAAATCCCAGCGCCACGCAGGAGAGCAAAAAGGCGCTGGAATGGAATTTATGTCCGAGGTCGATGGCTTGCGGCAGAAGATCGAAAAACGCCACGCCCACCACAGCGCCGGCACTGAAGCCCAGTATGAGATGGAGCTTGTCCCTGAAGCGCAGTGCGGCAAGCCCGCCTGCGATAGTGGCGCAGAACGCGCCGAGGGCAATCAATGCGAGGGTCATATGCGATACCTTTGGATATTTCAGTCTTTGCCGCAAGACCGTGGGCGATCCGCAGCAAGGCGCCCGGGAGGCAACCGGACCCTGAACCGATTGAATTAGATGAGACAAGAACACCGATGCTGAAGGCGCCGGAGATTATTCATTTCTTCTGCCTCGTCAAATCGCGGTATCGCGCGCGGGTTGCGCTCGTTTGTGGAGCAGCGACAGGACAAATCCGGCAATCGTTATCGCCAGAATGGCGAGGACGAAGGCTGAGCCCAATTTGGCGGTGTGAACGCCGGATTTGGCGATGGGATGCGCCAGTATCAGCGCCCGGTTGCCGAGTTGCTGGATCAGCAGCAGCAGATACATGAACGGTATCATCGAGCGATAGCGGATCAGCACCACCACACCTTGCAGCGCGAGCAACAGGAGGAAAAATCCCGAAAGCGCAAAGAGCGCGATCACCGCTTCCGCACCCGCGGCTCCATAGCTGTCCAGCGGGACTCCGTCGGCGGTTGTCGCCACCATGCGAGTGTTGATGATGGAGTTCGTGCCCATCGCAAGCCTTGCAAGCACGAGCGGTACGAATAGCCAGATCGCCAGCCAGTGTCCGCGATAATTGTTGTCGAACTGCGGGGGAAAGATGCGATCGAGCATGGGGCTATCCTTCGCGAGGAATGCGAGATCCTAGCACATTTCTGATTTCGGGTGGTTCTGACGCAGGTTCTTGATCAACCTCAATGTTTGCCCGGTGGTTTGGGCGTTTCCTGCAGGTCGGGGATGCGCGTGCGGCGCACGCCTGCGCTGCTCAAGGGTTTTTTCTGGAGATGAGCACCACGCAAATCATATTGGCTCTGTTGTCCGGCGGCGTGGTCGGGCTTTCGCTCGGGCTTGTCGGCGGTGGCGGTTCCATACTTGCGGTGCCGTTGATGGTTTATGTGGTGGGAATATCTTCGCCGCATGTGGCGATCGGCACGAGTGCGGTGGCGGTCGCCGCCAGCGCACTCATCAATCTTTTCGGGCATGCAAGCGAGCGCAATGTGAAATGGCCTTGCGCCACCGTGTTCGCCATATCGGGAATCGCAGGTGCTGCTTTGGGCGCCCAGCTTGGCAAAGCGGTGGACGGCGCGAAGCTTCTCGCCGGATTCGGTGCGTTGATGATCGTCATCGCCGCGCTGATGCTGTGGCCACGCCGTGGCGGCGATAATCCCGACGTTCGTCTCGATCCGAAAACCGCATCGCGCCTGTTGCCGCCGCTGGCGGGAACCGGATTTGGCGTGGGAGCCTTGTCCGGTTTCTTCGGGATCGGTGGCGGCTTCCTGATCGTGCCGGGGCTTGTCAGCGCAACCGCGATGCCACTGTTGAATGCCATCGGTTCTTCGCTCGTTTCGGTGGCCGCGTTCGGCGCCACCACGGCAGCGAGCTATGCAGCATCGGGCCTTGTCGATTGGCCGCTGGCGTTGCTTTTTATCGTGGGCAGCGTGGTGGGCGGCTTTGCCGGTATCAGGCTGGCGCGCAAACTATCCACGAGGAAGCGCGCGCTGACGCTGATCTTCAGCGGCGTGGTCGCCGTCGTCGGCTTCTATGTGCTGTTGAAGGGCATAGGCCTTTAATCCCGCGTCTTTAAAGCAAGCGGTTCATTTGTTTCATATTTCCGGCAGGCGGAAAGGATTTGTTTACCAGCGCCACCGCCCAAAACCGCGAAACCTGAAATTAACGCCACTATCCCCAAAATGCATGAACAAACGGGGCCGCCCCGCCGCTCGCGAAAGCCATATGATGTTGTGGCAGGCAATCTCCGCATACCGCTCTCGCGCTCCTGCCAGCGTCGCGCGGCAGCAGCTGTTGAGCTACGCGCTCATCCTTTCCATTTTTCTGCTGCTTCTCGTCGTGGCGCTTTCGGCGAGCTGGATGGCGATCGAGCTGGTGAACGACACGCGCTCCTACGCCACTGGCGAGGGGCGCTATTCCAAGGCCGAAAAGATTGCGGTGCTGAACCTGCATCGCTACGCCTATTCCGGTAATCCGAAGGAATACGAGCGCTTTCTGGAAGCGATAAAGGTGCCGCGCGGCGATCATATTGCGCGGTCTGCGCTTAGCCACTCGCTTATAGATGTGGAAAAAGCAGCGAAGGGATTTCTGCAGGGCGAAAATCACCCCGACGACATCGGCGGCATGATCCGTCTTTTCCGCTGGTTTTCATGGTGGAAGCCTTTCGCCGAAGCGGTTTCCGATTGGCGCCAGGGCGATCATCTGGTCGATGAATTGATCCGCGAAGGCGCGCGCCTGCACGCCGGTGTCGTGGCAGGCAAGCTCGATGCGCAAAGCCGCGCTGCTCTGCTCGGCCGCATCGACAATGTCGATCATCGGCTAACCGATCGCGAGAACATGTTTTCCACCCATATGGGCGAGGCCGCGCGCGCGGCCACCGCGTTGGTGGTCGTCGGCTTGGGCGTGACCACGATATTGCTGTGGACCATCGGCATTATTTTCGCCACGCGGCTGTTTCGCAACCAGATCGCGCTGGACCGCCAGCTTGCTTCCAGCGAACGGCGCTTTCGCGATTATGCGGAAGTCGCGTCCGACTGGTATTGGGAAATGGATGCGGACAATCGCATTACTTATGTTTCCGAACGGTTCCAGACAGTGGTCGGCCTGCAGGTTGAGAATGTTCTCGATCAGAACGGATCTGCTTTCATTGCCAACAATTCGGAAGATGACGCCCACCGCGACGAGTGCCTGGTGGCGATTGCGGCGCATCGTCCGTTCCGCGGTTTGCGGTTGCGCTATGTCAAACCCGATGGAACGGTGAGCTATTGGTCGATTTCGGGCAAGCCGCATGTGAATGCGGCGGGAACCTATCTCGGTTATCGCGGCGTGGGCAGCGATATCACAGCCCAGGTCAACGATGCACAGGTGCTGATGGATGCGAAGAATCGCGCCGAAGTAGCCAACCGCGCCAAATCGGAATTCCTCGCCAATATGAGCCATGAATTGCGCACACCGCTGAACGCTATTCTGGGCTTCTCCGACATCATCAACCGGCGCATGTTCGGGCGCGAAGCCATCGACCGCTATGCCGATTACGCAAGCGACATCCATCAATCCGGCAATCATTTGCTCGCCATCATCGACGACATTCTGGATCTGTCGAAGATCGAAGCGGGCCGTGCCACATTGATCGAAACCGAAGTGAGCCTCGACAAGATTGTCGACGAAGTGCGAACGCTTCTGGGAGAACGTCTCGCGGGGTCCGGTGTCGAGTTTCGCGTGGCGCTCCCCACTTTCGTGCCGCGGCTGCGGGTGGACGAGCGCAAATTCGTGCAGATATTGGTGAACCTGCTTTCCAACGCCTTCAAATTCACCCCGCCGGGCGGCAGCGTGACGCTGGCGGCATTCGCCGAACCGAATGGGGGACTATCGGTGTCCGTACGCGACACGGGCATCGGTATCGCCGAGCAAGATATCGAAACGGTGATGGCTCCTTTCGGTCAGGTGGAATCGGCTTTCAGCCGGCGCCATCACGGCACGGGACTGGGCCTGCCGCTGGCAAAATCGCTGACCGAACTGCATGGCGGCACGCTGGCAATCGAAAGCAAAAAAGATTCGGGCACCACCGTTACCGTTTCGCTGCCGGCATGGCGCATGATGAGCCCGCCGATGCTGCGCGCTGCTTACTGATTGTCCGTGCGGCGGATGAAGTCCGCGACATTGTCGTGCAGCGCCTTCAGCGCCGCCTCATGCGCATAGACCATGTGGCCGGATTCGTAGAACTGGAATTCGATATTGCCCTGCAGTTGGCGCGGAATCTGCAAATGGCGCATTTCGTACACGCCTTCGTAATAGGGCGTGGCCAGATCGAAATAACCGGCATTCAGCAATATCTTGAGATTGGGATTGTATTTCAGCGCCGCGGAAATATCCGGAATCACATTGGTCGCGGTGGGTACGGGATCAGCCGAGCCCGGCGGCTGATGCAGGAAACTCCAATCCTTGAACACGTCGATTTCCGGCTTGAAGATTTTGCCTTGCCCGTAATTCAGCACCCTGCGCACATAATCGTTGAACGCCGAGACATAGGCCGAGCTGATCGCGGCGGATTGTGGATCGTAATCGGCTTCCTTGCTGAGCGGGTCCATGCTGGGACCGGAAAAGCGCGTGTCGAGGCGGCCGGTGGTGGTATCGGTGTCGTCCTGCAGATTCTTTTCGAATTC
>DASZBL010000018.1:0-113332 GCA_035944195.1 Rhizomicrobium sp. | reverse complement strand
ATCCCTGCATAATACTCCATGGCTGTCTCCTCTTCCTGATGCCTGGGGCCACATCGCTGGACCCCGTCAACGCATCATCGGGGGACAGCCACCTACCTCGCCACCGCAAGGCTCGGCCCATCACCGCATCTGGGAGATTAGAAACTCAAACCAGCGTGCCGCCTGTTTCGCCTGCGGTGTCGATCCATAGATGGGGCAGGCCGAGATCTTTCAGCCATGCGGGACCATCTTCTTCCTTGAGCATGGCGATGGTGGATGCGCTGCCGGCGACGACGCAGAAATCGCCGGCGACGCTCACCGCCGCCATGTGGCGCACCGGCCAGCCGGTTTTCGGATTAAGGATGTGGCCGTAGCGCACGCCGTCGAGCACGATGCAGCGTTCGTAATCGCCGCTGCTGGCGAGCGCCCCTTCGTGCAGCATCAGCGTGCCGATGACATCATCCTTGCGGCGAGGATGGCGGATTCCGATGTTCCACGCGCTGCCATCGGCGCGCGGACCGACGATCCTGATATCGCCGCCGAGATTGACCACGCCATGCGCCGCACCCGCCTCCTTGCACAATGCGGCGGCGCGATCGGCCGCATATTCTTTCACGACGCCGCCGAAATCGATCTCCATTCCGGGCATGGGAAATTCCAGCACGGGATTGTGCCAGCGCAATTTGTGCCAGCCGACTTTTTCGAGGAGCGATTCAATTTGCGCATTATCCGGCAATTCGTTGCGGTCGAAGCGCCAGGCGCGGCGCAGGATTCCGGAGCTGATGTCGAACAACCCGCCGCTTTGCTCGTGGCAGGTCGCCGCATAGTTCAATAGGCCCGCGGTTTCTTCATCGACCGTGATCGCGCCGCCGGTGGCCGCCACGCGATTGATTTGCGATAGAAAGCTCGTATCGCGATAACGCGAATAAAGCGCTTCCAGCCGCTCGACATCGTCCGCCGCGATGCCGGCAATGTGTTTGGCCTCCGTTTCACTCGCCGCATAAAGCTGGATTTCGCAAGGCGAGCCCATCGCCTTGAAGGCGTGGCGATAATAGATCGGATTCTTTGCGCTCAAAGCCGCTGCCCGCTAGAGAGGCCGCGAGTGTAATACATCGCCGCCGCGATCACATCGCGATGTTCCAGGAAATCGATAGCGTGCCTTTGCGCGCAAGCTGATAGCCGGTGACATCGCTCGTCACCGGCTGCAGCCATTCGACGCTGAAGCGATTGCCCTGAAGATGGCCCTCCGGCACCACCGCGCTGAAGCCGAAGCCAACATCCAAATACCGCCCACCATAATTCGCCGGCGATTCCATCGGCCCGAGAACGGAGTTTGGCAGATAGGCGTTTTCGTAAACCGCGACTATCTCCGTGCCGACAAACTTGTACGCCACGATGGAGGGAACCCTGTGCGCCTCGAATTCGCCTTTGATGCGGCCTTCGCTCGTGTAAACGCCGCGCAGCGAAGCCGAAAGCCAATCGAGGAAATCGTAGCTGCCCCATGCGGTCGATTGGAATTCGCCGCCCAACGCATAGCCCGCGCGGTTTTTCGATTCGATCCGTTTGATCGCGCTCAATTGTGCGCCCCACGAAAAGCGGTCCAGCTGGCCGGTGTAGGTCAGGCTCGGATGAAAATCCCATGTGCCGCTGCCGAGCTGCATGGCGTAATTGTCGAATTCTTCGCTGCCGCTGATGCGCTCATTGACGCGGCCCGTGGGCGCACTGATGCCTAGCCCTGCATGCAGATGATTTTCGCCATCGTCGAACAATTCGATCAGCGCGGTCAGCGCGGTGTCGCCGATGCCGCCAGTGGTGTGCGAGTGACTTTCGACGGGACCCGGATTGAATATGCCGGAGGGGAAGAAAGGCCGGCCGGCAAGATCGCGCAAATCCATGTGCCGGTCCACGAGCCCCGGCGTCAGAACCAGTGTCCACCAATCTGCGGGCGCATACAACAGATCGAGCGTTTGCGCATGCGCGAAGAAGTTTTCCGGCGTCACCAGGCATTGCCGATCGCCGCAGCCATGGTCCACGATCGCCAGATCGCCGATGGAATGCGAGCCGTGCACCATCTCACCGCTCTGATAGCCCAGCGTGTAGCGATAGGCGATCTGAAAATCGCCGGCGCGGGTGAGCATATGATCGTAACTCACGCCCGCCGGTGCGTGGCCGCCTTTGAATTCGTAAGCGCTGTATTCGTCATACACGCCAGCATCATTGACGTGCGCGGCGACGGCCGCTGCGCCCGCGCCGATATTCAGGTTCGCGTAAATCGTATAGGCTTTGAAATCCGCAAAGCTGCCTTCGCCGCCGCCGCCCAGCTTGAGCGATCCGGCATGATCGAAATATTCCGCACCCAGTTCGAAGCGCATATTGCTGGACAATTGCTTGCTCACTGCGAGCTGCGCATTCAGCGTGCCGTAGGCGGATAAGCGTTCATCGCTCGAGAAATTCTTCACGTGAATCTGGCTGTGATCCAGATTGGGCGGCAATTCAGGATTTCGGGGAAACAAGATGGGAAAGGCCTGATCGAAGAGAAAATAGGGCCGGTAGAACGACGCTTTGGTTTGCGAATAATAACGCGCGCCGGGCACGATCATCCAGCCATCGCCCAGCGGCTGATACCAGGACACATCCAGCGTGTGGGCGTCGATCCCCCAATCGTCATGATAGAAGCGGTAATCGACATGCAGCGCCGCATCGAATTGGTCGATGTATTGCACATAGCGCGTGTCGAGCGACCATTGATTGCGCAAGGTTGGGCGCTGCTCAAGCGTGCCTTTCAATACAACCGTTCTGAGGCCGGTCGAATCGATATATTGATCCGGATCGTCGAACGCGAGCATCACTGCCTTGTACGGGTTCGACAAATATCCGCTGCTGCGTGTGTAGCCGATGCTTGCTTCGAGCAGCGCGTCCTTGTTCAGCACCTGCGTGGCGCCGACATTCGCAGAGAAATCCTGTCGCGTGCCGAAAAGCGTGGCTACGCCTTTCTTGTCATGGATCTGGTTGAGATAGGCGCCCCAATCGGCGGCCGCGTTCGCCGCCAGCGACGCGTCGATGTCGCTGTGCGTGTAGCTGGCACCCCAGCTCAGCACGGTGAGCTTGCGATCGAGGTCCCAGGTTCCGGCGAGATTCACGAAGCGCGAGTGATAATCATGCTCCTCGGAGATGCCGCCGCCCAGCCCGAGCGTGATTTCATCCCATTCGTAACCGAGCCCGAAATCGGCCTGCCTGCGGGTTTCGGGCGAGGCGGACGCCATCACATGCACCAGCCGCGGGTCCTTGGTGTATTTCACGGTGCGGCCGTTGAATGTATTCCAGTTGACGTCGACGGGTTTGCCCTTGGAGTCGGCAGAATAGGAGACGGGGCTCGATGCGCCCGAAAACAATTGATCGGAGATTGCCGCAACCGGCACGGTGACGACGGGGGTGGCGCCCGACCATGTGTCCTGCGTGAAATTGAGATCGAATTTCACCCGGTCGACGATTTCGCCGCGCATGCTGGCCGCGGCGCTGTCCACCGTGATCGGTCTCAGATTCAAATCCTTGTAGGTCTGCTCGGCGAGATCGCGCTTGCCTTCTTCATAGTGGCGAAACTCGAAGCTGAATTCGTCGCCATCCGCGCGGGCATGGCTGACCAGTCCCGGCAATGCGAGTGCTGCAGCGGTCAGCGCACGCAGCGCGCCGCGGCGGGATTTCGATTCAGTTGCAGCCACAGCCGCCGCCCTCTGCCGAATCGCCGCCGGACGCGGCCTCGCGGCTGACATAGGCGTGCGTGCGCATCGCGCTGTTGGTGGGATTGGGGTTTAGCGCCATCTGCGGCTTGGCGAGATCGCCGCGTTCCCATGGCTGCACATCGGCGCAGCCACCCGCATTTGCAGCGAATACCAGCGCCAGCAAAAGCCCCGTCGTCCTGTTCATGAAGTTCCCCCGTCGTCCGAGACGCTACTGCGCCAGCTTGTTCGCAAGCAATTGCTGCACTTCTGTCCGCAATTGTCCTGCATCATCCGGCCTGAACCCACGATGAACGAAGCGGATCGTGCCGGCGCGGTCCACGATAAAGGACGAGGGCATGGCAGCCACGCCAAAATTCTTGGCGCATTGCGCATTTTCGCCGCTGGCCACATCGAAACGGGCAGGGTGGGCGGCGAGGAAACGCTGCTCGTCCTCTGACCTCGCATCCATGTTGACGGCCAACACCTGCAGGCCTTGGCCGCCGAGCGCAGACTGCAACTGATTCATGAATGGAAACGACAGCACGCAGGGCGCGCACCACGACGCCCAGAAATCAACATACAGCACTTTGCCGCGAAACTGCTGCGTATTGGCGATTTGCTTAACGCCATCGAGATTCCAGTCGCAATCGGGTGCGGACGCCGCGAGCGCGGTGCCTGGCAAGGCAAAAATCAGGAAGGCCGCAAATGCCGCTTGAGCAAACCGGCGGTGAGACGAAGAGCCATTCATAATCGCGCGCCCTGTTGAATATCCATCACGGATTCAAATGAAATCCGTTGTGCTCAAACTCGCCAGATTTGTGGCGCCAGTGATGTCGAATACGAGGTCCTGACCGGCCTGATAGCCGGCCGTGCCATTGGCATCGACGACCAGGAAGGTGTGGCCCGAAAAACCTCCCGCATTGGGCGTGAACAGAACCGCATGGTTCGCGGCCAGATGCGCGGCATCGACAGCCGAAGCCAGATTGGCATCGAAGGTGGAGGTGCTGAGCGTCCCGCTCGAAATCGCCGCACCGATTCCGGTGACGGCGAAGGTGAGATCGAATTTGTCCGCGCTGGCGTCGAAGCCTTTGACGATGTCGTGGTTTACTCCTGTCGAGTCCGATACGGCCGAATAGACGAAAACATCGGCGCCACTGCCTGCCGTGATCGTGTCCGCGCCGCCGCCACCTTTCAGCATATTGTTTCCTGCACCGCCGGTGATCACGTCATTGCCGGCTCCCCCCGTGAGCACATCATTGCCCGCGCCGCCGGTGATAGTGAACTTGCCGTTGATCTCGGCCGCACCGTTGAAGGTCAGCACATCGGCTGCACCCAAGGTCGAACCGTTCACCGTCAGCGTCTGGCCGGACGCCACATTGGCATCGTTGGTTGTCAGCTTGTAGCTGTGACCGGCGGTCAGGCTGATGGTCTCGACATTGACCATGGTGGTGGCCGCAAGTGTGACGCCGGCAGAATAGTCGCCATTCAGCGTCACCGTGTCTGATCCGGCACCTCCGTCAAGCTGATCCGCAGATGTGAAGGCGCCGTTGAAGACGAATGAATCATTGCCGCCGCCACTGGATGCGATGTCATTGCCGCCCTGATAGAGCTTGAACGTATCGTTGCCCGCGCCGCCCGTGAGCACATCGTTTCCCGCGCCACCGATGATCGTGAATATTCCGTTGGTCTCGGCCGCGCCGTTGAACGTCAAAATATTGCTCGCGCCCAGCGCCGTGGCGTTCACCGTCAAAACCTGACCGGCGCCGACATTGGCGTCATTGGTTGTCAGATTGTAGCTGTGTCCGGCCGTCAGGCTGATGGTCTCGACATTGACCATTGTAGAGGCGGCGAGCGTGACACCGGCGGAATAATCGCCGTTCAATGACAGCGTGTCCGCTCCCGTACCGCCATCCACCTGATCGGCCGACGTGAAAGCGCCGTTGAAGGAAAACGTGTCATTGCCGCCGCCGCCGGAGGCGATGTCATTGCCGCCCGAACCGAGATTGAACGTGTCGGTACTGGCCCCGCCGGTCAGCACATCATTGCCCGCGCCGCCGGTGATCGCGAACTTGCCGTTGATCTCGGCCGCACCGTTGAAGGTCAGCACATCGGCTGCACCCAAGGTCGAACCGTTCACCGTCAACGTCTGGCCGGACGCCACATTGGCGTCGTTGGTCGTCAGCTTGTAACTGTGCCCCGCCGTCAGGCTGATGGTCTCGATGTTGACCATTGTAGCGGCGGCAAGTGTGACACCGGCGGAATAGTCGCCGTTCAATGCCAGCGTGTCCGTTCCCGCTCCGCCATCCACCTGATCGGCGGATGTGAAAGCACCGTTGAAAGAGAATTTGTCGTTGCCGGCACCGCCTGAAGCGATGTCGTTGCCGCCTTGATAAAGATTGAACGTATCGGCGCCGGCGCCGCCCGTGAGCACATCATTGCCCGCGCCGCCGGTGATCGCGAACTTGCCGTTGGTCTCGGCCGTACCGCTGAAAGTCAGCACATCGGTGGCCCCGAGCGAGGTTCCATTCACCGTCAGCGTCTGGCCGGATGCCACATTGGCGTCATTGGTCGTCAGTTTGTAGCTGTGCCCCGCCGTGAGGCTGATGGTTTCAACATTCACCATCGTGGTGGCAGCGAGCGTGACGCCGGTGGAATAGTCGCCGTTTAGCGACAGCTTGTCTGCCCCCGCTCCGCCATCCACTTGATCGGTAGATGTGAAGGCGCCATTGAAATTAAACGTGTCGTTGCCGCCACCGCCGGAAACGATGTCGTTGCCGCCCGAACCGAGATTGAATGTGTCAATGCCCGCGCCGCCCGTGAGCACGTCATTGCCGGCCCCGCCGGTGATCGTGAAAGTACCGTTGGTCTCGGCTGCCCCGTTGAAGGTCAGCACATCGGTGGCCCCGAGCGAGGCTCCATTCACCGTCAGCGTCTGACCGGATGCCACATTGGCGTCATTGGTCGTCAGCTTGTAGCTGTGCCCCGCCGCGACGCTGATGCTTTCAACATTGACCATCGTGGTGGCAGCGAGCGTGACGCCCGCGGAATAGTCGCCGTTCAGCGACAGCGTGTCCGTGCCACCGCCGCCATCCACTTGATCCGCTGCGGTGAAAGCGGCGCCGAATGTGAATGTATTGGTGCCGCTACCGCCGGTGACAATATCGTTGCCGCCTGCCGTAAGAACAAAGGTATCGGTTCCCGCGCCACCATTGATCACGTCATTTCCCGCGCCGCC
This sequence comes from Rhizomicrobium sp., assembly GCA_035944195.1. Classification (GTDB taxonomy): domain Bacteria; phylum Pseudomonadota; class Alphaproteobacteria; order Micropepsales; family Micropepsaceae; genus Rhizomicrobium. The sequence continues at coordinate 106,399 of DASZBL010000018.1, read as the reverse complement.
GGTCAGGGTGTCGTTGCCTGCGCCGCCATTGATTATGAAATTACCGTTGGTCTCCGCCGCGCCATTGAATGTGAGCGCATCGCTGGCACCCAACGCGGTTCCATCCACCGTCAAGGTCTGGCCGGACGCGACATTGGCATCGTTGGTCGTCAGCTTGTAGCTGTGACCGGCGGCGAGGCTGAGGCTCTCGACATTGACCATCGTAGTGGCGGTCAGCGTGACGCCGGCGGAATAATCGCCGTTCAGCGACAGCGTGTCTGTTCCCGCGCCGCCATCGATCTGGTCGGCAGCGGTGAAGGCGGCACCCATGTTGAAAATATCGTTGCCATTGCCGCCGCTGGCGGTGTCGTTGCCGCCCGAACCGAGATTAAATGTGTCCGCGCCGGCGCCGCCCGTGAGCGCGTCGTTACCGGCGCCCCCTGTAAGAACGAACTGGCCATTGGTTTCCGCCGAACCATCGAATGTCAGCGTGTTACTCGCCCCCAGCGCCGAAGCATCCACCGTCAGCGTCTGACCGGACGCCACATTGGCGTCGTTGGTTATCAGCTTGTAGCTGTGGCCGGCCGCTACCGTGATGGTTTCCACATTGACCATCGTGGTGGCGGTCAGCGTTACGCCTGCCGAATAATCGCCGTTCAGCGTCAGCGTATCGGTGCCGGTGCCGCCATCCACCTGATCCAGCGCCGTGAAAGCACCGGCGAAATTGAAAGTATCATTGCCGTCGCCGCCCGCCGCGATGTCGTTGCCGCCATTCGTCAGGTTGAAGGTGTCGTTGCCGCCTAGGCCGGAGAAATTATCCGCGCCCGTAGAATCGTTGAAGGTATCGTCGCCAGCGAGAACCGCTGCTTCCAGCCCGGCGACGTTGTTCGTGCTGACGAAATTGAGAAAATCCGAAACCGCGAGGTTCAGCCCCGACAATGTCGTGGTCGCGTGAAACATGAAATCTTGCGTCTGGATCTGGGTGATCGTCCCGCTATGCGGAATGCCTTTGGTGTCGAAATTGCCGAAATTGGTTCCGGTGAATGCAACCAGCGTGTCGTCGGAATCCAGCGTGCTGTCATCGGTGTCGGGATTCTTGACGACGAAACTGGTGGTGCTGTGCGATTGAACGGTGCCGTTTTCGACATTGCCCACGGCGAAGCCAAACAGATCGATCGGTTGCAATGCTGTGAGAACGGCCAATTTAACCTCCACGCCCGCGAGAATGCGCGGTCGAAGACGCTAACGCCCGCAAGTTTCCCCGTCAAAAGACATGAAGCGAATGTGATGCCGGAATACAATTTCGTAATGTCCCATTCTGGCGCTGCAGCAATTGCCAGAGATCATGTCCCTTCGACGTTCTCTATTTGATTTGGATTGCGGATAATCGGCCGAGATCTGGAACACAGAACTTCGTTCATCTACGGCAGAACGAGAATAACTCCCTGAATTGATTATTGAATTTGGCCAGGCATACGCCGTAACAGGCCACCAATGCCAATCCTCCTGATAACTTGTCGGAAGCCCCGGGGCTCTCTAACCTCGCACCAAATGCCGGCTTCAGACCGGCCAAGCAACAACATAACGGGGAATGCCCATGAATTCTCGTGTCGTCGGCCTTATTGAGGCCGTTGCCGTCGTCGCCATCCTGCTTCTCGCGCCGGTCTGGCTGGCGTTGCATCCGCAACCGCAACCGGCCGCGAGCGCAAGCCCCGCCACGACATCTGCCGTCGATGGCCAGCGGATCATCGACGCCGACAAGACGCCGGGCGATTGGCTCACCCATGGCCGCAATTATTCGGAGACGCGATTTTCGCCGCTCGGTGCGATCAACAAAAACAATGTGAAGGATCTCGGCGTCGCCTGGGAATTCCGCACCCAAACCGTGCGTGGCCTTGAATCCACGCCGCTCGTCGCCAATGGCGTGATGTATGTCACCGGCTCGTGGAGCAAGGTGTGGGCACTGGATGCGAAAACCGGCAAGCAGATCTGGGCCTATGATCCGCAAGTGCCCGGCCGCTGGGGACGCTATGCGTGCTGCGATGTCGTCAATCGCGGCGTGGCGCTGTGGAAGGGTGCGGTCTATGTCGGCACGCTTGACGGACGCCTCGTGAAACTCGATGCCGCAACCGGCAAACCCATCTGGGACATCAACACCATCGATCGCAGCCGCCCCTACACGATTACCGGCGCGCCGCGCGTGGTGAAAGGTCTCGTGCTCATCGGCAATGGTGGTGCTGAATATGGCGTGCGCGGCTATCTCACCGCCTATGACGCCGACACCGGCCGTCAGGTCTGGCGCTTCTATGTCGTGCCCGGCGATCCGGCGCAGCCGCCGGAAGATGCGGCGATGGCAGCCGCGATGAAGACATGGTCCACCGGCGGAACTCAGAACAAATGGTGGGAGCAGGGCGGCGGCGGCACGCCATGGGATTCGATGGCCTATGATCCAGCACTCGATCTTCTCTATGTCGGCACGGGAAATGGCGCGTCGTGGAATCGCAATCTGCGTTCGCCCGGCGGCGGCGACAATCTCTATCTCTCCTCCATCGTGGCGCTGCGCCCCGATACGGGCGAGATGGTCTGGTATTACCAAACCACGCCCGGCGACGATTGGGATTACACCGCCACGCAACACTTGATCCTCGCCGATCTCACCATCGACGGCGCCAAGCGCAAGGTCATCATGCAGGCGCCGAAGAACGGCTTCTTCTATGTGATCGACCGCGAAACGGGAAAGCTGATCTCTGCCAAACCCTACACGACGATCTCATGGGCGAGCGGTGTGGACATGGCGACTGGTCGCCCGATCGAAAATCCCACCGCGCGCTACGGCAAGAATTTCTCCGCGCAGATTCCCGGCCCCATCGGCGCGCATAATTGGCAGCCCATGGCGTTCAATCCGCAAACCGGGCTTGTTTATATTCCGGTGATCGACGGCAATTTCATCTACGCGCAGCAAAAAGATCTCGCCTACAAACCCGGCGCATGGAACGCGAGCGATTTCACGCAGCTTGGCCAAATTGTGCTGAGCGCGGTGATGGCGGGCCACCCGCCGCCGCCCGCGAAGGGCTGGATCAGAGCGTGGGATCCCGTCGCGCAAAAAATGGTGTGGCAGGTGCCGATGAGCGGCGGCTGGAACAGCGGCATGCTGACGACCGCGGGCGGACTCGTTTTCGCCGGCGGCTCGGATGGAATCTTCGCAGCCTACGACGCCAAGACCGGCGCAAAGCTCTGGTCGATGGACCTCAAAACCGCGATGACGGCGCCCGCGATCACCTACACGGTGGACGGCGAACAATATGTGGCCATCGCCGCAGCCTTCGGCGGCTCGGGTGGATTGGGCGCCACCGGCGACACCAACACCCCCGTCATGAAGAACGGCAACAATCAGGGCCGCATCTTCGCGTTCAAGATCGGCGGCTACAAAGATGTGAAAGCCATCGTCACCGAAGCTCCCGCCGCCATGGCTGAGCCGCCGCAGGAAAAAATCGATCCCGCGCTGGCCGCCAAAGGCATGGACATCTTCAACCGCAATTGCGCGGTCTGCCATGGCGTGCTCGCCGCTTCCTCGCGTGAGGTGCCGGATTTGCGTATGTCGCGCCCGGAAATCTGGAATTCCTATGACGACATCGTTCTGGGCGGCGCGCTGCAGGACAACGGCATGGCCTCCTTCGCCGATATCCTGAACAAGGACGACGTCGCCGCCATCCGCGCCTACACGCTGCAATCGGCCCAGCAGCTTTACGCGATGTCGAAGGCCAAACCCGCGCCGCACTAGCTCCCCTGTCATCCCCGGCGAGCACCACGCGCGAACCGCGCGTGGTGCGAGGGAAGGGGACCCAGGTAGTCCACCAAGTTCGATGCAGGAGGGGTATGCAACCACCCCCGCCTGCAATATTATTTCAACCGTGGCAGGAATCCTTTCTTGCCGCGGGCGAAGGCAGCCTTTAAGAAGCGCCCCACAATGAGCGACCCGGCCCATGAGCAAGGAAAAACCATCCCGCCCCAAGGCGCGGCTGCCGCGCGGCTTCCGCGACCGGACGGCTGGCGAGATCGCGGCTGAGCGCGCTGCGCTGGACACCATCCGGCGCGTTTATGAATCCTATGGCTTCTCCCCGCTCGAAACCCCGGCCTTCGAATACACCGACGCGCTCGGCAAATTCCTGCCCGATCTCGACCGCCCCAACGAAGGCGTGTTCTCTCTCAAGGACGACGATGATCAGTGGCTCTCGCTGCGCTACGATCTGACCGCGCCGCTCGCCCGCTACGTAGCCGAAAACTTCCAGAACCTGCCAAAGCCTTTCCGCCGCTACCAGGTGGGTAGCGTATGGCGCAACGAGAAACCGGGCCCGGGACGCTACCGCGAATTCACGCAATTCGATGCGGATACGGTGGGAAGCAATTCTCCGGCGGCGGATGCTGAATTGCTGATGATGCTCGCGGATACGCTGACCGTGCTTGGGCTGAATCAGAATGAGTGCGTCATTAAATTGAACAATCGCAAAGTTCTTGATGGAGTGCTTGAGGCGGCTGGAATTAGTTTAGAAGATAGTGAGCGGCGCGGACGTGTGCTTCGAGCAATTGACAAATTTGATCGCCTCGGCGCTGGCGGCGTGAGAGATTTACTAGGGTCAGGCCGCAAAGATGAATCTGGTGATTTCACGCGAGGTGCGGAACTGGAGCCATTGCAGGTTGACCGGATCATTTCATTCGTTTCACAAACTCAAGTTGCCGCGTCATCATTTGGTGCATTTCGTGAGAGTCTAAATGCGCTAGTCGGAGATAGCGAAGTTGGAAAACAAGGGTTCGATGAGATCGAAGAAATTTGTCGATTGGTATCGCGTCCGCTGAGTACGCTTGTCCCAATTTCGTTTGACGGAAGCGTCATCCGCGGGCTCGACTACTACACCGGCCCCGTCTTTGAAGCCCAACTGACATTCCCCGTGAAAAATGACACCGGCGCGGAAGTCATCTTCGGCTCCGTCGCAGGCGGCGGACGTTATGATGATCTCGTCGCGCGCTTCACCGGCCAGCAGGTTCCGGCAACCGGCGTTTCCATCGGCGTCAGCCGTTTGATGTCCGCACTCATACAGCGCGGCATCGCGGGCGGCGAGTTGCAGCCGCTGGTCGTCATCCTCGCGATTGACGACGTGTCGCGCAGCTTCGAAATGGCGCGCGAGCTTCGCAGTGCGGGCGTACGCGCGGAGGCATATGTCGGCACCAAGAAATTCGGCGACCAGCTCAAATATGCCGACAAGCGGGGTGCCTCCATTGCTGTCATCGAAGGTTCGGACGAATTGGCTAAAGGCGAGGTGGTTTTGAAGAATCTCGCACTCGGCGCCGAACTCGCGAAGAACATTGAAAGCCGTGCGGACTGGGTGAAAGACCGCCCGGCGCAGATTTCAGTGAAGCGCGGCGATCTTGTGAAGGAAGTGCGCGCCATGCTGGCCGGAGTCGCATCATGACCGCGTTCCCGAATTACGATTCCAAACAAATCGCCGCGCTGGACGCACAGGCCGTCGCGCTCACCGGCGTGTTCGCCAAGCACAATTACACGCGCGCCGAACCGTCGGTGCTGCAACCGGCCGACATCTTCCTCGACCGCTCCGGCGAAGAAATCCGCCGCCGCACCTTCGCCTTCACCGATCCTTCCGGCAATGAATTGTGCCTGCGCCCCGATCTCACGATCCCGATCTGCAAAATGTATGTCGGCGAGGGCGGCAAGGTGCCCGCGCGGCTTTATTACAACGGCCTCGTGTTCCGCCATCAGCCCGCCGAGCCCGAACGCCCGACGCAATTCTATCAGGCAGGCGTGGAGTTGCTCGGCGCGGAAGATCGCGCCGCCGCCGAAACCGAAATCCTCACGCTCGCGGTGGAGACAATGGCCGCAGCAGGCCTCACCGGCTTCACGATGAAGGTCGGCGATCTCGGGCTCTTTTCCGCCTTCGTGGACGCGCTCGACATTCCCCCGCAATGGCGCGGGCGCCTGAAGCGCCATTTCTGGCGCGCAGGCTATTTCGAAGCGCTGCTGCAACGCATGTCGCAAGGCAGCGCCAGCGACGCGCAGCGCCTGCTCGCGCATCTGGGCACGCTCGGCGATGCCGAAGCGCGCTCCGCTTTCGAAGGCCTGATGGATCTCTTCGGCGCAGGCCCGCAAGGTGCCCGCACGCGCGAGGAAATCATCGACCGCCTGATGGAACAAGCGGCCGATGCAGCCCTGCGCTTCGATCCGAAAATGGCGAAACTGCTCTCCCAATTGCTGGCGATCTCTGGCCCCGCGGCCGCAGCACTCGAAGAAATCCGTACGCTGACGAAATCGGCAAGCGTAAAACTCGAAGCCCCGCTCGCCGCGATGGCCGCCCGTCTCGCCACGCTGAAATCGTTGGGCATTGACGCGGACCGCATCAGCTTCGCCGCCCGCTTCGGCCGCAACATGGAATATTACACGGGCTTCGTGTTCGAGCTGTGGTCGCGCGATGCCGAAGGCGCAGTGCAAATCGCAGGCGGCGGGCGCTACGACACGCTGCTGGAAAATCTTGGCGCCAAACGCGCAATCCCCGCCATCGGCTACGCCATCCGCACCGAACGTGTGCTGGCCGCGCGCAACGCGCAAACAGGTGCAAAATGAGCGCCGCTCTCACACTCGCAATTCCCTCCAAGGGCCGCCTGCAGGAGCAGGTGCAGGATTATTTCGCCGATGCCGGATTGGCGATGAAGAAGGCTGCCGGTGCGCGCGGCTATCGCGCCACGCTCGCTGGCTTCCCCGATGTTGATGTGATGCTGCTGTCGGCATCCGAAATCGCCGCGGCATTGCTCAACGGCGACGTGCATCTGGGCGTCACCGGCGAAGATTTGATCCGCGAAGAATCCGTCACGCTCGATGGCCGCGTCACGCTTATCAAGAAACTGGGCTTCGGCCACGCCGACGTCGTGGTAGCGGTGCCGCAAGCCTGGATCGACGTCGCCACGATGGCGGATTTGGACGATGTTTGCGCCGCATTCTATCAGCGCCATCGCCGCCGCCTGCGCGTCGCCACGAAATATGTCACGCTCACGCGTGCATTCTTTGCGAAGGCCGGCATCGCCGATTACCGCATCGTGGAAAGCGCCGGCGCCACCGAAGGCGCGCCGTCATCGGGCGCTGCGGAAGCGATTGTCGATATCACTAGCACCGGCGCGACGCTGGCGGCGAATGGATTGAAGGTGCTGGACGATGGCGTGATCCTGCAAAGTCAGGCGCAGCTTGCGGCCAGCCTCACCGCGCAATGGTCGGAGTCCGCGCGCAAAACCGCGGAGATGCTGCTCTCCCGCCTTGCCGCGCGCGAACGCGCCAAGGCATCGCTCGTGTTGCGCGCAAAGCTCAATGGCGATGCGGAAAAAATTATCGCATCGGTGACGAAAGATGCGTCGGCCAAAATTCTCTCGCGGCCCGCAAGCGGGGAAGGCGAATACTCCATCCTTTGCCCGCGCGGTGAATTGATGAATGCCATCGCCATTTTGCGCGCGCAGGGAAGCGATGTCACCGCGCAGGAAGTGGATTATGTTTTCCAGAACGACGATCCGCTACTGGCGGTGCTTGCTTCACTGCGGTGAAACAGGCTCCAACTGGATATCCGGATCGTGGATGTGTTCGGCCTTCCAGCGCATCGCCGTGAAAATGCGCGTGCGCCCGGACGGATGATCGTAGAACACGAATTCCTCGAGCGGCGAAGGATCGAGCTTACGATATTCCGAAAGCTTCAGCGTAACGGTCGCGAACGCATCGGGCTGGCGCGCGGCGTTCAAGCCGAAAATATCGGCCTGCGCTTCCGTGGTGCGGATAATGGTGTTGAATACCGGCGTCGAGAGCAGCATGAAAATAGTGACCAACGCTATCACGGCGGGCAATCCCGCCGGATCGTCGATACTGCGCACATTCCAGATACCGCCGAACAGATTGGCGAGCAGGCCGAAGCCCCAGTTCACGAAGACAAAGCCCAGAAAATACATAAGCCCAAGCCATGTCAGCAGGATTACGGAATGATCGAGCACGTAATGGCCCATCTCATGCCCGAGCACTGCCTGAATCTCCCGCGGCGTGCTGCGGTTCATGAGGTTGTCGTTGAGCGAGATGCGCGTGGTGCCCATGAAGCCGGAAACATTCGCCGAGATGCGCTTGGATTGCCGCGAGGCATCGAACTCATAAACATTCGTCGCAGGAATGCCGTTGGCGCGCGCCAGTGACAGGATCTGGTTTTTGACCGGACCTTCCTTCAGCGAATAATAATGATTGAACAGCGGATCGATCAGCACGGGCGATACGATGAAGGAGAGCGCCAGGAAAATCACGGCCACCAGCGTGCTCCACAGCCACCATGTGCGCCTGCTCGCGCGCACCACGGCATAGAGGATCGTCAGGGCAATCGTTGTCTCGATGAAATTGACGGCGAAACCGATTCCGAAATCGCCCAGCCATTGCAGAAAATTCTGGTTGGAAAGTCCGTAGGCGTGCTCACGGAAGAAGCTTTCGTAAAGCGTCAGCGGAAAAGTTGCAACCGTCGTGATGACGACATACATCGCCACATAGATAGGCGCCTGCCAGAAGCGCGAGCGCGTGATGCTTTCGGCATAGCGGCGCATTTCGAAAGAAATGCGCAGCCACAAAAGCAGCGCCGATATCAGCAGCGCATAGAGTGCATCCAGGAACAGCAGCAGATAACCGCCTTCGAAATAGGCATCCGATTTGGATCGCGCCTCGCCGGTGACTTGCGCGAGATAGGCGTTGGTGGCTTTTTCGACATCGAAATTCACCGTGCCGATAGCGGGCAGGGTGTGCACGTCGATGGTTGCGGTGGGCGCGCGATCGGGAACGGCCTGCGCCTGCGCGGCGAAACTCCAGAATAGCGAAAGCACAATGGCAAAGATGGCGTTCAATCCGATCCGCATAAATCCCTCCATCGGCGTCAAACCCTAGCGAAGTGCTTCTTTTTCCGCAATCAGGCGGCGGTAAAGCGCGAGCGTATCGGTGCACATGCGCTCGCGCGTGAAATTCTCGGCTATGTGTACGCGTGCGGCAGCGCCCATGGCGGCGCGGGTTTGCGGCCCGGCGGCGATCATGCGTTCCAGCGCGCGCGCCAAAGCATCCGCATCGCCCGGTGTAACAAGCTCTCCGGAAGCGCCGCGCAGAATCGTCTCGCGCGCGCCGCCATGATCGGTGGCGATGACGGGGCGGCTCATGGCGCCTGCTTCCGCGGCCACGCGCCCGAATGCTTCGGGATCGGTGGACGCGGAAACGACGATGTCTGCAACGAGATAAGCCGCCGCCATGTCGCTTACATGGCCCGCGATGAACACATTCAATCCTGCCACCGCAATTGCATTGCGCAATTCGGATTCATAGGCATCGCGGCCCTGCGCATCGCCCGCCAATATCGTGCGCGTGTTCGCCGGTTTCAGTTTTGACAGTGCTTCGATCAGCACCAATTGGCCTTTCCAGCGCGTGAGGCGGCCGGGAAGCAGGATGACGAGATCGTTTTCGCCAACGCCCCATTGCGCGCGCAATTGCGCGACGCGCTCCAGCGATACATTCGCGGGATCGAATTTCGCGAGGTCCACGCCGCGGTGAATGACGGTGATGTCCTCCGGCGCGATTTTATACTCGCGCGCGATATGCGCCGCAGTCCATTGCGAATTGGCGATCACCGCGCGTCCCCGCACCATACCGGAATTGTAGAAACGCTTCAGCGCATTCGAGGCGTTGTAGATGCCATGATAGGTGGTGACGAACGGCACGCCTGTCCGGCGCGCGGCCCAAAGCCCGCTCCAGGCCGGCGCGCGCGAACGGGCATGAACCAGTTTTACATTCCGTGTACGGATTATCTGGCACAACGCCCGCGCATTGGCGATCATCGTCACCGGCGATTTGCTGGCCATGGGAAGTTCGATCAACTCGCCGCCCGCCGCCAGCAATTCGGGCACCATGCGCCCGCCTTCGGAGGCCACCAGCGCCGCATAGCCTTCGCCGACCAGGGCGGCGGCCACGTCGATTGCCGTGCGCTCGGCCCCGCCCGCATCGAGCGATGGCACAAGCTGCAGAATGGCTGGCCGCGCGGCAACGCTGTCATTATGGTTGGATGAATTCACGGGTGCCGGACATGAAGTTTGAACGGGAAGACGGCGAAACCATCGCCTATTTGGCGCGCGGCGGGAAGTCTCCCGGCGTGATCTGGCTGGGCGGCTTCAAGTCGGACATGACGGGCACCAAGGCCGCGGCGCTGGACGATTGGGCCGCGCGTACCGGGCGCGCCTTCCTGCGCTTCGATTATTTCGGCCACGGCCAATCCTCCGGCGATTTCCGGCAGGGCACGATCTCGCGCTGGCGTGACGATGCCATCGCCGTGCTGGACCGCCTCACCGAAGGCCCGCAAATCCTCGTCGGCTCCAGTATGGGCGGCTGGATTTCGCTGCTGCTGGCGCGCGCGAGGCCCGAGCGCATTGCAGGCATGCTGCTGATCGCGCCGGCCGCCGATTTCACCGAGGCGCTGATGTGGTCGCGCTTGCCGCCGGAGGTTCAGCGCGAGATCATGGAAAAGGGCGAATGGCAGCGCCCCTCGCAATATGAAGCGCCTTATCCCATTACGCGCGCGCTGATTGAGGATGGTCGCCGGAACCTCATTCTAGATGCGCCGCTGAAGTTCGATTTTCCGGTGCGCATCCTGCAGGGCATGCTGGACCCGGACGTGCCATGGATGCACGCTGTCAAAACCATTGAGCGCATCGAGGGCGATGCGACGCTCACCCTGATAAAGAACGGCGATCACCGGCTCTCCACGCCGCACGATCTGACGCGCATGGTGCGGGCACTGGAAAATCTGCTGGATCATATTAAATAGATTTCACGGCCTTGCTTTCGCCATGCGAGAGGGGTTCCTTACGCCATGCGAAAATATCTGCCGATCGCTCTGATCTTTCTTGCTGCGCCCGCATTGGCGGACGAGTTCGTGCTGGACGATCCATCGCTGCCGGGCGCGGATCGCTATGACCGCTGCCTTGCGATGGCAAAGCAAAAACCGGAAGCCGCCTATGGCGCCGCACTCGAATGGCGCAACGGCAAGGGCGGCAGTGCCGCTTCGCATTGCGCCTCCGTGGCGCTCATCGGATTGAAGCGTTATGCGGAAGCCGCCGTGCTGCTGAACCTGCTGGCGCACGATATCGCCAATGGCGATGCGGTGAACCGCGGCGCGCTATTCGATCAGGCGGGCAATGCGTGGCTGCTCGCGGGCCGCGCCATCGATGCGGAGCAATCCTTCACCGCCGGTCTTTCGCTGGTGGCGAACGATCCCTATCTGCTGACGGATCGCGCCCGCGCCCGCGCCATGCGGCAGAACTGGACGGGCGCCGAAGCCGATCTTTCGCTGGCGCTGGTGCGCGACGGAAGCAATCCGGAAATCTTCGTGCTGCGCGCCAGTGCGCGTCACGCGCTCGGCCGTAAGGACGACGCTCGCGCCGATATCGATGCGGCGTTGCGGCTAAAGCCCAATTATGCCGAAGCGCTGATGGAGCGCGGCAACATGAAACTGGAAGCGGGCGATAAAACCGGCGCCCGTGCCGATTGGCAGGCGGTGCTCGACAATTCTCCGCGCAGCGCCGCCGCCGAAGCCGCCCGCAAACGCATCGCGGAGATGGATGCTACATTGCCGGCGATTGCGAAGCCGTAGACCATTCGCGCTGCACATCGAAATCGGTTTCCGATCTCCCGCGCACTTCCGCAAGCGCTGCAAAATTTTTCTCGCCTAACAACCGCGACAGCGCCCATACCGCCATCGCGCGCACGAGCGGCGAGGGATCGCCGAGCAAGCTCTGCGCTTCTGGCGCTAAGGCTGCATCGCCGGAATTGCCGATGGCGATCAGCACGTTGCGGATGAAGCGGTCGCGGCCCACGCGTTTGATTGGCGAGTTGCGAAACAGCGCGCGGAATGCGGTGTCATCCAATCGAGCCAGTTCCCCAAGTTTCGGCTGCATCAATTCATCCCGCGCATGGAAGCGGGCCTCCTGCGCGGTGCCGGCGAATTTGTTCCAGGGGCAAACCGCCAGGCAATCGTCGCAGCCATAGATGCGGTTCGCCATCGCCTTGCGGAATTCAAGCGCGATGTGTCCCTTGTGCTCGATGGTGAGATAGGAAATGCATCGCCGCGCATCGATTTCGTAAGGTGCGGTGAACGCATTGGTCGGGCACACATCGAGGCATCGGCTGCACGCGCCGCAATGATCTTCTTCCGCGTCGTCCGGCGGCAGATCGAGCGTGGTGAACACCGAGCCCAGAAACAGCCATGAGCCGAATTCGCGCGAAACGAGATTGGTGTGCTTGCCCTGCCAGCCCGCGCCCGCGGCTTCCGCCAGCGGTTTTTCCATCACAGGTGCGGTATCGATGAACACTTTCACATCGCCGCCAAATTCGGCCGCGATGAATCCGCCCAGGCGTTTCAGTTTTGCTTTCAGCACATCGTGATAATCATCGCCGCGCGCATAGGCAGAAATCACGCCGATGTTGCCATGTCCGTGATGTTCCAGCGGATCGTAAGACGGCCCGTAATTCGCGCCCAGCACGATCACGCTTTTCGCGTCCGGCCACAGCGTTTTGGGATCGCCGCGGCGCTGCGCATTGCGCGCCATCCATTCCATGCCGCCATGACGGCCATCGCTCAGGAATGTTTCGAGGTGCTCCTGTGCGCCGCGCGGCAACTCCGCCCGCGCAAACCGCACGACATCGAATCCTTCCGCTTTCGCGCGTGCTGCAATCGCGGCGCGCGGATCAGGTCCAGGCATCGAGTTCGGCATAGTGAGATACCGGCGGCTGGCCGGGCACGCGGTCGGACAGCAGCGTGCGGAAAGCAGGGCGCGATTTCATGCGCACATACCATTCGGCGGCGGCGGGAAATTCCGCCCACGGAACTTCGCCGAAATAATCCAGCGCCGAAATATGCGCGGCCACCGCCAGATCGCCCAGCGTGCATTCGCGATTTGCGAGATAGCCGTGAAGTTCTGCCGCTACACCAATCTGCGTCAGCGCTGTTTTCAGCGCCTCGCGCCCGGCGCGGATCACGTCCATGTCGGGGGCGCGCTTGGCGGCCGTGCCCGTGAAACGCTGCGAGGCTTTTTCGTATACGATCCGGCGCGTCACAGTCTCGTGAAACTGACCCATCGCCCAATCCAGCAGACGCAGCGTCTGTGCCCGCGCTGCGCCATCTTCCGGCGTTAGGGGATGGTCAGGATAATTGCCTTCCAGATGATCCACGATCGCCCAAAGCCCTTCGCAGCGCGTGCCGTCCAGATCGGTGAACACGGGCAGATGCGCGAACAGATCCTCCGGCGCGGTGCAGTCGCAGGACAACCGCTTCTCGGCGATCAGAAGCCGGGCAAAGCGGGAAGGCGGGGAAAGCAGAAGCTGAATCAATTTGCGCATCGCGCGCAATCTAGTGAATGGCGGGGCACACTCCTAGAGCGCTTTGCAGGCAGGCGTATTTTTCCGGCAATAATACATCCGAAAGTAGACAGACAGGGCCTCATAGGACAAATTATCGTGGGGTCGCGTCGATTCGTTAAGAAGTCAATCGAGTGACGCTGGCAAGACCGGGGCCGGGCGATGAAATCATTTCGATTAAAAGCAGGCAGGATTCTGTATAATTTGAATATAGCCGCTTTTGCTCTGATTTCTTTGTTTTTTATTTTGAATACTTCGGCCGCATCGGCAGACGACGCCGATACCCCCCAATCGGTCGAAAAGCTTCGCGACCTGTCGATCGAGGATCTGGGCAATATCGAAATCTATTCGGTGTCCAAATCGGCGGAGCCACTGAGCGACGCGCCTGCCGCTATCTATGTCATCACCCATGAGGATATCCGCCGCTCGGGCGCCAAGACCATTCCCGAAATGCTGCGCTTGGCGCCGAACCTTGAAGTGGCGCAGGTCAGCGGCAGCGGCTATGCTATCACGGCGCGGGGCTTCAACGGCACGACCACCACCAACGGGGCCGGAAACAAGCTGCTGGTTCTGATCGACGGGCGCACCGTCTATACGCCGCTCTATGCGGGCGTGTTCTGGGATCTGCAATACGTGCTGCCGCGGGATATCGACCGCATCGAGGTGATCAGCGGGCCGGGCGCCGCACTTTGGGGCGCCAATGCCGTGAACGGCGTTATCAATATCATCACGCGCAATTCCGCCGACACGCAAGGTGATTCCGGGAGCGTTGTCGCGGGCAATATCGACGTTCAGGCGAGTGCCCAGCATGGCGGCAAGATCGGCGAGAACACGACTTTCCGCATTTATGGCGCGGGCACCAACCGTGCCGCCGATGTGTTGGCGAACGGATCGGATGCCAAGGATAGCTGGAATAAATTCCAGGGCGGCTTCCGTCTCGACTGGCATCCGGACAGCGCTTCGGTAACGGTGCAGGGTGATATTTTCTGGGGCAAGGAAGATCAAACGCTGCCGCCCGACGCGGTGATCGGCGGGCACAATCTGCTGGTGCGATGGAACCAGCCGCTGGGTGGCGGATCGGCTCTGCAGGTGCAGGCCTATTACGATTACAATACGCTTTATATTCCCGGCAGCTTGGGAGATTCCCTCAGCACCTTCGATCTGGATGCGCAGCACAGTTTTTCATGGGGTGCGCAGGAAATCGTCTGGGGCGGCGGTTATCGCGTGTTCCACGACAAATTCGACAACACGCCTTCCGTCCAGTTCCTTCCTGCCGTAACCACGCATAGTCTGATCAACTTTTTCGTGCAGGACACGATCTCGCTTTCCGACACGCTCAAACTGATCCTCGGCACCAAATTTGAAGACGATCCGTTTGTCAGTCCGGAATGGCTGCCGAGCGCGCGCGTTTCATGGAAGGTCTCGAACAACGATCTTCTGTGGGCGGCGGTTTCGCGCGCAGTGCGCGCACCCGCGCTGTGGGACAGGAATCTGAACGAATTCCTGGGCAACTTTCACGTTCTTGGCAGTGGAAATTTCCAGTCTGAAAAACTTGTGGCCTATGAGGCGGGTTATCGCAGCGCGCCGCTGACGAATTTATCGTTCTCGCTGTCAGCCTATTACAATGTCTATGACGACCTGCGCAGCTACGAAATCACGCCCGTGACGTTGTTTCCACTGGTCTATGGCAACAAGATGTTTGGCCATACATACGGTGGGGAATTCTGGGGAACCTATGGCATCGCCGATTGGTGGCGGCTTTCGGCCGGAATCAATCTGGAGCACGAAACCCTGCAGTTCCGGAAGGGCAGCTTCAGCACGCTGCTCGGCAGCAACGCTCCTGTGGCAGGCAACGATCCCAAACACCAATTCTCGCTGCGCTCTTCCATGGATTTGCCGCATAATATGGAACTGGACGTAGGCTTGCGCACCATCGGCGCGCTGCCCAATCCCGCTGTGCCCGCCTATACGGAGGCCGACGCGCGTTTGGGCTGGCATGTCATGGAGAATCTTGAATTGTCGCTCGCAGGCTTCAATCTTCTTCATGACCACCACGCCGAATTCGATGCCGCACCGGGGCGCAAGGAATTCGAACGCAGCTTCACCGTGAGCGCGCAATGGACGTTCTGAAGAACGCGCAACGCGTTGGTGCGCGCGCAACCGCGTGCGTGGCGGCGATTGTGGCGATGGCTTTTGCACCTCAGGCGCCTGCGGACACATCGCTCGAATATGCGGTGAAAGCGGCCTATCTTTCCAAATTCGGCATTTTCGTGGACTGGCCCAAATCGGCATTCGAAACTCCGCAGAGCCCGGTTGTTCTGTGCGTCGCAGGACAGGATCCTTTTGACGGCACGCTCGACAAGGTGGTCGAGGGCCAGCACATCGGCGAACATCCACTCACGATCCGGCGTATGAAAACCGTAACGCGCAATTCCGGTTGCGACATTCTTTATGCCGGCGGCTCGGATGAGCAACCCATTGATCAGGCGCTCGCTGCGGTGAACGGCACCAATGTGCTCACCGTCACCGATACGGCCGGACGCGGCCAGGCCGCGGGCATCGTGGATTTCGTGATTCAGAACAATCGCGTGCGTTTCAATATCGACGACCGTGCCGCCGCGCAGAACGGGATCATCATCAGCTCCCATTTGCTCAGTCTCGCACTTTCCGTGAGGCCGAGAAACTAGCGGGGCGTGTCATGCATTGGTTGAGCGATCTGCCGATCCGCTGGAAACTGGTTCTCGTTACCATTCTGACTTGCGCGATTGCAGAGCTTCTCGCGGGCGCTATCATCACCGGCTATAGCAGCCGCAATTATGCAGCCCAGAAAAGTCACGAAGTGGCCGTTCAGGCCGAAGTTCTAGGCGCGAGCCTCACCGCGCCGCTGGTATTCGGCGATGTCGCCGCCGCACAGGAATATCTGAATGCGCTGAAGGCTGACCCTGAGATTGAAGCAGCCGGCGCTTATGCTGCGAACGGTGCACTTCTCGCCAGTTACGCGCGCGCGGGCGCGGCCTCCCGGTTGCTGCCACTAAAGGCCTCCCCCGCGGGCCAGCATTTCGAAAACGCCCGGCTGATGGAATCTCTGCCCGTGGTCAAGGCTGGAAACGTGGTCGGTAGCATCTATCTCGTCGTCACCGTCGATCCTTTGAGCGTGCGGCTGGTGCGCATTGGCGGCCTGCTGTTGCTTGCGGTGATCGGATCGCTCCTGATCGCGGTGCCCATATCGATGCGGTTGAACGCGACGATCTCCAACGCCATCCGCGAAATCGCCACCGCGGCCTCCCGCGTCACCAAAGGCGATCTCAATGTGGAATTGCCTTCCACGCGGCGCACCGATGAAATCGGTGTTCTGGTATCGACATTCGGCAAGATGCTGGCGAGCCTGCGCGAGATGATGCAGCAGGAGCGTTTGCGTGCCTTGGGGCAGATGTCCAGCGGCATTGCCCATGACATCAACAACGCCGTGTCGCCCGTAGCGCTATACACGCAATCGCTGCTGGAGCGCGAAACCAATCTCAGCCCGCAGATGCGCAACTATCTGGAGACCGTGAAGCGCGTCGTCGAAGATGTCACCGCCACGGTCGGGCGCATGCGCGAATTCAGCCGCAAGCGCGAGCCGGAAATGACGTTGGCCCCGCTGAACCTGAACCAGCTCGTCAAGCAAGTCATCGATCTTACGCGCGCGCGCTGGAGCGACATGCAGCATCGCGAGGGCGTCGTCATCGAACTGAAAACGGAACTTGCGCCCGATCTGCCCGTGGTCATGGGCGTGGAAAGCGAAATCCGCGAGGCACTGACCAATCTCATTTTCAATGCCGTTGATGCAATGCCGCAAGGGGGCACACTCACCCTGTCTACGAAAACAGTGGAGATTGCCGGCGCGAAGCATGTCTTCGTCGAGGTCGCCGACACGGGAATCGGCATGGATGAAGACACGCGGCGGCGCTGCTTCGAACCGTTCTTCACCACCAAGGGCGAGCGCGGCACGGGGCTCGGCATGGCCATGGTTTACGGCATCGTGCAGCGACATAGCGCCGAAATCGCTATCGAAAGCGCGGTGGGCGAGGGCACCAGCGTGCGGCTCTCTTTCCTCGCGCGCACGCCGGTTTTGACGGAACCCGCTGTTGCGCAACCTTCGCTCCCGGCGCCGCAGCAATTGCGCATTCTGATCGTGGACGACGATCCCTTCGTGCTCGATTCCATGCGGGCCGTTCTGGAGCTGGATGGTCATGTCATCGTCATCGCGGATAGCGGCCAGAATGGCATCGACACATTCCGTACCGCTCACAGCAATGGCTTGCCGTTCTCGGTCGTCATCACCGATCTGGGCATGCCTTATGTCGACGGCAATCAGGTGGCGCGCGCGGTGAAAGCGATATCGCCGTCCACACCGGTTGTTCTGCTCACAGGCTGGGGGCGCCGCATGAATGCAGATGGCGATGCGCCGGCCAATGTCGATCACCTGCTCAGCAAGCCGCCGCAACTGGACGAACTGCGTGGTGTGCTTGCGCATTACGCTTGATTGCTATCGCACGCAGGAATCCAGACCGTCTCGTGCTACCTGAGCCATGTGGAAGATCAGCGTGTCGGTCCGCGCGGCGACGTAAGGGCCCGGCGCCACCGCGCGCCAGCCATCCGGATTGGGCAGGATCGCCGCCAGTCGTGCGGCCTCGTGAGTGGAAAGTGCGGCTGCCGGTTTGTGGAAGTAATTTTCGGCCGCCGCTTCCGCGCCGAAATAGCCGTGGCCCAGATCCACCAGATTGAGATAGGCAGTGAGGATTCGCTTCTTCGGCCATAAGGCCTCGATCAGCACGGTAAGATAAGCCTCCATGCCCTTGCGCACCCAGCTTCGCGCCGACACGAGGAATATGGTGCGCGCCGTCTGCTGGCTGATCGTGCTGGCGCCATGCAATATGCGGCGGGGATGGCGCTCGTGTTTCTTGATCGCCTTGTCGATGGATTGCCAGTCGAAGCCGTGATGGGAGCAGAATTTCTGATCCTCCGCTCCGATCACCGCGCGGCCAAGAAACGGCGAAATCTCATCAGCCCCAACCCAGCGATAATGGACATCGTCCCCGCTCAGCAAACCGATGATGATCTGCGGTGTCGCCGGAATGGGAAGAAAACGAAACAGCAGAATGAGAAGGATGGGAATGGGAACAAGGAATGCAAAGATTATCGCAACGATCCGCCTTATCCATGGCGTGCGCGCACCATCGCCCCGCCATATCCAATGGAAGAAGGCTTTGCATCTGTCGAATGCGGCGAGAAACCACGCACGCATCAAAGGCGCACACCTCTCAGGCGCAGGGCGTTGGCGATCACGGAGACGGAGCTCAAGCTCATGGCGGCGGCCGCAATCATAGGCGAGAGCAGCCATCCCGTGAACGGGTACAGCACGCCTGCGGCAATGGGAACGCCCAAGGCGTTATAGACGAACGCGAAGAACAGGTTCTGCTTCATGTTTGCGACGGCGGCGCGCGCCAGAAGCCGCGCCCGCAACAGCGCCGTCAGATCGCCTTTCAGCAGCGTGAGCCCCGCCGCTTCGATGGCCGCATCCGAGCCCGTGCCCATCGCGATGGAAACATCCGCTGCCGCCAGCGCCGGTGCATCGTTCACGCCATCGCCCGCCATGGCGACGCGTTTGCCTTCGGCGCGGAGTTTGGCGATGAGATTCGCCTTATCCTGCGGCGTCTGTCCCGCCGCGATATTTTCGAGGGCCGCTTCTTTTGCTATTGCGCGGGCGGTCGCTTCCGCATCGCCGGTTGCCAGAATGATGTCGAGGCCGTCATCGCGTAGCGCCTTGAGCAACGCCGCCGCATCTTTCTTCAGAGGATCCTTCGCGGCGACGATGCCCAGTAGCTTTGCGTCGCGCGCCACGAACATCGCGGTCGCACCTTCGCCGCGCAATTTTTGCGCCGCGTCTTTCATCGGCGTCGGATCGATATTGTTGGCAGAAAGCAATTCCGCGCGCCCCACGAAAGCAGGCTTGCCATCCACTTCGCCTTTCAGGCCTTGCCCGGTGACGCTCTCGAACCGTTCAACGGCAGGTAGCTTCAGCGACTTTTCCTTTGCCGCAACTTCGATCGCATGGGCAAGCGGATGAGCGCTGGTGGACTCCAGTGCGGCCGCGACCGCCAGCACTTCGTCTTCGCTAACGCCGGCGACGGCGCGCACCGCAATCAGTTTAGGCTTGCCCTCGGTAAGGGTGCCGGTTTTGTCGATGACGAGCGTATCGGCGCTGGCCAATCGCTCCAGAGACTCCGCATTGCGCACCAGCACACCGGCCTGCGCGCCGCGGCCCACTGCCACCATGACGGACATCGGCGTCGCCAGACCGAGCGCACAGGGGCATGCAATGATAAGAACCGAAACCGCCGCAATCAGTGCATAGTTGAAAGAAGGCTGTGGCCCGAAAACATACCAGGCAGCGAATGCCGCAAGCGCGATGAAAACCACCAACGGCACGAACCATTGCGAAACCGCATCGGCCAGCGCCTGCGTTGGCGCGCGGCTGCGCTGCGCTTCGGCAACAAGCGCCGCAATCTTCGACAGCATCGTATCGGCGCCGATGCGCTCGGCGCGCATCACCAGCATGCCTTCGCCGTTCAGCGTGCCGCCGGTGACTTTAGCGCCCGGCGATTTTTCCACCGGCATCGCCTCGCCGGTGAGCATGGACTCATCGGCAGCGCTTTGGCCTTCGATCACTTCGCCGTCGGTGGGAATGGATTCGCCCGGCCGCACGATCAGCACATCGCCGGCGCGCACATCGTCCAGCGGAATGTCTTCGGTGCCGTTCGCTATGCGCCGCCGCACGGTTTTGGGTGAAAGATCGAGCAGCGCCCGCACCGCAGCTCCTGTTCGCGCGCGTGCGCTAAGTTCCAGCACCTGTCCCAGCAGAACCAATGTGACGATCACCGACGCCGCTTCGAAATAGACCGGCGGCGCGCCACCCATGCCGTGAAACGCCATCGGCACGAATTGCGGAAAGAGCAAAGCGATGACGCTATAGGAAAACGACACACCCACGCCGAGCCCGATCAACGTGAACATATTGGAGTGTCCCGTGAGCGCGCCTTTCCAGCCGCGCACAAAGAACGGCGCCGCCGCCCAGAGTACGACCGGCGCGGACAAGGCGAACTCGATCCATTCCCGCAACATCGGTGCGATGACGCGATCCAACGCGCCCGCGCCGCCCGCCATCGCCAGCACAAAAACCGGAATGCTCAACGCCAGCGACACGGCAAAGCGCCGCCGCATATCGAGATACTCGGTCTCGTCATGCGCCGCAGCCGGATCGAGCGGCTCCAGCGCCATGCCGCAGATGGGACACGATCCCGGACCCACATGCCGTATCTCGGGATGCATCGGGCAGGTGTAGATGATGTCTTTTGCCGCCGCACCTGGAGCGGGCGCCGATGGCGGGGCCAGATATTTCTCCGGCTGCGCTTTGAACTTCTCCAGACATTTCGGATTGCAGAAGAAATAATCCGTATGCCGATGATGAACATGATTGCCTTTGGCGCGCGCCGCCTCTGGGCTCACCATCATCCCGCAAACGGGATCGCGGACTTTTTCGTCGCTCATGCAATCATGTAGCGCTTGGGCGCAAGCCGGTTCAAGACCGGTCCCCTCTGCCCGCGCGCATATTATGTGGCGCGGCGTGTTCCGCCCTTCGAATGTGCGGCCCCGTCGCAACAGGGCCAAAGCTGCACAGAGAAGGGCAGGCAGAGCGAGGGGTAATCAGCGAGTCGCTGAATGCCGATGGATAGTCATGGTGGTGTTCCTTTTCGATTCCAAAACACGCGCAAAGGCTTGCCGGATTTCGCCGGTGGCTTCGCTCAGGACGCAATTTCAGAGATAATCGGGAGATGGGGATGCAGCGGCGCGCTGTCAAGGGGGCAAAACAGCGAGTCGCTCATTCTGCGGCCAGCACCTCGCCAAGCGGATAAGGCAGGCGCGAGAGCATCTCCTTCGGCACCACTTGCCAGAAGCGCGGCAGTTCGACATCCCATTGCGCGAGCATTTGTGCGGCGAGCGCGGAACCGGTTTCCACGCGATGCTCCTCGATCAATTCACGCAACACGCTTTGCCAATGCGGCGTCGCCACGCGCTGCCAGATCACGCTGTCGGGATTCACATGTTCGGTGAATTTGCCGTCGGCGTCATAGACGAACGCCATGCCGCCCGTCATGCCGGCCGCGAAATTGTCGCCGATCTGGCCGATGATCGCGGCCACGCCGCCCGTCATATATTCGCAGGCGTTGGAACCGCAGCCTTCGATCACCGTCGTGGCGCCGGAATTGCGCACGGCGAAACGCTCGCCCGCCTGACCCGCAGCAAACAATTTGCCCGCCGTCGCACCATACAAAACTGTGTTGCCGATAATCGTGTTGGCGCTGGCCGCGAACGCCGCCGACATCATGGGCCGAAGTGCGATGGTAGCGCCCGACAATCCCTTGCCAACGAAATCATTGGCATCGCCAAACACTTCGATGCGAATGCCTTGCACCGCGAATGCGCCCAGCGATTGCCCGCAGGAACCACGCAAGCGCAACGTCAGATGCCCCGGCGGCAATCCGTTCATGCCCCATTTGCGCACGATGCGCGAGGACATCCGCGCACCGATGCTGCGCATGGTGTTCCTCACATTATAAGTGAGCTGCATTTTCTCGCCGTCGCGCAGCAGCGCTTGCGCATCTTTCTCGATTTGCGCATCCAGCGTATCGGGCACTTCGTTGCGACCCTTTTGCGTGGAGTAGCGCGCATGATTGCCCGGATCGGCCTGCACCAGCAGCCCATTAAGATCGAGATCGTCCAGTTCTTCCGCGCCGCGCGATTTCTGATAGAGCAGATCGGTGCGCCCGATCACGTCCTCCAGTTTGCGAAAACCGAGCGACGCCAGAATCTCGCGCACTTCCTCTGCAATGAAGCTAAAGAGATTCACCACCTTCTCCGCATTGCCGGAGAATTTCGCGCGCAACGCTTCATCCTGCGTGCAAACGCCAACCGGGCAGGTGTTGGAATGGCATTGGCGCACCATGATGCAGCCCATGGCGATCAGAGCCGCGGTACCCACCCCGAATTCTTCCGCGCCCATCATCGCGGCCATCACCACATCGCGTCCCGTGCGGATGCCGCCATCGGTGCGCAGCGTCACGCGATGGCGCAAATTGTTGAGCGTGAGGATTTGATTGGCTTCCGTCAGCCCCATTTCCCATGGCACGCCCGCATATTTGATGGAGGTTTGCGGCGATGCGCCCGTGCCGCCGCTATGACCGGAAATCAGGATCACATCCGCTTTCGCCTTGGCGACGCCTGCCGCGATGGTGCCGATGCCGGTGGCAGCAACGAGCTTCACGCAGACGCGCGCTTCGGGATTGATCTGTTTCAGATCGTAAATCAGTTGCGCCAGATCCTCGATGGAATAGATATCGTGATGCGGCGGCGGCGAGATCAGCATCACGCCGGGCGTGGCGTGGCGCAATTTCGCGATCATCTCGGTCACTTTGAAGCCGGGCAATTGCCCGCCTTCGCCGGGCTTCGCACCTTGCGCGATCTTGATTTCGAGTTCGCGGCATTGATTGAGATATTCCGCGGTCACATCGAAGCGTCCGCTCGCCACTTGCTTGATCGCGGAGTTCGCATTGTCGCCGTTCTGCTTGGGGCGGAAGCGCGCGGGATCTTCGCCGCCTTCGCCGGAATCCGATTTCGCGCCGATGCGATTCATCGCGATGGTCAGCGCTTCATGCGCTTCGGGCGACAGTGCGCCCAGCGACATTCCCGGCGTGACGAAACGCTTGCGGATTTCGGTTATGGATTCCACTTCCTCCAGCGGCACCGGCGAAGCGCTCTCGCGCAACGCCATCAGATGACGCAGCGAAACGGCGGGTTGCGCCCACACGCCTTCGGAATATTTCTTGTAGGTGCCGTAGGAATCGTTCGACACCGCGCTTTGCAGCAGATGAATCAGCGCCGCGGAATGACCATGCGTCTCGCCGCCTGCGCGCGCCTTGTAGAAACCGCCGATCGGCAACGCGATCACGTCATCGTCGAAGGCGCGGGCATGCTGGCGCGCCACTTTCGCGGCGATGCCGTTCATGCCGATGCCGGAAATGCGGCTCGCCATGCCCGGGAAAATCTCGGCCACCATCGAACGCGACAGGCCAACTGCTTCGAAATTATAGGCCCCGCGATAGGACGAGATCACCGCAATTCCCATCTTGGCAATGATCTTCAGCAAGCCTGCGCTCACCGCATCCAGATAACGCCGCACACATTCGTTCAGCGTCAGCTTGCCGAATAATCCGCGCACTTGGCGATCCGCGATGCATTCCTGCGCGAGATACGCGTTCACCGTGGTGGCGCCCACCCCGATCAATACCGCGAAATAGTGTGTGTCGAAACATTCCGCCGAACGCACGTTGATGGAGGTGTAGCTGCGCAATCCCTGCCGTAGCAGATGGGAATGCACCGCACCCGTCGCCAATATCATCGGAATGGCGGCAGAAGCGTCGCTGATGCGCTCATCGGTGAGGATCAGATGATTGTAGCCTTGCCGCACGGCATCTTCCGCTTCGGCACGGATGCGCGCGATGGCGTCCTGCAACGCCGCCTCGCGGCCTATCTCGAACACGCAATCGATTTCGTAGAAGCGGCCTTCCAGATGTTCCTTCAGTCGCTGAAACATGCCGGTGGAAATGATCGGGCTTTCCAGCACGAACACATCGGTCTGCTTTTCATCCTGCGCCAGCACGTTTCCGAGGTTGCGGAAGCGCGTTTTCAAACTCATCACGCGCTCTTCGCGCAAGGGGTCGATGGGCGGGTTCGTCACCTGCGAGAAATTCTGCCGGAAATAATGCGACAGCGGCCGGTATTTGTCCGACAATACGGCCAGCGGTGTATCATCGCCCATCGAACCCAGCGGTTCCTTGCCGTCTTCCACCATCGGATGCAGGATGAGTTCCAGATCCTCCATCGTGAACCCGGCCGCCATCTGCCGGCGCCGCAATTCATCGCGGCCGAACAGGCGCGGCTCGGGGCCGGGGCCGATGATCGGTTCCAGCTCGACGATCTTCTTCGTCCATTCCTCGTAAGGATATTCGCCCGCGAGTTTGTCCTTGATTGCGCGGTCTTCGTAGAAACGGCCCTCCTGCAAATCGAGTGCGATCATCTGGCCGGGCCCCACGCGGCCCTTGCGGATCACGCGCGATTCATCGAGCACCACAAGACCGGTTTCTGATCCCACATACAGCAAACCGTCTTTCGTCAGCGCATAGCGTTGCGGGCGCAAACCATTGCGATCCATGCCTGCGATCACCCATCGCCCGTCGGTTGCCGCAAGTGCGGCGGGCCCGTCCCATGGCTCCATCACCGCATTGGCATAGGAATACATCGCGCGATGCGCTTCGGGCATCGTCGATGCTTTTTTCGACCATGCTTCGGGCACGAGAATGGTTTTGGCGAGCGGTGCGCTGCGGCCCGCGCGCACCAGCACTTCGAACACGGCATCGAGCGCAGCTGAATCCGATCCGCCCGGCTGGATGATGGGTTTGATGTCGTCGCCATGCTCGCCGAAAAGTTCGGACGCCATCTTGAACTCGTGATTCTTCATCCAGTTGATATTGCCCTTCAGCGTATTGATCTCGCCATTATGCGCGAGCATGCGGAAGGGCTGCGCGAGCCGCCAAGTGGGGAATGTGTTGGTGGAATAACGCTGATGGAAAATCGCGAAGGCGGAAATAAAGCGCTCGTCTTTCAGGTCCGGATAGAAATTGGACAGCTGCTCCGCCAGGAACATGCCCTTATAGATAAGTGTGCGCGCGGAGAGCGAGCAGATGTAGAAATCCGCAATCGCGGCCTCGCGCACGCGCTTTTCGATGCGGCGGCGGCAGAGATAGAGGCGGCGGTCCAGCGCTTCCATGTCTTCGCTCTCGCCGACATCGAACATGATCTGCTCGATTTCGGGGCGCGTGGCATTGGCCTTCTCGCCGATGATGGAAATATCGACGGGCACCTGACGCCAGCCATAAAGATAAAAACCGAAGCGCAGGATTTCGGATTCCACAATCGTGCGGCAGGTTTCCTGTGCGCCATAGTCGGTGCGCGGCAGGAATATCTGGCCGACGGCAATGCGTCCCGAGCGGAGCTTGTGGCCCGTCTGCGCCACCGCCGCGCGGAAGAAATCTTGCGGCACTTGCAGATGAATGCCTGCGCCGTCGCCGGTTTTGCCGTCGGCGTCCACGGCGCCGCGATGCCAGACAGATTTCAGCGCATCGATTGCGCCAGTGACGACTTCGCGCCGCGGCTTGCCGTCGATAGCCGCGACGAGGCCGACGCCGCAGGCATCGTGCTCCTGTTCGGGAGAATAAGCGTGGCCTTCTTCCAACAATTTCGCGTTCGCGATGAAGCGCGCGATTTCCTTTTCGCCGTCATTCATGGCTGCAAATCCTTCGCGTAGCGATATTCGATGGAATTGCTGAGATCGTTCAGCGCACGGGTTTCGGCAGCGCGGATGTAGCCGAGACGCTCATAAAGCCGGTGCGCATCGGCAAAGCGGGTATCGGTCCAGAGGAATACGCGCCCCACACCGCGCCATTGCGCTTCGTTTTCCGCGAGCTTGACGAAATGCGCGCCCAGCCCGCGCTTGCGCGACGCGGGGCTCACATAAAGCCGTTTCAGTTCGACCGCGCCGTCTTTCGGCATGGCCGCGCCCGAAGCGACGACCGCGCCGCCGAGTTCCGCCACCCACCAGCGGCCGCCTTCGGTCCGCACGGTTGTGGCGGGCGCGAGCAATTCCGGCATTTCGTTTTTCACGTCGAGAATGCAACCGGGATATTCGGCATAGACATTGCCGATCAGCGCAATCAGCGCCGCAGAATCGGAATCCGATGCGTGGCGGATGACGAGATCGGTAGCGCTCATTCCGCCGCCTCCAATCTCGGTTGGGCTTTGCTTTCCAGATATTTGTGGATGGCCGCCGCCGCATCGCGCCCGTCGCGGATCGCCCACACCACCAGCGATGCGCCGCGCACGATATCGCCACCCGCGAACACGCCTTCGAGATTGGTCATCAGCGCATTGGTTTTCAATGTACCCCAGCGCGTTGTTTCGAGTTCCTGTGGCATTGC
This sequence comes from Rhizomicrobium sp., assembly GCA_035944195.1. GTDB lineage: Bacteria > Pseudomonadota > Alphaproteobacteria > Micropepsales > Micropepsaceae > Rhizomicrobium. The sequence continues at coordinate 79,825 of DASZBL010000018.1, read as the reverse complement.
TTCCGCGTCAAAACCTAGCGCTTTGATGACAAGATCGGCGTCTAGCGTGAAATCGGCACCTTTGATTTCTTCCGGCGCTTTGCGGCCCGATGCGTCGGGAAGGCCGAGGCGCATGCGTGTGAGACGCACGCCTTCGACATTCTTCTGGCCGAGGAAGGCGCGTGGCAGCGTCAACCATTCGAATGCGATGCCTTCTTCTTCGGCGTTGGCAACTTCGCGCAGGCTTCCCGGCATGTTGTCGCGATTGCGGCGATAGATGCAGGAGACGGATTTTGCGCCCTGCCGCATGGCGGTGCGCACGCAATCCATAGCCGTGTCGCCGCCGCCGATGACGGCGACGTGCTTGTTCTTTGCGTCGAAGCCTGCAGGCAATTTCTCGCCGAAGCCTTTGCGGTTGGATGCGATAAGATAATCGAGTGCCGCCACAACACGGCCGAGATGGGCGCCCGGCACCTCGATCTCGCGCGGTTTGTACACGCCGGTCGCTAGGAACAGTGCATCATGGCGCGCACGCAATTCCTCCAGCGAGGCATCACGGCCCATTTCGAAATTCAGTTTGAAGATGACGCCGCCATCGGCCAACCGCTGCACGCGGCGCTGCACGACGTCTTTTTCCAGTTTGAAATTCGGAATGCCGTAGGTCAGCAAACCGCCGGCGCGGTCGTGGCGGTCGTATACCGTCACACGATAACCTTTGCGGCGTAATTCTTCCGCTGCTGCAAGACCTGCAGGCCCCGCGCCGACAATGCCGACATTTTCGGCGCGTGCGCGGCGCAGCTTCAGTGGTTTCACCCAGCCTTTTGCCCATGCCGTATCGCTCAGATATTTTTCTACTGCACCTATGGTGACGGTGCCGTGGCCGGATTGCTCGATGACGCAATTGCCTTCGCAGAGCCGGTCCTGCGGGCAGATGCGTCCGCAAATCTCCGGCATGTTGTTGGTAGCCTGCGAGAGTTCATAAGCCTCTTCGATGCGGCCTTCGGCGGTGAGCTTCAGCCAGTCGGGAATGTTGTTCTGGAGCGGGCAATGCACCTGACAAAACGGCACGCCGCATTGGGAGCAGCGCGAGGCCTGCGCCGCGGCCTTTTCCGCGAGGTAATCGGCATAGATCTCGTGGAAATCCTGTGCGCGCGTCTCCGCCGGCCGCTTTTCGGGCAGCTCCTGATCCAGCGAAACGAAGCGCAGCATCTTCTCGGCCATGGAATCTCACCTTTTCCAAAGGGGATAGGACAAGCTTCGGGCAGAATCGAGCGGAAAGTGACATTTGAGACAGTATTATTGTCGGAAGTTTGGTACATTTCTGGAATGCAGAAAAAGTGACTCTGTGTGATTCGTGAAATATGACAACTACTCTGTCATAATCGAGGTTTCATGGCGGAATTGCTGGGCCCGTGCTAGCTCTTCTGCCCAGATTCCAAAACGGGGCAGGGCATGCACGACATTCTGAACGCCATTCTCCTGGGCGTGGTCGAGGGGCTGACCGAATTCCTGCCCGTCTCCTCCACCGGCCATCTCCTCGTGGCGGAAAATTTCCTTGGCCTGAACAAGGAGCAGTGGGAGACCTTCACGGTGGTGATTCAGCTCGGCGCCGTGCTGTCGGTGGTTGCCGTGTATTGGCGCAAAATCTGGGAAGTACTCGCGGGCCTCGGCAGCGATCCCAGGGCACGCCAATTTGCGCTGGCGGTGATCGTGGCGTTTCTGCCATCGGCGGTGCTGGGCGTGGCGATCATCAAATTCATCAACGGTTATTTGCTGGACCCCGCGCGCGCGCTGCCCGTAATCGCCACGACATGGATCGTGGGCGGCATCATCATTCTGATCTTCGAGCGCATCGCGCCCAAGCCGCGTTATCTGGACGGCGATCATCTGCCGTTGTCGAAAGCTTTTCAGATCGGATTGTGCCAGTGCCTGTCGCTGATCCCCGGCGTATCGCGTTCGGGTGCGACGATCCTCGGCGGCGAAATGCTGGGCGTGGAGAGGAAGGCCGCGGCCGCATTCACATTCTATCTCGCCGTGCCCACGATGCTGGGCGCAACGGTTTTCGATCTCTACAAGAATCGCGCCGGGCTCACCGCGAATTCCGAACTCGACATCGCGGTCGGATTCGTCGTGTCGTTTATTGTCGCGTATGCGGTGGTGAAAACGTTTATCGGTTTCGTCGGACGCTACGGATTGAAGCCCTTCGGCTGGTATCGGATCGCCGCCGGGCTCGGCATCATCGCGGTTCTGGCGCTGCGATAGTTTTCTCGCGCGTATAATCTTCATATTGCCCGTGCGGGCGGAAACGCCAGAGATAGCTGGGCAGAACCGCTTCCATCGAATCCGGCACGATGCCGAGGTCCTTGAACGTCAGCGCATCGGGCGCCACCACATTGTCGGTTTTGAGGAACGTCACCTGATCCGGGGTCAGCAGCGGCTCGGGCATGAATTGCAGAAAGAACGCCTGGATATAAGCAAGCGGGAAGGGTACCGGGACGAGCAGGCGCTTGCGATCCGCCACGCGCAAAATCAGTTGCAGCATTTCCTTGAACGAATAGACAGCCGGTCCACCGAGTTCATAGGTTTTGCCGCGCGTCGCGGGATCGGCGATGCATTTCACAATCGCCGCCGCCACATCGCCGACAAATACCGGCTGGAATTTCGTGTGGCCGCCGCCGATCAGCGGCAGTGCGGGCAGATAGCGCGCGAGATTGGCGAATTTGTTGAAGAAATTGTCTTCCGGTCCGAACACGAGCGACGGACGCAGGATCGTGGCTTGCGGGAACGCGGCGCGCAACGCGACTTCGCCTTCGGCCTTGGTGCGTGAATAGGCCGATTCCGACTCAACAGAGATGCCGGGCGTGGAAATATGCGCCAGCGTTTCGACACCACCGTCTTTCGCGGCTTTGGCGATTGTGCCCGCGGCTTCGGCATGCAGCGCTTTAAAGCTTTGCTCGCCGCGCGAATTCAAAACGCCGACCAGATTCACCGCTGCATCGGCGCCGCGCAATGCAGCGGCTACCTGCTCAGGGTTTCGCACATTGCATTTCACGAGCTGGATCTGGCCGACATGGCCCGCGGGCACGAGATAATTGGCACGGCTCGGCGAGCGCACCGCCACGCGCACACGATAGCCCGCATTGGCCAGCGCGCGCACCGTGTGGCGCCCGATGAACCCCGATCCTCCGAAAACCGTCACTGTGCTCATGGCAGAACCCGCAAAATCCAATGGCTTCATAGCGAAACGTACAGGAGCGGAAAAGGCCGCAAATCGTCACTCTTCCACATACATGCGCTCGCCCGTTTCGGGGCGGATATAGACGGTCACGGGTTTGCCGGTCGCATCGTCCACGAAGCGCTCGGCGGTTTTCTCCCAGCCGGGGCCGGGTTTGGCCTTCTCGATAGGCTTGTAGCGCACGCGCTCATAGATGATGCCCGCCACCAGCAGCGCGCCAAAGAATGCGAACATGAACCCGGGCGGGAAGCCGCTCACAATTCCCCACAATCCGCCCAGCAGACAGATCACGCCAAGCGCGAGTGCAAAATTACGCAACATTCGCGTCGGGCTTTTCCTGCACCACGATCACCGCAGTGCCATAAGCGACGATCTCGCTCATCGCCTGTCCGATCTCGGAGGAATCGAAACGCATCATCACTACAGCGTTAGCGCCCATGGCGGTTGCGTTGACCACCATGCGGTCTATGGCCTGACGGCGCGCTTGCTCCAGAAGCTGAGTGTATTCGTGGATCTCGCCGCCGACGATGGAGCGCAGGCTCGCGATGATATTGCCGCCGATGCCGCGCGAGCGCACGACAACGCCGAAAGCCTGTCCCAGTGTTTCACAGGTGCGATAGCCTGCGATGTTTTCCGTCGTCGCCACCAGCATGGCGTCAGTCCTTCTTGTGGAGTTGCTCGATTATCTTGGAAAGCTTGTCGCCGCGGAATTTTTCCGTCGCCTTTTCCATGGCGGATGCCACTTCGAAATCGACGGCCTGAATCACCAGCGGCCGCAATTTCCAGACAAGATCGGCAAGCCGCGGTACTTCTTCCGGCGGCGGCAGATTTCCCCCGCCATAGCGGTCGAAGACATAGCGCACGGCAAGTTCGACAAGCTCCTCGGCCACGCGATCCACCGAGGTGCGCAAATGCTCGATGATGTTCAGAAGTTCGTCGAACGGCACGCCTTCGCGCACCATCAGCGCGCCCGCGCGTAGCATCTTCATGCTGCGCACAATGATTTTGTCGCCTTCGATCCTGACGACGCCCATCTCCAGTGCGCGCATCATGGCTTCCGGGCCAAGTTCGACACCGAACAATTCCTTTAGCTGCGCCTTGGTGATCTGCTGCGGTTCTTCGTCGGTCCAGGGGCTGGTCAACGCCGCTTCGAGGCCGAGAAGCTTGCCGATATCGTGGCCCTTCTCCCAGGCCTCGATCAACTCGGCCACATTGGCCAGCGAATAGCCGCGCTCCAGCATCGGACCGATCATGCGCAGCCGCGCCAGATGAGTCTCATTATAGATGCCGATGCGTCCGCGCCGGGAGGGCGGCGGCAGGAGGCCCCGCTCCTGATAGGCGCGCACATTGCGCACCGTGGTTCCGGCGGCCTGTGCCAATTCATCGATTGTGAATTCGGCGGCGGTAGATTTGTTTCGGGCTGACGCTTTTGTCATCGATCTGCGGTTGACGGCTGAGATGCGAGCCATTATCAATTGTGCCATTGTACAATGGCGTAATCAGGGACGGGGCTACTTATGACGACTGCGAACATGACCGCTTCGTGGACTGACCGCAAACGCTATATCTGGCTTTTGAGCCCGGCTCTGCCACTCTTGGTTGTAAATGGGTTGAACCATTTCCACCAGACGCATCTCACGATCTATGCGTGGCTATCGCCGCTGATCATCTATCTGGTGATCCCATTCCTCGATTTCGCGATCGGCAAGGACACCAGCAATGTTCCCGACGCCTCGATCCCGGCGCTGGAGGCCGATTGGTATTACCGCATCATCGTTGCGGCCTATATCCCTTCGCAGTTCTTCGTGACGTTCTGGGGGGCGTGGATCGCCTCGCATGAGACGACCACGTGGCTGCAATATGCCGGGCTGATCTTCAGCGTCGGCGCCATCAACGGCATCGCCATCAACACGGCGCACGAACTCGGCCACAAGAAGGATTCGTGGGAGCGCTGGCTGTCCAAGATCACGCTGGCGCCCGTCGCCTACGGACATTTCTTTGTCGAACACAATCGCGGCCATCATCGCAACGTCGCCACGCCCAACGATCCGGCAAGCGCGCGGCTCGGCGAAAGCTTCTGGGAATTCCTGCCGCGCACGATGGTGGGTTCCCTTCGCTCGGCATGGAACATCGAAAAGGAACGCCTCTCGCGCAAAGGCCTTAGTGTGTGGCATTGGGATAATGACAATCTGCAAGCCTGGGCAATGACCGTTGTGCTGTTTGCGGCGATCACCGCATGGGCCGGGTGGTATGCTTTGCCGTTCCTGCTGCTGCAGGCGTTTTACGGCGCGTCGCTGCTCGAAGTCGTGAACTATCTCGAGCATTACGGCCTCCTGCGCCAGAAGGCGGCCGATGGCCGCTATGAGCGTTGCTTGCCCGAGCATTCGTGGAACAGCAATTATATCATGGGCAATGTGTTCCTCTACCAATTGCAGCGCCATTCCGATCATCACGCCAATCCGATGCGCCGTTTTCAGGCTCTGCGTCATTACAAGGACAGCCCGCAATTGCCGGCTGGTTATGCGGGCCTGCTGCTCGCGGCCTATGTTCCACCCGTGTGGTTCTGGTGGATGAACAAGCGCGTTGTGGCGCATTACGATGGCGATGTGACGAAAGCCAACATTCATCCGCGCGTGCGCGAAAAAATCCTGCGCCGCTATGCGAGGGCGTGATCATGGCGCGCTACGTTTGCGATTGCGGCTTTATGTATGACGAGAAGGATGGCTATCCGCGCGAGGGTTTCCCGCCCGGCACCAAATGGAGCGATGTGCCCGACGATTGGGCGTGCCCCGATTGCGCCGTGCGCGACAAGGTGGATTTCCGCGCCTACGAGGAATCATGAGCTTCTTTTGACCGAGGAGGTCTGACATGGCATCCGAAACGGTTCCCGCAATCATTCCGCGCAATCTGCATTTCGAATTCGATGAATCGCTGCCGATGAACTGGCATGGTGGTGATCCCGCGATCACCGCCTATTTCGACGGTCTGTCGCTCACATTCCCCATCGGCGAACGCTTCTTCGTCGATAGCGTGCGCCATTACGCCAAAGACATCACCGATCCAGATCTGAAGCGCGATGTGCAGGCCTTCATGTCTCAGGAATCCATTCATGGCCGCGAGCACGAAACCTACAATGCCCTGATGGCCAAGCGCGGCTTTCCGGTGGACAGGACGCAGAAAATCATCGGCAAGATGACGAACGACATGCGGCGCTTTTTGTCGCCGCGGATGCAATTGGCGGCAACCTGCGCGCTGGAGCACTACACTGCGCTATTCGCCGAAGTCTCTCTCGGCACCGTCGATCCGTTTGCGGATGCCCATCCTTTCTATCGCGATCTGTGGCATTGGCATGCGATGGAAGAAGAGGAGCACAAGGCAGTCGCCTTCGATGTCTTCCAAGCGGTTGTGCCCGGCATTCGCGGCTATTTCACCCGGTGCTTTGCGATGATTCTGGCCAGTTTCTTTTTCAACATGGCGAGCATCGTGCTGACGAACTGGATTCTGGCGCAACGCGGCGAGTTGTTGAACTTCCGCTCATGGGGCAGGGCGTTCTGGTTTCACTGGATCTGGCCGGGCGCCTACCCCCACGTGATCATCGGCGTGGCCAAATATTTCGTGCCCGGCTTCCACCCCGCCAAGCGCAAGGTGGCCCCCGAAGTTCTGGTCTGGCGCAATTATTACCGCCAGACGGTCCAGCGGGCGCCGTCCATGCCAGGCTCGATTTTCGAGGGCTTGCCAAACGGGGCATAAATTCGGCAGGGGCGGGCGGTCCCGCGTTGACAGGATTTCAGGCCGCACCTAAACATCCGCTCCCTGCCTGCCCAGATGGCGGAATTGGTAGACGCACTAGTTTCAGGTACTAGCGCTGCAAGGCGTGGAGGTTCGAGTCCTCTTCTGGGCACCAAAGTTTGGCTTCATGGAGCATTCGGCGGAATCTGCCAGGGCGATTTCTTTCGGATCGTGCTTCACCGCTAATCGCGCAGGGCCACGTTCATCGCAAAATCGAAACGACTGCGGGAGACCGCGCTATCGGCGGCGGCATGTTCTTGCAAGCTATGCTGTGACGAGGCGCGGGTTCGACAATAATACCTGTCGATATTACCTCCGCGATGGGCCGCGACGCCTCACGCGTTACTCGCAGGCCTGCTGGCGCTGATGGAAGCGCGCGGCCCGATCTGAATTATAGCAATATGCTCAGCAGCGCCGTTGCACCCGCCAGTGCCACAAAACCATAGAGCGCGATTTCGCTCCAGCATCTTTGCGGCTTCAAACGTGTTTCCCACGGAAGTGTCCGAAGCGACAGAGACTGTGCGCGAGGAAAGACAAAATCCGCCCGGTTGTGATCGGCATGTGCGCCAATGATGATTCGCTGCCGTCCGCCGTAACCCAGTAAGCCCGATCTTGAGCCATCAAATGTTCCTGCTGCTGACATCGTCCTATTCCTGTGTTGCAGACCCTCCTGGCAGCGAAAACGTTTGCTTGGCAGAGAGAGTTCCATGGCGCGGGATGTTCGGGCGCATCTGCGGGCTGCGGCTGCGGCGGAGATGCAACGCTCCCGGCGCTGTCAGAACCCGCGAATCACTGCGCAATCGCCGGATTTTTGCGCCCGGACACAGGCGGGAATTGCGCGAATTCTTGTTCGCGCGGCGATAGTTAAGCTCTCGTTAGTATTTGTGGCGGGCGGCCGCCCGTCTCTATTTGCGACATCTTCGATTTTCTTTTGATGCATCCGCTCTTGATTTGAATCAGTGCATAAAACTCGCACATCCCTAACCTAGGGTTGTTGTCGCTGGTCGCGGCGGCGCGATGGGAAATCAGCATGTCTGGTGTATCAAGGATTCGCATTGCGGTTATCGCCGCCATTCTACTTGCTGCCACACTGATTGGCGCCGGTTGGTACTTTGTCGCGCGCGTAAGCCAGACCGGCGCCGATCTTGAAAACAAGACACTGCTTTCCATCGCCACCACCGCGGCCGCCGCGATGGAGGCGGACGATGTCGCAGCATTGCGCGGTGCCGGGCAGGACATCAATGCGCATTCCTTCAGGCATGTGCGCGAAGAATTGCGGCGGCTGCGTGATGCATTTTCCGGCGTGCGCTTTGTTTATCTGACCGCGCAGCGCCAGGGCGCCATCGTCTTTCTTGCCGATGCCGAAGATCAGAAATCTCCGGCCTATTCACCGCCAGGGCAGGTGTACACCGAAGCGCCGCCGGCGCTGCACAGGATATTTGCGACCGGAAAACCCCAAGTTCAAAGCACCTATACGGATCGCTGGGGGAATTGGGCGTCCGGTTTCGCGCCTGTTCTGGATCGGCGCGGGCACGTCATCGCAATTGTCGGCTTCGACACGCCGGCGGCGAAATGGCAGGCGGCCGTGGACCGCTACCGGCTTTTTGCAATCGGGTTGGCGTCTCTTGTGGTGGTGCTCATTGCTCTCTTCGTATCGGGCGCGTTTATTCACGCCCGCTATCAGCGGCGCGTTGCACGGCTCAACGCGAAACTGGAATCCGAATTGGCGGAGCTTGGCCTTGCCAATCATATTGTTGAAAACAGTTCCACGGTGATTTTTCGCCTCGGCGCAGGCGCCGAACCTTTGCCGCTCACTTATATCTCGCGCAACATCTGGCATTACGGTTATCGGCCCGAAGATTTGATGCACGATCCAAAAACATGGCTCGGATTGTTTCACGAGGAAGATCGCGGGGCCATGGCCGGCGACGCGGCTCTCATTGCGGAGGGCAAGATCGCAACCGCCCGCAGGCAAATCCGTTTCCGGAAGAAAGACGGGTCATGGGTCTGGTTCAACGGCCAGCTCAGCGGGGAGCGGGATGCCAAGGGCAAAATCACCGCCTTTGAAGGTATTCTCTTCGACATCACGCAAAACAAGCTTGACGAAGAAACCATCGCGCATCTGGCAAGCCACGATCCGCTGACCGGCCTTTCGAGCCGCACCGCTTTCGTGGAGCGCCTTCACGCCGCTTTCACGCAGGCGAGACTGGGCGGCAGCCGCTTCGCCGTTCTCTATATCGATATCGACCATTTCAAGGATCTCAACGATGCGTTCGGCCATGAGCGCGGCGATCTGCTGCTTCTGGCGGTTGCCGAGCGGTTGAAAAAACTCGTTCGCGAGGGCGATACGCTTGGCCGCTTTGCGCTGGCCCGTTTCGGCGGCGATGAATTTTCCATTCTGCAGCAGGATATATCGGACGTATCCGATGCCGCCGCACTGGCCCGGCGTCTCAACAAGATGATTGCCGAGCCCTTCATGGTGGGCGGCAACGAGATTCACGCAACCGCAAGCATCGGCATTTCGATCTATAATCCGCAGATCAAGGAACCCGGTGACATGCTGATGCAGGCGGATCTGGCGCTTTATCGCGCCAAGGGGGCGGGACGCAATCAGTTCAGTTTTCACTCCAGCGATCTGGATGTGGAGGTGCGCGAGCGCGTGGGAATCGCGGAGGATCTTCACGCGGCTATCGCCAACCACGAACTGGAATTGCATTATCAGCCCCAGGTGGACGGCACCACCGGCCACATTGTGGGGTTCGAAGCGCTGATGCGATGGAATCATAGCCGCCGCGGAATGGTGCCGCCGGATATCTTCATTCCCATCGCGGAAAAGACGGGAATTATCGCGGCCCTGGGTGAATGGGCGATTATGGAAGCCTGCGCCCAGATCGCCCGCTGGCGCGGGCAGGGCGTAGAACCGCCGGTGATCGGCGTCAATGTCTCAGCCATACAGCTTCGATATGGGCACGATCTGTTGCGCGTTGTGGGAGAGGCAATGCACAAGTTCAATGTCGCTGCCGATGCGCTCGAATTCGAACTGACCGAATCCGTGCTCGCCGAAACGGCCGAAGCGCACAGCGACATTCTGGTCTCGCTGCGAAATCTCGGCGCCAGACTTGCCGTAGATGATTTCGGAACGGGCTATTCCTCGCTGCAATATCTGCGTTTCTATCCGATCAGCCGGATCAAGATCGCCCAGCAATTCATGCACGATGTTGCCAGCGGCAAGGGCGATGCGGCAATCGTGCGCGCCACCATCGGTCTTGCCAGGGCGATGCAACTCGATGTGATTGCGGAAGGGGTCGAAACCGCCGAACAGCTTGCCTTTCTCGTGGCGTCAGGTTGCCGTCATGTGCAGGGCTATTATTTCAGCGCCGCGGTGACGGCGGACCGCGCTATGGAATTGCTGAAGGCGGGCGGCTTCGATTTGCAGCGCGACAGCGCGGTTCGCAAAGCGGTGGCGCTGCGATGATAAGGTTTGCACGCAGATTCTGGCATGCAAAAAGCGGCGCGGTCGCCATCCAGATCGCCATCATGCTGACGATCATCATCGGCTTCGCTGCGCTGGGAATGGAGATCACCTTTGTCCTGTTCAAGCAGCGCCAGATGCAGGCGGCGAGCGATGCCGCTGCGATGGGCGGGGCAATAGCGCTGGGCGCTGGCTACCCTTCCGACTACACCATCGAAGCAAAAGCGATTGCCGGCGATGCGGGTTTTACCAATGGCGCGGGTGGCACGATCATAACGGTCACGAAACCGCCCACTTACGGTTCTCATGCGGGAGATGCGCGCGCGATCGAGGTCAACATCACGCAACCGCAAGTTCTGCATCTGGTGACGCTTTTCCGCCCGGGCGTTTTCACGATCCATACGCGCGCCGTGGCGCTGCAGGGGCTAAGCGGGCTCTTTTGCCTGCTGGCGCTGGATTCCTCGGCTGCGAGCGCGCTCAACGTCAACAACAATGGCGTCGTGGCAAATCCCAATTGCGGTGTTGCCGTGAATTCTTCCAGCAGCAGCGCACTCACCGTGCAGAACAATGCCGCAATCAATGGCCCGGTGTCCATTCATGGCCAATGGGTGCTTGCGAACGGCTCCGCGTTAACCGGCACGCCGCGCTCGCAGAATGCGGCGGCTGTGAATGACCCCTATGCGAGCGTGCAGCTCCAGGCGGTTCCCGTCTGCACCGCGCAAAGCGGCACGGTAACTGGCACGAAATCGCTGTCGGCAGGCCATTTCTGCAGCGGTTTCAACTTCGCCAACAACGCCGTCGTGACGCTCGGCGCGGGCGCCTATTATATCGATCAGAAATGGATTCTGGGCAACAAGGTCGTCATCAACGCGACGGCGGGCGTTACCTTGATCGTCAACGGCAATTATGCGGTCAACATCGCCAACAATACGACCCTCAATCTCACCGCGCCCACCAGCGGTCCCTATGCGGGGATCGCGATCATGGGGTTGCGCAGCGCAACGGCGAGTGTGACGCAAACATTCGGCAATGATTCGATCCTGAAGATCACCGGCGCGATCTATTTCCCCAACCAGATCGTCAATTTCGAGAACAACAGCGTGACGGGCGCCACCGAATGTACGCAAGTCATCGCCCGGATCATCAATGTCAGCAACAATGTCTATCTCAACAATCGCTGCGCTGGCACCGGCGCGCTTCCCTTGGGCGGCTCCAAACCGCAATTGGTGGAGTAGGCGATGGGCAGCTTTTATTCTTTGCTCAAACGCCGCGGGGCGAACGTGGCGCTGGAATTTGCACTTGCCGCGCCCATTCTGGTCATCCTTCTGGTCGGATTGGTGGAGCTTGGTTTCGCGCTCTATGCCTCGATGCAGATTCAGTATGCCGTGGAAACCGGCGCGGAATATGCGGTCGAACATGGCTGGGACTCCGCCGGAATTGTAGCCGCGGTGCAAAATGCGGGACACAATGCGGGCATCGCCGCGTCGCCCGCGCCGGTGCAATTTTGCGGTTGTCCGAATGCCGGCGCGATTGCGACGGTCTCCTGCTCGGCGACCTGCACCAGCGGCGCGCCGGCAAGCCGCTATGTTCGCGTGAGCGCGTCGGTTGCGCATGTCGCACTGATCCCGGGCTTACCATTGCCCGCGACGCTTACGGCCCGATCCACCGTGAGGCTGCCATGATGCAGTTGCGCGCGCGAGACTGGAAAGGCGGAGCGGTGGCGATCGAATATGCGCTGGTGTTGCCGGCGTTGCTGGCATTCCTGTTCGCATTGATCGACACGGGGCGCCTGATCTGGACGCAGACGACGCTCGATCACGCGATGCAAGCCGCCGCGCGTTGCGCCGTCATCGATAGCGTTCAATGCGGCAGCGCCGGACAGGTGAAGGCATTCGCAATCGCGCAGGCCTATGGAATGCGCATCGACTCCGGCACGATCAGCGTCGCCACACGAAGTTGCGGGATGGAGGTGGCGGCGACGCTGGCGTTCCAGCCGGTTGTGCCGTGGTTCGGCACGAGCACGATCGGTTTGAACGCAAGAGCGTGCTACCCGGCGCATCCCGCATAGCAGCGCCACGCGTGGTTGACGCACGTCAATGCAGCACGGGATCGAAGCGCGCACATTGCGCATGCTATCGAAACCGGTCGAATAGCTTAACAGACATTAACCAATGACCGGCGGATGATGGGCAAGGAGGCGCAAGCCAATGAGCGATCAACCGCGCGTCACGCCGCGTGCAGCAACAGGCGATGCAGCCTCGCTTGCCATGGTCTATGTGCGCGATCGGGATTCGGAAGGCATTCTTCGCCAATGCCTGTCGGACCTTGGCATTGCTGTGGCGACCTACACCACCGGCGGCATCGAGGCGGCGATTGCCGATCTGGCGCATCGCTCGTCGCCGCGTCTGCTCGTGGTGGATGTCAGCGGAACCGACGATCCGGTCGCGCGCGTCATGGAACTGGCGCAGGTCTGCGAGCCGAGCACGGGCGTTGTCGTCATCGGCGAAACGAACGATGTCGCACTTTATCGCAGCCTCAAAGATGCGGGCATCGCTGAATATTATTATAAGCCGCTGGTCGGTAATCTGGTGAGCCGGACTTGCAGTGCGATCCTCATGGGCGCGGAGCAGCGCATGCCACGCACCGGCAAGCTTATCTTCGTGATGGGCGTGCGCGGCGGCTGCGGTGCCACCACCATCGCAACATGGTCGGCATGGCATCTTGCTGAAATGCGGCGCCGGCGCGTGTTGCTGTTCGATCTCGATCTCAATGCCGGTGACGCCGCGCTGCAGCTCGATATGACGCCCAATCACACCTTGCGCGAGGCGCTGGAGCAGCCCGAGCGCGTTGACGATCTGTTTCTGGAACGCGGCGTGATCCACGTGACGCCGCGGCTGGATCTGCTCGCTTCTCTGGAACCGCTCGACCAGATCGTGAATTGCCGCGAGGAAGCGGTTCTGGCACTCCTCAACAATCTGCTGCATCGCTATCGCTATGTTTTTGTCGATCTGCCTCACACCCTTGCGCCTTCGCTGATGCGCGTTCTGCATCTGCCCAGCATGTGCATTCTCGTCAGCGATTCGAGTCTGGTTGCGGCGCGCGATGTCGCGCGTTGGCGCGAGAAGATCGGCGCCAATACCGCGGACCGCGTGACGCTGCACGTTCTCAACAAGGCCGGAATGTCCGGCAATTTGCCCACGCAAGATTTCGTGCGTGCGCTCGCCCATGCACCCGACGTGATCATTCCATACGAGCGCGAAATCGGCATTGCTTCGATGCTGGGCGCCAAGGGCATGACGGCGGACGGCGTGGTGTCTCATGCGCTGGCGCCGGTGCTGCGGCACATCGCGGGCGAGACGGTGGAAGAAAACCGCTCGCTGCTCAGCCGATTGTTCGGCTGATGTTCAGTTTCGGCAAAAAGAATGTGGACGATTCCGAGCCGGTGAGCGTCCAGCCTGATTTGCCGATGCCGGAAAAGGCGGGCGACGCCCATCCCACCGGCGAATCCGCCGCAATCAATTTCATCCGCGATCAGGTGCTGCTCCGGATCGAGCCCGCCATCGCCGTGAAGATGACGCAGCAAGCGCTCACCGCGCGCGTCGATCTCATGATCGCCGAAATCGCCAACGAAAAGCAGCAGCTTCTCAATCAATTCGAGCAGCGCCGGCTGGCGGCGGAAATCGTCGATGACATGATCGGTCTCGGCCCCATCGAACCGCTGCTGAAGGACGATACGGTGGCCGATGTTCTCATCAATGGGCCGAGTAAAATCTATGTCGAGCGGCGCGGCAAGCTGGAGCTTACCAAGCTGCGATTCCGCAACGACGCCCATGTGCTGCATGTGGCGCAACGCATCGCATCCTCTATCGGCCGCCGCGTGGATGAATCGAGCCCCATGCTGGATGCGCGGCTCGCCGATGGCAGCCGCGTGAACGTCATCATTCCGCCGCTCAGCCTTCGCGGGCCGTGCATCTCGATCCGCAAATTCTCGAAGACGGCGATGGATTTCTCGAAATTCGTGCAGCTTGGCACGGTATCGCCGGAACTCAGCCGCGCGCTGGAAATCGCGGCGCGCTGCCGTCTCAACATCATCATTTCGGGCGGCACGGGCTCCGGCAAGACGACGCTGCTCAATGCTCTTTCCCGCATGATCGATCATGGCGAACGTATCATCACGATTGAGGATGCTGCCGAGTTGCAATTGCAGCAGCCTCATGTTCTGCAGCTCGAAACAAGGCCGCCGAACATCGAAGGGCAGGGCCAGGTGATGCAGCGTGATCTCGTGCGCAATGCGCTGCGCATGCGCCCCGACCGCATCATCGTGGGCGAGGTGCGTGGCGCAGAAGCTTTCGACATGATGCAGGCGATGAATACCGGCCATAATGGCTCGATGTCCACGGTGCATGCCAATTCGGCGCGCGATGCGCTCGGCCGCATCGAGAACATGATCATGATGGCCAATGTGAGCCTGCCTACGCGCGCGATCCGCGGTCAGATGGTCAGCGCCCTCGATCTCATCATCCAGACCGAACGCATGCGCGATGGCGTGCGCCGCGTGACGGAGGTGGTGGAAGTCGTCGGCATCGAGGAAGACACGATCAGTCTCGGCACGCTCTTTTCCTATCGCTATCTCGGCGAAAATCCGGACGGCACCCTGCGCGGAAATTTCGAGGCGCACAGCAATCGCCCGCGCTTCCTGCCGCGGCTCGAATATTATGGTCTTGCCAATGCGTTTCTCGAGGCGCTCGGCGTGCCGAAAGGAGCAAGTTGATGTCCACGATCGCGCCCCTTGCATTTGTGCTGCTCGCCGCGGCCAGCGGAGCGCTCGTGGCAGCCTATCTCCTGCGCGAGCATGTTGCGGGCGATATTCAAAAGCGTGTGGACAGCGCCATGAAAAACGCCGGTTCCCCCGCGCGCCATCCGAAAATATCACCGTTGCACACAAGGATGAACGTTTTCACGCGGTTTTTCACGCTGGGCATGCCGCGCACTTGGGGCGTGAACGCAAATCCCGTGACGCTCACCCTCGTGGGCGCAGCGGCGGCCATTGTCGCCTGGTTTGTGGTCCATGGCGTGCTCAAATTTCCTTCGGTGATCTGGTCGCCTCTCATGGTGCTTTCGTTCTGGCTTGGCCCGAACATGTTGGTGCGAATGTCGCAAGCCAAATCCGATCAGCGCTTTCTCGATCTTTTTCCCGACTCTATCGACATGATCGTGCGCATGCTGCGCGCCGGTCTTCCGGTGAGTGCTGCCATCCGCAACGTCGCGCGCGAGGCCGCGCCGCCGATGGACGCCGTCTTCACATCGCTCGCCGATCAGATCGACATTGGCATTTCCTTCGACGAAGCGCTCGCCATCAGCAGCGAGCGGATCGGGCTTCCCGATTTCCGCTTCTTCGCGGCCGCGGTCACGTTGCAGCGCACGACCGGCGGCAATCTCGCCGCCACGCTGGAAATCCTGGGCGATATCATTCGCAGGCGCCGTGTCGTGCGCCTGAAGGCGAGGGCCGCCACGGCCGAAGTGCGCATTTCGGCCTATGTGCTGGGCGCGTTGCCGTTCATCGTGATTGCGGGACTTCTCATCGTCAGCCCCTCTTATCTCACGCCGCTCATCACCGATCGGCGCGGCAATGTCATACTCGCCGTCGCGGCTGCGATGCTGGTGATGGCGTTTCTCGTCATGCGTCATATGACGCGCAGCGCCGTTCGCATGTGACGGAGGCAAATATGTTCGAGTTTCTCTCGCAATCATTGGCGGAAAAGCCCGTCGAACTGCTGGGCGCCACGGCGCTCGGAATCGCCGGCGTCGTTCTCGTGCAATGGGCGCTGCGTCTTCACAGCGACGATGTTGCCGCCCGCTTTGCGCTGATCTCGCCCTGGACGCATGCCAACGACACAATGCGCGCACCGCAGGCGATGCAGGAACCTCTCAGCAGCACGAATTCGAATCTCAGCGAGCGCGAAGTCGCGCGGATTCTGCGGCGGTTCAGAGTTCCCACCCGCCACGCCACCGCCTGGCTGCTCACCGCACGGGCGGCAGCCGCCGTGTGCCTCGGCGTCGGTTGCTGGTTTCTTGCGCCGCAACTGATGGCCATCGCCACTGCTCCCATCATGCGGATGCTGCTTTCTGCCAGCGCGGGTATTTTCGGCTGGTTCCTCCCGGTGCTGGTGGCGGATTGGTCGGCGAGGCGGCGTATCAAGGCTGTCGTGTCCGGTTTGCCGGATGCGCTGGAATTGCTGGTCATCTGCGCGGAAGCGGGCTTGGCGCTCGGCGACGGCATCGACCGCATCGTGGCGGAGTTGAAGCGTTCGCAGCCGGAGCTGGCGGAAGAACTCGAATTGACGGCGGCGGATTTGAGAATCCTGCCGAGCCAGGAACAGGCGCTGGCCCGCCTTGCCGCGCGCGTCGATGTTCCCATCGTGCGCTCGGTCGTGACCACGCTGTCGCAAACGATGCGTTATGGAACGCCCTTCGCGCAGGCGATGCGCGTGGTGGCGGGCGAGATGCGCAGCGAAGCTCTGATCCGCATGGAAGAACGCGCCAACAAATTGCCCGCACTCCTCACTGTGCCGATGATGGTGTTCATCATGCCGACGATCTTCCTCGTGATCGGCGGCCCCGCGGCGCTCAAAGTCCTCGACACATTCATGCGATAGAACAGAATTTTCCGATCCTGAATCGAAATCGTCAAAGGAGCGTTGTGCTGCGCTATTCCCTCTCCCCCATTGGGGGAGAGGGCAGGGTGAGGGGGTTTCTCCGTTTGCACTATTGTCGGAAGTTTTCGCGCTGCGTTTTTTGCTGACGGAATTGCGTTCGCTTTTGCGGCCCCCTCACCCCAACCCTCTCCCCCGCTACGCGGGGGCGAGGGAGCGATTTAGGCCGCGTTGTCCTGCGCGGCGCCCTTGATGACGCGCTGCTTCAGCAGCTCGGTTGCCTGCGCTGCCGGAACCGCGCCGCTGAAGAGGAAGCCCTGTCCGCGCGTGGCCGCACCGATGGAAACCAAAAGCGCGCGCTGCTCGTTCGTCTCCACGCCTTCCGCGATCACATGAATGCCCAGTTCGCGCGCGACACCGATGATCGCGCGCACGGTTGCGGCCTGCGCGGGATCTTCGGTCGCCTTCTGGATGAATTCATGCGCCACCTTCAGATGGCTGACGCGATAGGTGCGCAGATAATCGAATGAGGAATATTCCGTGCCGAAATGATCGAGCGCGATGCGCACGCCGAGTTGTTGCAGCCGGTCCAGCACGTCGTTCTGCGACAGCGTTGCCTGCGCCAGCATGGATTCGGTCACGTCCAGTTCCAGCGCGTCAGCCGGAAGCTCTGCCTTCGCCAGCGCATTGGTGATGTCCTTGATGAATTCGCTGCCGGCCTTGAGCTGGAACAGCGAAACATTCACCGCAATCACCGGCGGCGCAATTCCTTGCGCCCGCCACAGCTTCATCTGCTGGCAGGCGCGATCCAGCACCAATTGTCCAAGCGCCTGAATGAGGCCCGCATGTTCCGCGATGCCGATGAACGCCGCCGGCGCCAGCGTACCGCGCGTGGGATGATGCCAGCGCACCAGCGCTTCCATGCCCACGATGGTGCCTGATAGAAGCTCCACTTCGGGTTGGTAATAGACTTCGATCTCGTTATTGCCCAGCGCCTTGCGCAATTCATCCGCCAGCGCCACGCGTTCGCTCACCTGCCGGTCGAGATCGTCGGAATGGAAACGATATTGATCGCGGCCATCTTCCTTGGCGCGATAAAGCGCCAGGTCCGCGCGCGCCAGCATCGAGTCCGAATCCGGGGCTTCCGCCGAGAACGGCGAAATCCCGATGCTGACGGTGACGCGAAGCTCGCTGCTGTCGAGCAGATAGGGTGCGCTCAACGCCGAGCAAATCTTCGCAGCCAGTGCACCGGAATCCGTGGGATCGGTGACATCGCTCTGCAGCACTGCAAACTCGTCGCCGCCAAGCCGCGCGACCACATCGTTCTCGCGAACGACCTTGCGCAAGCGATCCGCCGCCTCGCGCAGCAGCATGTCGCCGGTGGGATGGCCGCGCGTGTCGTTGATGTCCTTGAAGTGATCGAGATCGAGATAGAGCACCGCGAAGGGCGCAGCACCGCGCTTGGTCGCGGAGAATGCCTGATGCAGGCGCTCCACGAAAGTGGCGCGGTTTGCGAGGCCCGTCAGCGCATCGGTGCGCGCGAGCTGATCGATCTTGTCCTGCGCGGCCTTGCGTTCCGTGATGTCGATGACGATGCCTTCGATCTCGATCAACCGGCCGGCGCTGTCGCGCACCGGCGTGTAGCGGTTTTCCACCCAGCGCCAGGAACCGGAGGGCAGCATGAGACGAAACTCGATGGTGGCGCCGCTGACATCCTTCTCCATGATGCTCGCCATGGCCGCGCGCACCTTGGTGTGGTCATCGGGATGCACCACGGTCTGCAGGAATTTTTCCGAACCGATCAGCTTGGCCGGGTCGTAGCCGAATTTCGTGATGTTGTGCGAGATGTAAGTCAGCGGCAGCGCGGGCTCGCCCTTCAGCCGGTAAAGCACCGTCGGGCTGTTCTGCACGATCGCGTTGGCATCGGCGAGTTCCTTGACGATGCGCGCCCGGCTGATCGAAACGCCCAGCAACCCGCCAAGCGTTTTCAGCGTATCGGTTTCCGCCCAGCTCCATGGACGCGCGCCGGGCGTCGTATCCATGAACACGAGATTGCCCCAGAATTTTCCATCGCTCAGCACCGGAACAATCAGCATAGAGGTGATGTGATCGGCCTCCATCCTGTCCCGAAAAGTCTTGGGCATGTCTGCGACGGGTTCCACTATCGGTTCGCCCAGCAGGCTCGATGCGACGGCGTGGGGAAACAGCGCCGTGATGTCGATATCCTGGAACAGCGGCTCGTTGAGCATCGATACGCTGCCCGGCGAGCACCATTCATATTTCGGGCGCACACGCAGATGTCCGTCGCGGCCCATGGTTGCGGGCGCAAACTGAATGCGGCTGACCGCAAGGGTTTGGCCGACCAGTTCCATCACCGAAGCGATTGCGTCGTCGATCTTCAACGAACCCAGCAGCGCTTCCGCCGCTTTGGCGACCGCCTTCAGCATCGCATCATGGGCGTGAAGTGTCTGCAGTGCCGCCTTGCGTTCGATCAGTTCGCTTTGAAGTTTGACATTCGCGGTATTGAGTTCGGTGGTGCGCTGGTTGATGGTCGTTTCCAGTTCGGATTGATGCGCGGCCAGTCTGGCGTCGCGTTCTTCCACCGCGCCCAGCATTGCGTTGAATGTGCTGGCAAGCATGCCGATTTCATCATGGCCGGATAGCTTCACGCGCGACTTGTAATTTTTGCTGTGCGAAATCTCCTGCATCGTCAGAGACAATTGCTCGACGGGGTCGGTCAACCTTCTGCCGATACGCAGGAATACAAAGATCACCAGCACAAACGCGACGAGGGACACCGCCAGCATGACGACGCCATCGCCCAGCATGTCCGAATACAGATCCTCGAAATCGGATTTGAAATAGATGGTTCCGAGCCGCCGGTTTGCCGACAGCACGGGTTTTTCGACAATCAATCCTCCCGCTTCGCTGCCGCGCTCATGCCATGCCTGTTCGGATGCCGGCGCGCCGGCAGGCTCTCCCAATGCGGAAACGAGTTTGCCCTGGGCGTCGTAAACCGCGCCGCTGGTCACATCCGGCGTCGCCACGAACGCAGCGAGCGTGTGCCTGACCGATTTCCAGTTTCCCGCCGCCATGTCCGGCGTCACGACATCGGCCACGACGGTCGCCAGTTTCTTCAGGTCGAGCGTCCGTTCGGCTCTCCAGTCGAACGTCTCTTTCGCAAATGACAGGATCGCGAGCGAAAACACCGCAAAGCCGGCCGTCAGAATGGCGGCCAGCAGCAATTTGCGCCTTATCGACATGTCCCAGAATGACATTCCCTACCGCCGTTCGATTGGATTTGGCCGCCATGCGCGGCTCGGCGAAATCCTACGCGTGCGCAGGGAAAAAGCGTTGATATGCGTCAAATGTAGGAGCCCGCGAGCAAATCGAATTAACGAATCGTTCATTGTGATTTTGGCGTCCACGCGGGGCCGTTGAACTCGGCTTCGATGGTCACGTCGACAAGATCGCCCACGCCCATTTTCGTGCCGGGCGCGGGAATGCCGTACGCGATACCGAAATCGGAGCGCTTCAGCGCGCCATGCGCGGAGAATCCCACGCGCGCATGCGGATCGAGCGCAAAGCCCGCATAGCCGCCGTTGAATTTTGCGGTGAGAACGAGCGGACGCGTCACGCCATGCAGCGAGAAATCGCCGGTGATGCGCGCGGTGTTGGGGCTCGTCATCATGATGCGTGTGGAATGGAAGGTGATTGCGGGGAATTTCCCCGCATCCAGCCATTGCACGCCGTGCAGCATGTCCAGAAAGCCTGCCGGTGGATTATCGGTTTCCAGCGAATTGGGATCGATGGTTGCATCCACGCTGGATTTGGCGGGATGCGCCGGATCGAGCGTGAGCTTCGCATCGAAATGGGCAAAGCGCGCGGTGAAATTCGAAAATCCCATGTGATCGACGCGAAAGATCAGGCTCGCATGGGCCTTGTCCAGCGTGTAATCCCCCGCGGGCGCCGGTGTCGAGACGGGTTTGATCGTCGCGGCATGTCCCTGCGAAACGATAAGAAGAGCTGCGACCGCTGCACCGATGAAAAATTGTTTCATTTGCGGATCTCCGCCACGAGTTCGTCGAGCTTTTCGAGACTTTGCGTCCAGCCTGCCTCCATGCCTGCGAGCATTTGCGGCGCGATGTCCACGAGGCCGGTGGCGCTGGTTTCCAGAATCATCCGCGTCTTGCCGCCAACTTCAACGAGAGTGACGGTGGTGAAGCCTTCGAGAAGCTTGCGGCCGTCCGTATCATACGCATTGTTGGTGAAGGCGAGGCGTTGCGGCGCCACCACTTCGCGGAAGATTCCCTTCATCGCGTGATCGGTGCCTTGCGGCGAGCGCATGACGACATGCAGCGTGCCGCCAACGCGCAAATCCACCTCGCAAACGGGATTTGTGAAATGGCGTGGACCGAACCATTGCGCCAGATGCTTCGGCTCGGTCCACATTTTCCACACCAGCTCGCGCGGCGCATCCACGATACGCGTGATTGTGAGTTCGCGGTGCGGCGCCGCGTTGGCTGAAGCAGACATGATATTCTCCGTCAGTTGGGCTTTTCGCAATTGATCATCCACGGGATACCGAAGCGGTCGGTGACCATGCCGAAACGCTGCGCCCAGAATGTTTCTGCGATCGGCATGCGAACATTGCCGTTCTCCGAAAGCGCCTTGAAGACGCGATCCGCATCGGCCGGCTTCTCCACGCTGTACGATACGGAGAAACCCTTGGGTGCTTCGTAATTGCCCGGCGGTGCGTCGGAGCCCATCAGCGGTGTGTCGCCCAGCATCATGCGGGCATGCATGATTTTCTTGCGCCATTCGGCGGGCACATGCGCCTCGGCGGGCGTGCCTTCATGCGGCATCATCATGACGATTTTGCCGCCCAGCGTTTTTTCGTAGAATTTGAAAGCTTCTTCGCAATTCCCGTTGAAGTTCAGATAGGGATTGATCTGCATGGCGATCTCCTTGGTTGGGGGTTAGGCGTTTACTTCGCCTGCAATGTCACTTTTTCCGGCCACGTTTTTTCTCCTTGGCTTGCAGTTCCTTGAGATAGTCGTCGAGGCGGTCGAAGCGCTCGTTCCAGAGGCGGCGATACTCTTCCAGCCAATCGTCAACGCCCATCAGCGCCTCCGGCTCCAGCCTGCAGGGACGCCACTGCGCCTCGCGGCTGCGGGTGATGAGGCCCGCATGTTCCAGCACCTTGAGATGTTTGGAAATGGCGGGAAGGCTGATGTCGAACGGTTCCGCGAGTTCCCCCACTGAACTCTCGCCCAGCGCCAGCCGCGCCAGGATCGCGCGCCGCGTGGGGTCGGCGAGGGCGGAGAAGGTGGCGCTGAGGCGGTCGGTGGTCATTGGTGATGAACCATCAGGTTAAATAACTTATCGGTTAAATAATGCGGGAAGCGCCCGGAGTCAAGCCCGGTTGGCAGAAATCCCGTCTGGCGCTAAGACAGCCTCATGAAAATCAAGCTGCACAAAAACGATCTGCCCGATGGCCTCGATCTCGGTTCCATCGTGGCGATCGACACCGAAACCCTCGGCCTCAATCCCTTTCGCGACCGGCTATGTCTTGCGCAATTGTCTTCGGGCGATGGCGTCTGCCATGCGGTGCAATTCGGCGTCGGCCAATATGGCGCGCCGAATCTGAAACGCCTGCTCACCGATCCGAATGTGACGAAGCTTTTCCATTTCGCGCGCTTCGATATGGCGATGTTCAAGCGCCATCTGGGCGTCACGGTGGCGCCGGTCTATTGCACCAAGATCGCGTCTAAACTGGTGCGCACCTATACGGACAAGCATGGGCTGAAGGACCTCGTGAAGGAGCTTCTGGGCGCCGATCTTTCCAAAGAGCAGCAGAGTTCCGATTGGGGCGCACCGGAGCTTTCCGAGCGCCAGCTTTCCTACGCGGCCAATGATGTGGCGTACCTCCACCGGCTGAAGGACGTGCTGGATACGATGCTCGCCCGCGAGGGCCGCACTTCCATTGCCAAAGCCTGTTTCGAGTTCCTGCCCGCCCGCGCCGATCTCGACCTCGCCGGCTGGCCGGATACCGATATTTTCGCGCATTAAGCCCGGCTTCCGTGCCGCCTTGAACAGGCCAGCCGGACCGCCCATAATTTGGGCCGTTTTTGGCATGAATTTCGCGTTAAGGGTCTAATCAGGGGCATAAACAGCCGCGCTTCGGCGGCGGCAGCGTGTATAAGGCGTCCCTGCCCAAAGCAGATGGTGTTTGGATGCGTTCCGCCGATTCCGTTCCGGTTACAGCACTTTCCCGCAACGAGGCGGGCGATCTGGCCGCCGCCCGCCGGGTGCTGGATTGCGCCAGCGAGGCGATGGCGGCACTTGGCGCCGGGCTGAACGGCGATTTCACCCGCGCGGTGGATACTATCCTGGCGGTGAAGGGCCGCGTCATCGTCAGCGGCATGGGCAAGTCGGGCCATATCGCGCGCAAGATCGCCGCCACGCTCGCCTCCACTGGCACGCCCGCGCAATTCATCCATCCCGCCGAAGCAAGCCATGGCGATCTGGGTGCAGTAACGCGCGCCGATGCGCTGCTGATGCTGTCCAATTCCGGCGAGACGCAGGAATTGTCCGATCTCATCACCTTCGCCAAGCGCTTCTCGATTCCCATCATCGGCATTGCCAGCCGCCCCGATTCCACATTGCTGCAGGCATCCGACGTACCGCTATTGTTGCCCCGCGCGCGCGAGGCCTGCCCCATCGGTCTTGCACCCAC
This sequence comes from Rhizomicrobium sp., assembly GCA_035944195.1. GTDB lineage: Bacteria > Pseudomonadota > Alphaproteobacteria > Micropepsales > Micropepsaceae > Rhizomicrobium. The sequence continues at coordinate 55,958 of DASZBL010000018.1, read as the reverse complement.
CACATCCACCACATTGATGCTCGTGTTGGGCGATGCGCTGGCCGTGGCGCTGATGGAGCGCAAGGGTTTTTCCGCCGATCAATATCGCGATTTCCATCCGGGTGGATTGCTGGGCCGCGGGCTCATTCGCGTGTTGGATCTCATGCATACCGGCGATGCGCTGCCGCTGATCGCGGAACACAGTTCCATGCAGCAGGCGCTGCTGGTGATGTCCAAGCAGCATTTCGGCTGCGTCGGCGTGACCAACAAATCCGGCGCGCTCATCGGCATGATCACCCATGGTGACCTTGCACGCCACATGGACCGCAATCTGCTCGATCTGGCGCCCACAGCGGTGATGACGCGCAATCCCAAGATCGTGGCGCCGGAGCAACTCGCCGCCGAAGCGCTCGCCATCATGAACGAAAAGAAGATCACGCAGCTTTTCGTGCTGGCTTCGAACGATTCATCGAAAAGGCCCGTCGGCATCCTGCACATTCACGATTGCCTGCGCGCAGGGCTGCAATAGATGGCTGACTACCGCTCTCCCAAATGTGCCGTGGCCCAGAAACTGGGTGCCGCACCTGCGCAGCGCACGGGCCGCGACTGGAGCGCGCGCGACCGCACCAATATTTCCGATGCGCTGCGCTATACCCGCTTCGTCACCATCATGAAGCGCGCGCTGTTTCTGGCCGCACTGGCGCTGATCGTCGCCGTGCTCGCCTATTCCCTGCAGCCGCGCGAATCCAGCCACATGGCCATGACGTTCGAGCATGTCGGCAAGGTCGCCAACGATCTGGCGATGGTGAAGCCGAAACTCACCGGCATGGACAGCGACGGCAATCCGTTTGTCGTCACCGCCGATGCGGCGATTCAGGACGGCCGCAATTCGCGCCGGGCGCGCCTCGTCAATGTCGAAGCCGATGTCACGCTGAAGGGCGGTTCGTGGCTCACCGCCACGGCGCCGAACGGATTGATCGATGCGCCGAAGAAGAAACTCGTTCTCTCCGGGCCGATTTCGGTTTTCTCCGACAGCGGCTATGAATTGCACACCGATCTCGTCAACGCCGATCTCGGCACGGGCGTCGTGCATGGCGAACATCTGGTGACGGGGCAGGGGCCCGCCGGCACGCTGCGTGCCGACCGCTTCCGCATCGAACGCAAGACGCAACGGATATTTCTCATGGGCAATGTGCAGATGGTTTTCTACGCGCAACAGGGCAAGCACAAATGAATTGGCGTTACACTTTCATCCTCGCTTGCCTGTTCGCATCGGCTGCAAACGCGCAGCAGAGTGGCCTCAATTTCGGCGCGCACAATACGTCGGCGCCGATCGCGGTTTCCGCCGACACTTTCACCGGCGATTTCCAGACCAAGGTGGGCGTCTATAGCGGCAATGTCCTGGTCGCGCAGGGCGATTTCAAAATGCGCGCCGACAAGGTCACGATCATCGTCAATCAGGGCAAGCCAAACCGCATCGAAGCCACCGGCAACGTCACGTTCAACGCGCCATCGGGCACGGCGTCGGGCGATACCGGCGTCTATGAACTCGGTCCGCGCACCATCACGCTGTCGGGCAATGTGGTGCTGGCAAAGGAAAAGAACGTGATGCGCGGCACCACGCTGGTCGTGAATCTCGCCACCGGGAAGGCGCAATTGGGGGCGAAGGGCATGCCGGGCGGGCGCGTTCAGGGATTGTTTACGCCTCCGCCACAATCCAGCGGAACCGGGAATAAATAACCTTCACGCTTCCTTAAAGACGAACAGGCACAGTTCTTGCCCATGGAAACACCGACCACCACCGCCCCGGAAAAACCCATCACGCATGTGATCGAGGGCAGCCAGGGGCTTGTGGTCAACCGCATCGGCAAGAGCTTCCGCAAGCGCCCCGTCGTGCGCGCGGTGAGCCTCAATGTGCGCCGCGGCGAAGTGGTGGGGCTGCTCGGCCCCAATGGCGCGGGCAAGACGACTTGCTTCTACATGATCACCGGCCTGATCCCCGCCGATTACGGCACCATCGAACTCGACGGCCACGACGTCACGCGCCTGCCCATGTATCGCCGCGCGCGGCTGGGCATCGGTTATCTGCCGCAGGAAGCATCCATCTTCCGCGGATTGACCGCCGAACAGAACATCCGCTCCACCGCCGAGCTTGTGGAATCCGATCCCGCCCGCCTCGAAGCGATGGTGGAAGAATTGATGGCCGAGTTCGGCGTGACGCATGTGCGCGACACGCCCGCGATTGCGCTTTCGGGCGGCGAGCGGCGCCGCGTGGAAATCGCGCGCGCACTGGCGACGCATCCCTCCTACATATTGCTGGACGAACCGCTGGCGGGCATCGATCCCATCGCGGTCTCCGACATTCGCGATCTGGTGAAGCATCTGAAGGATCGCGGCATCGGCGTGCTCATCACCGATCACAATGTGCGCGATGCGCTCGACATGATCGACCGCGCCTACATCATTCACGAAGGCCAGATTTTGAAAGAAGGAACGCCCAGCGAAATTGTGGGCGACCGCGATGTCCGCCGGGTCTATCTCGGCGAACGGTTTTCGCTGTGACGCCATGATGGGGATGTCGCCATGGCGTTGACGCAAAGGCTGGAAATCCGCCAGGGCCAGTCGCTGGTCATGACGCCGCAATTGCAGCAGGCAATCAAGCTGCTGCAATTGTCCAATCTCGAACTGATGGATTATGTGGAGCAGGAACTGGAGCGCAATCCGTTGCTGGAACGCGACGAGCGCGAGCCCGTTTCCGAAGAGCGCGAAGCCGAAGCTGCCAAATCGACGGACGGCGAAACGCTGGACACGGCCATCGCGCGCGAGGATTTCTCCAAAGCCGAAGACATGGATGCCGAGCGCGACGATGTCTATTCCGAAGGCGATCCCACATCGCTGCCGCCCGCGCAGCCGCTGTCCGACTGGACCACGCTGCGTTCCGCGCCCGCACATGAGGGCGGCGAGAATGCGCTGGAAGGAACGCTGGCGCAGGCAGCAACCCTGAAAGATCATCTGCTCGATCAGCTTTCGATTGCGGCACTCTCGCCCGACAAGCGTTTGATCGCGGCCTCGCTGATCGATTGCATCGACGAAGCGGGCTATCTGCGCATCGACCTCGAAGAAGTGGCAACCCGCCTTGGCGCGCCGCTGGAAGAAATCACGGAAATTCTGCGCGTCGTGCAGGGCTTCGAGCCCACCGGCGTGGGCGCGCGCGATCTGGCGGAATGCCTCGCGCTGCAGCTTCGCGACAATGGCCATCTGGATCCTGCGATGGCGATGCTGCTGAAGCATCTCGATCTCGTTGCGCGGCGCGACATCGCGGGTCTGTGCAATCATTGCGGCGTGGATGCCGACGACATCGCCGATATGATTGCAGAAATCCGCGGCCTCACGCCGAAGCCCGGCCTCGCATTTGGTTCCGAACCCGTGCAGCCCGTGGTGCCCGATGTGTTCGTGCGCGAAGGGCCCGATGGTGCCTGGCATGTCGAACTGAATTCCGAAACGCTGCCGCGCCTGCTCGTCAATTCGCGCTACTACGCGAAGGTGACTTCCGGCGCGCGCGACAAGGATGCAAAAAACTATCTCGCCGATTGCCTGAACAATGCGAACTGGCTGGTGAAGAGTCTGGATCAGCGCGCCCGCACGATCCTCAAAGTCTCCAGCGAGATCGTGCGCCAGCAGGACGGCTTCTTAACATATGGCGTGCGCCATCTGCGGCCGCTCAATCTGCGAACCATCGCGGACGCGATCACGATGCATGAATCCACCGTGAGCCGCGTCACATCCAATAAATATATTGCCACGCCGCGCGGCGTTTTCGAACTGAAATATTTTTTCACCGCGGCAATTCAATCGGTTAACGGCGCCGAATCGCATTCCGCTGAAGCCGTTCGCGACCGCATCAAGGAAATGATCGAGAACGAGGCCAACGAGATTCTCTCCGACGACCGCATCGTCGCCATGCTTACTGCCGACGGTGTCAATATCGCGCGCCGCACCGTCGCCAAATACCGCGAGGCCATGCGAATCCCCTCCTCCGTGGAACGCCGCCGGCTCAAACAAAATGATCAAGTGGCTGTTGCCATTCGGTGATTTCGAGCGTTGACTCCCTGTAGGGCGCGACATATGGTCCGCCGCCTTTTTCGAGACGGAACCACAGCCGAAAAAATCCGCGAAATATCATCCGCGCATAGAGGCCATGAGAGTCAGGGTTTCAGGTAAACAGATCGAAATCGGTGAAGCGCTTCCAGAAAAGGTGCGCGCACGGCTTGCGATTGTCATCGAAAAACATTTCGACGGCGGCGCAAGAGCGAATGTCGTTTTTTCGAAAGAGGCGTTTCTCTATTGCGCCGATTGCACGGTGCATCTGGACTCGGGAGTCATTCTGAAATCGGAAGGCCAGGATGCGGATGTCCATCGTTCATTCGATGCCGCCCTTGTTCATCTGGAAAAGCAAATCCGGCGTTACAAGCGCCGTTTGAAAAATCATCGCGAGAAGGTCAAGGCACGCCCCCGCGCCGAAGCCTGAAAACGCCAAATAGAAGGTCGCCATGGAAATTTCCGATCTGCTCGCTCCCGATGCCGTCGTTCCGGCGTTGAAAGCGCAAAGCAAGAAACAGCTTCTGCAGGAACTGGCAGAACGTGCGGCAAAGCTCACGGGCCTGCCCGAGCGGCGCATCTTCGACACGCTCACCGAGCGCGAGCGTCTGGGCACCACCGGCATGGGGCAGGGCATCGCGATCCCGCATGGCCGTCTTGCCGGTTTGCCGAAAATCGTGGGCCTGTTTGCGCGCCTCGAAACGGCAATCGCTTATGAAGCGGTGGATGGCCAGCCGGTCGATCTGGTGTTTCTGCTGCTGGCGCCGGAAGGTGCTGGCGCGGATCATCTGAAGGCGCTGGCGCGCGTCTCGCGCCTGCTGCGCAATCAGGGAACTTGCGAAAAACTCCGCGCCGCGACCAAGCCGGAAGTACTGTTCGCGCTGCTGACCGAAAAAACCAACGGCGCCAGTTCGCAGGCGGCTTAATCGCTATTTTGCGAATCCAAATCCGTCATCGCCGGGCTTGTCCCGGCGACCCATGAACACCTTTCTAAACGGAGGTTATGGGTGGCCGCCACAAGGGCGGCCATGACGTAAATGGGAAACTTCAATCCAGAAACGCTCTAGTGCAAGCTCACCGGCGTCAATTCGTTCTGCACCGCGGCACCATACGCGCTGTCGTAAGCATCGGTGTAACCGAGCACGCTGCCATCCACCGCATGCAGCACATACAGCTTCACGCCATCCGGAATCCTGATGCCCGGCGGGATGATGCCTTGCTTGCGCGCTTCGGCCACGCCTGTCGGCTTGATATAGGCGATGCGCGACGGATCGAACGGCTTGAAATCCAGCTCGTCGAATTCTTCGAATTCCATTTTATTGGCCATGACGACCTCCCTTAAGCCCCGCCATTCGGTTTCGATCTGATGTCGATGTTGCGCACCCGGCTCTCAGCCTTTGGCCGCGCCAGTTCGATCGACAGCAAACCGTGTTCCAACTCGGCTCCTGTAACCTCGATTCCATCCGCCAGTACGAATGCGCGCTGGAATTGCCTTGCCGCTATTCCGCGGTGCAGGAAATTCTTGTCCTTGGACTCCACCTGCTTGCCACGGATGACAAGTTGATTGTCCTCGACGGTCACAGCCAATTCCTCGCGGGAAAATCCCGCCACCGCCAGAGTGATCCGCAAGCGCTCGCCGCCCGCATCCTCGATATTGTAAGGGGGGTAGGCATCGCCCGCCGATTTCGCGGTGCGCTCGAGCAGCCGTTCCAGATGCTCGAAGCCCAGAAGAAACGGGCTGTTGAAAGTCGTATTCCGGTTCATATCTCAAAGCCCTCCTTGAGCGGCCTTGCCGGCGCCTTGCGGCCGCCGAGCTTGCTAGTTCCGCGGCCCCTGTGGGCACCGCCTTCTCCTTAGATGTGGGGAGTTTTCGGGCTGGATCAAGCGTCCACGGGCCCGTTCACAGGGTCGTGGTGAAATATTATTTCCCATGGAACCCGTGGGCGACGCTTAACCGCCATTCCGGCGGGCCAATTGCAGGCATTGACCGGGCAGGGCAGAAGGTCGCCCATGATCCTGCTGGACGATTCCGGGCGCACACGCCGCTTTTCCGCCCCCGAGTCGGTGATCGTGGCGCACGCGCCGGGCGATGTGCCGGGGGCGCTGGCGGCGCTAGAGGCTGCCCGCCAGGCGGGGAAATACGCCGCCGGCTATTTCTCCTATGAGTTGGGCTATCTGCTGGAGCCGCGCTTGCGGCCCCCGTTGCCAGCCGCCCGCGCGGTGCCGCTGCTGTGGTTCGGGATTTTCAACCGGGCGGAGGAGGGCATTCCCGCAACACAGGCCCGCGCCTATGCCGGGCCGCTCGTCCATGAATGGGATGAGGCGGGCTACACCGCGCGCTTCGCCCGCATCCATGAATGGATCGCGGCGGGCGACATCTATCAGGCCAATCTCAGCTTCCGCTCGCGATTCCATTTTCTGGGCGATCCGCTGGCGCTTTATCTGAATTTGCGCGCGCAATCGGGTGCTGCGCATTGCGCCTATATCGACGATGGCGAGCGGCAGATTTTGAGTCTGTCGCCGGAACTTTTTTTTGATTTGTCTGTCGGTGGAAAATTGACCGCGCGCCCCATGAAAGGCACCGCTGCCCGCGGCGTCGATTTCGCGTCCGACGAAATCGCAAAAAGCGATTTGCAGAGCAGCGCCAAGAACCGCGCTGAAAATCTGATGATCGTGGATCTGCTGCGCAACGATCTGGGGCGCGTGGCTGAAACCGGCAGCGTGAAGGTCGCGAATCTGTTCGAGGTGGAAACCTATCCCACCGTCCATCAGATGGTTTCCACCATCGATGCGCAGTTGAAGCCGGGCATGGGCGTGGAAGAACTGGTGCGCGCGCTGTTTCCCTGCGGCTCGGTGACGGGTGCGCCGAAAATCCGCGCCATGGAAGTCATCCGCGAAATGGAAACGAGCCCGCGCGGCATCTATTGCGGCGCCATCGGGCATTTCGCGCCGGACGGCTCGGCGAATTTCAACGTCGCCATCCGAACGCTGACGATTTGCGGAAATCGCGGTGAACTCGGCATCGGCGGCGCCATCGTTCATGATTCAAACGCGCCAGGCGAATACGCCGAATGCCTGCTGAAAGCGCGCTATTACGAAGCCGGGCGCAAACCGCTCGAATTGATCGAAACGCTGCGCCACGCGCCGGGCGAGGGCTTCACGCGCCTCGAATTGCATCTCGCCCGCATGTCGCGCTCGGCCGCAGCTTTCGGCATTCCCTTCGATACCCAGGCCGCGATGCGCGCGCTTGAAGGGGCTGCGCTCTCAACGCCAGCCCGCATGCGGCTTACATTGAATGAAGATGGAAAATTCAACGCAACGTCAGCGGTGCTTTCCAACGACGCGCCATCGCTTTGGAAATTTGCGGTTTCTCCCATCCGCATCGCCAGCAGCGATCAGCTCCAAGGCTACAAAACCTCTTGGCGTGAAATCTACGACAGCGAATATGCCCGCGCGGCGCGGGAAGGTTTCGATGAAATCATTTTCCTCAATGAAAAAGACGAAGTGGTGGAAGCCAGCCGCACCAATATTTTCGCCCGCATGGGCGGCACGCTCGTCACCCCGCCGCTATCGTCGGGCGCACTCGATGGCTGTCTGCGCCGCGCGTTGATAGAAGAAGGGCAATGCAACGAACGCATTCTGACGCTCGCCGATCTTGCGCACGCGGAAGAAATTTTCCTTGGAAATTCGTTGCGCGGATTGATCCGCGCCGTCGCCGTCTAGCTTTTTGCCGCCAGCGCGCAGAGCAGCGCCAGCGTTTCGGGCAGCACCCATCCGCTGGCTTCGATGACGCGATTGGCTTGTGCGTCTGCGATCAGAACATCTGCCAGCGATTTCTTCCCGATGCGCGTGCGCAAGTCTCCCGCGGTTTTCACCGCGTCGAAATCCGGCATTGTCGCCAGTACCGCACTGCCGACTTGTTCGGCATTGTCCGGATTGTCTAGCGCATTGAGCAAATCGCCATATTTCGAGAAATGCTTGCGGAACAGGCCAAACTCATAGGCGCCGCCGCCCACCGCCGCCACGCCGATCAGCGCCAGCGCGCTTGCCAGAAATGGCCGCCGCGAAATTCCGCTCATGGGAACACCGTCTTCAAATGCTCGGCCAAACGCAGCGTCATCGCCACCAGATTGAGCGTCGGGTTGGACGATCCATAGGTTGGAAACACCGAACTTCCCGCCACATACAAATTGCCGATTCCGTGCACGCGCGAATTCGCGTCCACCACGCCTTGTTTGGGATCGACATGCATGCGCGTGGTGCCCATGTGATGATTGCCCCAATCCATCACGCTCAGCCACTCGGCGCGCTCCTTGCGGTCGAGATGGATCATGCCCGTTTTCGCCACCAGCAATTGGCGGCCCAGTTCCTTCATCGTGTCGCGATAGCGCGCCAGATCGTCATCCGAAATCGTCATGTGCAATTTCAGCCGCGGCATGCCGAGCGCATCGCGCTCGCTGCTCAGCGTAAAACGCCGGTCGGGATCGGGCGACATTTCCATTCCGCAGCCGAGCGAAAAGGCGCGCGCCTGACTGGCATCGACGCCGAGCGCCGCCGCGGTCGTCGCAAGCGCTGCCTTGCCGAGCTCATCGAGCGGCACGGAATTTTCCACCGTCGTCAGCGAACCCAAAATCCGCCGCTGCGCCTTGAACGCTTCAGTGGGAGAGAAGGCCGCGCGGTAATGCGCGTTCGCGGCGTCCTGCTGGTCGGTGTAATAAGGCGCGAGCTTGCCGTCGAATTTCACCAGCGTCGCGGTCTGGCGCGGGATCGGATGATCGGCGAAGAAGCGCCCAACGAGATCGTTGCCATTGCCCACGCCCGCCGCCATCACATCGTTGGACGCGAGCAACAGCCGCGCATTCTCGATGCCGCCCACCGCAACCACCGTATATTTCGGCTTCACCGTGAATTTGCGGCCCGAAAGGGTGGCCACATCCAGACGATCCAGGCTCTGTGCATTCGCCGCCAGCCGCAATCCGGTGACATTGGCGTGCAGCATCAATTGCAGATTGGCAATGCGCTTCAGATCGCCGCCATAACGATGGCCAAACGGCGTCGGCAAATCGCTGTCGCGCGTTTTGCTGAACTGGAAATAGCTGGTGTAAACCCCGCCCGGCGCAAGCGGAATGGGCGCGCCATCTTCATCGGTCCAGATTTGCTGACGATCATAGATCATCGGGCCCGCTTCGATCATCGCCTGCGCGCGCGGCAGATAGCGGTCGAGTTCGGCGCGCGAAAACGGCCAGCCGGAATGAGGCAACCAATCGCGCTTCTCGAAATCGCTCGGATCAAGCGGACGCGACCAGCCGCCCCAATGATTGCTGCTGCCGCCGAGATAGCGCAGCCGCGAAGCTTCCAGCGGCAGATAATGCACGCCGGTTTCCGAGCCCGCATAAAGCGCCTGCGTCTTGGGATCCAAATCGGTGCCGCCGCTCTCCAGCAACAGCATGCGGATGGGCGTGTTCGCGAGCGCCAGCGCCAGCGAAATGCCCGCAGGCCCCCCGCCAATAATCGCCAGATCTGTCTCGATGGTGGAACCCGCGGGAACGGCGCGGGCATCGACAAACGCGCTCAAATCGTTCCTTTCGTCTAATCCGTGCCTGAAACGCGGGCGGTGAAAAATTCAGTTTATGATTGCCGAGTCTGTCTTGTCACGGGTGGCGCGCCACCCAAAGCTGCGCGATGCCGGGCAGTCTCCCTACGCGCTTCGGGAGACACCACCTTTCGCGGCTCGCGCAGCGCAGAGGTGGTGGAGCCAAGCGGGATCGAACCGCTGACCTCCTGCATGCCATGCAGGCGCTCTCCCAGCTGAGCTATGGCCCCATTCCAGATAAGATGCTGAAAATAAAAGTTTTTCTGGCGTTCTTCAAGAGAGAAAACAGCCAGAAAGGGAAATATGAGGGAACCGAAGGGATGCAAGGTGCGACAAACGACACACAGAACCCCCGAGAATCCCCCGAGAAATCACCGACCGCTTTTTACGGCGACCAATGAAATCAACGTTTATTCTCAGAACCACACTTCCAGCGCCTCGCTGGTGTTACTCCTTCTTCTCCGCTGGCACGTTGGGCAATCCAGTCGCTGGACGACCGGATTCTCAACGCGACGGCTTTCTGCCCCATCCGGCTGATGGGGTCAAATGTCTGTTTCTTGAGAACGTGACCATCAGAAGAGTGCGATGAAGAAGGCTGCATTGAAGGGCATCAAGGAAGGTCGGGATCAGGCCGTTGAATATGCCGACGGAGTCGCTGACTTGCCCTGACAGCGAGGCCGAACCTATTTTACTTCAACTTTTTTCGCAGCCTTTTGCGCCCTTCGCGACCCGTCCTTGTTATGACGGGCGGCGAGCTTCTTAATGAGCATGTCCGCCTCGGCGAGAGTTTCCATCGCCCGACCTTCATCAGTTCCTTCAATGAGCGGTCACGAGCGCCATATGTCCAGGGTGCCGCCAACTGTCTGGGAAACACAAACTTTCTCGAGGTGGTGGCGCGATCTTCGCGCGTGCGCTGCAATAGAAAATATTTTGACCCGCCACTACCAACTTCGAGGGGCCTCCTTCGGTTAGTGTAGTGAGGTTGGAAAGTTCAACCCTCGAAAGGCGATCGGGCGGGGGATGACTGAGTCCACGGACACCGATTTTGGCAAAACGGGAAACTCTCGTTCGGGGGTGGGCGTGAGCATGCCTGACCTGAGCGCGTGGTTTATTCGCGAGGTATTTCCTTTGGAACCGACGCTGATGCAATTCCTGCAACGCTACTGGCGGAATGAGAGCGATCTCGCCGATCTGAAGCAGGATGTGTATCTGCGTGTCTATGAGGCCGCGAAAACCAAGCGCCCCAATCCCGTCAAACCGTTTCTGTTCACGGTCGCGCGCGGAATCATCATTGACAAAATCCGGCGCGATCAGGTCGTGCCCATTGAAGCGGTCGCTGATCTGGAAGCGCTGAACGTTGCCGCCGATATACCTGGACCCGATCGCAATGCGATGGCGCGCGATGAATTGCGCCGCCTGCAATCGGCAATCGACCGGCTGCCGCCTCGCCACCGTGAGGCTGTGATCCTTGCACAAATCGAAGGGCTCGGCGGTCAGGAGATTGCCGCGCGTATGGGCATCACAAAGTCGACGGTTTCGCACTATCTGAAGGAAAGCATTCGCACGCTGGCGACTGCGCTTTACGCCGAACTTTCTGATTTGCGCAGGGCGCCATGAGCGAAGCATTCGGCCGCAAGCTCGATGCACCCAGCGCGCTTGGCGTCGAAGCGCGCGCAGCAGATTGGTTCGACCGGAAACATTTCTGGACATGGACCGACGCCGATCAGGCGGAATTCGATGCCTGGCTTGCGGAATCGCCGGCGCACGAGATCGCCTATTGGCGTCTTCAAGGTGCCTGGGGCCGCGCAGGGCGGCTCTCGGTGTTGCATCTCAAGAGGCCGGCGCGCTGGCGCGGCACGTTTCTGGTTCCCGTCGCCGCGGCGATGGTTCTCGTGACGGCCATGGCCACGGGCTATTGGATGTATGCGTCGCGGCCGCAAACTGCCGGCTATGCGACGAAACTGGGCGGTCGCGAGACCGTAAGCTTCTCCGATGGCACGCGCGTCGAACTCAACACCAACACCGCCATCCGCGTTGCCTACACCGCGAACACCCGCGCATTCTGGCTCGACAAGGGCGAAGCCTATTTTCAAGTCAAGCACGATGCGGCCCATCCGCTGACAGTCTATGTCGGCGACAGGCGCATCACGGATATCGGCACGAAGTTCGACATACGGCGAGAGTCAGGTGGACTTGAAGTGGCGGTGGTGGAAGGCCGCGTCGGATTCGATGCCGCTGCGGCGCCCCAGAACTCAAGTCCATTGTTGCTGACGAAGGGTGAGGCGGTCGTTGCCACCGCAACGGACATGTCCGTGGTCCGCAAATCGGACCGTGAGCTGATGAACGAATTGAGCTGGCGCCGCGGCGTGATCATCTTCGACGGAACACCGCTAGCGGAAGCCGCGCGCGAAATGAACCGCTACAACGACCAAAAAATCGTGATTGCCGATCCGAAACTGGGACGAATCGCGGTCACCGGCACGGTTTCCGTGAACGATCCGCAGCAATTCATACGCATGACGCAATATCTGCTTGGGCTTCGCGGCGAGCAGGCGAACGGGGAAATCGTGATCTCGCGCTGAATTTTGCGCGGATGTTCAACATTGGGGGGAACATGAAAACGTTAAGTGCTTTGAAATCGACAGCGGCGACCGCGCTATGGCTGACGGCGCTGGTGTCGGGCGCTTATGCGGCTGAGTTCGACGTGCCCGGCGGCGATCTCGCAGCGGCGCTGAACACCTATTCGGCGCAATCCGGCGTGCGGCTCGTCGTTCTGACGGATGCGGTTCGAGGTATCAAAACCAGAGGAGTAAAAGGCGAACTATCGTCGAACGTCGCGCTTGCGCGCATTCTGACAGGCACAGGCTTTGTGTCCGCGCAGGACTCCTCCGGCGGTGTGATGATCGTTCCTGGCAAACCTTCTGCCGCCGAAGCATCCGAACATCTCACCCAGATCACCCCCGTCCGTGTCGCTGCCGCCGCTGCTGCTGGCATTGAGTCCGTCGTCGTCACATCATCGAAGATCAAAGGCGATATTCAGACGGTTCCGATTGCGATTACAGCGCTGTCGCAGGAACAGCTCACGTCACGACAGATCGCCGGCGGCCCTGACCTTGTGAAGGAAGTGCCCAACCTCACATTCTCGAAGACGAATTTCACCGGCTATAACATCCAGATCCGCGGCATCGGCACGCAGGCGATTTCGGTGACCACTGATCCGGCAGTGGCTGTGGCGCTGAACGACATTCCCTTCATCCGCAATCATTTCTTCGAGCAGGAGTTTTACGACGTAGGCCAGGTTGAGGTTCTGCGCGGACCACAGGGCACGCTCTATGGCCGCAACGCGACGGCGGGTGTGGTCAACGTCATCACTGCCAAGCCCACCGATCAATTTGAAGCAATGGCCTCCGCCGACATAGGCAATTATCAGAATCGCCGCTTCGAGGGGATGATCAACGTCCCCATCGTCGATGATCGACTCGATTTGCGCGTCGCCGGCGAATGGACAAAGCGCGACGGGTATAGTTTTAACGAGATCACCGGCCAACCCATCGACGGGCGCGATCTGTGGTCGAGCCGCGTCACGCTGGGCTGGAAACCGTCGGCGAATGTGCAAACCACGCTCGTCTGGGAGCATTTTTCGGAAAATGACGACCGGATGCGCACCGCCAAGCAGCTTTGCAAGACGGCGCAAGTGCCCACCAACATTGAGAGCGTGAATCCCTTCGATTTTGGTGGCGCTGGAAATTATACTGCTCCAGCCGATTATCTCAGCCAAGGTTGCATGCCAACGTCACTTTATTCTGCCGATGCCTTCGAAGTGCCGAATGGTTATACTCTAACGTATTATGCGCCACTTTTCATCATCGGTGCGCCCCTTCGTCAGGGTTTCGATGTCTATGCCAGTACAACGCAATCCCGAAATCTGCGTGACATCGAATCGTCCATCAATCCGACCTACAGGTCCAAGAACGACACGCTCGAACTGAATACGGAATACCAAATCAACCCGGCACTGACCTTCACGTCACAGACCGGCTACAATCAGGATTTCCTATACTCGAGTGAAGATTATAATCGCTTCAATAGCGCGCAAGGCGCGTTTACATGGAGCCCGGGATATGTATGTTGCATCACCACGCTCGATCCGGCTGCCGGCACAAACGGCATCCCCTCGGATTCGGGCATATTTTGCGATCCGCAACTCGGTTGCAGCGACCGGCTTGTTCTTCAGGATTTATCCGACGAGCATGCTTGGCAGTTGAGCCAAGAATTCCGGCTTGCATCGAATTTCGGCGGCCCGCTGAATTTCAGCGTTGGCGGCAGCTATCTTCATTATGAAACGGAAGAAAACTATTACGTCTTCATCAATACGCTGACTGCGGCAGCTGCGAGCGACAACCTTGGTGCCGGATATTATGCTCCAGGCCCATGGATTCCCGGCGTCTCCGACAATTCGAACTGTATTGCCGGTGGGTTCAGAACCACAAATCCGTCCAATGTCGAGCCCATCGGCGCGTGTGTCTATATCGATCCCAATCCGATCGGAAGTCTAAACAATGAAGGCCACAATTATTTTCTCAGCCAGAATCCCTATACATTGAATTCCTATGCGGGCTTTGGCGAGGCTTATTACAACATCGCGAGCGACTTGAAGCTGACCGGCGGACTGCGCTGGACGGAAGATAAAAAGCACTTCGTGGAAATTCCGAGCCAAGCTTTTTTGCCGGGTTACGGCTATCCCATTAGCGGAATTGTAAACCAGCAATGGGACCAGCTCACGGGGCGGACAGCGGTTAACTGGACGCCGAAGCTCGATTTCACCGATCAGACACTAGTCTATGGATCATACGCCCATGGCTACAAGGCTGGCGGCGCCAATCCACCCGGTGCAATATTTCCGGACGTAATCGGGTCGGGCCCCAGTTCAGGAAATGGTGGAGACCAGGGTGTTGTTACCAATCCGATTCATCCGCTCACGTTCAAGCCGGAATTTATCGACGCATATGAATTGGGCATGAAAAATACGCTGCTGGATGGCGGCCTCACATTGAATGGCGATGTGTTTTACTACAACTACAAGAATTATCAGATTTCCCGGATCGTCGATCGCACTGCCATAAACGACAATTTCAACGCCACCGTAAAAGGCGCGGAACTGGAGGCGAACTGGGAGCCGGCTCCGGGCCTGAAATTCAATTTTGCAGGAGGCTATGAGGACACAAGGGTCGATAACGGCCAGAGTTCCATCGACCTGATGGATCGCACGGCGGGCCAGCCTGGATGGGTAGTCGTGAGGCCGTCCGTCACGGTCGCGTCGAATTGTGTTCTGCCCGACTATGTGGTGGTGGCTGCCATTCTGGGGAACCAACCGTCAACCTTCTACCCTCTATGCGGGCTGGCTTATAATAGCCATCTCGATCCGATTACGGGGCTTCAGTATAAGGCAGATCCCACGGTAAATCAGAATGGGGCCACGCCTATAGGTGGTTATCCCGGTTTCGATCCGCTTGCCGGCACGGCGAACGATCCTTACATGGGCCAGAATTACGATTCATATCTCGGAAAGGATGTCGGCCCCGCGCCCAACAATGGCGAAGGTTTCGCCAAGCCGCTTGGAGGCAACCAGCTTCCCAATGCGCCGCATTTTACGACATCGCTGGCGGCGGACTACACATTGCCTGTTTCAGAAGATTGGGCGGCGACCCTGCACAGCGATTTCTACTGGCAATCGCAGAGCTTCGCGCGCATTTTCAACGACAGGCCGTACGACAAGATACGCGGCTATTCGACCACCAATCTGGCTTTGATCCTGACCAGCGCATCAGGCTGGCAGGTGATGGGCTATCTCAAGAACGTGTTCAACGTCACAGCTATTACTGGAGACTTCCTGAATAGCGACGATACCGGGCTGACCACCAACGTGTTTCTGACCGATCCGCGCCTCTATGGCGTGCGCGTCACCAAGAACTTTTGAGGGGGAAACACAATGAGCGAACGCATAAACATCCACGACAATCGCTCCACTATCCGCTGGAAGCTGCTGACATCGGCCTCGGCGCTGGCGCTGACGGCTTATGTCTCGACCGCGGGATTGGCAAGGGCAGAAGATACCGACCGCCCGCTTCTCTGGATAGAATTGGGCGGTCAGTTGGAGGGGTTAAGCAGCCAGCAGGAGGCTTTTGCTCCGTCATTTCTTTCGGGCATCTCGCAATATGGAATCAAATCACCGCTCGGTCTGGAGCGCGCGCCCCGCTTCGGATTTGCGAGTGATGGAACGATTACGTTCGAGCCCGACGACAGCAATTGGGTTTTCTCGGGATCCATCCACTATGGCCGTTCGGCCAAGAACAAGAACAGCCATCAGCAAACCCCCAATGCGCATCTGCCGGACCATGTCACGCTGCCGCCGTCCTTCGGCAGCAAATATATAAATGCCGGTACCCGGTATCCCAGCAGTCACGTCAAATTTGCCGATGCAGCGGCGCGGCAAAGCGAGCGTCACGTCGTTCTCGATTTTCAGGCGGGAAAGGATGTTGGGCTCGGCATGTTCGGGGGTGGCTCGTCCGTCTTGAGCGCCGGTATCCGCTTTGCCCAGTTCAGTTCGAAGTCAAAGGTCACCATGCATATGGAGCCGGACGTTCAATACCCCACCATTCCAATCACAGGAACTTTCGCCACCTGGTCAAGAAAGCGGCTTGCTTTCTACAGCGGCGCTTTTCACTTTCATGACGATGCAGCCATGGAAACCAATCAGCGCAGCTTCCATGGTGTCGGGCCATCGCTGGCATGGAAGGCGTCGGCGCCTTTTGTTGGAAATGCAGATAGTGGAGAACTGACATTCGACTGGGGCGCGAATGCCGCCGTTTTATTTGGTCGGCAAAGGGTGCGCGGACACCATCAAACCACAGTTCGCAGCTACTACAAGCACGGTTCGTTTGCCGATGGAAAACACAAAGGCGGATTCATTGAACATGCGTTTGCTACCATTTCCACCGTTCTGCACAAACAGTCCGCGCCTTTCGAACGGACGCGTACTGTCGCGGTTCCGAATGTCGGCGGCTTTGCGGGTATTTCCTATCGTTATGCCGACGCGAAATTGAGCTTCGGCTATCGCGCCGACTTCTTCTTCGGCGCCATCGATGGCGGTATAGGGACGCGTAAGGACGAGAATCGCGGCTTCTACGGCCCCTTCGCCAGTATCAGTTTCGGGTTGGGTGACTAGCGGCACATATTATATTGCGGGCCTGAGCTTCCCCTCATTTGCTTAGCCATGAAATTTTGGGCGGCGGCGCAATCTGCCGCCCTTTTTGCGCCGCGATAGCACGATTGCTGCACCGCCCATCGCTCCAACTCGCGCTATGCTCACCCCGCCATTGGCAAATTTGTCTTTGCCGCGTGTCTAACAGGGTGTGGTCTTAAGCCTTAACCCTCGACGGGCGGGGGATGATCGAGACGCCGGAAACTGGCCGTGAGAATTCTGGCCTGCATGGTGCGGGCGCGGCCATGACTGTGTCCGATGCAGACATCTGGTTCGTCCGCGAGGTGTTGCCGCTGGAAGCAACCCTGATGCAGTTCCTGCGCCGCAATTGCCGCGACAAGGCCGATATCCCGGATCTTTGCCAGGATATCTATGTGCGCGTTTACGAGGCCGCACTTGAGCGCCCGCCCGAACGGCCAAAGGCTTTCGTTCTGGCAACGGCGCGCAATCTGCTCATCAATCGCATGCGCCGCGACCAGATCGTTCGCATCGATGCGGTGGCCGATCTCGAAGCCACCAATATCGCGCTTGAAGAGCCAGGGCCGGAGCGCGTCGTGCTGGCGCGCGATACGCTGCGCCGCTTGCAATTGGCACTGGATCGTCTGCCTGCGCGCTGCCGCGAAGCCGTCATCCTGAAAAAGATCGAAGGTCTTCCGGCGCGCGAAATCGCCATGCGCATGGGGATCGCGGAGAACACCGTAAACCGGCATCTCACGGAAGGCATGTTGGTGCTTGCCGATTGCCTCTATGGCGAGGAGGCGACGCCGTGAGCAGCGCACAGGAACAATATCGCCAAGGCGATGCCATTCGCGCCGAAGCTGCGGCGCGGCTTCTGCGGCGTAACGAAAGCGTCAATTGGGGCGAGACTGAGCAGAGCGAGCTGGATGCGTGGCTTGCGCAATCGTTGGCGCATCGTGTGGCATATCTGCGGCTCGATGCAGCCTGGAGCAGCGCGGACAGGCTGGCCGCACTTCACCCTGCGCCCGAACAGGTGCCGGCGCGCCCATGGAGCTGGCCGATTTTGTTGCGTATTGCCGCCGCTCTCATTGTTGCCGCAGGCCTGAGTACCGCTGCGTCACGAATCTTCACGCAACCGCCCGAACGCACTTTCGCTACGCCCGTGGGCGGACGGGAAACGATTTCCTTTTCCGATGGTTCGAAGATCGAACTCAATACAGATACGGTGCTGCGCGCGCGCATGACGACCGGCGAACGCATCGTCTGGCTCGACAAGGGCGAAGCCTATTTTTATATCAAGCACGATGCGGCGCGTCCCTTCTCGGTGATGGCGGACGGTCACCGCATCACCGATCTGGGAACATCGTTTCTCGTCCGGCGCGACAGCGGAAGTCTGGAAGTGGCGCTGGTCGAAGGGCGCGCGCGCGTTGAATCCGAAACCATGGTGATGCCTTCGCAATCGGCGCTGCTGGCGCCCGGCGATGTGGTTCTGGCAACGGCGAATTCCATGTCGATGGAAAAGAAATCCTCGAACGATCTTGCCGATGCGCTGGCGTGGCGGCGCGGCATAATCGTCTTTCATCGCACGCAGCTTGCGGATGTGGCGCGTGAATATAATCGCTACAACCGCACGAAACTTGTCATCGCCGATGCGGCGCTGGCGCACCGCACAATCAGCGCATCGCTTCCGGCAACCGATTTGAACGCTTTTGCGCGGGTGGCGCGGAATTTCTTTGGCCTGCGTGTGGAACGCAGCGGAGACGAAATCGTGATCTCGCGCTGAATGAGTTTTTCGAAGAACAGTCCGGCGGCGAAGGCCGCGCGAAGGGGGGAGTAATGACAAGATCCAATTATCTCAAGGCGGTTTTGGCAACAGGTGTTTCCGTGCTTGCCTTGTCGGCGTCTGCGTATGCGGAGAATTTCAACATTCCGGGCGGCTACCTCGATTCCGCGCTGGACGCTTATGCAGCGCAATCGGGCACTCGTCTTGCCGTGGTCAACGACGCCGTCGAGGGCGTGCGCACCAAGGGCGTGAAGGGCGATATTTCGAAAAGCGTGGCATTGGCACGCATCCTTAGCGGAACGGGTTTTGTCGCCAAGCCGGACGCATCGGGCGTGATCGGAATTGTTCGTCAGGAACAATCCGTGCCGGTAGTTAAGCTTCCGCAGGAAAGCCCGGTTCGCGTGGCCGCCGCATCCTCCGCCGTTGAATCCGTCATTGTCACCTCGTCCAAAATCAAGGGCGATATCCAGACGGTGCCGATTGCGATCACTGCGCTATCGCAGGAACAACTCACCTCGCGGCAAATCGCAGGCGGGCCGGACCTTATCAAGGAGGTGCCGAACCTCACCTTCTCCAAGACGAATTTCAGCGGCTACAACATCGAAATCCGCGGTATCGGAACCCAGGCGATTTCCGTGACGACCGATCCGGCGGTTGCGGTCGCCTTCAACGACATTCCGTTTATCCGCAATCATTTCTTCGAACAGGAATTCTACGATCTCGAAAACGTCGAAGTGTTGCGCGGGCCGCAGGGCACGCTATATGGGCGCAACGCCACAGCCGGCGTGGTCAATGTCATTTCGGCCAAGCCCACAGATCAATTCGAAGCGATGCTGTCCGCCGACTGGGGCAATTACCTCAACCGGCGCTATGAAGCGATGGTCAACATCCCGGTTGTCGATGACAAGCTCGCTATCCGCGCCGCCGCCGAATGGACCAAGCGCAACGGCTACAGCATCAACGATGTCACCAATCGGCCAATAGATGGCCGCGATTTGTGGTCGAGCCGCGTAACAGTCGGCTGGCAACCGACATCCGATGTTCAAACCTATCTCGTCTGGGAGCATTTCCAGGAAAGCGATGACCGCATCCGCAGCAGCAAGCAGCTTTGCACCGCTGTGCCAACTCCAACGACGTTCGAAGGGACACCGGTTGGGCTCGCATTGGTTGGAAACACCAATGGCGAATGGCTTTCGCAGGGCTGCAGCGACGGTTCCATGTATTCGAAGGCGGCATTTGGCGTTCCCGATGGCTACACATTGCCATTTTGGTCAGCTCTTAATTTCTACATAGAAGGTCTGCCGAACCGCGGTAATCCCTATGCGGGGACGACACAATCGACAAACTTGCGTGTGATCGATTCGGAACTCAATCCAACGTATAAAGCAAAGAACGACACGCTCGAGTTCAACGCCGATTGGCACATAACGCCATCCCTGACCCTTACTTCCCAGACCGGCTATAACAATGATTTTCTGTGGTCCACAGAAGATTACAATCGCTTCGCCACGAGGCCGGATGTTTTTGACTGGGCCTATGAAAAACAGATCAGCATATACATTCCCGGCACCGACGCCGGTAACGACATGTTCTGCGATCCGCAATTGGGTTGCAGCAACCGGCTGGTGGCGGAAGATCTTTCCACCGAGCGCGCCTGGCAGCTTAGTCAGGAATTCCGGCTAGCTTCGAATTTCAGCGGCCCGCTCAATTTCAGCGTCGGTGGCAATTATCTGCACTACGAGACTGTCGAAGATTATTACGTGTTCATCAATACGCTGACGCTGATTTCGGTGTACAAGGAGCTTAATCCAAACCAACCCTATCAGGGGGGAGTTTACGACAGTTCCTGGTGCCTCCGTCAGCCACATCAATTCGTGCACAACAACGGCATTGTTGCGGGGTGCAACTACATCGATCCCAATCCCCTCGGCAGTTTGAACAATCAGGGGCACAACTACTTCCTCAGCCAGAATCCCTATGTGCTCAATTCCTATGCCGGTTTCGGCGAAGTCTATTACAACGTTACCAATGATCTGAAGCTGACAGCCGGCGCCCGCTGGACGGAGGACCAGAAGCATTTCATCAGCATTCCGAGCGAGGTGATCACACCAGGATATGGCTATCCGGCACTCGGCGGCACCCTCGATCAGCAATGGGATCAGTGGACAGGCCGCGCGGTGGCGCAATGGACGCCCAAGCTCGATTTCACCGATCAAACGCTGATCTATGGCTCGGCCGCACATGGCTACAAGGCGGGCGGCGCAAACCCTCCGGGAGCAGAGCTTCTGAAAATCGCTAATAGCGACGTTCTAAACCCCCTTCATCCGCCGACCTTCAAGCCGGAATTCATCAATGCGTTCGAGCTTGGAACGAAAAATACTTTGCTTGACGGTTCGCTGACGCTGAATGGCGATGTCTTCTATTATAATTACACGGGCTATCAGATTTCGCGTATTGTCGATCGTTCAGCAATCAACGACAATTTCAACGCCCATATCGAGGGTGCCGAATTCGAGGCGAATTGGGAGCCGATTCCTGGCCTGAAATTCAATCTGGCGCAAGGTTTCGAAGATGCGCGATTGAACAACGGTGCACACTCCGTCGATCTGCTGGATCGCACGGCCGCCAATCCGAACTGGATAGTCGTAAAACCGTTCCTCACGCAGGCTTCGAACTGCGTCTTGCCGGTCTACGTCGTTGTGGCGGATCTGACGAATAGCGGGGCGGGGACAGGTTTGCCCTTTGAATGCGGTAATGCCTATAGCGGCCATCTGGATCCCGTCACGGGTGCCTCCTATGTAGCGAATCCTTCAGGCGTTATCGAAAATCCTAGCTCGGTCTGTTCTTTCGGTTGTGGAATGCAATATCCCGGTTTCGATCCGCTCGCCGGTACGGCGGGTGATCCCTACACCGGGCAGAACACCTTCAATGGCGTCGACTACGGCCCGGCACCGAACAACGGGCAGGGCTTCGACAAGTATCTGAGCGGCCATCAATTGCCGAACGCGCCGCATTTCACCACCTCGATCTCCGCCGACTACACGCTGCCGGTGTCGGAGAATTGGGCGGCGACCCTGCATGGCGATTTCTACTGGCAATCGCAGAGTTGGGCGCGCGTATTCACGGACCCGATCGACAAAATTCATGCCTATTCGACGAGCAATCTGGCTCTCATTCTGACCAGTGGCGACGGTTGGCAGGTGATGGGATATGTAAAGAACATCTTCAACGCCACGGCTATCACCGGCACATTCCTGAACAGTGACGATACCGATCTGACGACGAATATCTTCCTCACCGATCCGCGTCTGTTCGGCATTCGTGTCACCAAGCATTTTGATCAGGGCGCTGGGTTCTGGGGAAGTTCGTCCGACAGCACATCCGGCAACGGAAAGCCACCTGTGTCGATCGAACTGGGCGGCCGGTTCGACCTGTTGAACGACAGCCAGCAAAAACTCGATCCTCCGTTCTTCGCGAAGGTCGCCGATGCGGGCTTTATCTCTCCGCTCAGCTTTGAAAAAGCGCCCAAGACCGGCTTGGAGAAGAGTGCCAAGGTCAGCTTTACGCCTGACGATGGCGACTGGACGCTTTCGGCGTCCGTCCGCTATGGGCGTAACGGTACCAAAGCTTATAAGCACGAGCAAACCAGCAATCCGGGCGGCGCCCTCTTCCACACGGCCGACTCGACATACGCGCATTTCCGCTATGCCCAAACCACGACCGATAACACTGAAAGTCACGAGATTTTCGATTTCATGGCCGGTAAGGATTTTGGACTTGGTTCTTTGGGAATAAACGGAACGTCCATTCTGAGCGGCGGCCTGCGTTTTGCCCAATTCCGCTCCAAATCAGGCTTGGCTGTTTACAGCGATCCCGATTACGTCAATCCCAATAACTACAACGCCGGTATCGTTGGTCCGAAATATTTCCATAATTACGAAATCAAGGCGAAGAACAAGACGAGCTTTACCGGCATCGGCCCGGCGATTTCGTGGGGTGCTTCGATGCCCGTCAGCGGCGATGCAGCGGACGGACAGATTGCATTCGATTGGGGTGTGAATGGTGCTGTTCTTTTTGGCCGGCAGAAATCGAAGGGCTATCACGAGACCAAAGGAAAGTTATCGACTGGCTTCGTAAACCTTCCGCAAATCGGCAAGTACTACAACACCACCCACTACACCCATGGCGGTCCGCATGACCGTTCGCGCAGTGTGACGGTGCCGAATCTTGGCGCATCGGCAGGCCTCTCGTTCAAATATCAGAACGCGAAGGTCAGCTTCGGCTATCGCATCGACGAGTTCTTCGGCGCGATGGATGGCGGCATCGACAAGCACAAGAGCTACAATTTCGGTGACTCCGGACCATTCGCGAACATCACGCTGGGCCTTGGCGGGTAAGGCGCAGGGACCTAAATCAGGCCAGGATGCGGCGGTGGTGGAATTCATGTTTCGAATTCCGCTACCGCACGTTTTTTGACGCATCGAAGCATAATGGCATCCGACGAGACGTCCGCTCAATCAAAGCTGGCCATAAAGGCATTGATGCAATTTGTTGCAGAGCATCATTATCGGCTCAAAATCGTCTGACAGGGATATTCGCAGTCATCCTATTTTGAAAGGAAATTTGCCTTTCTTCGGCGGTGAGATCGCGCGACGCTGTGCGTCGGGGAGCGCACGCAATGGGCGCGCATCGGGTTTTCCGCCGATCTCAAACGGGGCGTTTCGCGGACTTTAGAGCCAGCGCCGCGGACTGGGTTTGTACCAGCGCATTCA
The DNA here is from genome assembly GCA_035944195.1 of Rhizomicrobium sp. GTDB lineage: Bacteria > Pseudomonadota > Alphaproteobacteria > Micropepsales > Micropepsaceae > Rhizomicrobium. Next base: position 32,514 of record DASZBL010000018.1, on the reverse strand, counting down.
ATCGCTTGCGCGTCCCCGGCTCTCATTTTGCCCGCCGCTCGATGGCCCGTCTCAAAATAATTTTGCTCATCCGGTTAAGGTCGCCGGTCTCCAATCGTCTATCCCGGCGTGGTTCCCGAGTGCGAACGCTCGAAAGGCAGGAAGCTCACGGGGGATGACGGACATTACGGAAACCAGTCGTGAAGACAGCCGTCCCGGTGCGCCGATGAACGCATCCGAGGTGAGGGCCTGGTTTGTCCGCGAAGTGCTGCCGCTGGAGGCGGATTTGATGCAGTTTCTGCACCACAATTGGCGCAACAAAAGCGATATCGCGGATTTGCGGCAGGATATCTATGTGCGCATTTTCGAGACCGCGCGGCGCGAGATTCCGGCGCGCCCACGCCATTTCGTCTTCACGGTCGCGCGCAATCTTCTGATCGATCGTGTGCGCCGTGAACACATCATTCCATTCGATGCCGTCGCGGATGTCGATGCGCTGGGCTTTGCAATGGAAACGCCCGCGCCGGATCGCGCGGTCATCGCCCGCGATGAATTGCGCCGCTTGCGCGCGGCGCTGGATCGCTTGCCGCCGCGTCCGCGCGAAGCGGTGGTGCTCAGGCGGATCGAGGGGCTGACCGGCCGGCAGATCGCGATCCACATGGGCATATCGGAAGCTGCCGTCTCCAAGCTGATCGACAACGGCATTCGCGCGCTTGCCGACATTCTCTACAGCGATCCTGAAGACAGAAGGAATTGGGCATGAGCAATGCGGGCCTCGAAAGTTCGCCTGCCGGTGGCGCTGCGGAGATCGAAGCGGATGCCGCCGCGTGGGTCCGCCGCCGCCATTTCTGGGATTGGAGCGAGCAGGATCAGGCATCGCTCGAGGCGTGGCTCAATGAATCATTGGCGCATGAGGTAGCGTATCTCCGGCTCGAAGCGGCGTGGAACCGCACGGAGCGGTTGGCGGCGCTGCACCCTTTTAAGCATGAACAACCGGACGTGGAGAGGCGCAATTGGCGTGTGCCTCTGGCCATCGCCGCGGGATTTGCCGCCATTGCGTTTGCGTCTGCAGCGGCATTGCCGCTGTTACATCGCCCCATGGAAACCATTTACAGCACGCCGGTGGGCGGGCGCGAAATCATCACGCTGGCCGATGGTTCGAAGATCGAACTGAACACAGCCAGCGTTTTGCATCTGGCGCCGGATCAAAGAGAGGCCCTTCTGGACAAGGGCGAAGCCTATTTCCAGATCAAGCATGATGCGGCGCATCCTTTTGCATTGCGGGTTGCAGGGCGCAGCGTGGTCGATCTGGGAACGAAATTTTTCGTTCGCAACGGTCAAAATCAAGTCGAAGTTGCGCTCGTCGAGGGGCGCGCACGACTGGAATCCGCAGCCGTTGCGCCATCGCGCGCCATAGTTCTGACGCCGGGAGATGTCGCTGTCGCAAGTGCGGATACCACGTCCGTGACGAAAATGTCGGCGCATGATCTCGCAAATGAACTCAGCTGGCGGCGCGGTCTTCTGATTTTTCACAATGCGTCGCTGGCTTCGGCTGCCGCAGTAATAAATCGCTACAACGACAACAAGCTCGTCGTTGACGATCCCGCGATAGCAAAATTGACGATTAACGGCACCTTCCGAACGAACGACAACCAGGTCTTTGCGCGCATGGCGCAGGACGTTTTCGGACTGCGCGTTACGTATCGCGCGAACACGACAAGAATTTCGCGCTGAGGAAAAGTGTTTGAATTTGCGGCGCAATGCCGCCGCTTACAGGGGGGACAGATGTCCGGATTGAAGTTTTTGAAATCGGTTCTCGGGGGGAGTGTCTGCGCCGCAATCATGGCGGGCGGCGCATCCGCCGAGACGTTCAATATTCCTGCCGGCGATTTGTCCGCGGCATTGGACGCCTACACCGTGCAAACGGGTGTCTCGCTAATGGTGTCGTCGCAAGCCGTCAAAGGCTCGCGCACCAAGGGCGCAAGAGGCGAACTTTCGTCAAACGCGGCGCTTTCGCAGATACTCTCAGGCACAGGTTTTACCGAACGTCATGAAGCCAATGGCGTCGCCATTGTGCGCCGCGCGCCGCAGCAAAGCAGTTCAAAGACGGTTCCAGTCATGTCGCTGGCCGAAGCCGCGCCAGCAAGAGCGGCGGCCGGAATCGAGTCCGTCGTCGTGACGTCATCGAAGATCAAAGGCGACATTCAGACGGTTCCGATAGCAATCACCGCGCTATCGCAGGAACAGCTCACCTCGCGGCAAATCGCGGGCGGCCCCGATCTGGTGAAGGAAGTGCCGAACCTGACATTCTCGAAGACCAATTTCACCGGCTACAACATTCAAATACGCGGCATCGGCACGCAAGCGATTTCGGTGACGACCGATCCCGCAGTGGCGGTTGCGTTCAACGATATGCCGTTCATCCGCAATCACTTCTTTGAACAGGAATTTTATGACGTAGGGCAGGTCGAAGTATTGCGCGGCCCGCAGGGCACGCTCTATGGCCGCAACGCCACGGCCGGCGTAGTGAACGTCATTTCTGCAAAACCTACCGATCAATTCGAAGCGGCGGCGTCTGCCGATTTCGGTAATTATCACAATCGCCGTTTTGAAGGCATGATCAATGTCCCCATCGTCGATGATCGTCTCGGGTTGCGCGTCGCAGGCGAATGGACCAAGCGCGATGGCTACAGCTTCAACACGCTCAACAATGCGCCTATCGACGGCCGCGATCTCTGGTCAAGCCGCGTGACGCTGGGCTGGAAGCCGGTCGAGAATGTGCAGGCAACCATAGTCTGGGAGCATTTCCAGGAGAACGACGACCGCCTGCGCAGCGGCAAACAACTCTGCAAGACCGCGCCGATTCCGTCCAGCGTCGACGGTGTGTCGACTGGACAAATTGGCGGTTATCTAGGGGCGGCTGACTATCTGAGCCAGGGCTGCGAGATGACTTCACTTTATTCTCCAGAGGCCTTTGAGCTTCCTAACCAATACGCTCTTCCCTATTTCTTCCCGCTTTCGTCCGCTAACGCGCCTATAAATAGCGGCGCCGATGTGTACACGAGCACCCTGCAATCGCGCAATCTTCGCGACATCGAATCGACGATCAATCCGACCTACAGGGCCAAGAACGACACGCTCGAACTGAATGTTGATTACGCAATCGATCCCGATCTGACATTCACATCGCAGACGGGCTACAACAACGACTTCCTGTGGTCTGCCGAAGATTACGACCGCTTCGATAGCGCCCCCGGGGCATTTACGAGCGCAGATCAGAATCGTACCACGCTCCATTCCGATGGCTATTATTATTTCTGCGACCCGCAACTGGGCTGCAGCGACCGGCTCGTTCTGGAAGACCTTTCCGATGAACATTCGTGGCAGGCAAGCCAGGAATTCCGGCTCGCGTCCAACTTCACCGGCCCGCTGAATTTCAGCATTGGCGGCAATTATCTGCACTACGAGACGGAAGAAAATTATTATGTTTTCATCAACACGCTGACGCTGACGGCGGCTTCCGTCGTCGATTTGTTGTTGCCGCCGTGGAATCCAGGAGTTTCCGACAACAGCCAATGCTTGGGTGAGTTTGGAGGATACCGCGTTGGCAACCCTGCCGTGCAGAAAGGCGTTTTGAATTGCATCTATATCGATCCAAACCCGTTCGGCAGTTTCAACAATCAAGGGCACAACTATTTTCTTAGCCAGAACCCCTACGTGCTGAATTCCTATGCTGGATTTGGCGAGGCATATTACAATGTCACGACCGATCTGAAGCTGACAGTCGGCGCGCGCTGGACGAACGACCAGAAGCATTTCATTGACATTCCAAGCGAGATCTTGATTCCAGGGTATGGCTACGAAGTAACAAACGTCGTCAACCAGCAATGGAGCCAATGGACGGGCCGTGGCGTGCTAAATTGGACGCCAAAGCTCGACTTCACCGATCAGACGCTGGTCTATGTCTCCGCCGCCCATGGCTACAAGGCCGGTGGCGCCAATCCGCCGGGAGCCCTTTTTCCGATCACCAATTTTGCGGAAGGCAGCATCGGTCTGACGACGCAGCCCATTCACCCGCTGACTTTTAAGCCTGAATTCATTCAAGCTTTCGAGCTGGGAACGAAGAATACGCTGTTGGATGGGGGGCTGACATTCAACGCCGATGCTTTCTACTACAACTACACCGGCTATCAGATTTCGGAGATCGTCGATCGCACGGCAATCAACAACAATTTCAATGCCCATGTGGAAGGCGCTGAGCTTGAGGCGAGCTGGGAGCCTATTCCCGGTCTCAAGCTCAACCTTGCGCAGGGCTTCGAGAGTGCCATCCTCGCAAAGGGCGACAAGTCTATCGATCTGATGGACCGCACAGCGGGCAATCCGAACTGGATAGTTGTCAAGCCATTCGTCACCACGGCCTCCAATTGTATCTTCCCAACCTACGTCGTAGCGGCACTTCTCAGTGCCAACAGCATTGATGCAGTTGCCGATGCTTGTCCCAGAGCTTATGGCCAAGGCGTCGACCCGGTCACCAATTTGCCATATGTGCAGAACCCAACTGATACGCATCTCAACGTTTTGCCTCCCGGCTATGTCGGTTTTGATCCCCTCAGTGTCGATCCGCACGCCCCGGCGAACGTCAATAACGGATTGGGGCTGCCACAGAACAATGGCGAAGGTTTCTCCAAGAATGTAGGTGGCAACAATCTTCCCAATGCACCGCATTTCACGACTTCGGTCACGGCCGAATATTCCATGCCGGTGTCCGAAGATTGGGCAGCAACGGTTCATGCCGATTTCTACTGGCAGTCTCAGCAATGGGCGCGTGTGTTCAACGATCCCATCGACAAAATTCGCGGCTATTCGACAACCAATCTTGCGCTTGTCCTGACCAGCGCCAATGGCTGGCAGGTGATGGGCTATCTCAAGAATGTCTTCAATGCGACGGCGATCACCGGAACCTTCCTGAACAGCGACGATACGGGACTCACGACCAATGTGTTTCTGACCGATCCGCGCCTGTTCGGCGTCCGCGTCACGAAGAATTTTTGAGGGGGAGACCAATGAACAAGACAACAAATATGATCCGCAACAATATCCGCCACCAACTTCTGATCACAGTGTCGGCTGCAGCATTGTTCGCTGCCGCCTATGGCGCCGGTGAAGCGCAAGCGGCGGACAATGACAGCGACCGGCCGTTGATCTGGATCGAACTTGGTGGTCAATGGCAGCGCATGAGCGAAGCGCAGGAAGAGCTTTCGCCGCCCTTCATGGCCTCGATCACGCAGGCCAATCTTTTGAAGGCGTTGGACGTCCAAAAACCGGCCGCCTATGCGGTCGCTGGCGAAGGCAAAATCTCATTTCAACCCGATGACAGCGATTGGGTGTTCTCGGCTTCGCTGCAATATGGCCGTTCAGGCGCGAAGAGGCATCATCATCAGCAGACTGCGAACAAAACGGTCTCCGAGTTCTTTCATTTCAACCCCCCGTACAGCGCCAAATATATAGGCCCCAAATATTTTTACCCCAGCAGGGAAGTCAAATTCGCCGATGGCAAGGCCAGCCAGAGCGAGAATCATCTGATTCTGGATTTCCAGGCGGGAAAGGATGTGGGCATCGGTATCTTCGGCGGCCATGGGTCGTCTGTCGTGAGCGCGGGAGTCCGCGTCGCGCATTTCACGTCGAAATCGGATGTCACCTTGCGCGCCCAGCCGGATCTTCAATATCCGACCGCTCCCATAACCAACAAATATGAAAGGCAAGCGTTCTATAACGCGCATATCCGCTTCCACAACTACGCCGCCATGGCCAATGCGCAGCGGGATTTCCGCGGTCTAGGGCCTACGCTGTCATGGAATGCATCGGTGCCTGTTGCCGGCAATGCACAGGCCACAGAGATCACTTTAGATTGGGGCCTCAATGCGGCCGTACTGTTCGGTCGGCAAAGAGCAAGCGGGCATCATCAGACAGTGAACAAGTCATATTATTTTAGCAGCATTTCTCGTAACGGCGCCTATGTCTTTTATCGCTCCGGCAAAAGAATTCGTCAGGTTAACTTCCACAATCGTTACTTCGGGGGTGAGAATGGAACAGCTGTTCCCACCGCTCAACATACCAATTCAGCGCCCCATGACCGCTCGCGCATGGTCACGGTGCCGAATCTCGGAGGCTTTGCGGGCATTTCGATGCACTATCAGGGCGCCAAAGTCAGCTTCGGCTATCGTGCTGATTTATTTTTTGGCGCCATCGATGGTGGCATCGACGCGCGCAAATCCGAGAACCGTGGCTTCTTTGGTCCCTTCGCTAGTATCAGCGTTGGCCTTCCGTAATGGGCCGTAGGGAGTCAGGTGGGTGGGCTCATTATCATTCGGCGTTCCTGCATATTTTGGCTTATCCAGAAACCCACCGCAGAATTGCAACCCTTTAGTGGACGCGCTGGCCGGGGTAATTTGGTAAGTGCAGCTGCGATGTTTTGCGTTGCAATATGCTTTGGGCTGCGAGCCCTTGGCTGAGCAGGGTTGCATGCCTTGGCAGCCCGCCTGCCATCCATTGCCATAAGCCGCGGGCACTCCAGCGCATCTGCTTTCGATAGCGGTGAGGCTTTTCAACAGGCCCGGCGGTCATCTGCGCGACTGTACAAGCGTCACTCCTTCGCACCGCAACAAGACGCTGAACAAAAAAATCTGCGGCCACACCCAACTTGGACGGGGTTCCCTCGTCATAGTGCTCGGCGTCAGGATGTGAGGGCCTCAAATTAAGGGCAGAGCTTGCGGGGCGCATGGCTGAGATACCGGAATTACGGCGCGATGAAAGCGGCTTGCGCGGAAAAGGTGCGGCGGTGAAAGCCGATGCCGTGTCTGCGTGGTTCGTCCGCGAGATTTTACCGTTGGAGGCGATATTGATGCACTATCTGCATCGCAACTGGTCTAATTTCAGCGACGTCGCCGATCTGCGGCAGGAAGTTTATGCGCGCGTGTTCGAAGCGGCGCAAAATGAAGTACCGGATAATCCGAAACGCTTTTTGCTGACGACCGCCCGCAATCTCCTGATCGATCGCGTGCGGCGCGAGCATGTCGTTCCGATCGAGGCAGTGGCCGATCTCGAAGCGCTGGATATTGCTATCGATCAACCCGGTCCCGACCGCGTGCTGATGGCACGAGACGAATTGCGCCACTTGCAGGCCGCGCTCGACCGTCTGCCGCCACGCTGCCGTGAAGCGATCATCCTCGGCCATGTCGAAGGTCTTTCCGGAAAAGAAATCGCCAGCCGCATGGGCGTGACGAAATTCACGGTTTCCGAACATCTTGCCAATGGGGTGCGGGCACTCACGGACATGCTCTACGGCGAAGAGCGCGGGAGAAAATCGTGAGTGAGGCTTATGGCACAAATCCCGCTGTCGCGCGCCAGGAAGTGGAAGCGCGTGCGGCCGACTTCCTCCAGCGGCGGCGCTTTTGGAGCTGGGATGCACAGGACGACACCGCGCTCGAAAGCTGGCTCGACGAATCCATATTGCATCGCGTGACCTTTCTTCGTCTCGAAGCAGGGCTCGAGCGTGTTGAGCGGCTTGCAGCACTCAGCGCGGCAAAGCCCGATGCGACGAAATCATTACGGATATCGTTTTTGCCGCTGATGTTCCGCATAGCTGCTGTTGTCGGCGTTTTTGCCGTCGCTGGTACGATTGCAGCAGGCTTTTTGCTTCGTCCGCACGACCGTGTTTTCGCCACGCCTGTAGGCGGCCATGAGACAGTAAATTTCGCAGACGGTTCGCAAATCGAACTCAATACGGCCACGGCCATCCGCGCACGAATGACCACGCAAGAGCGCATTGTCTGGCTCGACAGGGGCGAAGCGTTTTTCCACATCAAGCACGATCCGCTGCACCCCTTCGTCGTAATGGCTGGCAATCATCGGATTACCGATCTCGGAACCGAATTTATCCTGCGCAGCGAGTCAAGCCGTCTGCAAGTGACGGTGGTGCAGGGGCAGGTGTCGCTGGATACGCCCGATAGCCTTTCGCGATCGCATGCAGTGTTGCTGACGCCAGGCGATGCGGCGATTGCGGAGGCGGGCAAAGTTTCCGTTGCCATGGTCAGCACACGCGACCTGAACGATGAGCTGAGCTGGCGTCGGGGAACGTTGGTATTCGATAACGCCACGTTGGGTGAAGCCGCGGCGGAATTCAATCGTTACAACCGCGACAAGATCGTTGTTGCCGATCCCGCGGCCGCCAGCATGACCATCGTAGGCACGTTCCGTACGAGCGACATGAAGCTTTTCGTGCAGGCAACGCGCGATGCGCTGGGCCTGCGAGTGGAAAATCGGGGCAGCAATATCGTGATCTCCAGCTTGCCCGCAAACCGGAAGCATTAAGCAGTCGCGAAGGCCGTATCCGGCTCGCGAAAAGGGGGGGGGACCATGAATTTGTTTCGTTTGAAGTCGATACTGACAGGCAGCGTGTGTGCAGCGACAATTGCGTCGTCTGCCTATGCCGCAAATTTCGATATTCCCAGCGGCGAGCTTCGCACTGCGCTGAACACGTATGCGATGCAATCGGGCATTCAGCTCGTCGTTTCCGGCGCGGCGATACAGGGCGTGCACACCAGGGGCGTGAAGGGCAATCTGCCGGTGGAGGTCGCCCTGGCGCGAATTCTCGCCGGCACCGGCCTCACAATGCGCCGCGAATCCAGCGCCGTTGCGATCGTGCCGGCGGTTGCCGTTCAAAGCGCCGTCGATAATCCCGTGCAGGTGGCGCAGGCCTTTCCGCGTCCGGCCGCCGCCGCCGGCATCGAATCCGTCATTGTCACGTCCTCCAAGATCAAGGGCGATATCCAGACAGTTCCCATCGCGATCACGGCTTTGTCGCAGGAGCAATTGACCTCGCGCCAGATTGCGGGCGGTCCGGACCTTGTGAAAGAAGTACCCAATCTCACATTCTCGAAAACCAATTTCACCGGCTACAACATCCAGATTCGCGGTATCGGAACGCAAGCTATCTCGGTGACGACCGACCCGGCAGTGGCCGTGGCTTTCAACGACATGCCCTTTATCCGAAATCATTTCTTCGAGCAGGAATTTTACGACGTATCTCAGGTCGAGGTCCTTCGCGGCCCCCAAGGAACGCTTTATGGCCGCAACGCAACGGCAGGCGTGGTGAACGTCATCTCCGCAAAGCCGACAGATCAATTCGAAGCGATGGCATCGGCGGATTTCGGCAATTATCACAACCGCCGTTTCGAAGGCATGATCAATATTCCGGTTATCGATGATCGCGTCGATCTGCGCGTCGCTGGCGAATGGACGAAGCGGGATGGCTACAGCTTCAACCAGCTCACCAATTCACCCATCGACGGCCGCGATCTGTGGTCCAGCCGCGTCACGCTCGGCTGGAAACCCTTCCAGAATGTGCAGACCTATCTCGTCTGGGAGCATTTCCAGGAAAATGACGACCGCATGCGCACGGCCAAGCAATTGTGCAAAACCGATCCTGTACCGACGGAAGTTCTCGGTGTTCCCGTGGATCCGCAGACGGGAGGTTGGTCGGATGCCGGTGACTATTTAAGCCAGGGCTGCCGGATGGGGTCGCTCTATGCACCAAGCGCGTTCGAGGTTCCGAATGGCTACTCGCTGCCCTACTATAGCGCATTCGGCGGAGTTTATTTGCCAATCCGGGATGCGTTCAATCCCTATGCGAGCACCACGCAATCGCGAAATCTGCGTGTTATCGAATCTTCGCTTAATCCTGTTTACAAGGCGAAAAACGATACTCTCGAATTTAATGCCGATTACACAATCGACCCAGCGCTGACGCTGTCATCGCAGACCGGATTCAATCATGATTTTCTTTGGTCGACAGAAGACTACAATCGCTTCAATACCCAACCGGGAGCATTTACCGCGCATGAGGGTCCCTTCGACTCAATAACACAACCAGATCCCAGCGGTCTTGGCCATTGCTCCGGTGGCGATACCCTCAATCCTGGCGGCTGTAACAGCGATCGCAGCACAGAAGGCGCGATTTGCACGCCAGGCATCCCCGGCTGCATTCCCGACGGTGTTTTTTGCGACCCGCAATTGGGTTGTAGCGACCGACTTGTGGCGCAGGATCTCTCCGAAGAGAGCGCCTGGCAACTCAGCCAGGAATTCAGGCTGTCATCCGATTTTTCCGGTCCGCTGAATTTCAGCGTTGGCGGAAACTTTCTGCACTATGAAACCGAAGAAAATTATTATGTATTTATCAACACGCTAACGATGTTCGCAGCGCAACAGGGCCTCACGAACGATCCCAATATCCACACGGATTTCAACGCATGGGTGCCGGGCATTTCGGATAATCATCAATGTCTGGACGCATATCACGGCGGCTTAGTTTATCAGAACTCGCAAAATCCGCCGGACAGTGTTCTCGGCAATTGCTCCTACATCGATCCCAATCCCATAAGCAGCCTTAACGGTCAGGGGCACAATTATTTCCTGAACCAGAATCCCTATGTGCTGAATTCCTATGCCGGTTTCGGTGAGGCTTACTATAATATCGCGAACGATCTGAAACTGACGGCTGGGTTGCGCTGGACCAGCGACCACAAGCATTTTCTCGAAATCCCCAGCGAGCTGGTCGTTACCGGCTACGGCTATCCCACCAGAGGTGTTTTGAACCAGCAATGGAATCAATGGACGGGACGATTCGCCACCAACTGGTCGCCCAAGCTCGATTTCACCGAACAGACCCTCGTTTATGGGTCGTTTGCGCATGGTTACAAAGCCGGTGGCGCAAATCCGCCCGGAGCTGTGCTTTTTGGTGCTGGGGTTGCCAACCTCGAAACTTCACAGGTTCAGCCCGACCATCCGCCCGCATTCAAACCGGAATTTATAGACGCCTATGAGCTGGGAACCAAAAACACGCTTCTAGATGGTGCGCTGACACTTGATGGCGATGTTTTTTACTACAATTACAAGGACTATCAAATTTCCGAAATTGTTGATCGAAGCGCCATCAATTTGAACTTTAATGCCACCGTGAAAGGTGCCGAACTTGAAAGCACATGGGAACCTGCTCCCGGCCTGAAGTTCAATTTCGCAGGAGGTTACGAAGATACAAAAGTCGGCAACGGGCAATCGTCCATCGATTTAATGGACCGAACTGCCGGCGACCCGAACTGGTTTGTCATCAAGCCATTCGTCACGCTGGCATCGAACTGCATCATTCCCTCTTATGTCGTGCTTTACCAGTTAGCAGGATACGGAGCCAACTATAACGTTCTCTATGCGGATTGCGGACAAGCGTATGTCGATCACGTCGATCCTGCGACGGGTCTGCCCTACGTTGCCAATCCAACAACGGGTGTCGATCAGCCGGCAATTCCTGCGGGCGCATATAAGGGCTTCGATCCTGCGACCGCACCCAATAATGGCGAAGGCATAGCCAAGAATCTGAGCGGCAACCAACTGCCCAATGCGCCGCATTTCACGGCGTCGCTGAGTGCGGAATATACGATGCCGGTGTCGCAGGATTGGGCGGCGACGCTGCACAGTGATTTCTACTGGCAGTCGCAGTCCTTCGCGCGAATATTCAACGACCGGCCTTACGATAAAATTCGCGGCTATTCGAATGTCAATCTCGCTTTGATCCTCACCAGCGCCGAAGGCTGGCAGGTGATGGGCTACCTGAAGAACGTGTTCAACACCACGGCGATTACCGGCGATTTCCTGAACAGCGACGACAGTGGGCTCACGACGAACGTGTTCCTCACCGATCCGCGCCTGTTCGGCGTCCGCGTCACGAAGAATTGGTAAGGGGGGATAATGAACATGGAAATCGCTTCCAAATACCGCAATCGGCTTCTGGCGACGGTCTCGTCCCTTGCGCTGCTGGGTGGAGCACAATGCGCCATCGCCGGCGATACCGACCGGCCGCCGGTCTGGATTGAATTGAACTGGCAATTTGATCGCCTCGACGGCATGGGCGACGCATATTTGCCCGCGTTCACCGACAAGCTCGTTCAGTCCGGATTCAAGTCGCCGGCCGCCGTTGAGAATGAATTTCCGTACGCCTACGGCGCGGGAGGACGTATATCCTTCGAGCCCTCCGGCTCCGATTGGATATTCTCCGCCTCCGTTCGCTATGGTCGGTCGCATAATCACAGATCGACACATGAACAAACAGCGCTTGGTTCAAAAAGGCATATCGAACTCATCAATTCAAGCGGGACGCACACAGGTCTGCTGACGCTGCCTCACGGTACGGCCAGATTTTCTGATATTCAGGCACGCAATGGCGAATCCCACACCATTTTGGATTTTCAGGCCGGAAAAGATATCGGCCTCGGGCTTTTTGGGAGTGGCAGCAAATCGACAGTCAATTTCGGCTTGCGTTTTGCACAGTTCAAGGCAAGCCGTGCTGTCGACATCAAAGCCGATCCGGATTTCTACTTTCCGTCCAAATTCGCCAAATACGATAAATATCACCACACATACTCGGTGACGTCGCGCATCGAACGGAGTTTTCAGGGAATTGGGCCTTCTTTGTCATGGACCGCATCTGTGCCAATCCTGCGCGATAACGGAGACGACAGCGACATCGCATTGGATTTCGGCATCAACGCGGCGGCGTTGTTCGGCCGGCAAAAGACGCGCGGACATCATCAAACGACCGGCGTCTATTACAAGTCCAGGTTCGTTCTCAAATATCACTATTCGAAGCAGATTCATCGAAGCGGCAATCCGAATCGCTCCCGGAACGTAACCGTGCCCAATATCGGAGGCTTCGCGGGAATCTCGTTCCGATACAGCGATGCCAAGATCAGCTTCGGCTATCGCGGCGATTTCTTCTTCGGCGCCATTGACGGCGGTATCGATAACAGAAAATCGACCACGCTCGGTTTCAATGGCCCCTATGCCAGCATCAGCGTCGGGCTCGGGGATTAGGGCGCATATTTTGGCTGGCGAGCCGCCCCCGGCTCACGCTTAAAACTTCGAGCGATGGAGCAATCCATCGCTCGTTTTGTTTAAGAAGCAATTGTTCTGTGTAATTTTTTGCTTTCGTATATTGGTAATCCGGTGGCGCAGGAAACCTCGCTGCTTTTTTTCGTGCACCGCATACACAATCGAATGGTCGTTGCACGGTTCCGGCGACGAAATAGTCGGTCTCCTGCAGCGCGACTGGGCAATTGGTTGAGGGGCTGGGGCCGCCCATTGCCTCAGTTCTGCTCGCAACTGCAAAATATGTATGCCGCCGTGCATCCAGCAAATTCAGCCTTTCTTCGCTCACACAAAGCAGGGCTATGGCGGTAGAATGTCCTCGGTTCGCTTTTGCTGAGGGTTTTTCAGGCCCAAGTTCCCTCTTTATCTAACTGCCGATAAATTTCTCGTTGTGGCCATACCGGCGTCCGCCTCTGGGCTGCGTTGTATTCAATGTAGGGCGTTTGTTGCCTCGAAAGGCGGATGCTGGCGGGGGCATGAGAGAGACATCTGAAACCAATCCCGAAGCGGCTGGGCTTGTGCCCGGCGGGGGCGTTGCTGTGCCCGGTCTGGAGGCTTGGTTTGTCAACGAAGTTCTGCCGCTGGAGGCGGCGCTGATGCAATTCTTGCGACGCAGTGGCCGCAATGCGCACGATCTCGCCGATCTCCGGCAGGAAGTATATCTGCGCGTTTGCGAGGCCGCGAAGCATCAGGTTCCGCGCCCGGTGAGGCCCTTCCTCTTTACAGTAGCCCGCAATCTCATGATCGATCAGATGCGGCGGGATCAAGTGATCGCAATCGATGCGGTGTCCGATCTCGAGGCGCTCAACATCGCCACTGACGTGCCCGGGCCGGACAGAAATGCGATGGCGCGCAGCGAATTGCGCAGGTTGCAGGCCGCGCTTGACGAGTTGCCGCCGCGCTGCCGGGAGGTGCTTATTCTCCGCCGGATCGACGGGCTTTCCCGGAGCGAAATTTCCCAGCGCATGGGCATCACCGAGAAAACGGTCACCCAATATCTGACCCACGGCGTGCACGTGCTTGCGAATCTTCTTTACGCCGAGGCGGAAGCTTCCCGGAGGCCCGGATGAGTGATGCAAAAAAAATCCGCATCGCAAGTGCGGAGGACGTCGAAGAGATTGCAGCACTTTGGATCGACCGTCGCGATCGCAGCGACTGGGCCGCACAAGATCAGGCGGAATTGGATGCGTGGCTCGCTCAATCCATGACCCATAGCATCGCCTTTTGGCGGCTGAATGCAGCCTGGCAGCGCACCGAGAGGCTGGCTGCCTTGCAGCCAGGCGTTTTGAGAAGCGGAAGTTTTTTTAGCCGCGAGTGGGTAAGGCCAGCACTCGCGCGAACGGCAGCAGCACTGGCCATCGCGGCCATGCTGGGTGGCGGCGCCTACTATTTTCTGGAATCCGCGCAGCACAGCTATGCGACGACCGCCGGGACGCGCGAGATTGTTTCGCTCAGCGATGGTTCACAAATCGAATTGAACACCGACACGACGTTGCACCTCTCTGCCACGCTTGGCGAGCGGACGGTGTGGCTTGATCGTGGCGAGGCCTATTTCCAGATCAAGCACGACGCCGCGCATCCGTTTATAGTCTTCGTTGCCGGTCATCGAGTAACTGACCTTGGCACGAAATTCTCGATCCGCACGGATGCGCAAAGAACAGAGGTCGCCCTTACCGAAGGCAGCGCCAGGCTCGAAGTCACGCCCGGCGCGGTGAAAGCGCGGTCCGTCACCTTGAAGCCGGGCGATGTAGCCGTCGCGACGGCACAATCCGTTTCGGTGACGAAGAAACCGCTGCATCGGCTGAACAATGAATTGGGCTGGCTTGGCGGCGTTCTCATCTTCGACAACACGACGCTTGCGGATGCGGCGGCGCAATTCAACCGCTACAGCCAGCACAAGCTCGTCGTGGAAGGCTCCGCGGCCAATCTCAAGATCGACGGCACATTTCCGGCGAACGACACGGCGGCTTTTGCCTCCATCGCCGAACATATTCTGCATCTTCATGCCAGGAACAACGGAAGCGAGATCGTCATTTCGCGCTAGTCGGGGACATTGCCTGCAAGAAACGCGGGCTGCGGCGGAACGCCGCAAAATCGGGGGAAGCAATGAAACTTCGTAACCTACTCAAGATCACCGCCGGCAGTTTGAGCGTTACCGCTTTGGCGGGGATTGCGCACGCGGCGGATTTCAACGTCCCTGCGGGCGATCTGAAGGGTGCGCTCGATACTTATGCCAATCAATCCGGTGTGGCGCTTATCGTATCTTCCGATGAAGTGCGCGGCGCACATACAAAGGGCGTGAAAGGCGATCTCACGGCAGACGCGGCGTTGTCGCGCATTCTTGTGGGTACGGGATTCAGCGTTTTCAAATATTCGACGGGCGCCGTCGGAATTGCCCGCGAAGACCAGCGCCCGGAAATTGTCCGCCAGGTTGATTTGGCGCAGACCGCTTCGGCCAAGGCTGCGGCGGGCATCGAATCCGTTGTCGTCACCTCATCCAAGATCAAGGGCGATATCCAGACAGTGCCAATTGCGATCACCGCGTTGTCGCAAGAACAATTGACGTCACGCCAGATTGCAGGCGGCCCTGATCTTGTGAAAGAGGTGCCGAACCTAACCTTCTCGAAAACAAACTTCACCGGCTACAACATTCAAATCCGCGGCATCGGCACGCAAGCAATTTCGGTCACAACCGACCCCGCGGTGGCCGTCGCGTTCAATGACATGCCATTCATCCGCAATCACTTCTTTGAACAGGAATTCTACGATCTTTCGCAGGCCGAAGTGCTGCGCGGTCCACAAGGCACGCTCTACGGCCGCAACGCGACGGCTGGTGTGGTCAATCTGATTTCAGCAAAACCGACAGACCAATTCGAAGCGATGGCCTCTGCCGACATCGGCAATTATCACAATCGCCGCTTCGAAGGCATGGTGAACATTCCCATCGTGGATGACCGCGCGGATTTGCGCATCGCTGGTGAGTGGACGAAGCGGGATGGCTACAGCTTCAACCAGCTAACCAACGCGCCCATTGACGGACGCGATTTGTGGTCGAGCCGCGTCACGCTGGGATTCAAGCCTGCGGAGAACCTGCAAGCCTATCTCATCTGGGAGCATTTCCAGGAGAGTGACGACCGCATGCGGACGTCGAAACAGCTCTGCAAGACAGCGCCCAATCCGGCGACGGTTGATGGGGTACAGCTTACAGGCCACTACATTGGCGTCGCCGCTTATGATGCCGTCTATTATGCCAGCCAGGGTTGCGAGGCGAGTTCTCTTTATTCCCCCGATGCTTTTGAAGTGCCGAACGGGCTATCGCTTCCCTATGGCTCTGCGATTGGTGTCATCGTCCCGGGTATACGGCAGCTCTTCGATCCTTACGCCAGTACGGTCCAGTCGCAAAATCTTCGTGTGATCGAATCGTCGCTCAATCCCATATATCGCGCCAAGAACGACACGCTGGAGTTTAATGCGGACTATAACGTTACGCCTGCGCTGACGGTTACATCGCAGACCGGGTACAACAACGATTCTCTATGGTCATCGGAAGACTACAACCGCTTCAATACGGCGCCGGGCATATTTTTTTACGCTCCGCAAGGATTGCCCACGTGGCAACTCAATACATTGACCCCCGACCCCAGCGGCCTGAGCCATTGCCAGGGCGACCTCGACGACACAAATCCGGCAATTACCGAGCCCGGCGCGTGTCACGGACTACACGCGGGCGATCCGTGCAGTCCCGGAGGTGTACGAGAACAGTGTAATCTGGATGGTGTTTTCTGCGATCCACAAGTCGGCTGCAGCAGCCGCCTTGTCGCCCAGGATTTGTCGGATGAGAAGGCTTGGCAGTTCAGCCAGGAATTCCGTCTGGCGTCGAATTTTAACGGCCCACTCAATTTCAGTGTGGGCGGCAATTATCTCCATTACGAAACCGAAGAGAATTATTATGTGTTTATCAATACGCTCACATATTATACCACGCAGGCTGGCAGCGGATCTGGCGCCGATACCCTCCCCAGTGAAACGGCGCAATGGATTCCCGGTGTTTCCGACAACAGCCAATGCCTTATCGGCGGGTTCGCTGACGTTAATCCATTCGCGCCGCATAGCCCAACCAGCGCTGAATGCCCTTATATCGATCCCAATCCGCTCACCAAGCTCAACAATCAAGGTCACAACTATTTTCTGAGCCAAAACCCTTACACGCTCAATTCCTATGCGGCATTCGGCGAGGCCTATTATAACGTCCTGAGCGATCTAAAACTCACCGCCGGATTGCGCTGGACGGACGATGAGAAACATTTTGTCGATATACCGAGCGAACTTTTGGTTCCCGGATACGGCTATCCGGCAACGGGCGTGGTCAATCAGAAATGGAATCAATGGACGGGCCGGGGCGTGGCAAACTGGACGCCAAAGCTCGATTTCACAGACCAGACGCTGATCTATGGTTCCTACGCCCATGGCTACAAGGCGGGCGGCGCTAATCCGCCGGGCGCGACGTTGTTGACCTTCCAGCCCGGAGACATCGGGAATCCGATACATCCGTTGACCTTCAAGCCGGAATTTGTCGATGCATTCGAGCTGGGAACGAAAAACACATTGTTCGATGGTGCGCTGACGCTGAATGGCGATATCTTCTACTACAATTACAAAAATTATCAGATATCCCGCATCGTGGATCGCACGGCGATCAACGACAATTTCAATGCGCACATCAAAGGCGCAGAAGTCGAGACGACGTGGGAGCCCGCGCCCGGTCTCAAGCTCAATTTTGCCGGTGGTTATGAAGATGCCCGCGCGGCCAAGGGCGACCACTCCGTCGATCTGATGGATCGCACGGCGGGTCATCCAGGCTGGATCGTCGTGAAGCCGTTCATCACACAGGCTTCGAATTGCGTTTTGCCGGATTATGTCGTCGCAGCGTTGCTCTTTAATGCGGGTTACGGTATTTCAAGGGAGTGTGGAGATGCTTATGCAAGTCATCTCGATCCCGTTACGACGCAACCTTATGTTGCCTATCCAACCTATCTGTTTGGAGACGGTGGGCCTCCACCCTTTGTGTATCCGGGCTTTGACCCGCTGGCGGGAACACCGGGCGATCCGTATCATGGACAGAATACTGGTGATTTTTGTGTCCAAAATTGCAATGGCACCGGTACGCCCGTCTACAATCTTGTCGATTACGGTCCTGCGCCCAACAATGGCCAAGGTTTCGATAAGGACCTGAGCGGCAACCAGCTTCCCAATGCGCCGCATTTCACGACGTCGTTCTCGGCGGAATACACCATGCCGGTGTCTGAAGATTGGGCCGCCACGCTGCACGGCGATTTCTACTGGCAATCGCAGAGCTATGCACGCATCTTCAACGACAGGCCTTATGACAAACTTCGCGGCTACTCCACCGCGAACCTCGCGCTGATTCTCACGAGCGCGTCGGGTTGGCAGGTGATGGCGTATCTCAAGAACGTCTTCAATAAGACGGCCATCACTGGCGACTTCTTGAACAGCGACGACAGCGGACTAACCACCAACGTATTCCTGACCGATCCACGCCTGTTCGGCGTGCGTGTCACGAAGAACTGGTGAGGGGGAAAATAACAATGAGCGAACTGATCCGAAAACACGACAATCGCGCCACCATCCGCTGGAAGCTTTTGACCGGTGTCTCGGCTTTTGCGTTGGCGGCCTATATTTCATCCGGCAGCATCGCGCGCGCCGAAGAGGCTAGCCAGCCGCAAATCTGGATCGAACTGGGTGGGCAATTAAGCCGCCTGAGCGATGCGCAGGAATCCTTCTTCCCGTCGCGCATGGCAGCGGTCAGGCCATCGATATTTGCGCCATCGGACAAGTTCGAAAGGCCACCACTTTATAGCTTCGACGAGACCGGAAAAATCTCCTTCGAGCCTAGCGCGTCCGATTGGGTTTTCTCCGCTTCGATCCGCATCGGCCGCTCGAGCAACAAAGGGGATGCGCGACAAAACACAAATCCGAAACCGTTTGTAAAATATTTAACTTCAGCCGGCCAATCACATCGCTATGCAAGATATCCGGTTGCGCAGCGGTTCGCCGATACAGCCACGCAGATCAGCGAGAAGCATCTCATTCTCGATTTCCAGGTTGGCAAGGATGTCGGACTTGGGCTATTCGGGGCGTATGGTTCTTCGGTGTTGAATTTCGGTGTGCGTTTCGCGCAGTTCAGCAGCAAATCCAATATCGCCCTGAAATCCGATCCGGATTGGCAATTTAATTACAAATATGCATATGGCTTCAAGATTGAGTCGCAGGGTTTTCACACCAACCGCGCGATGTTGCAAGCCGAGCGTGGCTTTCATGGTGTCGGACCGATGCTGTCGTGGAACGGCTCCGCGCCATTGGCGGGAAATACACAGAACGGCGAACTCTCATTCGATGGCGGAGTGAACGCAGCTATGCTCTTCGGCCGCCAGCGCACGAAAATCCATCACCAGATATCGGGACAATCTCGTCCTCCAGTGTTTGAGTCGAAATATGGACCTCGCTATGTCACCTATCAACCGCCTGCGGTTAATCACACGCGCGTGCGCTCGGTCACTGTGCCGAATGTCGGCGGCTTTGCGGGGCTCACCTATCGCATCGAAGATTTCAAAATAAGCTTCGGCTACCGCGCCGACTTCTTCTTCGGCGCCATGGACGGCGGCATCGATGCGGCGAAGAAAGAGAATGTCGGCTTCAATGGTCCCTACGCCAGCATCAGTGTAGGGCTCGGCGATTAGCAACACGCTATTGCTGTGCACGAATTCAACGAGCGCGAAAAGATCGCGGGCTTGAGCATTCCCTAATGGCTCAGTCCGCAAGCTTCGGGCGGTGAAGGAAACTTCACCGCTCGAATTTTTTCCATGCTCTCATGTCATTGATGGCAGACGGACCCTTCGGTGTTTAGATCGTCAAAGTGGAGCTTTTCCTAGTCTCCAGCGGGCGATCTGCCGCCTATTTCCCGTCATAACTCATTTCGCAGTGCAGCGGACTGGCCAATTCACCCGTTCGCCGCCGCCGCTGTATAATTCGCCTGGTTGGAATTCCCCCACGCGCGCAGCTGCTTCGTTCTACCCAGTGTGGTTCTGAGTTCTAACCCTCCGAGGGGAGGGCGAATGGCCGATAAACCGGAAACCAGAAGTGAAGGCATCAATCTGCGTCCGTTGGGCACGGTCGTGAGCGCGGCTGACCTTACAGACGCGAAGGCCTGGTTTGTGCGGGAAGTTTTGCCGCTGGAGGCACTGTTGACGCAATATCTGAGCCGTCACTGGCGAAACAAACACGAGATCGACGATCTCTGCCAGGAAGTTTACGCGCGCGTCTACGAAGCGGCGTGCAAGCAGATCCCTCATCCCGCAAAGCCGTTCGTATTCACCACCGCGCGCAATCTCTTGATCGACCATGTGCGGCGCGAGCATGTGATTTCCATCGAAGCGGTGGCCGATCTCGACACACTCAATGTTGCGCTCGATGAACCGGGGCCCGAGCGAAGTGCGATGGCGCGCGAGGAATTGCGCAGGCTGCAAGCCGCGCTCGACCGGTTGCCGCGCCGCTGCCGCGAGGCCGTGGTGATGAAACAGGTCGACGGACTTTCGCGCCGCGAGATCGCCAGCCGCATGGGCGTGGGCGAGGAAACCGTCAAACGCCACCTCACCAACGGAATGTATGCGCTCGCCGATTTTCTCTACGGCGAACGCAAGAATCCGGGGACCGGATCATGAGCATTGCAAGCGAACACAGCCTGATGAGCGCAAGAGATGTGCGCACGCGTGCTGCGGCGTGGCTCGAACGGCGCGTGTCCGGCGATTGGGGCCAAGACGATCAGGCCGAGTTCGATGCGTGGCTTGCGCAATCGCCTTCGCATATGACCGCCTATCTGCGCGTGGATGCTGCGTGGAATCGCACACAAAGACTGGCGGTGCTGCATCGGCCTGCATCTGAGGCTGCGGGGCGAAGTGGCTGGATGTTTCCGCTGATGTTGAAAGTCGCCGCCGGGTTCGCTGCGCTGGCGGTGCTGGGCTTTGTGGCTACGAATTATCTTCAACGCCCGCAGGAGCGCACCTATTCCACGCCGCTGGGTGGGCGCGAAACCGTGGCGTTCTCCGACGGAACGCGCATCGAGCTCAATACCAATACCGTTTTGCGCACGCGCATGACGGCGGCAGAACGCACCGTGTGGATCGACAAGGGCGAAGCGTTTTTCCGGGTCAAACACGATGCAGCCCATCCCTTCATCGTGATTGCAGGCAATCGCCGCGTGACGGATCTGGGAACTGCCTTTCTTGTGCGCCGCGATACCGGCCGGCTGGAAGTGGCGGTGATGCAGGGGCGTGTCCGCTTCGAAGCCCCCAGCGCACAATCGGCATCGGTGACGGCATTGCTGACGCCTGGCGATGTGGCGACGGCGACGGCGGGCACGATGCTGGTGACGCGCAAGGCGGACACCGCACTCGCGCATGAACTTGGTTGGCGGCGCGGCATGCTGATCCTCGATGACGTCACGCTTGCTGACGCAGTGGAAGAATTCAATCGCTACAACCGAGAAAAACTCGTGGTCGCCGATACCACCGCAGACATGCGAATCGGCGGCACGTTCCGCACCAACGATGTGAAGCTCTTTGCCCGCGTGGTGCAGGACGTTCTGGGTCTGCATGTAAGCAACCGCGGTATCGACACGGTGATTTCGCGTTGAGGTTTCCAAACGCGCCTTCGCAAGAAGCGCGATCGGGCGGCGAGAGAGCCGCATGAAGGGGGGAATATGAGGAAGTTATCTTATCTCAAATCCACGCTGGCGGGCAGTGCCAGTGCCATCGTGCTCGCGACCGGCGCGCTGGCGGATCAATACAATATCCCGAGCGGCGATCTCAAAACCGCGCTCGATCGTTATGCGGCGCAAACCGGCGTGGAATTGCTCTACCCGACCGACGCCATTCGCGGCAGCCACACAAGGGGAGCCAAAGGCGAACTGGCGGCAGACGTCGCGCTATCGCGCATTCTGGCAGGCACCGGTTTCGTCACGCGCCACGAAGCAGGCGCCATCGGCATCGTTCGCGATGCACCGGTTCGCAACGACGCGCTGACCGAGATAGCGCAGACCACACAGGCGAAAGCTGCTGCGTCCGGCATCGAAAGCGTCGTCGTCACGTCGTCGAAAATCAAAGGCGATATTCAGACGGTGCCGATTGCGATTACTGCGCTGAGCCAGGAACAGCTCACCTCGCGCCAGATTGCGGGCGGCCCGGATCTGGTGAAGGAAGTGCCGAACCTCACATTCTCGAAGACCAATTTCACCGGTTACAACATCCAGATTCGCGGCATCGGCACGCAAGCGATTTCGGTGACGACCGATCCCGCAGTGGCGGTTGCGTTCAACGATATGCCGTTCATCCGCAATCACTTCTTCGAGCAAGAATTCTACGACGTTTCGCAGGTCGAGGTCTTGCGCGGCCCGCAGGGCACGCTATATGGCCGCAACGCCACCGCCGGCGTGGTGAATATCGTTTCCGCTAAACCGACCGATCAGTTCGAAGCGATGGCCTCGGCGGATTTCGGCAATTATCACAACCGCCGCTTTGAAGGGATGATCAACGTCCCGATTGACGACGACCGGATCGATATTCGCGCCGCGGCCGAATGGACCAAGCGCGACGGCTACAGCTTCAATTCATACACGAATGCACCCATCGATGGGCGCGATCTTTGGTCGAGCCGCATCACGCTCGGCATCAGGCCGACGGAAAACCTCCGAGCCTATCTGGTGTGGGAACATTTTTCCGAAAGCGACGATCGCCTGCGCAGCGGCAAACAGCTTTGCAAGACCGATGTCGGTCCGGGCGGAACGCCACTGCCGCCCGATGGTGCTTATACAAGCGGCACCGTGGATATCGGCGGCATTATAGAAGCGGTCGGGCCCGGCTTTGGGTTGGGTGACAACAACAACGGCAATTTCTTTCTTCAAGGCTGCGTGCCGGTATCGCTTTACTCCTCTGAAGCGTTTGAAGCGCCGCTCGGTTTTGCACTCCCCTACATAGTGGGCGGTCTCAATCCCTATTCGATAGAGCTCCAGTCGCGGAATTTGCGCGTGATCAATTCGCAATTGAATCCGGTTTATCGCGCGAAGAACGATACTGTGGAATTCAATGCCGACTACATTTTGACGCCAACGCTGACCTTCACATCGCAAACCGGCTACAATCAGGATTTTCTCTGGTCGACGGAAGACTTCAACCGGTTCGGCTCGGTTCCTGGTTTCTTCGGAGGCCCTCCCGATGACCCGGCTGTCTTTTGCGATCCACAGCTGCGCTGCGCCAACCGGCTCGTCGCGGAGGATCTTTCCGACGAGCACGCGTGGCAATTGAGCCAGGAATTCCGGCTCGCGTCGAATTTCAGCGGTCCGCTCAATTTCAGCGTCGGTGCAAACTATTTGCACTACGAAACGCTGGAGGATTATTACGTCTTCATCAATGAGATCTCGAATTTCGTGCAGGGTGGAACGGCGCCATGGGGTTATCAATACGGAGATCCAAATGGGCGCGGGGTGACGGTCGGCGGTATCTATACCGATCCCACGCCACTCGATCACCTTGCCGGTGATGGGCACAATTACTATCGCAACGAAAATCCCTATGTGTTGAACTCCTACGCCGGTTTCGGAGAAGTCTATTACAACGTCACGAACGATCTGAAACTCACAGGCGGCTTGCGCTGGACAGACGACCGCAAGCATTTCCTGATGGTCCCGAGCTGGATCGCGTCCACTGGTTATGGATATCCTGTTGCGGGCATTGTGGATCAGCAATGGAACCAGCTTACCGGCCGGGCCGTCGCCAACTGGACGCCAAAACTCGATTTCACTGAGCAGACGCTGGTATATGGCTCTTTTGCGCACGGTTACAAAGCTGGCGGCGCGAACCCGCCGGGAGCTGTTTTCGGCGATCAAAATCAGAGAGTTCAGGGTGGGGGTGCCGGAGATCTCAATCCCGTACACCCGATCACGTTCAAGCCGGAATTCGTCGACGCGTATGAGTTAGGCACAAAGAACACGCTGCTGGATGGCGGGTTGACGCTGAACGGCGATGTCTTCTTTTACAATTACACGGGCTATCAGATTTCGGAGATCGTGGATCGCACGGCGATCAATCACAATTTCAACGCAAAGGTAAAAGGCGCGGAACTTGAATCGACATGGGAGCCGGCGCCCGGCCTGAAATTCTCCTTCGCGGGCGGATATGAATCGACGCGGATCGACAATGGTCAGTCGGCCGTCGATCTGATGGATCGTACCGCCGGCCATTCAGGCTGGTATATTTCCAAACCCTTCATCAATCAGGCATCGAATTGCATTTTCCCGGCCTATGTAGCGCCGTATCTTCTCCATGGCGGCGGTTATAGTCCGGGGCCGAGTGCTTGCGAAATAGCATATGTCGCGCACCTCGATCCCATGACGGATGCAACCTATACTGGAGGCTTTCCAAATTGCTGGAATCCCGGTGGCTGTCCGCCGGATTATCCCGGCTTCGATCCGCTTGCTGGCACGCCGAACGATCCCTATACGGGCCAGAATACATACAACGGCATCGATTACGGCCCGGTGCCGAACAATGGCCAGGGCTTCTCGAAAAATCTCGGCGGCAATCAGCTTCCTAATGCGCCGCATTTCACAACGTCATTGTCAGCCGAATACACGCTGCCGGTTTCCGAAGATTGGGCTGCAACGCTGCACAGCGATTTCTACTGGCAGTCGCAAAGCTGGTGGCGCGTCTTCAACGACAAGAGCTACGACAAGGTTCGCGGCTATTCGAATGTCAACGTCGCGTTGATCCTGACCAGCGCCAATGGTTGGCAGGTTCTGGGATACGTCAAGAATATCTTCGACACGACCGCCATCACCGGCGCATTCCTGAACAGCGATGATACGGGGCTCACGACCAACGTGTTTCTCACCGATCCACGCCTCTATGGCGTGCGCATCACGAAGAATTGGTAAGGGGGAACCAATGAACGAGATGATGAATACACAAAAGAAAATCCGCACCGGCCTTCTGGCGACGGCGTCTTTCATCGCGTTGCTGGGCTATGCTTGCGCGGCGAGCGAAGCGCTCGCGGCATCCGACGATGATGGCCGGTCAATTCTCTGGGTCGAGTTTGGCGGTCAGGCCGAACGCGCCAGCGATACGCCGGAATTGTTTGCGCCGCCGTTTTTCAAGCTGGCTCCTCCGTCCGTTCTGTCCGTTCTCACCCGCGCTCAGGAATTTCCCCCGTTCAGCATCGGCTTCGAAGGAAAAATATCGTTCCAGCCCGAGGACTCCGATTGGATTCTGTCCGCGGGAATCCGCTATGGAAGGTCGGGCTCCGTCCGGCATTTGCATCATCAGACGGCGGGACTTGGAACCGTTCCTTTTACGTTCGAAGGAAAATACAAGTACGTAACGCCGTACAAGGTCGTTTATGCAGACGTCCATTCGGCTACAAGAGAAACCCATGCCATCCTCGACTTTCAGGCGGGCAAAGATCTTGGATTGGGATTATTCGGCGCCCATGGAGAATCCGTTGTCAGTGCAGGCGTGCGTTTCGCGCAATTCACGGCCGATTCCCACGCGACGATTCACGCGCGACCAATCTACAGCCTGGGCGACCACGTCGGAATTCCGGGATTTCTCAGTTTCCCCACTTTCCACCGGGCTACCTACAGCGGAGTCGTGCATTCCGCGCGCAATACACGGGCTATCGGTCCTTCGCTGACCTGGAATGCGTCTCTGCCTGTTGCGGGAGACAGTTCCGGCATGATGCTGAATGTGGACTGGGGCTTGAATGGCGCCGTTCTATTCGGGCGGCAGCGTGCCAGCGTCCATCATCAGACGAAGGGCTATTATCACAAAGGAATTGCAAGCCAGACTCCCAAATACGCGCATGGCTATACGAACCCGCCCACCAATCACACCCGCTCGCGCAACGTCGCGATTCCGAATGCCGGAGCATTCGTCGGCCTTTCGCTGAGATCGCCGCATGCCAAGCTGAGTCTCGGCTATCGCGGCGATTTCTTCTTCGGTGCTCTCGATGGCGGGCTCGATACGCGCAAATCGCAGAACCGTAACTTCTACGGCCCGTTCGCCAGTATCAGCATCGGGCTCGGCGATTAGCGCCATGGAACACAGAACACGGGCTTGAGCGTTCCCCTCTTTGCTCACCCGTGAAACTTAAGGGCGGCGGGTAATCTGCCGCCTTTTTCTGTTTTGCTGCGC
This sequence comes from Rhizomicrobium sp., assembly GCA_035944195.1. Lineage (GTDB taxonomy): Bacteria > Pseudomonadota > Alphaproteobacteria > Micropepsales > Micropepsaceae > Rhizomicrobium. The sequence continues at coordinate 6,301 of DASZBL010000018.1, read as the reverse complement.
TGCGGTCTCGCAATCGCATAAAAATACAAAAACCACCCTCCTGAAATTCGCCGCCGGTTCGTTGAACCTTATGTAGGCGTAGGATTTCGCCCATCGAAACGCGGGGCATCTCGGCGGGGGATGGCTGACACAACGGACATCGAACGTGGATGCGCCAATCGGCGCGAACCCGGCGCGGCCATGAGCACATCCGCGTTGCAGGACTGGTTTGTGCGCGAAGTGCTGCCGCTGGAGGCCGCGTTGATGCAGTTCTTGCGCCGTTCTTCCCGCAACAGGTCCGAGGCCGACGATTTGCGGCAGGAGGTTTATGTGCGCATCTGCGAAGCGGCGCAAAACGAGATTCCGGTTCCGGCGAGGCCTTTCGTTTTCACGGTGGCGCGCAACCTGCTGATCGATCGCGCGCGCCGCGAACAGATCGTTTCCATCGAGGCGGTCGCCGATCTGGGCGCGCTGGAAATTGTCGCCGATGAACCGGAGCCCGATCGCAGCGTGATCGCGCGCCAGCAATTGCGCCGCCTGCAATCCGCACTGGACCGTTTGCCGGGGCGCTGCCGCCAGGCGGTGATCTTGCGAAAGATCGACGGGCTTTCCTATCGCGAGATCGCAACCCGCATGGGCATTGCGGAAGACACGGTGTCCAAGCATCTGCGCGAGGGGATGTATGTCCTCGCCGATGCCCTGCACAGCGAAATTTCAGAAACGAGCGGCGGATCATGAGCGGGAGCCCGGATAATCGAACAATGATGCCGAGCGCGCAGGAAACGGGCGCGCGCGCCGCCGAATGGCTGGAACAGCGCGAGCGCGGTCCCTGGGGCGAAGACGAACAGGCAGCGCTCGACGCATGGCTCGCACAATCCTTCGCGCATCGCACCGCCTATTGGCGCGTGTCGGAGGCGTGGAACGAGGCCGAGCGCCTGCGCGTGCTGGAGCGCTCCGCGATAGACAAAGACAGGGTGACAGCAGTGCCGCGGCCGTTGCTGATCGGAATTGCGGCAGCGGTTGCGGTCATTGCGGTGTCCGGGCTTGCGGCGTCGTATTTTTTTCTGCGCCCCGCTGAACGCACCTACACCACCGATGTCGGCGGCCGCGAGCTGATCACGTTTGCCGATGGCACGCAGATCGAGTTGAACACCGATACGGTTCTGCGCACGCGCATGACCACAGGCCAGCGCATTGTGTGGCTCGACAAGGGCGAAGCGTTTTTCCGTGTGAAGCATGATGCAGCGCATCCGTTCAATGTGATTGCGGGCGCGCATCGCATCACCGATCTGGGCACCGAATTCCTCGTGCGACGCGATCCGGGCCGGCTGGAAGTCGCCCTGGTGGAAGGAAGCGCGCAATTCGGCGCGGGCGAGGGGCAGCGCCAATCGGTGCCGCTGCTGCTGGCACCGGGCGACGATGTCGTGGCGACCGCGCAATCCATGTCGGTAACGAAAAAAGCGTCGCACGATCTGGCGAACAAAATGGGCTGGCGGCGCGGCGTGCTGGTGTTCAAGCACACAGCTCTTTCGGCCGCCGCGACGGAATTCAACCGTTACAACCGCGAGCAGATCGTCGTGAGCGATGCGGCCACCGCGAATTTGACGATCAGCGGAACGTTCCCGGCGAACGATCTGCGTCCATTCACTGAAGTTGTGCAGTCGGTGTTCCGGCTGCGCGTTGGCAGGAGCGGCGGCGAGATCGTGCTCTCGCGCCAATGAATGAAGATTTTCGTGAGGGAAACCTCGCGAGCAGCGAGCGGCAGAACGGAAGCCGCCTGAAGGGGGGATTATGTTGAAGTCGAAACATCTGAACTGGCTTTTGGCAAGTGCTGCATGCGTTGCCCTGTCGGCAACCGCAGCGTCGGCCAACGGGTTCAATATTCCGGCCGGCGATCTGGAAACCGCGCTTAATACATATTCGGTGCAGGCCGGTGTGCCGCTGATCGTTTCGGACCAGGCGGTGAAGGGAATTCGCACGCGCGGCGTGTCCGGCGATCTCACCGCAAACGCGGCGCTCACACACATCCTCGCAGGCACCGGCTTCGTCGCCGAATCCCATTCCGCCGGAACGATTGCCATCGTGCGCCACGCACCGCAAATGCAGGAACTGCGCGCCGACCAACCAGTTACGCGCGTAGCGGCCGCCGCGGCTGCGGGCATCGAGAGCGTGGTTGTCACCTCGTCGAAGATCAAGGGTGATATTCAGACGGTTCCGATTGCGATTACGGCGTTGTCGCAGGAACAACTCACCTCGCGCCAGATTGCCGGTGGCCCTGACCTTGTGAAGGAAGTGCCGAACCTCACTTTCACAAAGACCAATTTTGCGGGCTATAGCATCCAAATCCGCGGTATTGGCACACAAGCGATTTCCGTCACGACCGATCCGGCAGTTGCGGTCGCCTTCAACGACACGCCGTTTATACGCAATCACTTTTTCGAGCAGGAATTCTATGACGTTTCGCAGGTCGAAATTTTGCGCGGGCCGCAAGGCACGCTCTATGGCCGCAATGCGACGGCGGGCGTGGTGAACATGGTTTCGGCAAAGCCGACGGACCAGTTCGAAGCCATGGCTTCCGCCGATTTCGGCAATTATCACAACCGCCGCTTCGAAGGCATGATCAACGTTCCGATTTCCGACGATCGCCTCGACATTCGCGCTGCCGCGGAATGGACGAAACGCGACGGCTATAGCTTCAACTCCTACACAAACGCGCCCATCGACGGGCGCGATCTGTGGTCCAGCCGCGTGACGATCGGCTGGAAACCCGCCGAAGACGTGCAGGCATATCTCGTTTGGGAGCATTTCTCCGAAAACGATAACCGTCTGCGCAGCGGTAAACAGCTTTGCAAGACGGATTACGGTCCGGGTGCGGCTGTAAGACCAGACGGCATAGACACCGTCGATATCAATGGTACCGTCATGACGCTTGGGCCCGGCTTCGGGTTGACCACTGGTAATAACGGCAATTTCTTCCTTCAAGGGTGCGTGCCGTCGTCGCTTTATTCTCCGGCCGCGTTCGCGGCGCCGCTTGGCTATGCGCTCCCTTATGTCTTGCTTCTACAAGGTGGCAACCCCTATGCCAGCGAAACGCAATCGCACAATCTGCGCGAGATCAATTCGTCGCTCAATCCAATATACCGGGCCAAAAATGATACCCTCGAATTCAATGCCGACTACAATCTGACGCCTTCGCTGACCTTCACTTCACAAACCGGCTACAATCAGGATTTTCTCTGGTCAACGGAGGATTTCAATCGCTTTGGTGCGGCGCCGGGATTTTTCGGCTCCCCGTTCTGCGACCCTCAGCTCGGTTGCTCCGACAGGCTCATCGTCGAAGATCTTTCCGACGAACATTCCTGGCAGTTGAGCCAGGAATTCCGCCTGGCTTCGAATTTCAGCGGTCCACTCAATTTCAGTGTAGGCGGCAATTATCTCCATTATGAGACGCTGGAAAATTATTATGTCTTCATCAACGCCATCTCATTCTTTGACGCCGGCGAAAAGCCGCCATACAGCTACCAATATAATGATCCAAACAATCCGAATAATATCGACTATGTCGACGTCTATACCGATCCCAATCCCCTCGCCACTCTCAACGGTCAGGGGCATAATTATTTTCGCAACGAGAATCCTTACACGCTCAATTCCTACGCGGGGTTCGGTGAGGCCTATTACAACGTCACGAGCGACCTGAAACTCATCGGCGGTTTGCGCTGGACCGATGATCGCAAGCATTTCCTGATGATCCCCAGCTGGATCGCGGATATAGGTTACGGATATCCGGTTGCGGAAGTGCTGGATCAGCAGTGGAACCAGCTCACGGGCCGGGCCGTGGCCAATTGGTCGCCGAAGCTCGATTTAACCGATCAAACGCTTGTCTACGGATCTTACTCACATGGATACAAGGCAGGCGGCGCAAATCCACCTGGCGCGATATTGCCGGATCAGGTTGGCGCTTATGGCAATTTCAACCCGACACATCCGCTGACATTCAAGCCGGAATTCGTCGACGCCTATGAGCTGGGCACGAAGAACACGTTGCTGGATGGCGGTATCACTCTGAATGGCGACGTCTTTTTCTATAATTACAAAGCTTATCAGGTTTCGGAAATCGTCGATCGCACCGCAATCAATCACAATTACGATGCGACGGTGAAAGGCGCCGAACTCGAATCGACGTGGGAGGCTTCTCCGGGTCTGAAATTTTCGTTTGCGGGCGGATATGAGGCGACGCGGATCGACAATGGCCAAACGGCTGTCGATCTGATGGATCGCACTGCGGGTCATTCGGGCTGGTATATTTCTAAGCCATTCATAACTCAGGCATCGAATTGCATCCTGCCTGGCTATGTCGCCCAGTATCTCCTTCATGGCGGCGGTTACAGTCCCGGACCCAGCGCTTGCGAGATCGCCTATGACGGCCATTTGGATCCCATGACGGACAGGCAATATAAAGCCAGTCCCGATGTCAGCGGCGGCGCATGTTATAATGCCGGGGGATGTCCGGCGGATTATGCCGGTTTCGATCCGCTCGCCGGCACGCCCGATGATCCATATCACGGACAGAACGTCGGCGATTTTTGCGTCCAGAATTGCGATGGCACCGGCAGTCCTGTCTATCATACGTTCGATTACGGTCCGGTGCCGAACGGCGGCACGGGATTCTCGAAGAATCTGGGCGGCAATCAGCTTCCCAACGCGCCGCATTTCACGACTTCGCTGTCGGCGGATTATACGCTGCCGGTTTCGGAAGATTGGGCGGCGACGCTGCACGGCGATTTCTACTGGCAATCGCAGAGCTGGTGGCGCGTCTTCAATGACAAGGGCTACGACAAGCTGCGCGGTTATTCGAACGTCAATGCGGCGCTGATCCTCACCAGCGCCAGCGGCTGGCAAGTGCTGGGTTACGTCAAAAATATATTCAACTCGACCGCCATCACCGGCGCATTCCTGAACAGCGACGATACGGGGCTCACGACCAACGTGTTCCTCACCGACCCGCGCCTCTATGGCGTGCGCATCACGAAGAATTGGTAAGGGGGAACCAATGAGCAGAACAACAAACATGCGCTCGGCGAATATCAAAGCGGGCCTTCTGGCAACGGCGTCGTCTGTCGCGTTGCTGGGCTATATTTTCGGCGCCGGAGAGGCGCTGGCTGCGTCCGGCGATCAACCGCTTATCTGGATCGAGATCGGCGGGCAGGCGGAACGCACCAACACGTCGCCCGAACTGTTCACTCCGCCCTTTTTCAACGTCGCGGCCCCAATCGTTTTGTCCACATTGACGGACGCGCAGAAATTTCCACCCTACAGTACCGGCTTCGACGGGAAAATATCGTTTCAGCCTGAAGTTTCCTCGTGGATTTTCTCGGCTGCCATTCGTTACGGCCGGTCGAACAGCACACATCTCTTGCATCACCAGACAGCAGGCTTTCCAACTTTTCATTATACGTTGGTTGGCAAATATGCGAAGCGGGAGCCGGTACGGAAAGTATTTGCCGACGCGCCTGTAACAGCCCGCGAGACACATGGCGTACTCGACTTCCAGGCTGGAAAAGATGTCGGGCTTGGAATGTTTGGGGCGCATGGACAATCGATCGTCAGCGCCGGCGTCCGGTTTGCACAGTTCACAGCTTCCAATAATACGACATTCCACGCGCGGCCGATCTACACACTCGGTCCGGCAAGAACGAGTCCGGGAAAATACAAAAGCGCTCATCCCGATCACTATTTCATGTCGAACACGGCGGTTCTTCACAGCGAGCGGAATTTGCGGGCTGTCGGACCGTCTTTGTCCTGGGCGGCTTCCTTGCCTATCGCAGGAAATGGCTCGAGTGCCGAGTTGAATTTCGACTGGGGTATTAACGCAGCCGTTCTGTTCGGCAAGCAGCAAGCCAGGGTACACCACCAAACCACGGGCTATGTCTATCACGCTACCGGGGGGCCCTTTACGCTTAACAAACACACAAGCCATTACACGAACCCGCCGGTCGATCTCAATCGCTCACATACCGTGTCCATGCCAAATGTCGGCGGTTTCGCCGGTGTCACCTTCCGCTATGCGGATGCCAAAGTCAGCTTTGGTTATCGTGCCGATTTCTTCTTCGGCGCCATCGACGGCGGAATCGACAGACGCAAATCCGAGAACCGCGGTTTCTACGGTCCCTTCGCCAGTGTCAGCGTCGGATTTCCGTAATGGGCCGTAGGGAGTCAAGGCTCCGTCCGATAATCTCGCCGCCGGTATCAGGCTTCCGTTCGTGGTCGGCACGTTGCGCCACATGATGCGGTGGGATGGAGGCCGAGAGCCTATCTGGGA
>DASZBL010000017.1:0-37550 GCA_035944195.1 Rhizomicrobium sp. | reverse complement strand
CCGTCGATGCGCAGATCGGCCTTGAGAATGTAGGAAACCGGCAGGCCGGTATATTGATGCAGTCGGTTGGCGATGGTTTTGCGCTGCGCGGTATTGAGGGCCGCGCCCGCCTGCAGCGCAAGCGCATAATCGCCCATGGCGAAATGCTGCACCTCGCCCAGAAGCTTGTGTAGATCGGGGGGATTGCCGGGCAGCTTGTGATGATACCAGGCGGTCGCCGCATAGGTGGGTAGCGCCAGCTGATACGGCAAATCCACGCCCGGATTGAATTGCGGCTCGTCGGCGCTCATGTCGAAATTGAAGATCTGCGAAAGCAGGATGATGCCGTTGAAATCGATGTCGCGTTCGTTCTCCAGGAGATTGGCCAGTACCGCCGAACGCGTGGTGCCGTAGCTTTCCCCGAACAGATATTTGGGCGAATTCCAGCGGCCATATTTGGAGAGAAACTGCACGATGAAATTGGCGAAAGCCTGTGCGTCGGGATCAATGCCGTAGAAGGATTTCTCCTTGTCCTTGCCCGCGATGCGGCTGAAGCCGGTGCCTGGCGCATCGACGAATACCAGATCGCTGACATCGAGCAGGCTGTAATCATTGTTCACGATTTTATAGGGGGCGGCGGGGGTATGCGTGTCGTCCGCCGTCACCACGCGCTTGGGCCCGAAGGCGCCCATATGCAGCCACACGGTGGAGGAGCCGGGGCCGCCATTGAACAGGAAGGTTACGGGCCGCGACTGCGGATCGGCGCCGCGCTTGAGATAGGCGACATAGAACATGGAGGCTTCGGCGGTCGGGTTCTTGTCCGCGTCGTCCGATTTGTCCTTGTCTTTGTCGGGCTGGGGGACATCGTCCCAATCCTTGGGATGCACGATGAGCGTGCCCGCAACCGCCTGATAGCTGACCGAACTGCCGCCCGCGCTCACCGAGCCGGTGCTGGTACTTTCCTCCGTCTCGAAATATTTGCTTTTGACGGGCTTGTTCGCGTCCTTCGTGGTGTCGTCGGCGGCGGCGACCATGGCGGTGGCGCCGATGGCAAGGGCTGCGATCAAGGTGAGGCTGACGGCCCAGACATGTCTGCTGAGGAAATTCACGGTGCACCCCCGATCCGGCAATGAGGAACGCGCCAACGGAACTCGCTAGGGATCATCTTACCGGGATGGCGCACACGCGCCAGCGGCGCGGAAAGCACACCGGCCATGAAATATCGGGATAAGCCTCAGCGGGCGGTATAGCCGCCGTCGATCACGAGTTCCGAGCCGGTGACGAATTTGGCTTCGTCGGAGGCCAGATACACCGCCCCCCAGGCGATATCGTCCGGCTCGCCGGTGTGGCCCAGTGGATGCAGTGCGTCGAGCATCTTGCGACCGGCCTCTTCGGCGCCCGCAACGAAATTCTCCACCATCGGCGTCCAGATGAAACCGGGATGGATGGAATTCACGCGGATGCGGTCGGGCGCATATATCAGTGCATCGTTCTTCGACATCAGCCGCACCGCGCCCTTGGATGCGTGATAGGGCGGCACATCGCCCGCGCCGACAAGTCCGTAAATCGAGGAAAGATTGATGATACTGCCGCCGCCCGCGCGCTTGAGATGCGGGATGCAGTGCTTGGTGAAGAAGAACACGCCTTTCACATTCACCGCCTGCACGCGGTCCCATTCCTCTTCGGTCAGCTCATGCGTGGGCTTGTTGGCGCCGGAGATGCCCGCATTGTTCACCAGCACATTGAGCTTGCCGAAATGTGCCGCGACTTCATTCACCACGCGTGCGACTTCAGCTTCTTTCGTGACATCGCAATGCCAATAGCGCGCGGGTAGATCGCGGGTCTTCAGTTCGGACGCAAATTTCTCGCCCTGCGCATCCAGCACATCGAGAATGGCGACTGAGGCGCCTTCCTCCGCCATGCGCAAAGCCATGGCGTGGCCCAATCCAAGCGATGCACCCGTGATAATAGCGACCTTGCCGCGAAGCCGGTTCATGTCTGTCTCCTGTGGAGCGGAAGTTTCGTCCTTAACAACGCGCAGCGCGTTGATACGGATCAAGTTCCGTCGCGCCTGTAATGATCCGCCAGGATTTGCGCCACCGCCACGGTCACCGATTTGGCGGTGGGGATATGCAGGAATTCATTGGGTCCATGCGCGTTGGAATGCGGCCCCAGCACGCCCGTCACCACGAATTGCGTGTCTGGAAATTTTTCGCCCAGCATGCCCATGAACGGAATGGAGCCCCCTTCGCCCATATAGGCGGGGGCCGCGCCGAACGCGGTTTGCGAAGCGCGCGCCACGGATTTCTTCAGCCATGGCGCAAGCGCCGGCGCATCCCAGCCCGATTGCCCCTCTTCGGCATCGAAATGTACATCGGCGCCATAGGGTGCGGAATTCTCCAGCGTTTTCTTCATCAATGCGGTGGCTGCATCGGCATTGAGGGTTGGCGGCAGGCGCAGCGAAAGTTTTGCGCTTGTGTAGGGTAACAGAACATTTCCCCCGTTCAGCGGCGGCGGCAATCCGTCCATGCCGGTGACGGCCAGTTGCGGGCGCCATGTGCGGTTGAGGATGAGTTCCGAAAGATCGGACGACATCGGTTTCGTATCGCCAGCCCAGGGGAATTTGTCATAGACGGCATTGCCCAGAATCGCCGCGACATCCTTTGCCTGCTGCAGCCGCGCGGGAGGAATCTGCACATAGAATTCCTCCGGCCTGATATTGCCGGTGGCTTCGTCCTCGAGCCGCGACAGCATCTGCCGCGCAATGCGGAAACTGGACGGCACGATGCCGGACGCATCGCCGGAATGAACGCCTTCCTCCAGCACGCGCACCGTCAACACGCCCATCGCGATCCCGCGCAGCGATGTGGTGAGCCACAGCCGCTTGTAATCGCCGCAACCGGAATCGAGGCACACCACCAGCGAGGGGCTGCCGAGCTTCTTCGCCAGATGATCGACATAGAAGGGAAGATCGGGACTGCCGGATTCCTCGCAACCCTCGATCAACACCACCGCGCGCGCATGGGGAATGTTCTGCTCGTGCAGCGCGCGGATCGCCGCCAGTGCGGCGAACATCGCATAGCCGTCATCCGCGCCGCCGCGGCCGAACAGCTTGTCGTCGCGCCGCACGGGCATCCATGGCCCGAGCCCGTCCGCCCAACCAACCATCTCCGGCTGCTTGTCGAGATGGCCATAGAGCAGCACGCAATCCTTATCGTTCTTGGCCTCGTTGCTGCCCGGAATGTCGATCAGGATCACCGGCGTGCGCCCCGGCAGTTGGACGACCTCCAGCGTCGCGCCCGCGAGCGTCGCGATCTCGGCCCGCGCCCAGCGCTCGAACAGCGTCACCGCGTCGCGCATATAACCGTTCGCCTCCCATTGCGGATCGAAGGCGGGCGATTTGTTCGGGATCTTTATGTATTCGGTCAGCGTGGGCAGGATCGCATCGTCCCAGAACGCGTCGGCGAATTTTTTGAAGGGCTCCATGGCGTCCACCCGAAATTGTCTCTCGGCCCCATACTAGCCCCAAATCCGGTGGGCCCGGCTATTGTCAGGGCGCGCCCCCGATACGCTATAGTTGCATCACGACCGGCAATGAGGAGTACGGCTATGAATCTGCGGCTCGGCGATGTCGCCCCCGATTTCGAAGCGCAAACCAGCGAGGGTCCGATCAAATTCCACGAATGGCTGGGCGACAAATGGGGCGTGCTGTTTTCGCACCCGAAGGATTTCACCCCCGTCTGCACCACCGAACTGGGCTACATGGCCCGGATGAAGCCGGAATTCGACGCGCGCGGGGTGAAGATCATCGGACTTTCGGTGGACCCCACCGACGATCACGTCCGCTGGGCCAATGACATCAAGGAAACGCAGGGCACCGCACCCAATTATCCCATCATCGGGGATGCGGATTTCAACGTGTCCAAGCTCTACGGAATGCTGCCTGCGACCATCACCGGCGATCCTTCCCGGCGCACGGCTGCGGACAACCAGACCGTACGCAACGTCTTCGTCATCGGGCCCGACAAGAAGATCAAGCTGATCCTCGTTTACCCCATGACCACAGGGCGCAATTTCGACGAGGTGCTGCGCGTGATCGACTCGCTGCAGCTTACCGCGAAGCATCGCGTCTCCACGCCGGTGAACTGGAAGCCGGGCGAGGATGTCATCATCGCGGGCTCTGTCTCCAATGAAGAGGCGAAGAAGATATTCGGTAGCTGGAAAGAGCCGCGGCCCTATATTCGCATCGTTCCGCAACCGAAATAGTTGCGACGGCACGTCTCTCCTTTTAAGACGAGAGGAACAGGGGGAAACTATGGGCCAACAGAACAATCCGCGCGCCACGGATCCGGAGCTTTTGCAGCTGCGCGACAGCATCGACAATATCGATGCCGCACTCATTCATCTGCTTGCCGAGCGCTTCAAATGCACCAAGGCTGTGGGGGAGTTCAAGGCGACGCATGGATTGCCGCCCGCCGATCCGGGGCGCGAGGCACAGCAGATCGCGCGGCTTCGCACGCTGGCGCAAACCGCCAAGCTCGATCCCGATTTCGCGGAGAAGTTCCTCAATTTCATCGTGAAGGAAGTGATCCGTCATCACGAAGCGCTGCGCAACGGGCGTTAGAATTTCAATGATCGCGTGTCATCGTGTGCAGGGAATGCGTCTTCTTGTATTCCTCATAGTTGAACGTGAAAACGTTCATCACCATGTCGGCGGTTTTGCCGTCGCTCGATAGCGGTAGATAGAGCGCGTCATTGTCCGGATAATAATTGCCCTTCCATTCGCCGCCGGGCGACCAGACGCGGATCGGCGCGTGATCGGTGCAGGCTTTGCGGAACAGCCACAGCGCGCCTTCGAGCACGCGCTTGTTGGCCTCGGCCAGCGCTTCGCTGACCGTGTGGCCCGTGCCGTCGCCCAGGAAATATTCGGAGACCCGCGAGCCCACCAGCCGGTAGCGGAAATCGGTGTAGCCGGGCAGGGCATCGAGCAGGCACACCCAGCCGATAAATTCCTTCATTTCACGCGGCTCGATATCGGCCCGCGAGGGCATCTGGCGCGCGCCTCGCTTGTCCCGCCAATATCGCAGGAAGAATGCGAGAATCGGATTGTCGATTTCGGCCGGATCGAATTCGATACGGGGAGGCGTTGTTTTGGCCACGACCCTGTTCCTCGACACCTGGGGATGTTCTTTGGACGCCCATTCCCAGCCTTTCATGACAGGGTTAAAAGAATACGAACCGGAGGGCGAGGCACAGGCAAAGGAGCGGTTTTATGGGCGGAAACGCTACTTTCCCCTACGTCCGGCGCGCCTTGTCGCAACCTCATTGGGGCGCCGCTCCTGTATAGACCTTTGACAATTTGTCGGACGGCGGAGGAAAGCCCATGGATATGACGTTCTCGCCCCAGGAAGAGGCTTTTCGCGCCGAAGTGCGCGGCTTCATCGCCGAAAACATGGCGGCCATCGCAAAAACCTCGCGCCGCGAATTCGAAACGCGCGAGGATTTTCTGGCGTGGCACAAGATCCTCTACAAGCGCGGCTGGGTGGCGCCCCATTGGCCGGTGCAATATGGCGGCACCGGCTGGAGCGTGACGCAGCGCTACATTTTCAACGAGGAAAACGCGCGCGCGGAAACGCCGGCACTTTTGCCGTTCGGCCTTTCCATGGTCGGCCCGGTGATCTTCACTTTCGGCAATGAAGAGCAGAAGAAGAAATATCTGCCGCGCATTCTTTCGGCCGAGGATTGGTGGTGCCAGGGTTATTCCGAGCCGGGCTCGGGTTCCGATCTTGCGAGCCTGAAAACGCGCGCGGTGCGTGAGGGCGATTTCTATATCGTCAACGGCCAGAAAACCTGGACGACGCTGGCGCAATTCGCCGACTGGATTTTCTGCCTCGTGCGCACGGATGTGGATGTGAAATCGCAGGAGGGCATCACCTTCCTGCTGATCGACATGAAAACGCCGGGCATCACCGTGAAGCCGATCATCGTGCTGGACGGCGCGCAGGAAGTGAACGAGGTTTTCTTCGACAATGTGAAAGTGCCGGTGGAAAACCGCATCGGCGAAGAAAACAAGGGCTGGACTTACGCGAAATTCCTGCTGGTCAACGAACGCTCCGGCATTGCGGGCGTGGCGCGATCCAAGAAAGCCATCGAACGCTTGCGCGAAATCGGCGCGGCCGAACTGGTGGACGGCCAGAAACTGATCGAAACCGATGAATTCTCCCGCAAACTGGCGGAACTGGAAATCGATCTGACCGCGCTGGAATATACCGAATTGCGCACGCTGGCGCAGGAAGCCAAGGGCCAGATGGCGGGGCCTGAAAGCTCAATCCTGAAAATCAAGGGCACGGAAATCCAGCAGCGCATCACCGAACTCACGGTCGAAGCCATCGGCTATTACGCCTATCCCTATGACCGCTTCTTCGGTGACAATGAATATCCGGTCGGTCCGGATTATGCGGTGGGCGAGGCCGGGCATTATTTCAACATGCGCAAAGCCTCGATCTATGGCGGCTCCAACGAGATCCAGCGCAACATCATCGCCAAAGCGGTGTTGGGGCTTTAAAGCGATAAAGGTGAATTGAAATGGATTTCTCCTTCAGCGAAGAGCAGACGCTGCTCCGCAATTCGGTCTCGAAGTTCCTGGCCGACAATTACAATTTCGAGGCGTTCAAGAAGATCTCGCGTTCCGATGCGGGCTGGAAGCCTGAGAACTGGAAAACCTTCGCGGATCTCGGATTGCTGGCCGCACCGTTGCCGGAAGCCTATGGCGGGCTCGGCGGCGGGCCGGTCGATACCATGATCGTGATGGAGGAATTCGGCAAAGCGCTGGTGCTTGAGCCGTTCGTGCAGACGGTGGTTGTCGGCGGCGGTTTTGTGAAACATGGCGGCGCCGAAGCGCAAAAGGAAGAATGGCTGGCGAAGATCGCCGCCGGCGAAACGGTGATCGCATTTGCCTTCGCCGAACCCAAGGGCCGCTACAATTTTGCCGATCTCACCACCAATGCGAAGAAGCAGGGCTCCGGCTATGTGCTGAACGGCTCGAAGGCCGTGGTGCTGGGCGCGCCTTTTGCGGACACGCTCATCGTCACCGCGCGCACCGCAGGCGGACAGCGCGATGAGAAGGGCGTTTCGGTTTTCCTCGTCGATAAGAAATCGAAGGGCGTCGTCACACGCGATTACCCGACGGTGGATGGTTTGCGTGCTTCGGAAATCACTTTCGAGAATGTCGAAATCCCCGGCTCGAATGTACTGGGCACGATTGATGACGGCCTCGCGCTGATCGATCAGGTGACGGACGAAGCCATCGCCGCGCATTGCGCCGAGGCGTGCGGTGCGATGAAAGTGCTGCTCGATACCACCACCGAATATTCCAAAACGCGCAAGCAATTCGGCCAGCCGATCGGCAAGTTTCAGGTGCTGCAGCACCGCATGGTCGATATGTTCATGAATTACGAACAATCCGCGTCGATGACGCTGATGGTGACGCTGAAGCTCGGCGAAAACCCAACCGAGCGCAAGAAAGCGGCGTCAGGCGCAAAAGTGCAGATCGGCAAGGCCGGGCGTTTCATCGGCCAGAGTGCTGTGCAAATCCATGGCGGCATGGGCATGACCGACGAACTGAATGTCGGCCATTATTTCAAGCGCCTGACCATGCTCGATACGCTCTATGGCAATATCGATCACCATCTGAAGCGCTATGCGTCGTTGAGTTGATTTCTCTCAAAACTATAAAACACCGTTATGGCCCGGTTCATCCGGGCCATCCATTTTCGATAAAAGAAAATTGGATCACCCGCATTCGCGGGTGATGACGGAGTTGTGGCTTTGAGATTCTATCAGCCTGCCTTCTTCACAGCACTTACGAGGCGCGCATTCGGCATATACACTGTCACGCGTGTGCCCGCGCCGATGTCGCTTTCCAGCGTTACGTCGCCGTCATGGGCTTCGGCGAAACCTTTGACGATGGCAAGCCCCAGCCCCGTTCCGCGCCCGGCATTGGCGACATCGTGCCGCCCGCGCCCGAAGCGCTCGAACACCTGGTCCTGCACCTCTTTCGCGATACCGATGCCGGTATCCTCCACGCCGAAGGCGAGCCGCCCATCGGGTTCGCGGCGGCCAAACGCCGTCACCGCGCCGCCGGAGGGCGTGAATTTCACCGCGTTGGAAAGCAGGTTGAACATGATCTGCCGCACGGCGCGCTCATCGGCATAAATCTGCGGCAGGTTCTTTTCGATCTTCAGCGAAAGCGACAAGCCGTTTTCCGCCGCCTTGCTTTCATGCTCCGCGGCCACATCGGAAACGAGATGGCCCATGCTGAACTGGCTTTCGCGCAAGGAAAGCTTGCCGCCTTCGATCTTTGCGAGATCCAGCATGTCGTTGATCAGCGCCAGCAGATGCAAACCGGAATCGTGAATGATGCCGGCATATTCGGTGTATTTGTCGGCGGCATCGCCGAAGGCTTTGCTCTTGATGAGTTCGGAGAAGCCCAGAATGGCGTTCATCGGCGTGCGCAATTCGTGATTCATGTTGGAGAGGAATTCGGAGCGCGTGCGCCCCGCTACCGAAGCACGCTGGCGTTCGCGGTCGGACTCCTTTTTCGCGTCGGAAAGATCACGGATCAGGCCTTCGCGCTCGAATTGCAAATCGCGCGTGCGCCGCGCGCTGGCATGAACCACACGGGCCTGGCTCGCGATCAGAAGCACGAAGATCAGGCTCAGGCCCGATACAGCCAGATCGAGCGGATCGCCCGCAAACAATGGCCGCGCGACCATGATCGTGCCATGGATGAGAATATTGGCGAAGGCGGTGGCGGGATGCGCAGCGGTCATCGTGTTGGCGGCGGCAAGCGAGGATGCCAGCACCAGAATGAGGAACATGTGATTGAGAAGAATGCCGGGCGCCCACAGGAAAATGCCCATCGTGCACCATGTGGCCAGAAAGATCGCCGTCATCGCGGTGCGTGCGCGCGCCCATTTGCGCACCCCATCCACGCCTTCGAACTGCCAATGATTGACGCGCCGGCCCGCATACCACACCACTGCGCACATCAGCGTCACGCCCGCGGTCCAGCCGATCAGTATCGGGGCAGACATCCATTCGCGGCAGGCAAAGGCGACAAGTGCGGCTGCAAGAGGCAGAATGAAATCGGTGACGTCCGAAGCGCCGCGCGTGAGCTGGATTTCGTCCTGCACGATGGCGGCTTCCGCCGGCGTTCGCGGATCGACCGATTTGACGATCACATGCCACAACGCGGCGAAACTCTCCGTCGCCATGATGTTCGATGTGTTCTGGCCGGACACGCGCTTTGGGCCCTAGGTCTGTCGCTGGTGACCCGCTACCATGGCCGGGGGAGGTTAAGGGAGCTTTGCCAAAATGGTAGTTCCGTTGGTAAATTTGCGTTTACGCTGGGAGGGCGCGCATGTCCGCATTGCTGTTTGACAAGAAGGGCCATGTCGTCACGCTGACGATCAACCGGCCGGAAACGCGCAATCCGTTGGGCGAAGAGGGCGATGGCGAGCTGTTTGCCGCCGCCGCCGCGCGCATCAATGCGGATCGCGACGTGCGCTGCGCGATCCTGACCGGCGCGGGCAAGGCGTTCTCGGCGGGCGGCAATCTCAAGGCCATGCGCGAGCGCAGCGGCTCGTTTGCGGGTTCCGGCGTCGCCATCCGCGAGCGCTATCGCAACGGCATTCACCGCATGGTGCGTGCGATCTGGGGCATCGAAGTGCCGGTCATCGCCGCGGTGAACGGACCCGCCATCGGGCTTGGAAACGATGTGGCATGTCTGGCCGATATGCGCATCGCGGCGGACAGCGCGATCTTCGGCGCAACATTTCTGAAAGTGGGACTGGTGCCGGGCGATGGCGGGGCGTGGATCCTGCCGCGCACCATCGGCATGGCGCGGGCGGCCGAATTGTTCTTCACCGGCGACACCATCGATGCGCCAACCGCACTCGCCTGGGGCCTCGTCTCGAAGATCGTACCGGGGGATCAATTGCTCGCGGAAGCCGAGGCGCTGGCGGCGCGTGTCTGCCGCCAGCCGCCGGATGTCCTGCGTATGACCAAGAAGCTGATGCGCGAAGGGCAGGGCACCAGCTTCGACACGATCATGGAAATGTCGGCGTCGATGCAATCGCTGGCGCATCTCACATCCGATCATGCGGAGGCGGTGGCCGCCTTCTTCGAAAAGCGCAACGCCGAATACAAAGGCAGCTGAAATTCAACAACGGAAGACATCATGGCTACGGGTGCAATCGCGACATTGAAAGTGCAGGAAGGCAAGGATGCCGAGTTCACCGCCGCGGCGAAGGAAATGATGGCGGCGGTGCGCGCCAATGAGCCGGGCAACAGGCTCTACCAGTTCTTCAAATCGCGGAAGGAGCCCAACACTTACGTTGTGCTGGAAATCTACGAATCCGACGAAGCTGCGAAATTCCACACCAAGGCCGATCATTTCCGCGCCATTGGCCCAAAGCTTGGCGCAACCATGACGGGCATGCCCGACGTGCATTATCTGGAATCGATCTGAGCTAGGCTGCCGCGCTCATCAGGCGTTGAGACGGGAAGTGCACGGTGATGGTCGTGCCTTTGTCGGGCACGCTTTCGATGCCGAGATCGCCGCCATGCAGCCGCGCCAGCGAGCGGGAGATGGGAAGGCCGAGGCCTGTTCCCTGATGCTTGCGCGCGATGGCGGAATCGATCTGGCCGAATGGCGAAAGCGCGATTCCGACATCCTCCGCACTCATGCCGATGCCGGTGTCGCAGACGCTGAGTGAAAGGCCGCTCTCTGCAAGCCGCGCACGGATCGTCACGGTGCCGCCTTCCGGCGTGAACTTGATCGCGTTGCTCAGCAGATTGAGCAATATCTGCTTGATCGCCCGCTCGTCGCCGCGCACATCGGGGATGGTGGGCGGCAAATCCAGCACCAGCGCGACCGATGCGCTGGCGGCGCGGTCTTTCACCAGCGACACGCATTGGGCGATGACATTCGGCAAAGCGATATTGGTTTCGTGCAGCGCGAGCTTGCCCGCTTCGAGCTTGGAAAGGTCCAGCACATCGTTGATGAGATCGAGCAGGAGCTGTCCGCTTTTGTGGATGTCGCTGGCATATTCGACATATTTGGCATTGCCCACGGGCCCGAACATGCCGTTGGCGATGACTTCGGAAAATCCGAGAATGGCGTTCAGCGGCGTGCGCAGTTCATGACTCATATTGGCGAGGAATTCGGTCTTCGCGCGGTTGGCGAATTCGGCCGCTTCCTTGCTCTTGACGAGTTCCTCTTCGGCTTTTTTCCGCGCAGTGATGTCGGTGATCCAGGAGAGCGAAGCGGGCTGGCCGTCCCACATCACCGAAGTCGCCAGCACATCGGTGCACACGATGGAGCCATCACGGTGAATGAAACGCAATTCGTAATGCGACAGCGCTTCTTCGCCCGACATCCGCGCCTTGATCCGCTTCAGAACTATCGGCAGATCGTCGGGATGAATGGAGCTGTTCGGCGTGACGTCGTTCAGCGCCATGATCTCTTTGGCCGATGAATAGCCCAGAAGCTTGGCATGGCCGTCATTGATGTAGAGAATGCCTTCGCTGTTGCGCACGATGATGCCTTGCAGCGAGCCTTCCACCACCTGGCGCATCTGCCGCTCCGCGCGCCGCGCAAGGCCCGCTTCGTCCGCCGCAAGCGTAACGAGCGTGACGTTCGACTCGCCCCGGCAAGTGGCGAAGACGTTCATCAACTTTCCATTGGACCGCGGAAAACGGATGCGGATCGTGCCTTCGCGGCCCGGTTGCTGGCGCGCCCAATGCGTGGTCGCGCTCAGGAAATCGCGGTCGGCGGGAAAGACGCTTTCGGCAAGCTTGGCGCCGACGGCGAACAGCTTCGCGGTCGTCTGTGCGGCTTGCGTGGCGCGCATGGCAAGGATGGTGCCCTCGTCGTCGAGCACCAGATCGATCTGCCGCACAGCCTCGTCGGCTGTCTTGTTACGCGCAAGCTCCACGACCCGCTCCTGATGGATCGCCCAACCGGTCGATAGAGACTATCGCCGATTGGCTTAATTTGAGCTTACTTGCGCGTTTGCGGCGTTTACCACGTGTTAGGGGGCGACGGGCGTGTCCTTCAGCCGGTCGAAGAGATGCGCGCCGTGCTCGCCACCCATGGTGAAATGCTTGGCGCCGGTGAAATCGGAGATCTTCGACCAATTGGCCGCCACCGTATCGGCATCGGCGCCATGGCCCAGATTGATGCCATGGGACTCCACGATCTGTGCGGAAGAGAACACGCCTGCGCCCGCCGAAATGATCACGCCTGTGGGCGCATCCTCGCTCGCCATGAAGACGACGGCGGGCGTCACATATTCGGGCTTGAGCATCGCCAGCATATCCGGCGGCATCAGGTTTTCGGTCATGCGCGTTCCGGCCACAGGGCAGATCGCATTGACCTTGATGTTGTCCTTCGCACCTTCCAGCTTCAGCGTATTCATGAAACCAACGAGACCGAGCTTGGCAGCACCATAATTGGTCTGGCCGAAATTGCCGTAAAGGCCGGTGGAGGATGTCGTCACCACGATGCGGCCATATTGCTGATCGCGCATGATCTGCCACAGCGCCTTGGCGGGCTTCACGGTGCCCATCACATGCACGGCCATCACCGCGTCAAAATCCTTGATCTCCATTTTGGAGAAGCTCTTGTCGCGCAGGATGCCGGCATTGGCGATGAGAATGTCCACGCGGCCGAAGGCGTCCATCGTCTGCTTGACGAGATGGGCGACGCCCGCATCGTCGGTGACCGACGCGCCATTGGCGATTGCCGTGCCGCCCGCAACTTCGATTTCCTTCACCACGGCTTCTGCCGCTGCCGAGTTGCCGCCGGTCCCGTCCACCGAGCCGCCCAGATCGTTGACCACCACCTTGGCGCCGCGCCGCGCCAGTTCGAGCGCATGGCAGCGGCCAAGCCCTCCGCCCGCACCGGTCACAATGGCAACTTTTCCGTCGAAGCGAATGGTCATGGGAAGCCCTCTTTTTGTGCGGCCGGAGTGATGGCCGAAGCGGATTAAACGGTCAAGCGGGCGCTGTGCCGCGCGCAAAACGGGCCCTGAGCCAGCGGTTTGCGGGCTTTTCCACCAGCTCATATAGCACCCAGCCCCAAAGCGCGCAGACGATCACCAGCGCCAGCGGCTCCAGCCAATGGATGGTGACAAGCCAGTCCGCCGCCGGGTTGGGATAAAGCCGCTGCTCGGCAAAGCGGATGAACTGCAGCCAGGTCGTCTGGCCCATATAGATGGCGAAGGACCATTCGCCGAGCTGCCGGAAGGCCCGCGTCTGCAGCAGGCGGGCCAGGATGCCGCGGTCATAGGCCACCGCCAGGATCAGCGCCATCAGCGGCGGGACGACCCAGAAATCCAGCATCTGATGCGACCAGCCGGTGTGGTAGATGGCATAGAGAAAGAGGGCCACGACCCCGATCTGGATCGCGCTCCACCGCGCCTCGGACCATTCGCCGAGCCCGCGCGCCTTGCCCTCGCGATAGAGCATGGCGAGACCCACGCCGATGGCGAAATCCGCCATCCCGCGCACCACGCCGAAATCATAGGTGATGTCGAGGCCGTGCCCGGATTTCTCCGCCATCACGCGCAAGACAGCGAGGCCTGCGAGTATCATCACCAGCGCAGGCTTCACCCCGCCGCGCGCTGCCCAGAGATAAAGCGGGAAGATCAGGCAAAGGAAAAATTCCACGCTGACGAACCACGCAACGCCGTTCCACGACAATTGCGGAAACAGATGCCACGCCTGCACCAGAAACAGATTGGCGATGAAGCTCTGCCATGTCGCGTAAGGATGATAGGAGGGCGTCGCATAGACCGAGACATAGCCGCCGCTTGCCGCCATCCTGCCGAAAATGAAGATCATCGCCACCATGAGAAGCAGCGTCGCCAGATGCAGCGGATAAAGCCGCGCCAGCCGCGCTTTCAGGAATTCCTTGTATGCGCCGCCGCGAAAAAATTCCTCAACGCGCGGTCCGTACACATGCACCAGCACGAAGCCTGAAAGCGCAAAGAAGAATTCCACCCACAAATAGCCCTTGGCCACGAACACGTCGAACAGCGGCACGTTCTGATAGCCATGGCCTTCGTGGTAGTGATAGAGCACCAGCAGCAGCGGCGGCAGCGCACGCGCGCCCACCAGCGCACGGATTTCCCCAGCTCTCTCTCGCGATGAAGCCATGCGGTGCCCCGAATCGGCGTAAGAGTGGGACGGGAACCGGGGGATGTCACGTTGTGAATGAGCCGACGCTGCTCGCCCATCTGCAATCCGGCCTGGGAATCGTGGCGATTCTGGCACTGGCCTGGGCGCTGTCGGAGAACCGGCGCGCCTTTCCCTTCCGCACCGTGGCGGTGGGGCTCGCGCTGCAGATCGCGCTGGCGCTGCTGCTGTTGAAAGTACCGGTGGCGCGCGATGTGCTGTTTTCGCTGAACGGCGTGGTGGATGCGCTGACGGCGGCAACCAAAGCCGGCACCTCTTTCGTCTTCGGTTATCTGGGCGGAGGAGACGCGCCGTTCACGGTGGCCCAGCCGCGCAACCTCACCAATTTCGCGTTCCAGATTCTGCCGCTGGTGATCGTGATCTCCGCGCTGTCGGCGCTGCTGTGGCATTGGCGGATATTGCCGGTGATCGTGAATGCGTTCTCATGGGCCTTGCGCAAGCTGATGCGCATCGGCGGCGCGGTTGGGCTTGGCTCGGCGGCGACGATCTTCCTCGGCATGATCGAAGCGCCGTTGCTGATCCGGCCCTATCTTTCGCGGCTGTCGCGCGGCGAGTTGTTCATGCTGTTCACGGTAGGGCTCGCAACCGTCGCGGGCACGGTGTTCGTACTTTACGCGACGATCCTCAATCCCGTCGTGCCCGGCGCGCTGGGACATATCCTCGTCGCCTCGATGCTGTCGCTGCCTGCCGCCATCATGATCGCGCGCGTGATGATCCCCGATGGCGAGGAAACCGCCGCCGATGCAGCGCCCGGCTTCGAATATCATTCCAGCATGGATGCCATCGCACGCGGCACAGAAGATGGATTGAAGCTCTGGCTTTCCATCATCGCGATGCTGCTGGTGATCGTGGCGCTGGTGGCACTGACCGATATCATGCTGGCGCATTTGCCCGATGTGCTGGGCGCACCCATCACGATGGAGCGCATTTTCGGCTGGCTGTTTGCGCCTTTCGTGTGGCTGCTCGGAATCCCGTGGGATCAGGCAGCGACCGCGGGCTCGCTGATGGGCGAGAAGACGGTGCTGAATGAATTCGTCGCCTATCTCAATCTGGCAGCACTGCCGCCCGGCGCGCTCGATCCGCGTTCGCGCCTGATCATGCTTTATGCGATGTGCGGCTTCGCCAATCTCGGCTCGGTCGGCATCATGATCGCCAGCATCAGCTCCATGGCGCCCGAGCGCCGCCACGAAATCGTGCCGCTGGCCATGCGCGCGCTCATTTCCGGCACGATGTCGAGCGCGATGACGGGCGCGGTGATCGGATTGCTGCCGGTGAGTTAAATAATGTTGTCATCCCGGCCAAGCGAAGCGCGAGCCGGGACCTACCCAACCGCTTCTCGATGGGTCCCGGATAACGCGCTGGCGCGCGTTTCCGGGATGACAATTAGTGTGGGAGCGAAAATGCCTTTGCCAGCAATTCATACGAACGAAGCCGCGACGCATAATCGTACGTAATCGTCACGATCACCAATTCCTCCGCGCCGTGACGCTCGGCTAGTGAGAGCAATTGCGCGCGCACTTTTTCCGGCGTGCCCACGGCGGAGCGCATTTCGATGGCGCGCAGCAGCGTGCGTTCCTGATCGTTGTAGTCATAAGCAAGCGCTTCCTCCGGCGGCAGAAACGCAATCGGCCGCCCGGTGAGCAGCCGCACGGCCCAGAGATTGCGCGAGGCCGAAAGCCGCTTCGCCTCTTCCTCGGTTTCCGCCGCCAGTGCCGAAACGCCCATCGAAATCACTGGCCGCGCGCACCACACGCTCGACTTGAACCGCGCGCGATAGGTTTCGCAGGCTTCTTCGCTGCCATCGGGATTGATGAAATAGGCGTGGGAAAACGGTAATCCGAATTCCGCCGCGTAAACTGCGCTGTGCACGCCCGAACCCAGCATCCACATTTCGGGCCGCGTGTTTCCTCGCGGTTCCGCATGAATGCCGCGATAGGGGTGATCGTCCGCCAGCGGCGCATCGCCCGACGCATCTTCCAGAAATTGTTTCAGCAGATGCACCTGGCTCGGAAACGCATCGATGCCCCAGCTTTGGGGGCCTGCCTGCAGCGCGCGCATCGTGCGTTCGTCCGCACCGGGCGCACGTCCGATGCCCAGGTCGATGCGGCCCGGCGACAGCGTTTCCAGCATGCGGAATTCTTCGGCGATTTTCAGCGGGCTGTAATGCATCAGCATCACCCCGCCCGAGCCCACGCGAATGCGGCGCGTCTCCGCTGCAATGCGCGCGATCAAAATCTCCGGTGATGCGCCCGCGAACGAACCGGTGTTGTGATGCTCCGCCAGCCAATAACGGTGATAGCCCAGCGCCTCGCAGGCCTTCGCCAGTGCGATCGTTTCGGCGATAGCGTCCGCGGGCGCACCGCCGCTGCGAATGGGTGACTGATCCAGAACCGACAACCGCAAGATGCAACTCCGTCTAATTTTATCGTTTGCGAACCCTTAACCACTCCGGCCTAAGGCTGCGTTCGATTATAGGCCAGTGCCATGTCCGACCGCCAAGCTCTTCGCGTCCCCTCGATTACCGACGCTCCGCGCAGCAAGCAGCGCATTGGGCTCAGTGACATTCAGAACCCGATGCTCCGCAAGGGTCTCGCCATCTGGGAACGGCTGCGCGGCGAAAAACGCTTCCCTTCGCGCCCGCAAATGTCGCCGCGAGAGATGTCGGGCCTGCTGCGCAACACCGTACTGGTGAAGGTGCTGGATGGCGGGGCTGAATTCCAGTTCCGCATCGTGGGCGATGCCATGGTGGTGGCGCAGGGTGCGTCCTTTCAGGGCATGACAATGGCCGAGATCGATCAGGCGCTGCCCGGCTATGGCACCATGCTGCGGGAGGTCTATTCCCGCATCCATGAGACCGGCGAGCCGCTGGCCTTCCGCGGCTGGTTCGAGCGCAGCGCCGACAAGCGGCCCTTTTTCCACGAAAGCCTCGTATTGCCGCTGGCCGAGGGCCAAGCGGTGGACCACATCCTCGTCATCGGGATTTATGCCTTCGAATATGAGGACGCCCTGCGCTAAAGGGCGCGCCTTGCAATCTTCCCGAATGCGCTAATCTCGGCCCCGGCAATATCCGAGGGACGAAAAATGGCGCTCGACGCCGAAACCCGCGACCAATTGATCGAAACCGTACGCCGCTTCGTGCGGGAAAAATGCGTGCCCGCCGAGGCGAAAACCTCCGAGGACGATCGCGTACCCGATTCCATCATCGCGGAGATGCGCGCGCTGGGCCTCTTCGGGCTTTCGATTCCGCAGGAATATGGCGGGCTCGGCCTGACCATGGAGGAGGAGGTGCGGGTCTGCTTCGAGCTGGGCCAGACATCGCCGGCCTTCCGCTCCGTCATCGGCACCAATGTCGGCATCGGCAGTCAGGGCGTGGTGATGTTTGGCACCGACGAGCAGAAAAACGAATGGCTGCCGAAACTGGCCAGCGGCGAAGTGGTGGCGAGTTTCGCGCTGACCGAGCCGGGCGCAGGTTCCGATGCGGCCGCGGTGAAAGTGAGCGCGATCCGCGACGGCGACGATTATGTCGTGAACGGCACCAAGCGCTTCATCACCAACGCAAACCGCGCGGGCATGTTCACCCTGATGGCGCGCACCGATCCCTCGCGCAAAGGGGCTGGCGGAATCTCCGCGTTCATCGTGCCTGCGAAAACGCCGGGCATCAGCATCGGCAAGCCCGAAAAGAAAATGGGCCAGCAGGGCGCCCATATCTGCGACGTGATTTTCGAAAATGCGCGCGTGCCTGCGCGGCTGCGGCTCGGCGCGGAAGGCGAGGGCTTCAAGGTTGCGATGCAGGTGCTGGATCGCGGACGCCTGCACATTTCCGGTGTGTGCGTGGGCGTGGCGGAACGGCTGATTTCGGAATGCGTAAATTACGCGCGCGAACGCGAGCAATTCGGTCAGCGCATCGGCGATTTCCAATTGATTCAGGCCATGCTGGCGGATTCCAAGACCGAAGCCTATGCCGCGCGCTGCATGGTGCTGGACGCCGCGAGGAAACGCGATTCCGGCCAGAGCATCACCATGGAAGCGGCCTGCACGAAATATTTTGCGTCGGAGGCGGTGGGCCGCATCGCCGACCGCGCCGTGCAGATTTTCGGCGGTGCCGGCTATGTCGCCGATTACGGCATCGAACGCTTCTACCGCGACGTGCGTATCTTCCGCATCTACGAAGGCACCAGCCAGATCCAGCAACTCGTGATTGCGCGTAATCTTTTGAAAGGTGATTGACGGAACATCAAGATGGATAAATTGAATCGTTTTTTCGGTAGCAGTATATTTCGAATACTGAAAGGGATGCTGATCGGTGTGACCGTGTTGGCGTACCTGTTTGAATTGGGCATTGGCATTTTCGCGGGCAATTACGAGAGCATCTATCATGTGGTGCTTCCGGGGTATGTGAGAATTCGGCCTTTGAGCCGATACATTTCGATGGAAATCTACGTGGCACCTTGGGTGGGAACATTACATCACCTTTTGTTGTGGGGGTTCTTCATTGCTTTGGGTCTTCTCCTGATTTTGAGCGTGGCCCGGAGAATTGCTGAAAGGCCGGATGCTCCGTAATGCGTTATGAAGGTTGATGGACTACAAACGCTTCTCGCCGAAATCCGCGCCTGCCGGATTTGCGAGAGATATATCCAACCGCGTCCCATCATTCGCGCCAGTTCGACCGCGAAGATTTGCATCATCGCGCAGGCGCCGGGTATTCGCGTGCATGAAACGGGATTGTCGTTCAACGATCCCTCCGGCGACCGCCTTCGCGATTGGCTGGGTGTGACCCGCGAAACATTTTACGATGAGTCCCGCATCGCTATCATCGGCATGGGCTTCTGTTTTCCCGGTCACGACGCCCATGGCGGCGACAGGCCGCCGCGCAAGGAATGTGCGGCCGCATGGCACGAGAAATTGTTCGCCGTGCTGCCGCCATTCAAGCTGACGCTGCTGGTGGGGAGCTACGCGCTCAATCACCATCTGGGCGCGCGCGCGAAATCGAACATGACGGAGACGGTGAGGGCATGGCAGGAATATGGTCCCGATATTATTCCCCTGCCGCATCCTTCGTGGCGCAACAATGCATGGCTGAAGAAAAATCCATGGTTTGCAGAAGAACTTCTGCCGCATTTGCGGCGGCGCGTGCGGCGGTTGTTGGCATCGCGCTAGCGCTGGGTGCCTGTGCGCCTACGCTTGCGCCGCTTGGATTGCAGAACGGAACGCCCGCCATCGAGGCGGACGCTTTTGTCACGCGCGATGGTTTGCGCCTGCCGCTGCGCCATTGGGATGCGCCTAGTCCCAAAGCGATCATCGTCGCGTTGCATGGCATGAGCGATTATTCCGAAGCCTTCGACATGCCCGGCCCATGGTGGGCCGAACATGGCATCACGACCTATGCCTATGACCAGCGCGGTTTCGGCGCGGCACCCAATCGCTGGCTTTGGGCCGGCGACGAACAGATGCGCAAGGATCTCGACGATATGGTGGATGCGGCGCGCGCCAAACATCCCGGCGTGCCGGTCTTTGCGCTGGGCGAAAGCATGGGCGGTGCTGTGGTGCTGTCGTCATTGGCGAGTGCGCCGCCGCATGCCGACGGCATCATTCTCGTCGCACCCGCGGTGTGGTCGCGCGAGGACATGCCGGCGTCCTATCGCGCCGCACTTTGGCTGACCGCGCATACGCTGCCCTGGCTGCATGTTTCGGGCGAGGGGCGGGTGTGGGCATCGAACAACATTCCCATGCTGCGCAAGCTCAGCCGCGATCCGCTCTATGAGCATGAGGCGCGCACCGATCAGGTCTATGGCCTCGTCAATCTGATGGACGAGGCGCGCCATGCGCCCGAACAATTCGCCGACCCGCCGCCGATCCTGTTTGTCTATGGGGCCAAAGATCAGGTTATTCCGGCGCCGCCCACCGAGGCCGTCATCAAGGCGTTGGGCTCGCGCGCCGAAGTGCACCGCTACGACAATGGTTATCACATGTTGTTGCGCGATCTGGAGGGCGAGCAAGTGTGGAAGGACATCGCCGATTGGGTGATGGGCCACGCGCATTAAACCTTTTCGTCCAGGACATTGAAACAATCTGGCGTTTGAGCCGTTCGCTTCTGGAGTGAGGAGCGGAGGAGCTTCTGTCGGCGCGCCCTGAAATCAGCATCACGCCTGCGTCCGATCTGAGGCGGCGCTACGCAGCCACACGCGCGCTGAGCGAGAAACTCGCCCAAAATCTGACGGCGGAAGATCAATGCGTGCAATCCATGGCCGATGCCAGCCCGACGAAATGGCATTTGGCGCACACGACATGGTTTTTCGAGAAGATGGTGCTGGCGCAAACCGGCTCCTATTCAACATTTGATAAGAACTATGATCAGCTGTTCAATTCCTATTATCTGGGATTGGGCCAGCCCTTCGCGCGGCCTCGCCGGGGATTGCTGAGCCGTCCCGGTGTTGCGGAAATCCTGGAATACCGCCGCCATGTCGATGCCGCGATGGCTGAAGTCTGCGCCGATGGCAAACTGGCCGAACGCATCGAACTGGGCCTCAATCATGAGCAGCAGCATCAGGAATTGTTGCTGACCGACATCAAGCACGCATTCTCCTGCAATCCGCTATTGCCCGATTATGCGCCGCCGCATCCATCTCTGCTCGATGAACCGGCGCCGCTCGAATGGCTCGAGCATGAGGGCGGACCGGTTGACATTGGCCACGACGGCGTAGGCTTCGCGTTCGACAATGAAGCCCCGCGCCACACTGTGTTGCTGCGGCCGTTTCGTCTTGCCTCGCGGCTTGTGACATGCGGCGAATATCGCGCCTTCATCGAAGATGGCGGCTATGCGCGTCCCGAATTCTGGCTCTCCGATGGCTGGGCGCTCGCGCAAAGCGAAGGTTGGCAGGCGCCGCTTTATTGGCTGCCGGAGGGAAAGATTTTCACGCTGCATGGCACGCGCCCGCTCAATCCCGCCGAGCCGGTGGTGCATGTCAATTTCTTCGAGGCTGCCGCTTATGCGGCTTGGGCAGGAAAGCGGCTCCCAACTGAATTCGAATGGGAAGCGGTGGCGCAGCTTTATCCTGTTGCCGGAAATTTCCTGAATGAAACGATCCTGCATCCGCGCGCCGCGGCGAGCGGCGATCAATTGTTCGGCGATGCATGGGAGTGGACGCGCTCGTCTTACGATCCCTATCCCGGCTATCGGCCCTTCGACGGCGCGCTGGCCGAATACAACGGCAAATTCATGGTGGGCCAGATGGTGCTGCGCGGCGGCTCCTGCGTCACGCCTGAGGGCCATATGCGCGCGAGCTATCGCAATTTCTTCCCGCCCAGCGCGCGCTGGCAATTCAGCGGTATTCGCTTGGCGGAGGATTCATGAACGCCCCCTTTGTCCTCAGAAATGCGCGCGAACGCCACGAGCATTTTGTATCGGAGTTGCTTGCGGGCCTGCAGGATCATCCCAAACATAGTTCGCCGAAATTTTTCTACGACGCTGAGGGCTCGGCCCTGTTCGAGCGCATCTGCGATCTTCCCGAATATTATCTGACGCGTACCGAAATAGCATTGTTGCGCAATCATTCCGCGGAAATCGCGAACTATATGGGCCGCGATGTGGAACTGATCGAATTCGGCGCCGGGGCCTTGAAAAAAGTGCGCGTCCTGCTGGACGCGCTGGACCGCCCTCGCGCCTATGTGCCCGTCGATATCTCCGGCGATTATTTGCGTGGCGTGACGCGGCAATTATCGCAAAGCTGTCCCGATCTTTCCATTCATCCTGTGATCGCCGACTTCACGAAGGATTTCGTGCTCCCCCCGATCGACGCCGCGCGCCGCATCGGTTTTTTCCCGGGTTCGACCATCGGCAATCTCAATCGCAGCGAGGCGCTCGCGTTCCTGCGCAAAGCGGCAATGTTATTGCGCGGCGGCGGGCTGCTGATCGGCGTCGATCTGGTGAAGGATCCGGCCATTCTGCATGCGGCCTATAACGATGCCGCCGGTATCACCGCCCTTTTCAACAAGAATATGCTGGCCCGCGCCAACCGCGAACTGGACGCCGATTTCGACGTTGAAAAATTCGCGCATTACGCCTTCTACGATCCGCTGGAGCAGCGCATCGAAATGCATCTGGTGAGCCTGACCGATCAGCGTGCGACGGTCGCGGGTGAGCACGTTTCTTTCAAGGAAGGCGAAACAATCCATACGGAAAATTCCTGCAAATACACGCCCGCCGGTTTTCGCGCGCTGGCGGTCGAGGCGGGATTTACGCCGCGCGCGGCATGGTACGACCCCGAACATTTATTCAGCCTGCATTGGCTTGAAGCGCCCGGAACAAAACCATTTCGCACACGTTAGCTGTTCGCACCCCAAAAGGAGACTGTCATGACGACAGCAAGCGGACACACAAGCGCAATTCTGGCCTCCAAAGTAAAAGGAACCAGCGTCTACAACACGGCCGGCGACAAGATCGGCACGGTTGAAGATGTAGTGCTCGACAAGCAATCCGATCACATCATGTTCGCCGCCCTTGGTTTCGGCGGCTTGCTCGGCATGGGCGAGAAATTCTATCCCGTGCCGTGGTCGGTTCTCGATTACAGCAAGGACAAGGGCGGCTATATCGTACCGATCTCCAAGGCCCAGATCGAGAAGGCGCCTGCCTACAGCCTCGAAGATCTGACGAAGGATGACGGTAATTTCAGCAATATCCGCGCCACGACCTATTCCTACTACAACGTGCCGCTCGACTGACAAGTCGCGCGGATTATATTGAGGCGCGCCCGGTCCCGGGCGCGCCTTTGCGCATGGAGGAACTTGTGGCCCGGCCCTCGCGTTCTTCCAAAATGGCGCGGTTATCCGATTATCATGCCAAACGCGACTTCACCAAAACTGCGGAACCGCGGGGAAAAATCGCGCGCGCGCAACAGAAAGTGCGCCGCTTCGTGATCCAGCGGCACGATGCGACGCGGCTGCATTTCGATCTGAGGCTGGAACTCGACGGCGTCTATAAATCCTGGGCCGTCACCAAAGTGCCCTCGCTCGATCCCGCCGTGAAGCGGCTGGCGGTGGAAGTGGAAGATCATCCCCTCGATTACGGGACCTTTGAAGGCACCATTCCCGAAGGCGAATATGGCGGCGGCACCGTGCAATTGTGGGATAACGGTTTGTGGTTGCCGCAAGGTTCTCAGCCTGCGCAACGCGCGCTCGCCGATGGCCATCTCAAATTCGTGATGAATGGCGAGCGCATGAAGGGCGGCTGGGCGCTTGTGCGCATGAAAGACAAGCCTGCTACCGGCCGGCGCAAGGTCCGCCACAATTGGCTGCTCATCAAAGAGAAAGATGACTATGCCAAACCCGATGATCCCGATGCGCTGGCTGCGGCGCAGACTTCGGTGAAGACCGGCCGCACGCTGGATGAAATCGCGGCGGGCAAGAAACTCAAACGAGCGAAAGTCGCCGCGCTCAAAGCCAGCGGCTCAAAAAAAAAGCGCGGCTCGCGCCGGAAGAAATAGGCCGTAAAGCGCCGCTGCCGAAATTCATCGCGCCGCAATTGTGCCGCATCCTGCCCAAGCCGCCCGAAGGTCCGGACTGGGTGCATGAAGTGAAATTCGACGGCTATCGCATGCAGATGCGCGTGGAGCGCGGGCATGTGCAATTGCTGACGCGCCGTGCCCTCAATTGGACGCACCGCTTTCCCGAAATCGCGGAAGAAGGAAAAGCACTGCCCGATTGCCTGCTCGATGGCGAGATTTGTGCGCTGAACAAGGAAGGCGTCTCCGATTTTGCGGGCCTGCAGCAGGCGCTGTCGGAAGAAAAAACCGGGGGCCTCATCTATTTCATCTTCGATGTGCTCTATGCCGAGGGAAGCGATCTGCGCAACGAGCCGCTGTCGCGCCGCAAGGAAATTTTGCAGGCGTTACTGAAGAAGCATGCGCCGCGCGCGAAGCGGTTGCGCTTCGTGCCGCATTTCACCTCGGCGGGCGAAGCGATGATGAGTGCGGCCTGCCGCATGAAGCTCGAAGGCGTGATCTCCAAGCGGCTCGATGCGCCCTATCGCTCCGGGCGAGGCGATGCATGGACCAAAGCCAAATGCCGCGCCGGGCAGGAAGTCGTCATCGGCGCGTGGTGGGGCGACGGCAAGAAGCTGCGCTCGCTGCTGGTGGGCGCCTATCGCGGCGGCAGGCTGATTTACATGGGCCGCGTGGGCACGGGCTTCAACGCACAAACCTCGAAAGCGCTGCTCGACAAATTGAAACCGCTGAAGCGCGCGGCATCGCCCTTCGAAGGCCCGGATGCGCCGCCGCGCACGCGCGAGGTAAACTGGGTCGAGCCGAAGCTGGTGGCGGAAGTGGAATTCGGTACGTTCACCTCTGCGGGCCTGCTCCGGCAGGCGAGCTATAAAGGCTTGCGCGAAGACAAATCCGCCCGCTCCGTGGTGATAGAGGCGCAACCCGCAGCACAAATTATAGAGGAAGCCATGCCGCGCAAAACCAAAATCGGCAAACAACATTCCGAAATCGCCGGCATCGTCATCACCCACCCGGACAAGGAATTGTGGCCCGCAGCAAAGCCCGATCCCGCTTTCACCAAGCTCGATCTGGCGCAGCATTACGAAGCCTTCGCGGATCGCATCTTGTTGCACATCGCCGGGCGGCCGATTTCGATGGTGCGCGCGCCCGATGGCATTGAGGGTCAAAAATTCTTTCAGCGTCACGCCAACAAGCAGGGCATCAAGGCGCGGCCCATGAAAGTAAAGGGCGAAGCCGAACCCTATGTGGCGATCGACGATTTGGAAGGGCTGATAAGTCTGGCGCAGGCCGCCGTTCTGGAATTGCATCCCTGGGGTGCCAAGAA
The DNA here is from genome assembly GCA_035944195.1 of Rhizomicrobium sp. Lineage (GTDB taxonomy): Bacteria > Pseudomonadota > Alphaproteobacteria > Micropepsales > Micropepsaceae > Rhizomicrobium. The sequence goes on along the minus strand of DASZBL010000017.1, from coordinate 12,488 downwards.
GAACGAGCCCGATGTGCCGGAGCGCGTCATCATCGATCTGGATTCCGCAGCCGACGTCGAATTCGAAACCGTGATCGCTGCCGCAAAGGAATTGCGCGAGCGTTTCAAACATTACGGGCTCGAACCTTTCGTCAAAACCACCGGCGGCAAAGGCCTGCATGTCATCGCGGCGATCAAGGGCACCCCGCGCAAGCCGGTTGCGTGGCCCGATGTGAAGGATTTCGCCCACCGTCTTTGCCTGCACATGGAGAAGGACAATCCGTCCGCCTATACGACCAACATGGCGAAGAAAATGCGCGGCGGAAAAATCTTCCTCGATTATTTGCGCAACGACCGCACCTCGACGGCGGTGGCGCCGTGGTCGCCGCGCGCGCGGCCGCATGCGCCGATTGCAACACCGCTCAACTGGTCGCAAGTGAAGAAAGGTCTGGATCCGCTGGCGTTTACATTGCGCACGGCACGCGCGCTTCTGAAGCGCGCCGATCCCTGGGCCGATCTGCACAAATCGGCAAGCTCGCTGGAAGCGGCGCGCAAAAAGCTGGGGCGTTAACGCGCGGCCTTGCGGTGCGGCTTGGCCTTGAGGCTGCGCTGCAGCGCGTCCATCAAATCGATGACATTGGTGTCTTCCGGCGGCTCCGCCGTCACCAGTTTCTCGCCGCGTTCCTTCTTGCGGATCAATTCGCGCAAGGCATGTTCATAGCGATCCTTGAAATCTTCCGGTTCGAAGGGACCTTCGAGCTGCTTGATGATCTTTTCCGCGATCTCCGTCATGCGGCGATCCGGTTTGGATTCTTCAATATCGCGAAATGCGATCTTGGGATCGATCACTTCGTCATGCATGCGCAGCGAATAGGCGATCAATCCTTTGCCGCGCGCTTCCACCGCCATCAGCCTTTCGCGCGTGTGCATGACGACGCGGCCCAGCGCGATGCGCCCGGTATCAGCCATCGCATTGCGGATCACGCTATAGGCTTCCACGCCGGTTTCATCGCCAGGCAGCAGATAGAACGGGTCGTTCCAGAAAAGCCGGTCGATCGCCTCGGCATCCACGAAGCGCTCAATGTCCAGCGTCTGCGTGGTTTCGAGCTTCACGGCATCGAGCTCATCGGGCGTCACCACGACATATTTGTTTTTCTGGATTTCGTAGCCCTTCACCAGATCGGCGCGCTCCACCGGACCTTCATCGGGATCGGTGGGCACCATGCGGATGCGGTTGTTGGTTTTCGGATTGAGCAGATGAAACGAGATGTCATTGGTGCGCGACGTGGCGCTGTAGAGCGAAACGGGGCAGCTCACCAGCGAAAGGCGCAAATGTCCTTCCCAGAGCGGACGGCGCGAAAGATGGGCATCATCATTGGCGGGCGCGCGCACATGATGTGTGGCTGCTTTGCGGTGATGCGTGGTTTTCTTTTTCGTTTTTGTACGGGCCATGTCCTATTCCTTGCCGAATAATTTCCGGAGTTCGCCTTTGGCGCGCTCCAATACGCGCTTGCGGGTTGCCGGCAAATTCTTGCCGGCGCGATTGATATAGAAAACCAGCATCGACAATGCCGAACGATAAGGATCGGCCTTGCGGCGATGGCTCCGTTCCGCGGAGCGCTTCAACGATGCGGCGATCTTCTTCGGATCGCGCAGGTTAAAAACACCCCGGCGCAAATCCAGCGCGTTGCTTTCGCGCGTCACGCGGCCGGACCAATAATGGGACGGTTTTTTTCTTAACCTATGTTTATGGCGTGCGGCGGGCATCTTCGCCTCCCGACTCACAACGGGCGGAAAGCACCGGCAGTTCCGCGAATTTTGCAAACGCAGCGCAACATTGTGTCCGCGATTTCCAACAGTTTTAATTGTGTTGTGCGAAAGCCCTCAAACACCACTTCATCGTAGCGCATTTCGTAACTCGACTTTGTTGCGCCCATGAGCACCATTGCAGACGGGTTGGGAGCATCGCGTGCAGGGCGACGACAGAAGATTGCTTCTGGCGATTTTTAAACCGCGCTCAGACGCGCCTTTAAACAACAACCCAGGAATGACGCGCCATAAACGGCGCCTGGGCGGAACGATGTGCGCGAGACTGTCGCGACGGGGAAAAAGATGAAGCTCGCAATTGCAGCCGGTGCTGCCGTGTTCGCTTTTCTTTTCGGCGTATCTTCGAGCGCGGGGGCGCCGCTTCAGACGGTGGCTTCGCTTCCAGCGGCAATTCCAACCGATGCAGTGACGGCGAGCCCGCACTGGTTCGATGCCGTCGTGGGCCAGAAGCTTGTTGCCGTCGATGGATCGGCGATACTGGTTTCTCCGACCGACGGGGGATTGTCGCTCGAAATCACGACGCCCGGCTCGGATGCGCGAAACCTGTCGCTTTCTTTCATGAGCGATGCGCTGGGCAGCATATCTGAAGGCGGGGCGAACGTGGTCGGTGTCTTCCGGCAAACCGCCACCGGCATCGAAGCGCAATACGCCGATGGTCACTCCGAAATTTTCGCCGTCAATTCGTCGGGCGGGCTTTCGATGACGCGCAAGGATGCCGCGGCGAAATCCTATTGCATGAGCTGGTATCCCGAAGGCCATTCCTTCGGCGAGGCTGATCGCAAGGCCGCACTCGCAGCCTATGCAAACCGGCTCGGTCTCGCCACGGCGGTAAAATCCGCGCCCGCGTTGTGCAGCGAATCATCGCCGGCCGAAGCGGTTGCACATGCAAAACCGCATCATGCGCGAATGACGGCCAGCGCTGCGCAAACCCTGCCGCAAACGATTCTCGTGCGCACATCGGCCGTGCATCTGATCGATGCTGCGCCGTCCGCGCCGCTTCCCGCCGCGCCACCGCCTGTCACGCCGCCAGCCGCGCGACCCATGCAGCAGCTTGCGAGCGTTGCCGCATCGCCGCCGCCGCCCGCCAAATCTTCATCGCAGGATCATGGCGCATCGGCTTGTTTGAGCGTTGACAGCGACGGCGCCAATTGGGGCTTTCGCAATGGCTGCTCTTACAGCGTGCAGGTCGCCTATTGCCTCATGAACGGCGGCGACAAATCCACCGCGTGCGGCATCGGCTCTGCGGCGCAGGACATTCCCGCAAACGGATTTGTCTCGGTTCTGTCCAACAGCGAAATCGTGACCGCGGATCAGGAATTCCGCTGGATCGGCTGCACCGGTGGCTCGAAAGAGGTCGCCGCGCATCTGGACCGCACCGATCCGCCGGCGGGGCGCTGCGTGGCGCTGCGCGGATGAATGAAATTACGGGCGAATGTCAGGGGAGTACGACATGAAAACGACGGCGAAGAAAATCTGCGCGATTGGTGTTTCTCTGTGCGCGATGACGGCGCAATCCTGGGCGAGTTGCGCAAGGCCGGAAGAAGCGGTCGCGCTCAAGGCCGCGGCCTTGCAGCAGGAATTGATGGTAGCAGCGCTCACCTGCAGCCAGATCGGGCTCTACAATCATTTCGTGATTTCCTACCGTACGGAGCTGCAGCAATCCGATAGCGAGTTGCAATCATTTTTCCTGCGCCAGAACCCGCACACCGGCATGGCCGATTATCATGCCTATAAGACGCGGCTGGCGAACCAGGCTTCGCTGAGCAGCCTGCACAATGACAATTATTGCGCGGACACCAGAGAAGCGTTCGGCGATGCGCTGGACGGCGGCAAGACGACGCTCGCGGCCTTCGTCGCTTCGCAGCCCGATCCGGATGACAGCTACGCCTCGTGCAGCGAGGATTCCGGCAGGACGCAATCGGTGCGCGGGGAATCCTACCGCCTTCCGCCGTCCACGCGAACGGCAGATCGCCGGAATTAAGCGCTAGAACTTCTGCCCGATCCGCAAGCCTACGGTGCGCGGCTGTTCGGTCAGGATGTAGGGCTCGAAGCCGCATGTGCCGGGCGTGCACTCGGCATAGCGGCCAAGCTGGGCGCGCTCGTCGAAGAGATTCTGCACATACAATTCCAGCGTCCACTTGTCCTGTTCCACTCCGGTTGCGAAATCGAAGGTGGTGAAGGCCTTGTTCTTGCCGAGCAGCGAGCGCTCTGCGAGCCGCAGATCCGACCATGTGCCGCTCTGGTGAACGAGCGAGCCCTGCACATGGGCATTCAGGGTTCCGACCATGAATTCATAACGCGCTGTGGCGTTCAGCTTCCACAGTGGCGTAATGGGTAACTGCGTACCCGCGGGCGCCTGCGCCGAACCGGGGCAGGAATGCACGGTGGCAACGCCGCAATAATCACTGGTCAATTCCGCGTTGGTGTAGGCGCTGGCACCCGACAGCATCAGATTGTCGAGCGGCAACCATGAAAATTCGACCTCCGCGCCTTTGACGCGCGCCTGCCCGCCATTGGCGATGATGGTGACCGAATTGGGTCCCAGAAACGGGAACTGGAATTTCTCCCAGTTTTCCCAGAAGAGCGCACCGTTGAAGCGCAGGCGGTTGTCTTGCCAGCTTGTCTTCCAGCCGATTTCGTAATTGGTCAGCGTGTCGGGCGAATAAGGGCCGACGCCGGGAATATCGGTGCGCCGGTTCACGCCGCCGGGGCGGAAGCCCGTGGAATAGGTGGCGTAAAGCATCCGGGTGTCGTCGACATTCCAGGTGAGATTGATCTTGTGGGTCTCGCCGTCGTCCTTCACGCGCGCGTTGAGATTCGTGCACGGACCGCTGTCTACCGACGTCGGCGCAAAGCAGGTCACACCCGGCGGCGTTTCATAGCTGTTGAAGCCGAAGAAACCTTTCAGCGAATTGTCCGCCTTGAAGAAACGGATGCCGCCCGTCAGCGTCAAATTCGGCATGATGTCGAAGGCCGCTTCGCCGAACGCCGCGTAATCGCGGTCCACGCGCATCTGATCAGTCAGCCACAGCGTGCCGGGCCAGCCAGTCACCGAGCTTGCATCGGCCAAATGCTCGATGACGTAATCCTGCAGGATGAAATGAGTTTGCCGTTCGTAGAACACGCCCCCCACCAGACGGAAGCGGTCCTCTTTCGGGGTCGAAAGGCGAAGCTCGTGGCTCTCTTTCGTGAAGCGGTCTGTGCCCAGAATCCGTTGCGTCGGATCGATCACGTGGCCCGCATTGTCGGTGAAATAGACGTAATAGGCATTATACTGATCGTACCAATAGGTGTAGTCGGTATAATCCGCGGCGGAATCGACATTGCGGCTCATATAGCCGCCGGAATAAACGAGATCGAGATTGGCAATCTTGCCCTGCACCGTCAGCGCTGCCTGATACCATTTGTCCTTCACGAATTCCGGCAGGAAATGCTGCACCTTCAGATCACCGACGCTGGGGTCGTAGCCGAAAACGCCATCCGAGTTTTCACTTTCCGCAGTGATCGCAGGCGTGATCGTCCAATTGTCATTCAGATCGATCTGCAGCGCGGCGCGCGCGCCGACCTTGTCCACCGTATTGTAATTGTTCTTCGTGTGTCCCGCATTGTCGATGGTGATCGGCGCCGTCGGCGGAACGGGCGGATCAGCGTTGTCGAAGGTGTAGGTGCGCGTGCCGTGCACATTGTCGATATAGCCCGCGTCATGCTCCGCCCACGCCACGATGCGGATGGCCATATTGTCGGCGAGCGGCAGATTGACCATGCCATGCGCGCCATAGCCGATGCCGCCATGGTCCACGGAATTGACGTCTGCCTCGTAATTCGCCGAAAAGCCGCTGGCATCGGGCTTGTTGGTGATGATGCGGATCGTTCCCGATTCCGAGCTTGCGCCATACAGCGTGCCTTGCGGGCCTGACAGCGCTTCCACGCGCTCCACATCGTAAGTGGGAATATCCAGCGTGCCGTTGATGGTGGTGATCGGCTGCTCGTCGAGATAGACGCCGACGGTCGGCAGCGGTCCTGAATGATTGCCGTTCTGATCGCTGACAATGCCGCGCATGGTGATGTTGGCAAAACCGGGGCCGCCATTACTGCCCTGGCCGCTGACCGCATAGGTCACACTCGGCATGTAGCGCGCGAAATCGGTGAAATCGGTGAGGTGCAGCTCGTCGAGCTTTTCGGCCGTGATCGCCTGAATGCTGATCGGCACCTTCTGCAAATCTTCGGTGCGCTTCTGCGCAGTGACGATGACCGTCTCCAGCCCGCCATTATCCTCGGCATAAGCCGCCGAAACGCCGGTGAGCATTGTCGAGGCAAGCAGAGTGGGAAGAGCAATGGCGCGCCCGCGCCCAATCGAGGATTTCATGATCGATGTCCCCAAGTTCGATAATGTGAACCGGCGTCAGCCTTTGCCGGCATTCACGCGAGAATCCACATATTATGACAGTAATTTGAAGCGCACCGCGCGGCGGCGTCAATGGCGCGGGATGGGTTCGCGGCCAACCAGTCCGGGACTGTGTTCAAAATGTCGGTGTGCCGGGATAGGCCGAAAGCACCGGCCCCAATGCAGTCTTGAGCGGGTCAAGCCACGGCTCGAAATTCTGCCAATGCTCGACAGCGTCAGTGAAAATCGGCTTGCGCACCTGCTCCGAACTGGCGGTGCGCACGGCCCGCTCGTTTTCATAAAAGCGCAAGGTCTGTTCCTCGAAGGGCAGGCCGCAATAGGTGAGCAGGCGGCGCACTTCCACTTCCGGCTCTGCCACCATGTCCTCATAGAACACGCGATGCACGCGCCCCGGCAGCGCCGAATCGTAGTGCGCCATCAGCTCCACATAATCCGCGTAATAGCGCCCCAGGTCTTCGAAATTGTAGGTGAAACTCTGGCCGCGCGCGAAATGCTGCTTGAAACAGGATAGGCAGCAGCCGAGCGGATGGCGCCGCGCGTCGATGATTTTCGCATTCGGCAGCATCAGATGAATCAGGCCGGTGTGAAGGAAATTGTTCGGCATCTTGTCGATGAAGTAGGGCCGGCCGAGCTTGCGATGAATGCGCGTGCGCGCCAGATATTCCTCGCCCAGCGCCTTGAATTCCTCCAGCGGCAGGCCCGCGAGCGCTTCGGGATAGGCCGGGATGTCGGCCTTGCGCTTGCGTCCGCCCAGCCGCCGCGCCAGGAAGCCGATGTCGTGCAATTCCATCGTGCCTTCGACCTGCGAATGACTCGACAGGATTTGCTCGATCAGCGTTGAGCCTGAACGCGGCAAACCGACGATGAAGATCGGATCTGGTGCGGCGCAACCTGCACCTATGCGCTCGCTGAAAAATTCCGGCGTGAATTGCGCCTTTAACCGGCGCACTTGTTCGGTTGTTTCGCTCGCGTCATAAGCAACAGTCGCGCGCCTGAGCGCATTGGCCTTGCGGTAATGCTCGAACGATTGCGCGTAATCGCCCAAATCCTCCAATGCTTTGGCAATCGCGAATTCGAAATGATAGCGCTCCTCATCGGCGAGATCGCCGCGCTCCAGTTGCGCGCGCATCGCCGCCACATCGTCATCGCTGAAGCGGAAAATCTTGAGATTGGCCAGGCTCCAATAGCTTTCACCCAGCGAAGACCGCAGCGCGATGCTGCGCCGGTAAGCAGCAATTGCCTCGCTCTGCTTGCCCAGCGTTTTCAGCGAATGGCCATAGCTCATCCACACTTTCGGCTGATCGGGAAATTCCTTCAACAAGGTTTGATAGCAATGCACCGCCTTCTCATATTCGCCGAGATGACTGAGGGCCGCCGCCTTCAGCGCGCGATAGCCCGGGTTGCGCGCGTCGCTCTTCAAGAGAATTTCGGCCTGCACCAGCGCTTCCTCTGGCTTGTTGTGACGATAGAGAACCGACGCATAATTATGCCGCGCGGGCCCGAAACTCGGCGCCAGTTCCAGGCAGCGCTCCAGCAAATGCTCGGCATCTTCATATCGCCCAAGCCGGGTTCCGGCTTCCGCCAGCATGCGAATGGCCGAAACATCGGTGGGATTTTCTTTCAGGAAAGCGCGCAGCAGCCGTTCGGCAATCGCGAGTTTGTTTTCATAGAGAGCGGCCGCGGCTTCGAGTAATCGCGGATCGTTGACCGATGCCTGAATATGGCGCGAATAGGCTTCGTCGGCCCCGCTCTCGTCGCCCCCAAGCGTTTTCTGATCGCCCAGCACGCGCCATGCGCTCGTATGTTTGGGTTCAAGCGCCACGACGCGGGCGAGGGCTGCAATTGCCTTGCGGCCATGGCCTGCATCGGCCAGCGCAAGGCCGTATTCGAACTGCACGGGTGCGGATTTTGGCTGTAATCCCGCCAGCGGCTCCAATATCTCCAAAGCCGCGATGAGTTTGCCCTGCGCGCGCAACGCGGCACCCAGCAGCAGAAATGCTGGCCCGTTGTCCGGCACCACCTTTAGGATTTCGCGCAATTGCTCTTCGGCCAATGGCGGATTGACCGCGAGGAGCCTCGCGGCATTGGCCAGTGCTGCCGGTAATGGACCGGTGGGTTCGGGACTCACCAATGCATCGATCTCATGGAACCGCCGCCAATCAGAGTTTCCAGACGGTGCCGATGTCAACCCGCGGTAGAACCAAACCGCCGGGACTGCGTTGCGTTCTGAATGGGGCTCAATCTGGAGGATTCGCGATGGCAAGATATTCGCGCAGTGCCAGCAAGGACGTAAAAAGCGCATTGCATCGCCGCAAGAAGGGTACGCTCAAGAGCGGAAAAGGCGGCAAGGGCGGAAAGGTCAAGAGCCGCAAACAGGCGATTGCCATCGGCCTTTCGGAGGCACGCAAGAAGGGCAAGAAGGTGCCCAAGCGCAAGACGGGCCGCAAAAAGAAGCGCAAGAGCAAGAAATAAAACCGCTGCGCCCATTCTGGAACGGCATGGAACTCCGGGCGTTTACCACGGAAGGGGTGTGAGCAACGGAGTTCTTCATGAAAAAAGCATTGCTTGCGGCGAGCATCGCGCTCGCTGTTATGGGCGGTACGGCGAGTTTCGCCCTTGCCGATCCCGACGATCACGCGACCACGAGTGATAGCGACCGCGATCATTCGACGGCAGACCGCGACCGCGATCATACGGCCGTCGTCCACCATTGGTGGTGGCATCACCGCTGGTACGATACGCAACCGGCCGGCTACGTGTATGTTGCGCCACCGCATCCCTATGAGGATGCCTATTGGCACAAGCATTGGCGGCGTTATCATCATTGCCGCGACTGGGATCAGGACGGCGATTGCCACTAAACGAAGCGCGCGGACGATCCTCCGCGCGCTTTTTTCATGCCATGCCATCGAGCGTCATCCGCGCTTTTCGCTATCATCCCGCCGGGCGGCGGCTGGACATCGTTTTCGTGACCGGACGTCTCTATAGCTATTACGATGTGCCGCCGGATGTGTATGGCGCCATGCGGAATGCTTTTTCCAAAGGTGAATTCTTCAACGCCCATATCCGCGATCGCTACCGCTATACGCGTCAACGCAGCGCTCTTGCGAAATGAGGCCGGAACACGGCTTGCTTCTTTTGTTTATCCAGGCTGTTATTTTCGCGCCAGCAATTCGCTCACCAGCCCCGGCAGACGGTCCAGATCGAAGGGTTTTTTCAGCGTGGGCAGGCCTGCGCTGGCAATCGCGACCGGTACACCCTCGCGGGCATAGCCCGTCATCAGCATGATTTTCAATTTCGGCCACCGCGCCATCGCCGCTTCCGCCAGCTGATATCCGTTCATCCGCGGCATCTGGATATCGGTGATCAGAAGATCGATGCTGCCCGCCTCCAGCGTTTCCATCGCTTCCATGCCATCGCCGGCTTCCTGCACGGTATAACCGGCATCGAGCAGCGTCTCCGCCACCACCGCGCGCACCATCGGTTCATCTTCCGTGACGAGTACGGTTCCCGGCGAGTGAATGGAAGCGGACATCAGACTCTCTCCGAAATAGGTTCAACATACCGGCGCGGCATAAAGATCCGCACTGTGGTCCCGCGGCCCACGGCGCTTTCTATATCGAGATAGCCCGACGATTGGCGAATATAGCCGAATGTCGTGCTGAGGCCGAGGCCCGTGCCCTTGCCATGGGGCTTTGTGGTGAAGAAGGGGTCAAAGGCTTTGGCGCGCACCTCATCGCTCATGCCGGCGCCCGTATCGCTGAGGGATAATTCAACATATTCGCCGGGCACGATATCGCTGGCGTCCGCGGGAGGCTCGCCGACGCGCACATTGCGGGTGGTGAAGGTCAGCCGTCCCCCATTGGGCATGGCATCGCGCGCATTGATCGCCAGATTGAGGATGACGTTTTCCATTTGGTTGATATCGCAATAAATCCACCAGTCCGCATCCAGATGCGTCTCGATTTCTATTTGCCCATCGAGCGATTGGCGCACCAGTTCGAGCGCCTTCAGCACGACATCGCTCAGATTGTTCGGCTCCGGAGACAGGGGCTGGCGGCGCGAGAATGCCAGCACGCGCTGGGTGACGGTCACGGCGCGATCCACACCCTCTATCGCGCTGTCGACATAGCGCTGGATGTCGGGTCTGCCTTGCGCGATGCGGCGCTGCAGCAGCACCAGATTGCCTTTGATGATCATGAGGAAATTGTTGAAGTCATGCGCGATGCCGCCGGAAAGCTGTCCCACCGCTTCCATCTTCTCGATTGGATGCCATTGTTGGCCTCTTTCAGAGGAGCGGTGTAACCGCTTGAGGGAGCGGGAGAATTTCCCGAACCAGCGTGTGGCGGGGGCACCCGGTCGGGGTCGTATCGAAGCTCGATGACCACCCCCTCCTTCTCCACCGTGATCCGCTTGGTGATGGCCTCCACCACATCCCGCTTCTCAGCATAGGAAAGACTGTTCCAACGGCTGTGCAAATCACGGGCATCTGCAAGAACGGCATCTTGGGAAAGGTGGTGTATGCGCAGGACATCGAGCGCGGCTTGCGCGGAGGGAAGTTCGGATTGGAGCGCTTTCAAGCGCTCCTCAAGAGGGCGATACCGGAGGGCGAACCCCTCTCCCGTTATCTGGTCGCTCTGATAGAGGCGATACACCTTGTCCATCTCCTGTTGCACGCTGTGCGCTTCTCCCGCGAGGTGTCCGACCTCCTCCTCCCTGCGGGCGAGAAGCTCGTCGGTGCGCAGGCGGTGCGCGGTTATCTGCACGTCGGAGAAGAGGAAGCCCTTGAGCTCCCCGTGATAGATGGCTTCGAGGTCGGTGACGGCGATGCTGTTGCCGCAGGGCGTGCACCGATAGCGGGGGTTGCGCGAGGGGACGTACATCTTGTGCCCGCAGGCGCAATAGGTGAGGCCCGCGAAGAGGTGCACCGCCCGCCGTCCGATGTGCGTGCGGGTTTTCCGTTGCGTCTCTAGGATGGCGTTCGCCTCCTCCCAGAGCTCGACCGATACGATGGGCGGCACGTCGCGCAGTACCCACTCCTCCTCGGGCTTGGGACGGACGACGCCGTCGTCGGAGAGATGGGTGTAGTTGACGCGGTGGATGCCCTTGGCGCTCATGTCGCGGATGAGGCGCTCCACCGTTTGGCGCGAGAATTTCTTGCCCGTTGACGTGCGGTGGCCGCGTTCGTTCAGGATGCGCGCGACCGCGAGGCGTCGCTTCTTCTCGATGAAGAGCTCGTAGATGAGTTTGCGGACGGGCGCTTCCTTCGGGTCGGGGACGAGTTTGCCCCCCTCTAGGCGGTATCCGAACGGCGTCTTGCCGCCCAGGGGCTTGCCGAGTTTCGCCCGTATGGGAATGGACGCGGCGACACGCGAGGCAATCTCTTCACGCTCCCACTGTGCCATCGCCGCGATCATGGTGTAGAAGAGGCGACCGGCGGGCGAGGTGGTGTCAATCGCTTCGGCGAGCGAAATCAAATCTGCGCCGTATTTGCGGAACTCTTCGGAGAATTCGAGAAGCTCTTTGGTGTTGCGCGCCAATCGCGCGAGCTTTGAGAAGATAAGCCCCGTGATGCGCCCCCCGCGCACGTCCGCGAGCATGCGTTGCGCCTCGGAATGCGCCATGACGGCTTTGCCGGACACGCCCGCGAGGTCGTACACCTCGCGCACGTTCCATCCCTTCGCCTCCGCGTAGAGGCGTGCGCGTTTCTCATGGACGGCGGGACTTTCGCCGCGCGCTTGGTCTTCGGTACTGACACGTATCCAGATGCCCACGGTTTTTGGGATGGCGATGTCGGTGAGAGATTTGGGTTTCATGCGAGGCTCCGGGCGCATGCGGCGCGTCCGGGGAGTCTAAAGGCGTTTGGCCCGTATACTCAAGGAGTATTCGCTGAACAGAATGAGCCATTGTGTTCGGCATTTATTAGCGGAGTCAATAGTCTTCTCTTTAGCCGAAGCAATAACCAACCCAAATCAAAAATATGCTGTTCGACCAATTTGGTAACAGGAAGTACCTCACCTCTACGGAACGACGCGCGTTTATGGATGCCGCGAAGCGAGCGGCACCGGAAGTCGAGACGTTCTGCCTCACGCTCGCGTACACGGGAGCGCGCATATCGGAAGTGCTCGCGCTGACACTGACCTGAGCCCCTTCTTTCATCCAGTTGGATGTAGAGCCCGAAGGTCATTTGAGCCGTGTTGGCTCGGTGATGCAACGGGACGGGGCGCGGAGCCCCACGGCAGCTCAAGCGACCCGTCCCGTTGCATGTCGGGATCGC
>DASZBL010000016.1:0-127500 GCA_035944195.1 Rhizomicrobium sp. | reverse complement strand
TGAGCCTGCCAAATCCCTGCTCGAATGAAATCTACGAGGCGAAAATGGAAGTGGCTTGTGCGCAAATCAAGGCGCAAGGAGTCCATCAGATAGTGTTCGGCGATCTCTTTCTGGAGGGTTTGCGCGCCTACCGAATCGAGAAACTGGCTGCTGCCGGAATGGAGGCCATCTTTCCGCTTTGGAAACGCGATACCGCTGCGCTCGCGCGCGAAATGATTGCCACCGGCATCGTGGCCCATGTCACTTGCGTCGATCCGCGACGGCTGGATCGCCGCTTCGCGGGACGGCGGTTCGACCACGCATTTCTTAACGACCTGCCACGCGACGTGGACCCTTGTGGCGAGAACGGCGAGTTCCATACCGTTATCTCCGCCGGGCCAATGTTCGCGGCACCCATTCCCGTGTCCGTCGGCGCCGTTGTCGAGCGCGAAGGCTTCGTTTTTGCCGACGTGATTCCGAACTAGACTCGGTTTCTTGCCGCGCTGATTGCCTCGTTCAGCACCGCGCGTATCGCTGGCTGAGACGCGAGCGGCTGGTTTTGCCGCTGCCGAATTGGGCTATGGACGATGGCGGAGCGCGCACGTTTTAGCGCCGCTTGGCCCTTGGTGGCCGCACTTCGCACGGACAATGCCGATGCAAAGCGGCAGTCTCCGTTGTCGTTTGGGACCATTTCTCTCTTGCTCGTGGCGCGGAACCTATGGGCGGCTCCGGCCCGCTTGAAACCGTCGCGTCCAACTATTTTCCCCGCGCCCTGCGGGCGCTCCTCGCGCATCGCTTCGCGCAAAATAGTTGGCCGCTCCGATCCTCCGCTTCGCTGCGGCCCTTCGGGTTCCGCGTGCCGCTCAGCCGCCCATCACGGTTCGCCATCGCAAGGGAGAATGGTCTCCCGCGATTAACTGATGGAGACTACAATGCCAGCAATCGGTCATGTGACGAAGCAGAAGGACGGCAATTTCAAGGGTCAGCTCAAGACGCTTTCCTTCCGCGCACCCATCGATATCCTGCTCAATCCGACCAAGAGCAGCGACACGCAACCGGACTATCGCGTCTATTCCGGCAATGTCGAGATCGGCGGCGGGTGGATTCGCAAAGGCAAGACGTCCGGCGAGGATTACGTCTCGCTGAGCCTCGCGGACCCCGCATTCGGGCCGAAGAAGCTCTACGCGAACCTCGGCCGTGCGGCGGGTCAGGATGATCCCGACGTGTTCGCGGTCATCTGGAATCCGACGGATTGACGCTTGCGTCACGCCCCCGTGTCCGGCAACGGGCGCGGGGGCATTGCTTTGTCAAAAGAGAGCGCATCTCGTGCATCCGGCAAAATAAGCGCACGCTGTCTTTGCCGCTCCGCATACGGACAATCATCGTCTATCGTCCATGATAGGGGGCGATGGTCCCCCCATCGTCCTCGCGTCGAATAGCAAAAGCGAGTTGAACGATGATCGCCACACAGACCGAACAAGATATCAACATCCGGGCAACCCGTGCCAAAAAGGGATGCCCGTTTCTGACGACCAAAGAGGCTGCATATTATCTAGGCCTCAAGCCGAACACGCTCATCAAGATGCGTATGCAGGGCCGAGGTCCGAAATATCGCAGACATGGCCGCCATATCTTTTATCATATCGACGATCTCGATGCGTGGTCGGCAGCCCGCTCGAAATAGATTGTGCGAGCCGTGAGATTGCGCATTCCGATCTTGGCGGTTGCGGGCATCGCGGTCCTGTGGTCTCCGCGCGCGCCGTTCCTAATCTGGAACGCCAGCGCCAGCGCGCCTATCGGATTGTACGTGCTACACCAGACAGTGATTGTCGCGCGTGACGATCTCGTGCTGGCGATACCGCCACAAGCCGCGGCCCGTTTGGCAACAAAGCGCGGCTATCTTCCGGCCGGTGTCCCGCTCGTGAAACGCGTTGCGGCGCTCGCCAGCGACATGATTTGCAGTACCCGCGCTCGTATCACCATCAACGGGTATTGGGTGGCAACGCGGCTTGCTGCCGATGCACAGAACCGCCCGCTTCCAGCTTGGTGCGGCTGCCGAACGCTCCAACCGGGTCAGGTTTTTCTGCTCATGGCAGGGGTGCGGGATTCCTTTGACGGGCGGTATTTCGGGCCGATCCAACGATCTGCCATTCTCGGAACATTGAGACCCTTATGGACGCATTGACGCTCACGGCGGCGTGTATTCTGTGTGCCACGCAGCCTTCTGTTCCAGCGAATATCACACGCTGGGAGCCTTTGATCGCGGAAGCCTCTGCTCGGTTTGCCATCCCCGAAGCATGGATTGAAGGCGTCATGCACGCCGAAAGCGGCGGCTCGACCACGCTTGACGGCAAGCCGATCACATCGTCGGCAGGCGCGATGGGCCTCATGCAGATCATGCCGGATACCTATACCGCACTCCAGAAACAGTATGGCTTTGGCGGCGATCCCTACGATCCCCACGACAATATTTTTGCCGGAGCCGCCTATCTGCACGCTATGTATGAACGCTATGGCTACCCGTTCATGTTCGCCGCATACAACGCTGGTCCGGCACGTTTTGATGACTTTTTATTGTACGGTCAGGCACTGCCGCATTCAACATTTGCCTACGTCAATCGCATCATTCCGGGCGGCATTTCGGCGGTTGAAACGCCAGAAACCAACCAGAAATCAAGCATCCCAAGCACCAAAAATCACTCTGCTAAGGATCTCTTTTTTGCTCTTTCAGGAACGTCCCAATCGCAAGAAGCGACGGCCACGAGCGACAATGTTCGGCGTGTTGGCGCTGCAAGTTCCTTGCTGGTGACCACGCAGAGACCTTCAGCTTTGTTCATCTCGCCGACAGCATCATCTCCCTAGGAAAATTACGAGAGCAACAATGAGCAATTTCCGGGAAGCGGAATCGTTTCTGTGGCGCGAAGGCAAGAGAAAAGGGATGGTGCCTGGGGCCCCATCTTTGCAGCCTGCACATCGGAAATTCTTGGCACCATGCGCAACGTGATCGGCACCATGAATTCGCAATGGGCTGAATTCGTTGGTGCGCATGACACTAATTGCGATTGTCGGTGATCGGCGCGTTGATGTTGCTGTGACGTGGAGACCGACGCGATGGTCGACGACGAATTCGAACCGCATCTGGGCAAGATCGGTGTGCGGCACGCGCCGCGCGAGCGAAGTTATTTGCAGCGCGTATTACACGCTGCCACGTTGGCCGGTGGACGCGCGAGCAGGGCAAGCAAATTTCAGGGCAATCGGATTGGGCGTGGCTCCGGCATCGGTCGCGTGCTGTCATCGCACGACCGCTACGGGGCATATCGGTCGCGCCGGGTCGTCACCAAATCCCGCATTGCAAAATTGGCCGGCAAGGGCCTTGCCGCGGCCAAGGCGCATCTGCGTTATATCCAACGTGATGGCGTAACCCGCGAAGGCGAACCCGGCGAACTTTACAACGCTGAGCGCGACCGCATCGATGGCAAGGCATTTCTCGAACGTTGTGACGGCGACCGCCATCAATTCCGCTTCATCGTCTCCGCCGAGGACGCCGCTGAATATGACGATCTGAAACCGGTCGTCCGCCGCCTGATGGCCCAGATGGAAAAGGATTTGGGAACAGGGCTCGATTGGGTGGCGGTGGATCATTTCAACACCGGCCATCCCCATAGCCACATCGTACTGCGCGGCAAGGACGACAAAGGCGACGATCTGATTATCGCCCGCGAATATATTTCCCACGGCATCCGTGAACGGGCGGCAGAAATCGTCACCCTGGATCTTGGTCCGCGCACGAATTTGGAAATCGAAGATCGGCTCCGGAGTGAGGTGGAGCAGGAGCGATACACCAGCCTCGATCGCAGTCTGCTCCTAGAGGTCGATGCGGACGGTATCGCGCGGCCGTCGGTGCAGCGCGATCCATTTCGGCAGACGTTGCGCAGTGGCCGGTTGCAAAAACTCTGCCGCCTCGGCCTGGCGGAAGAAATCGATCCCGGACAATGGCGTCTTGCGCCTGCGCTTGAAGACACTTTGCGGCGCATGGGCGAGCGCGGTGACATCATTCGTACTCTGCATCGCGAGATGGCTGAGAAGGGCGTCGCGCGCGGGGCCGGGGATTATGCGATCTACGATTCCTCGACCTCGGGCGCGAAGCCGTTGGTCGGGAAGGTGGTGGCGCGCGGGTTGTCCGACGAAATCAATGATCGGTTCTACCTTGTGGTGGATGGGATTGATGGACGAACGCATTATGTCGAAATCGGCAACGCCGATGAGGGGTCGCCGGCGCGCGAGGACTCTATCGTAGAAATCGTCCCCAAGCGGGTGCAGGCCCGCGCCGTGGACCGCACCGTCGCCGAGATCGCGTCCGCTAGTGCCGGCCGCTACAGTGTCGATATCCATCTCCGCCACGATCCCGCTGCGACCGTGGAATTTGCGCAGACGCATGTGCGCCGTCTGGAGGCGATGCGCCGGATTGCGGGAAATGTGGAACGCGAGAAGGACGGCACATGGATCATCGGTGCCGATCATCTGGTGAAGGCTGCCGCTTTCGAGCGCGCATTGGCACGGCTGTCACCCGTCATCCTCGAAACGCTTTCGGCCCAACCCTTGGAGTGGCAAATCACAGCCGATGGTGCAACCTGGCTGGACCGCACGCTGACGAGGCGCCCGGCGCTTGTCGTGCATGATTCCGGTTTCGGCCGTGATGTGAACGAGGCGCTTGTCCGACGCCGGCAATGGCTGAACGAGCAGGATTTGGCCCGCGCCGATGAGAACGGCCGGACGATCTACCGCGCCAATCTGCTCGGCCGTTTGCGCCAGCGGGAATTGACGCGGGTGGCAGGCCAACTCTCCGCCGAGCTGGGCCTCGCCTGCACCGAAACCAGATCGGGCGAGCGAGTCGAAGGGGTCTATCGCCGCTCCATCGATCTTGCCAGCGGCCGGTTCGCGGTCATCGAACGGAGTAGGGACTTCACACTGGTCCCGTGGCGGGCGGTGCTGGAGCGCAATATTGGGAAATCCGTCTCCGGCATCGCACACGAGGAAGGGATTTCATGGTCGTTCGGGCGGCAGCGTAGCGGGCCGGAGATCTCATAATGCCCCTGCGTAGTCAACCGCTTGCGGTGCCAACAAACCCTTGATCGTGAACAGTATGCTGTATTCTGTTCACACCAAACCGGGGCCCGACTACCAAGTTGGCAGTCGAATTGCTCGCAAGTGCCACGCGGTGTGTAGGGATTTTAGCGCGTTCCGAGGTCGCCCGACCGAAGGCTTTGGTGCAAGCGTGCTTGATCAGGCCTACGCCAATTGAATCTGATCACGGAACGGTTGCCCAAGAACGAGAACCATCAGTCCGACCCATCCAATGCAGCAAACTCACCCCTAGACTTTGCGACCGCCACCACGAACGAAGCACGGCTCGACGCGCCCCGCATCTATACTTATATTGACCATAATTCTTGTAGCGTCTCCTGAATGACAATCTCCGACGCATGGGGCACCTATGTAAAAGTTCTTGCCTCATTGCGTCAGAACGGTGAGGAGCCACCATGCTCTCAAATGTTTGGCTTTTTTTGCGCGATGACCACAACCGTGTTGTTCTCGGTTGGCTGGCCGCAGGTGGGGCTGCTCTCATCGGCGCGATCTGGGGCGCGGTCAAATTCACCTTTCAGAAAGCAGCGGCCCCAATCATTCCGGACGCGCGACTGCCAAACGTATCCGCATCGAATGGCGGCGTGGCAGCTGGAAGGGATATTAGCGATACAAAAATTAACTCGACCACCAGCAGCAGAACAGACTCTCAGTGATACGGTGGTTACAAGCTGCACTAGGGCTTGCCCGGCCGTCGCCCGAAGTTCGATCTACGCATGGATCCGTCGCCGCTGGGCGAGATATTCGCGACAGCATCTTGGTCTTCGGCCTCGATGCTGACCGGACCCGTCGCTTAATCGCAAACGCACACGCGCCGCTCTCAGAAAAGTTGGAACTCGTACTAGAGAAGATAGCTGAAGACAAAGGAATCCCCGCCGCTCCGTTGCGCGCAATTCTTACGAAGCTTGGCGAGCACGGTGTGCCGGACGACGAAATTCCCACGCGTCTTGAAGTGGCTGCGAACGAGCTGGTCCAATTTCGAGTTGAGAGTAAACTTCTGAATGTCGTACGTCCTGAGTTTGCGGAGTTACGGGAAGAGGCGGCAGTACTGATTGATCAAGGCGAGCTTATCGCCGCCGGTGAAATGCTGAATCGAGGCCGTCAGGTCGCTCGCCGTTCTGCACGCGAAGCCGTACTCAGTGAAGCCGAATTCGTCGCCGACGAAGGGCGAATTGAACACCTTCAGCTAAACCATCAGGAAGCTGCCACAAAGTTTGCCGAAGCCGCACGGTTGGTAAGAGATGTAGATCGAGCGGCACACATCGAATTCTTACTCCTGCAAGCCGACGCACTAACCGAGCATGGCACTCAGTTTGTCAACAATGCCTCACTCGAAGCCGCAATAGAGCTTCTACAGACAATTGTTCTAGAAGTGTCGCGGTCGGCGTCGCCGCATGAGTGGGCAGCGGTTGTCTTTCGCTTGAATATAGCTCTCTTGACACTCGGTCGTCGGGACGCAGATATGAATCGTATGGAGGAGGCTGTTCTAGGTTTTCGGTCGATCCTGCAAGTCCTTACGTTCAAGCAAGCACCGAGTGAATGGACTGATTGTAAGGGCATGCTTGGTCTGGCCCTGTGTTTTGTTGGAGAGCGTGATGCTACTCCGCACCGCCTAAACGAAGCGATCGAGGTTTCTCGTTCCGCTCTTGATCAAATCAATCCTAAAAAGATGCCTGTCAAGTGGGCGGCCCTCAAAACAAATGTTGCGCTGGCGTTGATGATTTTGGGGCGCCGTGACGGACATGCTCGGCGACTAAAAGAAGCTGCACGCGAATTCCGAAAGGTCCTAGATACTGTCGGCGAGCATCTCACGTCGTCCAATCGCGCTACTTTGTTGAATGATCTTGCGTATACACTCGAATCGCTAGGTTCGCGCGAATTGCAGTTAGAACCTTTGGCCGAAGCCGTGCGTCTCTTTCGCGAGTCGCTGAGTCTTACAGACAAGTCGCGAACCCCCGTTCGTTGGGCCGACACGATGAACAACTTGGGAAATGCTTTGATGTCCCTCGGTCAGAGGGATGAAAATGTCAGCTATCTACAGGAGGCTGTGGCCGCGTATCAGGAATCTCTGCAGGGTCGCCCTCGTGAGCTCATGCCTTTGGCTTGGGCGCAGGCGAAAAACAACCTCGGCTGCGCTTACCGCCTACTAGGCCAGTTTCTGTCTGACATTTCATACTACGAAGCGGCCGCGGTCGCTCACAACGAGGCGCTTCAGGAGGAATCCCGCGAACGCGCCCCTCTGGACTGGGCGATGACCAAAGATAATCTTGGAATCGCCCTGCTTCAGTTAGGCGGGTTAATGGGCGACGACTATTACAAACATTTGGTCGATGCGCTCGATTGCTTCGAAACCGCGTTGCAAGAGCGACCCAAGGACCTCGTACCTCTACTCTGGGCTCAAACGACTGGAAACATCGGCCTTGTTTATATCGCTCTTGGCCGCCGTGAGGCCGATGTCTCAAAGCTTGAACGGGCGAAGGATTGCTTCATCGAGGCTCTCAAAGTGGCGCGCCGAGAAACAAATACATATGCATATTTTGCGATACAAAATGGACTAGGCGCCTCTCTTCTACAGCTGGCAGAAATCGAAAACCGCTTTGAACGATATCTCGAAGCATCGAAGAGTTTCTGGGTCGCGCTTGACCTAATCGGGACTGGGGCAGCTCCAAATGTTATACGTCCCTTGGCTCGTAACGCCATGCTCGCAGATGCACGCATCGCCTCTTGGCCGCCTCGACAAACTGTTATCGGCGGCCGCCAGAGTATCAATCGCCCAGATCGCCTTCTATTGCGAAACGCGCTCAGCAGACTCCGAAAGATATTCGCGATGTTTCCAAGCGATCCTGAACTTTCCACGATTTTTGCAGGTGCCTTGTACTTTACCGTGATAGATGGCGCGATCAATGCTGGAGCCGACAAGTGCGATGCCGCAAGGGCATTTTCAGAGCTAGTTCATATTGTTCAAAGGTTTCCACCAAATGCTGAATTGACGACGGTCGCGATCCAAGCTTCTCGTGCTTCGCTTGAGAGTCCGTTGGTTGATGACCAGTCACAGCGTCACGAGGCGTTTGAATTTCTGCTGTCCCACGTGCACAAGTTTGGTGATGACCTAGATACACGAGCCAAATTCGCGGAAGCGCTCTTTCGCGCTGTGCGAATAGCTAAACAAAGCAATAACCTCACCGAGCGCGATCGGTTGTTGAATGAGCTGATTCAGCTTTCAAAGAACTGGCCATCGGATTCATCAATCCGCGAGCAGCTGATGTTTGCTTTATACAATACGTGGGACGACGCTGCAAGCGAGGGAACGCCAGTACGTCGTGAGCGGCTTTTTGTGCATGTCCAGGAAATCGCAGAAAACTTTATTGATGACGGTGTAGTCCAAGAGGTCTTGACGAGATTTTTCTTGAACATGCTCAATGAAGCTTTGGTCCGAGAGGATTCTAGCGAAACTGATGTGATATTAGACGAGTTGAGACTTCTGATAACCGCATACCCAGAGTCCGTTATGCTCAAATGTCGGCTCGTAATGGGACTCCTGAACGCGCAGAAAATCGCAGACAAGGCAGGCGACGCTCTTCGCCGGGATACCATGCTTTTTGAAGCTGGGTTCCTCCTCGAGAATCCTGATGTGTCCCGTGAAATGAACAGTCAAGACGCGATCCGTCGCAAGTGAACGGTCATAATCAAAAGAGTCTTTTTTGTCTAACACGAAATCGCCTTCGTGAGGAGCGTGGCCGCTTTCAAATATGAGCAGATCGAAGGTCCACCTGCGCGCTGGTACACAGGAACGGGCGCACGTTCACAGTTTCTGACGAACAACCATCGATCCGCCAGCGTCTACACCGTGAATCTGGAAAACATTCTTCGCGATATCCAACCCAACCGTGGTAATTTTGCCCATGGACGGCTCTCCTCATGTGGCCTTGCAACAGCCACACTATGGCATTGAGATACCGGGAGCGGGGACCGTCCACCCCATCAGGTTAGCGTCAAAGAGAGAAACTGACATAGGCGCCTTCCCGGCATGCGCCACCAAAAACGCGAGCCTCTATAATTGGCACAGAAAATATGGCGTGAACGGAATACAGCATTCTGTTCGGTTCCGGCGCTGGTTCAGCGTGACATTCACGCGAACGTCGTAGCGTCACTCCGCGACCCACCTAAGCGGTAACGGAAAATCAAGTGTGAAAAGGTGTGCTCTCCATCGGCGCTGTTAGCCGTATCCATGTGGTGCAGCCAACCGCCAGTCCTCCCGCGATTGCGAAGATCTGCCGCCAAATGTTCGACGGAATTCCCGCACCGGAAAGCTGCAACACGATATTGTAGCCGGTATAAGCCGCAGGAAGCGTGAACAGCGCCAGAACCAGTAAGCGGAGCGTGGCGCTGCGGCTCATCAGTGCGATGCGGCCTGCGAGGAAAACAGCGCCACCGGCGACGAGGCCGACAACGACGCAACCGATACCCGCATCATGGTTCAGCGCCCACCAACCGGCAGAGAACCCCACAAACGCGGGCAGGGCAAAGATCGCGAAATTCCAGAGCAGGGCGAGAAACAGTCCAAGCCCGAGCAGAAACCCAACAACACCCATCGAATCCTCCTTCCACCGTGGAAATCCCACGGGCGGTCATGCGGAGAAAGGATTGTGTCCGTGCGCTAATACGACAGCATATGCGAACGGACAATCAAGTTTAGCGTGATGCTAACTCGTGCGCCAGCAGAAAATAAAAATCCCGCGCGGAGTCGCGAGAGTCACTTTAAGCAATCGTGATGCACAACAGGAGCAATTGAGCGCAAAACGTATCGGATCGAATCATCGCCTCGCATTTACGCGCGAGCGGGCGATGACACCGACGAAGTTCCTCCTTGGGCAGCTTGCCATTGTCTTTGCCGTCGTCATCGGAGGCTTGTGGTGCGCGACACAATGGGCGGCGCTGCATCTGGGTTATCAGCCGCGGCTCGGCCCGCCCTGGTTCACATTCTTCGCAATTCCAATCTATTACCCCTGGCGCTTGTTCGAGTGGTGGTATGCCTATGACGCCTACGCGTCGGCGCTGTTCAATCGCGCGGGCATGATCGCTGCATCGAGCGGCTTTGCAGGCATCGCCGTCGCCATTATCGGATCGCTCTGGCGGGCGCGTCAAAACAAGCGCGTGACGACCTATGGATCATCGCGTTGGGCCGGGATACGCGAGATCGCCCGCGCGGGGTTGTTTCGGCCCGCGGGCGTTTTTCTCGGGCAATTGCATGATCGCTATCTCCGCCATGACGGGCCGGAGCATGTGATGGCGTTCGCACCGACACGGAGCGGCAAGGGCGTAGGTCTTGTCATTCCGACCTTGTTGTCCTGGACGGACAGCACTGTCGTTCACGACATCAAAGGCGAGAACTGGCAGCTTACCGCAGGATGGCGATCGAAGTTCTCGCATTGCCTGCTGTTCAATCCCACCGATCCGCGCTCGGCCCGCTATAACCCGCTGCTGGAAGTGCGCAAAGGCCCGAACGAAGTCCGCGATGCGCAAAACATCGCCGACATTCTGGTCGATCCTGAAGGTGCGCTCGAACGCCGAACGCATTGGGAAAAGACCAGTCACGCATTGCTGGTCGGCGTGATTCTCCATGTGTTGTACGCGGAGGAAGAAAAGACGCTTGCGCGTGTGGCAACCTTCCTCTCCGACCCGCAGCGTTCGTTTCAGCACACGTTGCGCAAGATGATGGAAACCAATCATCTCGGCACGGCGGAGAAGCCGATCGTGCATCCGGTTGTCGCATCGGCCGCGCGCGAAGTGCTCAACAAATCCGAAAATGAACGCAGCGGCGTGCTGTCGACTGCCATGTCGTTCCTGGGTCTCTACCGCGATCCAGTGGTGGCGAAAACCACGGCAGCCTGCGATTGGCGCATCGTCGATCTCGTCGATGCAAAGCGTCCCGTCTCGCTCTATCTGGTCGTGCCGCCGTCCGATATTTCGCGTACCAAGCCGCTGGTGCGGCTGATCCTCAACCAGGTCGGCCGCCACCTCACCGAAAAGCTGGAAGGAGATCCTGCAAAAGCGCGCCGCCACAAGCTGCTGATGATGCTGGACGAGTTTCCAGCGCTGGGAAGATTGGATTTCTTCGAGGGGGAGCTTGCTTTCATGGCGGGCTACGGCATCCGCGCCTATCTGATCGCTCAATCGCTCAATCAGATCTCCAAAGCTTACGGTGAGAACAACGCCATCCTCGACAATTGCCATGTCCGCATCGCGTTTTCCTCCAATGACGAGCGCACCGCCAAACGCATCTCTGATGCGCTCGGCACGGCCACCGAATTGCGCGCCCAGCGCAATTATGCCGGCCATCGTCTGTCGCCCTGGCTTTCGCATGTGATGGTGAGCCGTCAGGAAACCGCGCGTCCGCTGTTGACGCCGGGCGAGGTAATGCAATTGCCGCCCGCCGACGAACTGGTGCTGGTTTCGGGGCTCGCTCCGATCCGGGCGAAGAAGCTGCGCTATTACGAAGACCGGAATTTCGTGCAGCGCGTGATGCCGACACCGCTTCTTTCCGAAGACGGCTATCGCGACCGCCCGGCGCCGCGTCATGACGACTGGAGCGGTCAGGTGCGCGGCATTCATATCGAGCTGTCGCGCCCGCTGGACAAGGAATTCGGCTCCGCCGGCGGCGAGGAGCTTCAACGCCAGCCCAAGTTTGACGAGAAGCCGGTGGAACCGGCGCGCAAACCTTCCGTCGAAGCGACGCTGACCGACGATGACGATCCGGTGGCGGACAGTCATGCCATGGACGCTGTATCCCGCGCCCATGCGATGAACGCTGGCGATCCCCATCGGCGAGTGGGCCACGACCTGCTGCCGGAGTTCTGACCATGAAGCCGCGGCAGAACCTCTATCTCGATGCCGATCTTAGCGAAGAACTGGAGCAGCTTGCCAGAAAGCCGGGTACGTCGAAATCGGCCATCGTCGCCGATGCGCTGAAAGCCCATCTGGAACGGCGCGGCGCCAAGGAGGTGGACGACAAGTTCAAGCAACGCCTGGACAAGGTGACAATCCAGCTTGGCCGCATCGAGCGCAATCAGCGTGTGCTGATCGAGACATTGGCGACCTATATCCGTTTTCACTTCTCGGTGCTCCCGCCGGTGCCGGAATCGGAACAGGCCCCGGCGCGTGCGCTGGCGCAGGAGCGGTTTCAGGCTTTCATCGAACAGGTGGGCCGCCGCATGTCGGGCGGCCGCAGCGTCGCCGACGATTTGTTCGTGCGCGAGACGGAGATGCGTCCATGAGTAATGTCCATCCGCTATCGCTGGAACGCCGACGCACGATGTTGCGCACCGCGATGGGTGCGGAGATCGCAGCCGCACTTGCCGATCCTGCCGTCATCGAAGTGATGGTCAATCCGGACGGAGCGCTCCGGCTAGACCGTCTGGGAGAGGGGCGGATCGACACGGCCATGCGCCTCGGCCCGGCCGATGTGGAACGTATTATCCGGCTGGTCGCTTCGCATATCCGGATGGAGGTGCATGGCGGCAATCCGATCGTCAGCGCCGAATTGCCCGAGAGCGGCGAACGCTTCGAAGGTCTGTTGCCGCCGGTATCGACGGCACCGTGTTTTTCGATCCGCAAGCCCGCCACCAAAATTTACGCCCTCGACGATTACGTCGCCGACCACATTCTCGTCCCGCAGCAAGCGGACATTCTCAAACGCGCGATCATCGATCGCCGCAATATCCTGATCGCCGGCGGCACCAGCTCCGGCAAGACCACGTTGGCGAACGCGCTGCTGGCCGAAATCGCCAAGCTCGACGAGCGGGTCATCATTCTGGAGGATACGCGCGAACTTCAATGCGCCGCACCGGATTGCGTCAATCTTCGCACCAAACCCGGCGTCGCCAATCTCGGCGCCCTGGTCCGTTCGACGCTCCGGCTTCGGCCTGACCGCATCATTGTCGGCGAAGTCCGTGGTTGTGAAGCCTTGGACATGCTCAAAGCATGGAACACCGGCCATTCCGGCGGCATCGCCACGGTGCATGCGAATTCCGCGCGCGCCGCCCTCTATCGCATCGAGCAGTTGATCCAGGAAGCCGTCGTGACCGTGCCCCGCCGGTTGATCGCCGAAGCCATTGAATTGGTGGTGTTCATTCAGGGCCGCGGTACCGCGCGCCGCATCGACACCATTGCGGAGATGAAAGGGCTGGATTCTGGCGGCGATTACATCCTCGCGGAAACCAGATCCAGCAATGCTGAAAGGAGAATACCGTGAAACTCTGCCACCGCGTTATCACCACGATTCCGCTTGCCGCTCTGGCGCTTGCCGCTTCGGTATCTGGCGCCTGGGCTGCGGGCACCAACATGCCGTGGGAGCAGCCGCTGCAACAAGTGCTGGATTCCGTTCAGGGGCCGGTCGCCAAGATCATCGCGGTGCTCATCATCATCGTGACGGGTTTGACGCTGGCCTTCGGCGAAACCGCCGGAGGCTTCCGCCGCTTGATCCAGATCGTGTTCGGAATCTCGATCGCTTTCGCAGCGTCGAGTTTCTTCCTGTCGTTCTTCTCCTTCGGCGGTGGAGCGCTGGTGTCGTGAACGGCAATATCGAAGGCTTCGATGTGCCGCTGCATCGTGCGCTGACCGAGCCCATTCTGCTTGCCGGTGCGCCGCGGAGCATCGCCATCGTCAACGGCACGATTGCGGCGGCGTTGGGTCTCGGCCTGCAAATGTGGCTGGCGGGAATTTTGCTCTGGGTCATCGGCCATTCCCTCGCGGTATTCGCCGCCAGACGCGATCCCGACTTTGCCGCGGTGACGCTGCGCCATCTTCGGCAGAAAGCGTGGCTCTCATGTTGAACCTCGCCGAATACCGCACCCGTTCCGACCGTCTGGCCGATCATCTGCCCTGGGCCTTGCTGGTGGCACCCGGCATCGTGCTCAACAAGGATGGCAGTTTTCAGAAGAGCTTTCGGTTTCGCGGTCCCGATCTTGAAAGCGCCACCCAAGCCGAACTCGTCTCAGCTTGTGCCCGTCTCAACAATGTGTTGCGCCGCTTCGGCTCCGGTTGGGCATTGTTCTTCGAAGCCGAACGCTTCGCGGCACCGAATTATCCTACTTCCGAATTTCCGGAAGCCGCATCCTGGCTGGTGGATGAAGAACGGCGGGAGGCGTTTCAGGGGGATGACGCGCCGCAATCGGCGTTTCGCGTTCGCGAACACTATGAGAACGCCTATACGCTCACCTTACTATATATGCCGCCGGCCGATATGGCGTCGGGCGCCGAACGGGCGCTGCTGGAGCGCGACGGCGATAATGAGCGCGATTGGCGCCAGGAATTGCAATCCTTCGAGGCCGAATGCGACCGCGTGCTCGATCTGCTCGCCGGCATCATGCCGGAAATCCGTGCGCTCGACGATTGCGAAACACTGAGCTATCTGCATGGCACGATCTCCGGCAAATGCCACAAGGTCGTCGTTCCCGAAACTCCGCTCTACCTCGACGCCATCCTGGCCGACGAGCCATTGAGCGGCGGCCTCGAACCGATGCTGGGCAAGCGCACGCTGCGCACGCTGACCGTGCTTGGGTTTCCCAACATGACGCGGCCCGGAATCCTCGATGGCCTCAACCATCTGGATTTTCCCTATCGCTGGATGACGCGTTTCATTGCGTTCGACAAGACCGAGGCCACCAAGGCGCTGACCAAATTGCGCCGGCAATGGTTCAACAAGCGCAAATCCATCACCGCGCTGATGCGCGAGGTGCTTTACAACGAACCCGTCCAGCTTCTGGATTCCGACGCCGACAATAAAGTAGTGGACGCCGATCTCGCCCTTCAGGCGCTTGGCGGCGATCATGTCAGCTTCGGCTATCTGACGACTACCATTGTCGTGTTCGACGAGAGCAGCGATCGCGCCAATGCCAAGATTCGCGCCATCGAGCGCGTCATTCATGGCGCGGGCTTCACGACGATCCGCGAGACGATCAATGGGATAGAAGCCTGGTTGGGCTCCTTGCCGGGGCATGTGTACGGCAATGTCCGCCAGCCGCTGATCCACACGCTCAATCTCTCCCATCTGGTGCCGCTGTCATCTGTATGGGCCGGCCCGGAGCGCGATGACCATCTGGGCGGGCCCCCACTTTTCCTGGCCGAAACGTCGGGTTCGACGCCCTTCCGCTTCGCCATCCATGTCGGAGGTGTCGGCCATACGTTGATCGTGGGGCCGACGGGAGCGGGGAAATCCGTGTTGCTGGCGCTGATCGCGCTGCAATTCCGGCGTTATCCGGATTCCCAGATCACCATCTTCGACAAAGGCAATTCCGCGCGTGCCACGGTGCTCGCGATGGGCGGCGCTCATCACAGGCTCGGTTCCGACGGGTCGCTTGCCTTTCAGCCGCTGGCCCGTATCGACGATGCGGGAGAGCGGAGCTGGGCTGCGGAATGGATCGCAGCATTGTTTGCGCATGAGAAGGTGCCTGTTACGCCTGAGATCAAGGAAACCCTCTGGTCGGCACTGGCAAATCTTTCCACCGCGCCGGCCACCGAGCGCACCATGACGGGCTTGAGCGTGCTGCTTCAGTCCAACGCGCTTAAATCCGCGTTGATGCCCTACACGCTGGAAGGACCGTTCGGGCGGTTGCTGGATGCGGACAGCGACGATCTCGCGCTGCGCGATATCCAGTGCTTCGAAACCGAAACCCTGATGCACGAAGCAGGCGCCGTCATGCCGGTACTCACCTATCTCTTCCATCGCCTGGAAGAACGCTTCGATGGGCGGCCTTCGCTTCTGATCCTCGATGAAGCCTGGGTGTTTCTCGACGATCCGTTGTTTGCCGCCCGTATCCGTGAATGGCTGAAGACGTTGCGCAAGAAGAATGTCTCAGTGATCTTCGCCACGCAGTCCTTAGCGGATATTGCGAACAGCTCCATTGCGCCCGCCATCATCGAATCCTGCCCGCAACGTATCTTTCTCGCCAACGACCGTGCCGTCGAACCGCAGGCGCAAGAGGCTTATGAGCGTTTCGGCCTCAATGCGCGCCAGATCGAATTGATCGCACGGGCCACGCCCAAGCGGCATTATTATCTGCAATCCCGCCGCGGCAATCGCCTGTTCGAACTGGGCTTGGGGCCGATCGCGCTGGCCTTCTGCGGCGCCTCCGATCCCGCAAGCCAGACGCTGATCGATCACCTTCTGGCCGAACATGGATCGGAGAATTTCGCGTCGGAATTCCTGCGTGCCCGTGACCTCGAATGGGCCGCGCCGCTGCTCGCGGAATTCTCTCCGCCCCCAAAGGAGTCGTCCCCATGAAACGCAAACTCGCCACGATTTTTCTCGCTACCGCCGTCAGCATCGGCGCCGTCGTCATGCCCGCGCGCGCCCAATGGGCGGTGTTTGATGCGGCGAACTATGCCCAGAACTTGCTTGAAGCCGCGCGTGCCTTGCAGCAGATCAATAACCAGATTCAGCAGCTCCAGAACGAAGCCACCATGTTGCAGAACATGGGCAAGAACCTGACCTCACTGGATACCTCACAACTCGGAACGATGATTTCCGCATTGACGCAGATTTCGACTTTGATGAATCAGGGAAGCGGGATCGCTTTC
This sequence comes from Rhizomicrobium sp., assembly GCA_035944195.1. GTDB lineage: Bacteria > Pseudomonadota > Alphaproteobacteria > Micropepsales > Micropepsaceae > Rhizomicrobium. The sequence continues at coordinate 110,802 of DASZBL010000016.1, read as the reverse complement.
AACGTCAATGCCACGAACACATCGTGGAACAGTGCGTACCCCAGTACCTATCCGTCGGGCACGTCGTCAACGACGCTGTCCTTAAATGCGCAAACCCGCTGGCAGCAGGCGATGGCGGCCTTCCAGCAAGCCCTGCAAATTCAGGCGCAGGTTGCACAGAACGTTCAGGCCGACTCGACCACGCTGTCCAATCTGGTGAATACCTCGCAAGGCGCCGTCGGCAATTTGCAGGTCGGCCAGGCGACCAACCAGTTGCTCGCGCTATCCACCAAACAGCAGCTCCAGATCCAGAACCTGATGGCGGCGCAATACCGCGCCACTGCGCTTGATTCCGCCCGCGACGCGGAAGCGCAAGCCGCCGCCCAATCCGAATTCACAACCTTCATCGGCAACGGCCAGGCCTATACGCCGCAATAGGGCGCACATGAGCGATTTCAACGTCATCGACAAATTCTTGCAGACCTTCGTCGCTTACATCGACAGCGGGTTCGGGCTGCTCAATGGGGATGTGGCGGGGCTTGCCTCGATCCTGATCGCGCTCGATGTTACCTTGGCGGCGCTGTTCTGGTTGCTCGACGGCGAAGCGAACATCTTTGCGTGTCTCATCAAGAAGGTGCTTTATGTCGGCGCCTTCGCCTTCATCATCAACAATTTCTCTGCCCTCGCCACCATCATCTTCAATTCGTTTTCGCAATTGGGATTGAAGGCCGGCAATAGCGGGTTGAGCGCGCAGGATTTGCTCCATCCCGGAAAGCTCGCCGCCACCGGCTTTCAGGCAGCATGGCCGCTGTTGCAGGAAGCCGGCAAGCTTTTGGGCTTCACGTCTTTTTTCGTCAACGCCGTGACCATCCTCGTGCTGGTGGGCGCCTGGTTCATCGTCGTGCTCGCGTTCTTCATTCTCGCCGTTCAGCTTTTCATTACCATCCTGGAATTCAAACTGACGACGCTCGCGGGTTTCGTGCTTGTGCCGTTTGCACTCTGGAACAAGACTTCGTTCCTCGCTGAACGGGTGCTTGGCAATGTCGTGTCGTCCGGCATCAAGGTAATGGTGCTTGCGGTCATTATCGGCATCGGCTCCAGCTTCTTTGGCCAATTCACGGGCGCGTTGCAGGGCGAGCCGACGCTTGCCAGCGCCATGACGCTGGTGCTGGCGGCGTTGTCGCTGTTCGGGCTCGGTATTTTCGGTCCCGGCATCGCCAGCGGTCTCGTCTCCGGTGCGCCGCAGCTTGGCGCCGGCGCGGCGCTCGGTGCTGGTGCCGCGCTTATTGGTGGTGCGGCGTTAACGGGCGCGGCTGGAATCGGCGCTGCGCGGTTGTTAGGCGGTGGCGGCATGGCGGCAATCCGTGCTGCGACGTCTCTGTCGTCCGGTGCGGCAACAGCCTATGGCCTTGCCAGTGCCACCTCTGGCGCAACCGGCATGGGCAGCGTTGGAGCGGGTCTTGCCGGTGTCGCAAAGGCTGGTGCCGGCGCGACATATCAGGCTGCGCGCGGTGCCACATCGAACGCAACGCGCGGATTGCGGGAGAGCGCAACAGGTGGACGGCAGGCAGCCTGGCGCGCCACTGGCGGCGCATCGGCAGCATCACCGTCATCGGTATCCGGCGGGATGAATTCCGACGGCGGCGGCGGAGGAACCAGTACCGCGCCGCCTGCCTGGGCCCGCCGCCTGCGTGCTCAACAGCAAAGGCGCGGGCACGCGCAAAACATCCATCAAGCCATTCGGGACGGCGAGCGTCCGATGCACGGTGCCACGCCCGATCTCGATCAGGAGTCCTGATGTTCAAGCGCATCATCCAGCGATACGGGCAGACCCCCGAGCCCGTCACGCCCTACCAGAAGGCAGCGCAGCTTTGGGACGAGCGCATTGGCTCCGCCCGCGTGCAGGCCAGGAACTGGCGGCTGATGGCATTCGGCGCGGTTGGTCTTTCTTGCGTGCTCGCTGGAGGCATGATCTGGCAATCGCTGCAAAGCCGTGTTGTCCCTTACGTCGTGCAAGTGGATCGGCTGGGCGCTGCGCAAGCGGTCGCGCCCGCCGAAGCGCATTATCAGCCGACCGACGCGCAGATCGCGTATTTCCTGGCGCATTTCATCGCCGATGTGCGCTCGCTTTCGATCGATCCCGTCGTGGTTCGCGCCGATTGGCTCGAAGCCTATGATTTTGCCACCGATCACGGTGCTGTGTTTCTCAACGATTACGCCAGAGCGAACGATCCTTTTGCGCATGTCGGCGAACGTACCGTCTCGGTGCAGGTTACGAGCGTCGTGCGGGTGTCGGATTCCTCGTTTCAGGTGAAGTGGCAGGAACAGACTTACGAGCATGACAGCCTCGCCAAGACCGAACACTGGACGGCGATCCTGTCCGTCGTCACCAAAGAACCGGTCAATGAAGATTTGCTGCGCAAGAATCCGCTCGGCCTTTATGTCAACGGCATCAATTGGTCGCGTGAACTCACGCCCAACGAGACACCATGAGGCTCCCCATGCGAACCCTTTCGACTCTCCTTGCAGTGATGTTTCTCAGCGCCTGCGCGAGCCAAACCCCGCCGCCCGCGATCGCTTACGATCAAGCGGTATTCAAGCCGGCCAAAGAACTGCACGAATCCAATCTGAAGCCCGCCGCCCCGCAGATTCCCGCCGGCACGGTCATGGGGCCGGTGTTGCCGCCCGCACCCCTTGCGAAATCCGATTCCGAACCATCCGTCGCGCGTGTGGAAACCGCTAACCGTGCCGCGTTGCAGGAACCGACGGCGAGCGGTTACGTCAATGCCGTTCAAATCTATCCCTTCTCGGAAAATGCGCTGTACCGGCTGTACGCCGCTCCGCAGCAGGTCAGCGATATCGCGCTTCAGCCCGGCGAAAGCCTCTCCGCCATCTCCGCCGGCGACACGGTGCGCTGGGCCGTGGGTGACACCTCAAGCGGCAGTGGCGGGAGCAAGCAGGTCCATGTGCTGGTGAAACCTTTCGCCGCCAATCTCCAAACCAACCTCGTTATTCTGACCGACCGGCGCACCTATCATCTCGAATTGCAAAGCACCGATCGGGTGTCGATGGCGGCTGTTTCGTGGAATTATTCCGATGGCGGGCTCATCACCGACAAGAGCGGCGAAACATCGGCGCTACCCGTCAATATCGATTCCGGTATTGCGCTCGCGAATCTGAATTTCCGCTACGCGATCACAGGCGATAATCCGCCCTGGAAGCCGTTGCGCGCCTTCGATGACGGCCACAAGGTCTATATCGAATTCCCGGCCCGCATCGATCAGGGCGAGGCGCCGCCGCTGTTCGTCGTCGGTCCCGACGGGAATAGCGAACTCGTCAATTATCGCGTCCGCGGCAATTACTACATCGTGGATCGTCTGTTCGGCGCGGCCGAGTTGAGGCTGGGTGAGGATAAACAGCAAGTGGTCCGCATCGGCCGCATAGACGGCGCCAAACCAAGCCGCGGCCCGTCTTCCTTGTTCGGCGGGTGAGCCATGAGCGACAAGGCCGATCCCGAAACCCTGGTCCTACGTGCAAGCCCCCGCAAAGTCGTCCGCTTCAAGCGCGGCCTGTTGATCGGCATCGCCGGCGCCGGCGCGGCCGTGATTTTTGCCACGGCGTGGTTTGCTTTGCGCGGCACCAACCTTAACCATCATCAAAGCGATCAGGAACTTTACAACACCGGCCGCAAGCGGCTGCCCGATGCGATGGCGGCACTTCCGTCAACTTACGCCAAGGTAAAACTCGGCTCGCCTTTGCCCGGCGATCTCGGTCCCTCCGTCGTAGATCGCGAGCGCAGCCTGGGCGTCGATCCGACGGACACCAGTTTCAAGCCCAATCCCGAAGACGATGCGGCGCGCGCCGAACGGATGCGACTTGCCCAGCAAACCCGGCAGGCGAGTGAAGCCGGCGTGTTCTTTCAAATCTCGAACAAGGAGGCTGATATATTGCCCGCGATGGCGAGCGGCGTCAGCGCGCCCCCACAAGCAAGTGTGGCGACAGGAACTGCCGCCAACGCTGCACCTCTCAATCTCGATCCCACGCGCGACCCTAACAATCAGGACCGCAAGCTCGATCTTGTGAGCGGCAAGCCCGACAAGGACATTTACAATCCTCACGCCCTGCAAACACTGGCGTCACCTTATGAGCTTCTGGCCGGTACGATCATCTCTGCGAGCCTTATCACCGGATTGAATTCCGATCTGCCGGGCACCGTGATCGCGCAGGTGACGGAAAACTGTTATGACAGTGCGACTGGCGCCACTTTGCTTGTGCCGCAAGGAAGCCGTCTTATTGGTTTCTACGACAGCGTGATTGCGTTCGGCCAGAGCCGCGCGCTGGTGGTCTGGCAGCGCATCATCATGCCGGACGGGACGTCCAGTCAAATCGACAATCTGCCGGCGGCGGACCCGTCAGGATATTCCGGTCTGGAGGATGATGTCGATTACCACACCTGGACGCTGCTCAAGGGCGTTGCAATGTCCACATTGCTGGGTGTCGGAACGCAGGTGACATTCGGCAGCGCCAATAGCGATCTCGTCGAGGCGATCCGGCAATCCACGCAAGAGAGCACCAATCAGGCCGGTCAGCAGATCGTGGAAAAGGATTTGTCGATCCAGCCGACTTTGACTGTGCGTCCCGGCTGGCCTCTCCGGGTTATTTTGAACAAGGATCTGATCCTCCAGCCTTATCGTGGGTAAACAACGATGGACTTAAAACTCGCAAAACTGCCAGACCGAACACCGGTCAAGATCGCAATCACTGTGAGGCCGCAGCTCGGGGCCAAGCTCAATCTCTACGCCGAACTCTACAACGCGCTCTATCCAGGCGATGGCGAAACGATTGCAAATCTTATTCCTTACATGCTGGAAAACTTTCTGGAGGCGGACCGGAATTTTGCCAAGGCATTCAAGGAGCGCGAATCGAATGGCGAGGCCCATGCGTCTCCGCCGGAGACCGATCGGAGAAAGCGCCGAGTGACATCGAACGTGCCGCGCGCTTCAACGGAGGAATAGTTATGTCATTCGTCATCGGGACATTCACGCCCACAACAGACGGCGGATGGAGCGGCAGCATCCGAACCTTGAAGATCGATGCCAAGGTTAGGTTCGTGCCCAACGACAATCGCGACAGCGAAAAGGCGCCGGCCTTCCGGCTGTTCGTCGGCAAGTCTCGCGTTGGCGATGCCTGGGCCGCCCGAACCAGTAACGAAAATCCCAAGGATTATTTGCGCGTGACGTTCGACGGTCCGGATTTTTCCGAGCCGTTCGGCGCGGCGCTGTTTCCGTCCGGTGAGGGTAAGGATGCGCAGCTAGTTTGGCGGCGGCGCAACGATTAGATCTTGTGATGCCGCAAATCTCACTTGAGGGAGTTGTGGTTTTATAGAGCGGGTTCTGCGCGAATATCCTGGCGTCGAACTGGACGATCATTCGGTTGAAAGGACGACCTCGGTGACATGGTCAATGTATAAAAAGGGACGGCGTGCCTGAATAAACCCGAGGAAAATGCCTGTTTTGGAGTTCAGTTGGAGTTATATGTCGAACATTGTTGATTTATTCGACATATCGTAGCGCATATGTCCCTGAGTTCGACACGTCGTTCAGATATGTCGAGAAAATCATGATTCATCGACATGACCTTCCGGCCTGATCGACCTTACAACGAACTACCCTCTGTGCCGCCATCTATTCCAGAGCGGTTGCCGAAATGACGCTGGTATCCTTTTTCCCTTCCCCTGAAAGAGTAGTGCGCTTAGACACAGAATTGGAGACGAAAAACGCCAATCCAGGCGGTCGCGCAAGGGCAGCGCGAGCCGTTCCAGGCGCCAAATGATTAGCTGCTGCAGACCACTTTTGATCGCATATTTGTCCCGAGGGCGCCGAATCCCTCGTGTGGACAGGTCAGTTTAGGTCGCAGACGCCATTTAATTGCTCAAGCGTTCGTGCTAAATGGACCGCTTGGGGTGAAGTAATTCGACAGTCCAGCCCAAGTCCACTGCCCACGCGTATTTACGGTGTTTTGCGACGTTTATAACAATGGAATCGGGCGGCGTGGCACGTCTCGATCAAGTATTGGTGGCATAGGCCATGGCGCGTGTAATTCCCGCTTTCTCTCCGGAAGCCAATCTGAAGCGGAAGGTGCGAGACCACTTACGGACGCTCGGATTCAGCAAAGACTCCTCAGGCCATCTCGTGCCTCCCATCTCATCGAAGGAAAGCGTGCGCGTTCTCCACCGCGTCCAGCGGCGTGAACGAATTCTTGTGCAGAGGGACTTCATCAAGGATCAGTTCAAGACACTTCGAGACCACTTTGCTGCCGGCGTGGACGTCGATCCCAATCGGGTCGCCCCACGCCTCGAATTGATCGATGCAGGTACGTGGCAATCGGATTTGTTTCGGCTGGCGACCCTGTCCTGGTCCGTTCCCGTTTCCGCCGGATTTGGTCGCCGCCTACGTTATCTCGTATGGGATAGCCATAACGCGAAGCTGATGGGCGTAATTGCGCTCGGCGATCCCGTCTTCAATCTCAAAGCCCGCGACGATCTTGTTGGCTGGGACTCCAAGGATCGCGCCAAGCGTCTAGTCAATATCATGGACGCTTACGTCCTCGGTGCACTTCCTCCCTACAATCGGTTGCTTGGTGGCAAACTTGTCTCCTGTCTCATTCGCACACGGGATGTTCGGGATGATTTCGCCGAGAAATACGCCGACACACGGGGGATTATTTCCAAAAAACGTAAGAAGGCACAACTCGTTACGGTGACGACGAGTTCGTCACTGGGCCGCTCATCGATCTACAATCGTCTCAAACTTGACGATCAAGAATATTTCACGCCGATAGGGTTCACTGGCGGTTGGGGGCATTTTCATATCCCCGATTCTTTGTTTGCGAGCCTCAGGAATTATTTGCGGGATGCGGAACACAAATATGTGGACGGTCACAAATTCGGCCAAGGGCCTAATTGGCGGCTTCGCACAATCCGTGCTGCGTTCGATGCCCTGGGATTCGACGCCGATATGTTGCGTCACGGAATCAAACGTGAGGTCTTCCTCTGCAATCTGGCCGTCAACGCCCCAAAAATTCTGCGTGGCGAGTCCACGCGGGCGATCTACCGCGGCCTGAAGTCTGTGGAAGAGGTCGGCGTTCTGGCGCGGGAGCGGTGGCTTTCAGGGCGCGCTGAGCGTATGCCGGAGTACCGCGACTGGAAAGTTGAAGAGTTCGAGAAACTCTTGCGATCCGTCCCTCCCTCTTCAGGGCGTGCAGTGTCGGTCCTTCCCACAAAACGGTGACACAAGATGCAATTCGCCAAGGACAAAAGATCCGGGGTGGAGTTGCCCGCAAAGACGGCAATTGCTGGACGGATTTATGCGTGCCCGGTTTGTGGCGAAGATGTATATGTGAAGGGCGGCTTCATCTATGTTCGCCACTTCGCGCACCGTTCAGGGCGGGCCGATCGCGAATGCGAGAACTATCACGGCGGGTCCGCGATCGCGCATCCGCTGACGCCGCCAAGCAGTGGACAAAGTGTATTCGGAGATGAGCACGGCATCCGGATCGATCCGCTCAAACTGGGCTTTCGGGTTGAGGCTGCTACAAGCGTCGCGCGTGGTGACCGGCGAAGATGGCGCCTTGTTTTAACACTGCCTAAATCGCCGACCGGAATCGGCAGGCTGCGCGTGCCTACCGGCTTCGGAACCCAGAGCAGGGAAGTTCGGCTCTTCGTACTTTCTCAAGCCGCTCAGGATATCGATGTCAATCCCAATACTACACGCTTTGGACCTGAATGGGTGAGTGACGAAGTTGATCACGCTTACCGTGAAAGCGTTTCGGATCGACTAGATGGTTTGGTGCCAGATTCCGGCCATGCCTTTGACGCGTCAGCAGCGAAGGTCAAACCTCCAGCCAACAATTTCGATTGGGGGGATAGCTACTACATCATCTGGAAACGGCCTGATGTCATTATTCCGGATGCGCTCAACGCCTTGCATCTGGCTGGTCATGAGGGATGGAGCGCGGCACTTATTACGCTGCCGCCGGAACCGGTTGACGAGGTCGCCGTGTGGTTGCGCCACCTATTTTCCCTCAGCCTCCGAGAAACCAAGCGGCGATGGGGAATCTTGTACCCGCCGCCAATCGATATTGATCTGGATGACAACATCTCCGTTTCCGATGCGGCGAACATCCTGTTGGGCTTTTTCGGAAGCTGCGGACGTTGCAGGGGCGGGATCAAGACTATCCGTGGCGACGACCGCGTCACGGCAGCAATGCTCGACCACGGCTGGCGCGAACATCCTTCTTCATGTTGCCCGCGATGCGCTCGATTCTCGAGGTTCTCTGCGTCTGCAATGGGGTGCGAAAGACTTGCTTGGCATCAGGGCAGCAACAAAGGCGGATACAGTGGGCTTGCTGCCAAGGGTGAAGCTGCGGGTTCGTGAGTCCCGATCTGACCGCGATCAGACAGTTTGTCTTGACCGGTCGGAGGCTCGACATGCACTCGACGCCGTAAGACGAGGCAAAGCCGATCTGATTGCTCTGTCGGTGCCGCGAAATCTTGTCGGCATTCTGGAACTGCGGAAGGGTGGGGCGCCATGGGCGTCGCTGCTTTCGCTCCAGCCCAGTGTTGAGCAATTGGGAAGCAATGCGTGGACGGCATCGTCAGCGCAAGTAAACGCCGTGGCAGAAGCCCTTTCTGATCTCGAAAGTGATGTCCGTCTCTCCTTCGGCATATTCGGTCAGTATGTTGCGTTCACGCGCCGTCAGCAGATCGGTACGCAATCCTGCCTTTCGCCAGATACCCGACGCCGCTTGGTTTGGTATTGCCAGGCAAATGGGTTACCGCGCACTAAGGCGGCTGGCGCAGTGGATGTCTCAGCCAGCGAGGATCTGATTGATGCGTTTCATCGGATCTCACCACGGCCATACATGATCGCCCATCGAAATCTCTTGCGTCAACGGTTGCGGATCGAGGGTAGCACGAGGAGCGCCCAGTGAACGGTCGGCCAAATTACGGTCCAGAAGCTCTTGGCCGCATCGAACGGCTTGAGGAGAAGTCCATTGCGGCATTTTTCAATGAAATTCCACTAGAATTGCTGAAAGTCGTCACTGGACATCTTCCGTCCCTTGCCGGATTTCGTCCGGGAACCAGTAGGGCGGTACAACGGCAATTGCAGTCTCTGGCCCATAAACTCGCCACGCATCGCCCATCGAAGAGCTTTGCCCGCTCACCAGAGGAGATGGCACTTTACGGACTCTGGCGTGCCTGGTCCCAATCACAGATCACCGAGTCCGCGACTGTGCGCGAACTGCTCGATGGTCTGGACGAGGAGAATGATGAGGCGTCCGACAAAGTGGAGCAAATGTCTACGGCCATCAAAGCGCTCGTCGCATCTGGAACCTGCGCGCGCGAGATGCTCGAACGATTTGTTACTTTCAGTCCCTTTGAAGCCGTCGATGGATTTCTTGGTTTAGCTCGAGGTGCCCGCACGGCAGCTGAGATAAAACGGGATTCGACGCTCCTTGATCTGCCCGACAGATTGCACAAGGACGAGGCGCGACTGCAAGTGCTAGAAACCAAGCTCGACGCTTCGGACCGCCACATATCTCGCATGCGGTCGGACATTGACAACATTCGGCATGCAGTGGCGAACCTACGAGCCAAGGTCGATGAATCGGATGTCGCGATCGATGACCTGCACAAAGTGAATGACGGTGCTATCGAGTACCGCAAGACGATCGAAGAATCGCTCGCTCGTCTGACGCATGCCACGGACCGTCTGGCGGGACGCATCGCCGTCAACGAGAAACAGGCGGAGACTATCGCAACCGGCCAGGACGCGTTGGAGCGCGAAGTGGCGGGCGCCAGATTGAGCGTCAAGCAGGTGTCAGAGCAACTATCGAACCAGACTGCGCGCGTAAGCCAACTGGCGGAAGACAATCGCGCCCACGCAGCGGAGTTGAAGAGCCAAGGCGAGCGCTTCGTGGAATTTGATAAGCTCGTGGCCCGCGTCGATCAGTTGGAGTCCATGATTCTGGAATTAGGCGACGTCAAGTCAGCAATTGCGGCAGGGGCGGGTTCTGGTGGTGTGACCGCATCTGGCTCCGCGCTGGCGCCGCCAACACCAGATGCCGGGTCATTGACGTTCGAGCGATTGAGGCTTGAGGCCGGATTGTCGGTAAAGCCGCTCCGGACGACAGCGGAGATACTTGGGTCGCTGGATGCTGCCCTTGCCGAAGCCGGTCTGAAGAAGTCGATGGCATCTGCATTCGCTGAGGAAATTCTCGCGGCAGCTTCTTCCGAGCAGGTAATCTTCTTTCGGGGCGGGTTTGCTGTCGATGTCGCGCGCAAGTGCGCCCTTAGTATCTGCGGAACCGACGTGTTCCGCGTCGCAATCCCGCTCGGGATGACAGACCCTTCGCTTCTTCGCTTACGGCTCGGCCATCGCTCGAGTGTAGCGGCCATTGGCCTTTCCGCCGTCGTGGTCGAAGGCGTCAACAATTCGCCTCTGGATCTGCTGCGAGATGTTCTTTTGGATCAGGTGACGCTTCGCGTTGGCAGCCTTGGACGCCAGGCACCGACGATTGTCATCGCATGTCTCGCGGACGGGGCAGGCGCGTTTCCGATCGAACCGTCGTATTTAGAGCTCGGTCCGATCTTCGATCTTGAGGCGATGGACTGGCGTCGTCTGCGCCGTGAGAAATTGCCGGTCCTTGGGTCCATCGCGCAGCCAGATTGGGACGCGCTCTCCGCGACTTGGGACGGCAAGGCGATCGACTACGAAGAAGCGCTGCAAGGCGCGCAACGATTATCACCTAAGCGTAACGCGCGGGTGGAGGCCAATGTCGTTCGTGCCTTCTCCGCCTTAAAGGCCATCCGTCGCAGTCAGGGACTCACAGTATTGCAGTCAATCACCTTTGGCTGGCTTGCGCCATATTGGCAATCCTTGGCTGCGAAAGTGGTCGACATCGACGCGCATATCGACGGCGGAAAATGTGATGGGTCGACGGCGGACGACCGTCTCAAGATATTCTTGGCCGAATACCGAAACTCGTTGGCGGGCGGACCCGCATGAGCCTGACGGTATGCCCGCTTGACGCACCGGAGGCGCAGGCATTGCTTGCAGGGGAGCTTCGCTGCCGAGGTCCGTTGCCGGCGCTGTACGCCGCTATTGTAGCGGACCATATCCGCACCTTGGTATGGGCGCCTTATCTCCGCACCGGGGAGATCGACCGCCAGCCAGTGCACACAACTCGAATATTCGCGGCACTCGACCGCAATTTGCGGTTCTTGCCTCTGGATAACATAAGCAGCGCCATGGTTGCACGACATTCGACATATGAATTTGTTCGCGATCAGATTGAGCATTGCGGTGACATCGTGCATTTGGGTAATGGCTATTGGATTCCCGGACCCGTGCGCTTGGTTCGCGCAAGTGCCGCACAAATCGTCCTCATTGTCGGTGGCCTTCCAACGGGCACACTCAAACAGATGTTCAAATGGCCAATTTACTCTATTGGACCAGCGCGCTATTTTGTTGGCGCTGAGGGCGCTGACACAGCGTTTGCAGAAGAGAGTGTTGCCAACTGGCTAGGCGTGTCGGAACCGCTCGCAACCTGGACAGAGCGCACCTTGGCATGGGCTGCGGCGCAACTGCTACCTCAGGCCGATATTGAAGACGACACCCTCGAAATCTATGCGCCGGACGTCTTTCGCATTCGTCGCCGTCCCGGTTTCTGGCTCGAGGCTAAAGAATTTCAGGAACCTGCACCGACCCTCCGGTTATTCCGGCCGAGGACAGCGGCACGTTGGAGTTTTGATCGTCCTGACTATTTAGGCCTATTCAATTCTCGCGGCGGCGGTGCGCAATTGGCGCATGCCGTCCAAATTTCGCGCGACATGGCTTACCGTCTGCGGTTCGGCTTCGATCAAAGTTACGCAACGCCGCGAACGATCAATTTGCAACGTGTCGGCAACGCGCACAGATTTGAACTCAAATTCGATTTACCGGCACCCGAGGCGCGCGTTCTGGGCGTTTCATGGGGCGACGCCAGTGATAATTCCGACCGATACATCGATGATTTCGCACTGCCGTTGCTGAAAGATGTCGCTGCAATGCTCGGTATTCGCGTCCTACAAACCTAGAGGGGGAATATCAATGTCGCGGCCCGACGATATTGCTGAACACGGTGTCCATGCCACGTCAGGACGCCTTGCCGAAAGCCTGCGCTCCTATTTGGAAGCGCAGTACCACATTCGCAACGAAGCGGCGATCCGCGAGCGCCGAGCCTTGCTGGAGGAAGACGGCGCTGTTTGCCAAGTTCCCTTTGTGGAGTCGACCCCTGTCTATGAACTCGGCGAAGTCTATCAGAAGCTCGTCGTCCCTGATGCCGTAAAGGAAACTCTCACGGCCCTCGCCCAATTGAATGTTGGCGTATTCCCTCGGCCTTATGTGCACCAAGCGCGCGCGCTCGAACATTTTTTTTCAAAGGATCCCTCCGATTTGATCGTCGCGACTGGCACCGGTTCGGGCAAGACCGAGAGCTTTCTGATGCCGATCATCGGTCACCTCGCACTCGAAGCTGCGCGCAACGCCGCCGTGGCTCATCTGTCCGGCTGCCGCGCTATCTTGCTCTATCCGATGAACGCCCTGGTAAACGACCAGAATTCGCGAATCCGGCGGCTCTTCGGCGAACCTGGAGCATCGGCCGTCATTTCTGCGAAGCGGGGACGTCCGGTTCGTTTCGCCACTTACACAGGGCGAACGCCTTACCCTGGGCCGCGCAGTGCCCGGCGGGACGGCGAGCGTATCGCGCCACTTTTTGAATCCTTCTACCTTCCACTGTTGCAGCATGCCGACAAGGTCGCGGATTTGCGCGCCATCGGCCAGTGGCCGGCGAAGGATATCGCAGCGTTCTTCGGTGCCGCGCAGGAGGAAATCCGACAAACGCGTGGTGGCCCGCGGCGCATGCGACATTGGGATCGCCGCCTGCTGACGCAAGCTGGCGATCGTGAGCTCTTGACTCGTCATGAGACGCAGAACTGGTGCCCCGACATTCTCATCACCAACTACTCGATGTTGGAGTACATGCTCATGCGGCCAATCGAACGGCCCATTTTCAGCCAGACACGGGATTGGCTGCGCGCCGATCCTCGCAATGAACTGGTTCTAGTCCTGGACGAGGCCCATATGTACCGCGGCGCCGGCGGCGCCGAAGTGGCGCTTCTGTTACGTCGGCTGGCGGCGCGTCTCGATGTCCCCAGGGAGCGTGTTCGCTATATCTTGACCAGCGCCAGTCTCGGTGAAGGCGAAGATGCCAAACGCGCCGTCACGGAGTTTGCCTGCGATCTCACCGGGCTCGCCCGCGATTCCGCCCGCAAATTTGCGTTGATCACCGGAGAGCGAGAGCGCCGCGGGGGACAGAAGACCGGTGACGGACACACAGCTTCAGCGCTCGCTAGTTTTGATCTTGCAGCGTTTCAGACGCAGGCCACCGATCCAGGCCGAGCCCGAGCAGCAGTTATGCAATTGGCCGAACGCCTCGCTTGGCGCAAGCTTCAGGCTGAGGATGATCTGGCCGACTATCTCTACGATGTTCTGAGCGGGTTTGGCCCACTAGAATTGCTCATTAGTCTAGTGTCCGGTAAGGCATCCGCGCTGCCTGAATTGCAGGCGGCACTTTTCCCCGAATGCGAGAATGCGGATCGGGCGACAGCTACACTCCTAGCGCTTGCCACGTTTGCGAAACGATTACGCGACGGACGCATCCTCCTGCCAACGCGTCTTCATATGTTCTTTCGTGGCCTGCCAGGCCTCTACGCCTGCGCCGACACTGCCTGTCCAGATGCCAGGGTTCACGATGCGAACGCGATCATCGGGCGCCTTCACACACATTTGCGCGATGCGTGCGATTGCGGCGCGCGGGCCTACGAACTCTTTACTCATCGTGAGTGCGGCAGCGCTTTCCTCCGTGGCTATATGACTGACGCCCACGGTGATTTCCTGTGGCATATCCCCAGCGGCCATCTGCGCGAAGGCCATCAAACACCCTTGGTCGAAGCGGAGTTACTCATCGAAGCGGAGCCGCACCCCGAGCAAACAGCCAGTTGCATTGAGGCTTGGCTCGATGTGAGAAGTGGCAAGCTTGTCTATGAAATGCCCGTGGGTCGCGACGGCTTTCGGCGTGTCTTTTTGCCGGATGGTGCTGGTGACTTCGGTCGCAACGGCGTGAAATTCATCGATTGTCCTATCTGCAATACGACGGCGATGCGGGCCGGTCGCTCGGCGATCATGGATCACTCGACCAAGGGAGAGGCTCCCTTCGCCAATCTCGTCAAGACTCAATTGGATATACAACCGCCGGCGCGAGAAGAGGACAGAACGTTTCCCAATGGGGGGCGTAAGGTCCTGCTGTTTTCGGACGGCCGACAAAAGGCAGCCCGACTCGCGCGTGATATTCCACGCGAAGTTGAGCAGGATATTTTTCGTCAGATCCTGCTTCTGGCTGCGAAACGGCTGACAGATGCAGGCTATGAGCCCAAGCCGACACGACATGTGTATACGGCTGTTCTCACTGTGTTGAGGGACTTCAATCTGCCGCTCTTCGATCGCAATGACGCTGCCACGATTGAGAATCAGATCGAGCGTCTGAAAAAGGACCATGAAGATGAAGAGCTGGGGCATCTGCTGCTCGAATTTGATCCAGGCGCGCCGCCTCCCCGCTACACGATCGCTCTCTTGAAGCAACTCTGTGGGCGCTACTATTCCCTGATCGGCACATCGGTGGGTTATCTGGGGCCTAGTCAAAAGGCCGCTGGCAAGCTCGTCGATCCATTGTCCAAGATCGTGCCAGGAATCGCGCCCGAGCTTGTTGAACAATTGGCGCGCGCTTGGATCGCGGAAGCCGCCGACAAACATGGCTTCGATCGCGAGGTGACCGAGCAATTGCGCTCCAAGGCGGCTGGCTTCTGGACGGCGACGCCGGGCACCAATGGTCGTTTCAGTCGGCCCCTGCGTGATCGCCTTCCCGGAATTCTCAATGTCACGCTTGCGGCCATTGAACCCCTCGAAACAGTGCTGCGCTCAGAACTTGCACTGAAGGGCAACGCGGAAAATCACTTTCTAGATCCCAGCAAGATCAAGATCGTCACCGCACTCACGGAGACCTGGCACCAATGCGCGGACTGCACAGAGCTACGTCCTTTCACCATTTCGGGACGCTGTAGCGCCTGCGGTGCTGATCGCGTACAAGACCTCAATCCGCAGATCAGCGAGTATATCCGCGCCCGCAAGGGCTTTTGGCGCAACCCCGTCCAACTCACACTCGAAGCCAAAGCTCATCTGCGAGGCATCTCTGTAGAAGAGCATACTGCACAGTTGTCCAACCGCGACAACACGCGTGTGCATGCCACCACCGAACAATTCGAGTTGCGCTTCCGCGACATTCGCCTCAGCGACCGCGACCGTCCCATCGACGTACTAAGCTGTACGACGACGATGGAAGTTGGGGTCGACATCGGCTCCCTAGTGGCGGTTGGTCTTCGGAACGTCCCACCCCAACGCGAAAATTATCAGCAACGCGCTGGCCGAGCCGGCCGCCGAGGATCGTCAGTCTCTTCGGTTTTGACCTATGCGCAAAACGGACCACACGACAGCTACTATTACAACAACCCACGCCAGATCGTGGCCGGCGCGCCACGCAACCCTGACATCAAGACCGACAATCCGAAGATTGCACGCCGACACGTCAACTCGTTTTTGGTGCAGACCTTCTTTCATCGCTTCATGGACGATCATCAAATCGAGGTCGGCGGTGCGACCTCGGCCCTTTTTCGGGCTCTTGGCAAAGCAAGCGAGTTTTTCCACGGCGACGCCAAACAGGTTCCGACTTTTGGCGAATTCGTCAAATGGCTTCGAGACCATGTGATTGCTGAGGCTGGCGGTCTGCGACGCACCATCAGCACATGGTTGCCGCAGAATTTGCGGACCGAGCCGCAGACTCGTGACGGATGGATTCAGTCGGTGGCTCAGGGATTGATCGATGAACTCGAAGAGATCAAGAAAAATGTGCCAAGGCCTGTTGCCTCTGGCGACGATAGCGACGAGAAGGACGACGACCGCGGAAACCTCGAAGATGCAGAACTGATGGATTTCCTCTTCGACAATGGCCTTCTGCCGAGCTACGCGTTTCCCACCGATCTGACGAGTTTTCTCATCGAAAGGTTGACGCTCGTTCAAGGCTCACAGCAGAGAAAGATGGAAATCATCGAACGGCCGCAACAAGGTATTCAGAAGGCTCTAAGCGAATATGCCCCAGGTCGTCTAATCGTCATTAACAAGGAAACTTATCGATCAGGCGGCGTCGTCGCCAACGTCCTGCCTACGACGCACGACCGGGCGGCGCCACTGTTTGCCGACACGAAAACCCTAATTCATTGCGATAATTGCAGCTATGTGCGCGACATAGGCGAGACGGCTGAAGCCGGCAGCACCTGTCCCATTTGTGGTGTCGAGTTGCAGACCAGCCGGATGATTGTGCCACAGGTGTTCACGCCTGAGGACGGTCGAGCTTTGGACGAGGATGACCGAGACCAGGACATTACTTACGCGACGGGCGCGCAATATCCCGTCCCCGTGGATGGCGCGGACGTGATGAATCTGGAAGCTATTGGAGAGTGCGCGATGTTTACCGTGGCGACGGACCGCCGATTGATCACTACCAACAAAGGTCAACTCGCTGACGACACATATCAGGGCTTTTGGATCTGTGACAAATGCGGTCGCGCGTCGGCGGAGGAGCCGCCAGTCGGTGTTCATCAACGGCCTTATGCTATCGAACCATCATTCGTATCGCCAAAAGCGCCTACCCGCTGCAATGGAACGTTCCAAAACGTTTTTCTCGGTCACGTCTTTTCTACCGATTTGCTGCTGGTTCGCATCACCATCGCCGAGCCGTTGAACACGGATACGCACGACACCGTGGTGCTTCGTGCGCTAGAGGACGGTCTCTATTCCATCGCGGAAGCATTCCGGCTAAGCGCAAGTCGCCATCCTCAATTGGACTTGGACGCATCTGAATTTGGGGCTGGTTTTCGAATTGTGCCGACCCAGGAGAGTGCCGAACTCCATCTCGACGTCTATCTGTTCGACACGCTGTCGGGAGGTGCCGGTTATTCCGCGCTCGCGGGTCGGCATCTTGCCGACATTCTCAAGAGTGCACTCGATTTGCTCGAAAATTGTCCAGCACATTGTGACCGATCTTGCGAGAGCTGTTTGCGGCACTATCACAACCAACACCTAAAGAACCGTCTGGATCGTCGTCTTGGCGCTCAGTTGTTGCGTTATGCGCTCTATGGAGCGCCACCCGGTGAGCCAAACATCGCGGATCAGATGCAAGCATTAGCTGCGCTCAGGCGTCTACTGGAACTCGATGGGCTCACGTGCCACTCCGGAACGTCGCTCAACGGTGTGCCCGTTCCACTTATTGTTAGCCGAAACAACGACGCGATAGTCGTCGGCACTAAGTCTTGCTTGGTCGTTGGTGTTCCGCACTCTTTGGATCAATTGGGCCAACAAGGTAGGCGGACGCTTATCCTCAGCGATTATGTACTGCGACAAAACTTACCTGATGAACATCAACTGATCAGACAGATGTTATGAAGCGAAATCGGCGTGCAAAGGCTATTGCCGGGGCTGCGTCCGACGAACCCAACAATTTCGTCGGACGCAGCCCCGGCATCTGGCGAACTTCCGCTCACACATATTACACACGGCCCTCGACTTTCGACGCGTGCTCCTGGCTGGCGAGCTACGTCCAAAACACCGCCAAGTCTTTGACGAACCGTTGTTCTATCTCTTCTACGGTGCGGCCAGCCTTTCGCGTGAATTGTCACCGGTTTAGCAGGACGATTGGTGTCTAACCGCTTGGGTGCGATTGACCCAGCGAATCGCCCGATAAACTAGACTTTCACCAGTAAAAGCTTCATAAGTAGAAGGCCGAATCCAATTACAGTCGAAAGGGGGGAAATAAATGCCAAATCTGAAAGTCTTAGTTGCGACTATCCCCGGTATGATCGAGGGTGCAGATCTAGATGTTATCCGCAAAAAAGCTCAGGTCCAGTATTATGAGGCTGACAATATTACGCAATCGGGTCTTGCGGATATGTGCGCTGGATACGATGTTCTTATGTTAAATTATGACATTGTCAAACACCTCGACACCAATTTCTATACCCATCCAAATGTGCGGTCGCTGAAGTCTATATCAACGGATATAACCGGTATGGATTGGGCCAGCCCATCGGAGGCGGCGAAGCATGGCGTAATTTTGCAAAACATTCCGCATTATTCAACCGAGAGTGTGGCTGAAACTATTCTCTGTGAGATATTGCTGCATTCTCGTCAACGCTTGTTGGAGTTCAAGGACAAGATGGAAAAGCGCCCAGTTGAGGGGCGACAAGGAATAAACTTGAAGGGCAGAACTGCAGGCGTACTGGGATATGGGAGCATAGGTAGCCGTGTATCGGCGTTGCTTCAAGCCGCCGGGATGAACGTCAAAATTTGGAATCGTTCCCGTCGGCGTGACGTAAAAACTGTTTCAATGGAAGATATATTCGAGACTGCCGAAGTCATATGCTTGACCATGGCAACTGAACTCGAGGGTCCTAGTTCAAATAGGGACCTTATCGGGGGTGCGCTTCTTGATCGGTGTTCTAAAGCGATCATCGTGAACTTGGCGGGCCCGCACCTGGTTAATACACATGCTATGATTTCTGCCCTTAATACAGGGCGGGTCGCGGGATATTCTGTCGAGATTTCGCCGGAGCTTGAGCAGTCCGCGCTCGCGAAGATGGATCAAGTCCATCTAGCGCCCCACAATGCATGGAAATCGCCTGAGTCGCTCGAAAATCTAAAGAACATTTGGATAAGCAACACTCTGAGCGCCCTTAAGGGGCGACCAGAAAACATTTTCAAAGTTTAGTTTTGGAGCTCTAAGGTGCTGAATGACGCGGCGGCTTATTATCTTAGGTTTGGGAGTTATTGGCGGCCAAGTCTTGGAGCAACTTGTTTTTCGGAATCCCCAACTGGAGTTCGTTGTCGTAGCAAGAAATAGGGAACAGCTTGAACGACGCGTAAATCTGTCTAGATACGTGTTCGCTCAGTGGGACTTGTATCCCAAAATAACCTTTGAGCAATGCGACTTAGTTGATGTCGATCGGCACATAGAGCTTTTGATTCGCTACGAGCCTGAAGTGGTCTTCAATGCCACTACTCCTTTTCCTTGGTGGAAGATCGAACGGCTTCCGAGCAATCGTCGTGACATTGCGAAATTAGCGGGCCCTGGGATGTGGTGCGCCCTTGATGGATTGCTCCCATTCAAAATTTCTGAAGCTCTCCATGGTGCGCAATCAAGAGCTACCTTTGTCAACGGCTGTTACCCAGATGCGGTAAATCGATTTTTAAGCCGTCGCCCCTGCGCTCCCAGCGTGGGTATTGGCAACATCGCGAATGTAGTGCCCGGTCTCAAGCTGGCATTTGCAGCAGAATATCAAATTCACCCCGCTGATGTGCAAATCCGCTTAGTTTGCCATCATTATACGAGTTTGAATGCACCCTCCCCAACTCTCCCTAACTCTTGTCCATACGGCCTTGAAATTCAGATACGAGAACGGGGAAAGCTTCTTTATTTTCGAAATGAGGATTGGCCATTCAAGCTATTCAGAGACACGTTGCCCCGAATGCGTGGATTGGCAGGGCAATCGGTCACGGTCTCCTCGGCGTCAATTTTGCTCGACGCAATTCTCAATAATCGCTCAAGAACCCTGCATGCGCCGGGTCCCAATGGTCTTGTCGGTGGTTATCCAATTAAGATCGATAAATTTGGCAAAATACATCTAGATTTGCCGGAAAACATTACCGAGACGATCGCTACTCAAATTAATCAGGAGGGACAGCGCCTTGATGGGCTCGAGATAGTTGAACCCGGACTTATGAGGGCGACATCTACTGCGGCCAGCGCATTTAGGGAGGTTATAGGATTCGATCTACCAGATATTACATTCGACAATTTGGAAGAGATTAGCAGATGCGCAGTTCGACAACTTAACGAGCAGTACGATATGGACTTGACTGACCTATGAAAGCAACGGTTCTCGGCGCAGGTATCATCGGAATGTGGACCGCGCATCTACTGACAAAAGCTGGTGTTCAGACCCAAATATTGGCAGCTCGTGAGCCGTTGGGGACTACGTCGGCGGTAGCCGCGAGCGTGTTGACACCTTTTTTGCCATGGGAACCGGAAGCGGCGATCTTTCGGCTGCAGGTAGAATGGGCCAAAGAGACTTTGACTTACATCCAATCCTTGCCAATCTTTCACGAAGCTGCCCAAAGAATCGATGTTTTTGAGTTCGGTTCTAATGATCTTCTGGAGGACAGCTTTCATGTTAGGAAGCTCAACTATCTGGAATTCTCGAAATTTCGCAGGCTCGATTTTTCTCCGACCGTAGTGGGCAATGATTTTGCAATCGGATATCAATGCTTCTTGTGTGATCCATCCGTCTTGCTCCCGTGGCTTTTTAATCAAGCCTTAGCCAACGGAGCTACTTTCCAATATCGCGAATTTCATTCGCCGGAAGATCTCGAAACACTTGACACGGATCTGATATTTAACTGCCTCGGATTTAATTCTGTCTTTCGAGACGCAGACTCATACCCCGTTTTTGGTCAGTCAATGTTTATACCGCAGCCCATGTCGACAGGCCCCTTCTTCGGGGTCGGCGCGGGGGATCATGCTATATTCCGCCAGAAGCGAGGGTTCTATGTGGGTTCCTATTTCGTGCCCAATGTAGCCGACGTTTTGCCTAAGCACGAAATATACGACAGATCGGTTGCCTTCATTTACGATCAGTATCCAAAATTATGTCATGCATTGGGGATGGATGCGCCGAAGATTCCTCTACACCTAATTGATCGCGTACAGACTGGCGTTCGACCGTTCAGGAAGACGGGAACAAAAATAGCGATAGAAAAACTTGGCAGTAGGTTACTCGTTCACAATACGGGTCACGGAGCGCACGGCTGGACCATTGGCTTCGCTTCCGCCAAATCGGCAGTGACGTTGGCGTTGAATTGCTTAGGTTTGCGCATAGAATCACATCCGGCTGATCGTCGCCAACGGGCAAGGTCCATTACCACCGATGCACAAACGAGACATCATGGCGAGAACTCCATTCCGAACCAACCGCCACTGATCGATGTGATACGAAATCACCAGGATATCGATATTTGCGCCGAAATGATGGCGACGACCGATCCTTGGAAATCACTTGCATTTTCGGTTGACCAATGCATGGCCTCATTGAGCAACAATCAGATTGTGATTCATGGAATACGTTCACCGACTGGGGAAATCATTGCATTTCTTGCAACGATAGAGTTTGGAGTGGGCGGCGAACCGTTGGTTGAGTACTTATGCGTTCGCCGCGATCATAGAAACACCGGGATTGGCACGAAGTTGATGAGGTTCTTTGAAGACACACTTTTTCCAGATGCCTCAAACCTGTACCTCTTCGTTTCGGACATAAATCCACAAGCTGCTCGGCTATACAAACGATTGGGGTATGAACAGGTGGGAGCTCTGCCGGATTATAACTTACCAAAACAAACTGAATTTCTATTGAGAAAAACGAGGGGGCCTAAGCAAAACAGAAAAGATGGTCATTGAATTGCGATTAATTGGGGAATTCTTTTGGATCATTCGCTGACGGCACAACAGATGCGTGTTCGGCAACAACAGATTCTTGATCTCGCGTCAGGATACCCGACGTTGCCAATCAGCGGATTTTTTTCATCGCTTAAGACGCAAGCAACGGCAGAGGTGTTGCACGCTCTCTCGGCAAACGCTCACAAAACATACAAAAGCGAGATTGGCTTGGCGGAAGCCGCACTTTTGACGAGGCTGGCTTTTGTGCTGGGGCTCGATTCGAAGCAACACTCCTTACAAACTGCAATTACGGGCTCAATAGCGATAAGTCGAATATTGACTGCGCTAATTGAGCTTTCTCGGGACCGTGGCAAATCGGGGGTGCATCTGATAACGGCGTCACCGTTTTTCGATCTACCGATTCTGCTTGCTGATGAAATACGTGGATTTCGCCGATCAACGGTCTTTCGGAACCTGCCGGAAGGCAGACTTCCCTTTGACAAGTTGCGTGAAGTTTTAAATACGACGCGTATTGATGAAATGGCGGTTATCCTAGTTGCTTCCCCCGACAATCCAACCGGATCAGTTTGGAGCGCCCGAGAGATTTCTTCCCTCCGCGCGATATGTGCATCAACTAATGCGATCCTCTTTGTCGACCATTGCTTTTTGTTGGCAGGCGTACAGACTCCGTTTTCAGTCCCCGCGGTCTGGGAATGTTGCGAAGATAACTGCGAGTGGGTGTCGATATGGGATACTGGAAAAACACTCGCACTCGGCGGCGAAAAGATCGCGGTGACGATTTCGAATAGCAAGGAATTGAACAAGAAAATTAAGCAAGCGCTTGAAGTTGTTCAATTTGAATTGCCGCTTAATACGCTCTTGCTGTTCTCGAAAATATTCGCCGACGAACATTGGAAGGATGAAGTGCACAGACTGCACGAAGTCTGCGTTAGAAACTACAATCGCTTATCACGCACCAATCTTGGACAATGTTGTATATATAAGCCGGAAGGGTCCACGTTAGTCTTGGTAGAGTTGCGCAACAAGCATGAAAAGGGCGCCAGCGAGGTCTTCGAGGGAAACGGAGTTGGCGTCATCTCCGGTCGTCCATTCTTTTGTCCAGGGCATAATAGCCCGGCCCTAATTCGGATATCTCTCGCGCGAGACGATGATTATTTCTGCGAAGCTCTTGAAAAACTCACCGTCGCCCTGAAGGACTGCTAACCGCTACAGCTTTGTGTACTTTCGAGGATTGATGAGGCGAACGCGATCCTTGGGCGGATTGCCTTCTACGAGTTGCTTCATTACGTAAATTGCTGTTTCGGCCTGTTCCTTGATTTTTACATCAATAGTTCCAGCAAGATAGTCGTCGTTGCGGTCTATTAGCCGTTTCATCTCTGGCGTGCCATCGTAACCAACAATCCAAGAGTTGATTGCAATGCCTTTTGTCCTGCTGACCTCGCGGACTGCGTTTCTAGCACCAATCGCCATGTCATCGTTCGCCGCAAAGATGCCAGAACAAAATCCGAGCTCTTCATCATTCATGGATGATAGAAGGCGGTACACAGCCTCGAACGCCTCATCTCGTTGGTAAAAAAGAAAATCAGTCTCAACGTATGCGCACCCTAGTGTTTCTGACACAACCTTTTTAAATGACTCGATCCGTTGTAGTTCCCAGGCGGTATTGCCCCCGCGAATTATGATGATCTTCGTTTCCTGTTCCCTTCCGGCGCACGCAGCTTTGATTCGTTCTAGGAGTATTTCCGCAGCCAATTGCCCGCCTTGAACCTCATTGCCCCCGACAAAACATGGCATTTTCGCTCGATTGCGGACGTCGTATCCCACTGGATTAAAATAAACATCGACCATAACGACAGGAATCTCGGTATTTTCAACGCTCGCTATAATTCGATCGAAATTCTCATCAGGATCGTCAGCCAGCAACAATATTCCACCTGTAATGCGTTTGAGTGCAGCGACCCCGTCGTATTTCTGCCAGATATCCAGTTTATCGAATGAGTTCGTAGGGATTCGCGGAACTAAGAACCACTTTCTATCTCCTAATCTTTCAAGGCATTTTGACGCCGAGTCGATAAGCAAATTGTAGAATGGCTTTATTCCGTCAGTAGGAAGGATAAAATGGAATAACAAGACGTCTATGGGGTCTTCCAGTTTTTTTCGTGCAAATACGAAAACCAGGGCAAGTAAAAATAGAATAATTATGACGAGGATCGTCACAATTACCCAAGGTATACCCACCCCCAGGCTGTCCAAGGTAACTATTGACCCGAAGAGCGAAATGACAAAAAAGAACGCAGGAAAGGCCCACCTAGAAATGTGGTCCCAAATAGTGCTTTGCATGCCTCCGCCCCCTGCCGCCGGCCGCCACAGTACTTGAAAGCCTTTAATTAAGACACGCAAAAGTCAAGGTTGCCGCACGACTTGCGGACCTTGGACCAATATTGTCGCGCGAGTCGGGCTATTGTCTCAGGCTAAACTTTGGTTCTAGAGCATGATCGACTTTTTCTGGATCGGAAGGGGATTCCCAAGCTGTCGCGAGTCTGATTCAAGATTCTCGCTGTAATGGAGGCCAGTATGGACGGCGCGAGCGTATTCCTTGGATTTCCGCGAGCGGATTGTTGCGGCGGCTGAAGCGGGCCAGCCCTGCCGGGCCGTGGCCAAGACCTTCGTCGTCAACGTTGCCAGTGTGGTGAAGTGGTCGCAGCGGCATCGGGTAAGCGGAAGTCCAGCGGCCCGGCCTGAGGGGGGGGCAGGAGGGGTTAGGCGAGACAAGCGTCGCAGGAAGCTCTCGATCAATTTTCTGGATATAGGCCGCAGAATCCGGAAAAAAGGCGATTTTTCTCCAGTTAGCGAATAGTACAAAGCGATTTTTCTAGCTGTAAGAGTTCTGCATACATGCTGCGATCAATTTTCTCTCTTCGGACTTCGGGGCTTTTTGCGCCGTAGCACAGCCAGACGCCTTTGTGCTTCGGCCCAGATAGACCCCGAAATGGGCTTCGCGGGCAGACCGGTAGGGCGTACCGCCTTTATGGGACGGCGCAGGTTTGAGTGGCATTCCGCAGCCTCATTGCGAAGCGCGGCTATGAGCGCAGCCAAATCATTTTCCGTGAACAGTTTGCGTCTCCCATTTGGAAAATAGAAGGGATAGCGTTTGATCAATTCTTGCAAATTGCGCCGACAAATACGAAGCCGCTCTGCTGCTTCCTGCATGGTATAGATCGAACCGCTGCCGTTCTCATTCCGATGGCTGTTAGTCTTCATCGCCGAACGATGTTGCACGAAACGCCGGCCTGTCCACCGGCAAGAAAAATCGATCCATCTGGAGCAATCATAAGGAACAAGGCCGACATTTTCTTCTTAGTGTTCCATCGACAAACAATCCTTAGGGCTTGGAAGAAACTGACGCGGTTGGCGCGACTATGCGGGAAAGGTGGGCGCGACAGAGATTGAACCTGTGACCCCTCGCATATGAATGGAGTGCCTTCGTCTATGCCCCGTGTCGTTTGAATCTGACGAAAGAAATCAAATGCTGCTCATGTGGCGAAGGGGGGAAGGAGTTGCCGTTGCAGCGCCGCTTAGCTCCACCCTTGCCCTGGCCGCCATTCAGCCGTGATCTCGGATGGACTATCCTGCAACGCCGAAATCACCGGCCCAAGGAATCCTCGAAGCTCTGCTAGCAATCCCGGAAATGGCGGCGGCATCATTGTTGGCGAGGTGCGTTTTAGGAAGGCTTTCCACTGTGCAAGCTTGGCTTGATGGCGGGCAAATTCATCCGTAAGTGGCAGCGGAATGTCTGAAGGAAAATCTGTCTTGCGATGCGCAAAGGTTTTCTCTATGGCCGTGACAAGATCGTGCATCTTGAATCCAAAAATCTGCGATAGCGCCCAGATGTCGTAATGATCTTTGAGGCGGCTCGTCAGTTCGCCGAACCGGACCATTGCTTCAAGTTTTTCCGCGATCACGGTCTGGGGCGGGTAGGCACGAATTCGCGGCGCTGGAAGGTCGGCAACCAACACTGGATAATCAAGTTCCAAGGGAGCTGGATGCACGATGTCGCCGAAGCCAATGTCGATCTGAAGCGGAATAACAGCAGTGCCGAGATGAGCACGAAGGCGGACGCGCGCGCCTTGATATTCTTCTTCTTCGCGCATCGTCTCGACTTCGATGCTCTTTGGATCGAAGCTAAGGCCGTCGTCTGTCACAGGTTCGGTGCAAAGCGTCTGGAAAGCACTCCTGATTGCTGCCACATCGTTCGGACCAAAGCCGAGAAAATCGAGATCGCCCGTCGATCGAAACGGCTCCGGCGTCCAGAGCGCGAAGAGCATGGCGCCTTTGAGAATGAAGCTGTCACGCAAGGATGATTGGGACAGCCGAAAGAGGAGCCGCTCGATGGCGTATTGCAGCAGCATGCGCTGGAAATCCTGTTTTCCCTTGCGCGCATTGAGCAGCCGCTGCCGTATCGATGCGGCGACATTCTTGGGTTCTTCCTTCATGCGAGTGCCTCAAGGTAGGGACGCATGATCGGTTGGACTCGGCAGATACCGGCATAGCGCCAGAGCTGGGCTTGCGTTGCTTTGCGCTGGCGCAGGCAATCCTTCAGCGCCTCGATTGCGACATCGATGCCGACGTGGCGGCGATATTTGAAACAATCGGCGACCGTCTTGGCGGGGTCGGTGACAATGACTTCCACACTCTCGATGGCAACCTTCATACGCCCCGTCGAAAATGCCTTCCCCGATGCCCGCACGACCTTATGGGGAAACGGGATGCGCGGCACGCGGGCCTTATGACCAATCATCAGCCAGACTGCGTGAGGTGCTTGGGTCGTAAGGCTGTGGGCCTGAAGGGCAGACAGAAGACAGATCACGCCGTTTGGCACCAGCCGTACCGTTTCCGCGAGGTCATGCGCGGCATGAAATCTTTCGAAATCGGCGGCCTGATAAAGCCCTCGTCCGAGTCTGATGAGTTTTCCCTGCTCGCAGAGGCGTCCGAGGTAGGTGCGTGATATGCCCGCGGCCTGAAAATCGCGCGTGCGGGCGATCCCACGCTTGCGGGCAAGTTCGAGGGCGCGCTCGGCGGGACGTGATTCACGAAGCATAACGTATTGTTACGTATCGTAGGTATATTGTCAACAAGTGCCGACGATTAGTAACAATTCCCGGAGGGTCCCCAGCGGCCACCAAGGTTTCAAGTCGAGCCGCCAGGAGGTCTCTGTCGACGGCGCTTGGAACGCATTATGCCCGTTGACGTCACGCTGCTCGGCTTGGGTTTTGCAGTTAGTTTCGCCAATCTCGCATACACTTGCGCGTCGGATGGGGACGCTCGAACGCTGGTGGTGCGACCACTCACCCTGTTTGTCGAGACCGATTGGGATTTCAATGTCTCGTAGAGGCGCGTCAGGTCCGTATCGGATATAATAAACTTCCGCCCGACGCGCGCGCAATGCGGATGCTGTCTCAGAATGCCGCTCAATGTCTTTGTGGAAATTCGCAAGCGCTCCGCAGCCTCCTTCAATGTATACCATCGTGTATCTGGCATGCCTTTGCGTCCTTCTGTTTGCACAGGTTCGGCCTATATTTGTGCGCGTTACGCGAAGTTTACCTTGGCTGGCGCCGCCGCTGTAGATGAAATCAAAAAGCGTGCGAACGATATCTTGTTGATGATGCTTGACCTCTTGATCCCCACATGGCCGTTGGCGCAGGCATCGGTTTCAAATCTGTGGAAACGGCGTTCCCATTGTGAGTGATACAACGCAGCCAGCATGCCCACATATGAACGCACCTGAACTTTATGATGAGCGGCAGGCGGCATTTCTGCTGCACGTAAAGCCCTGCACGGTTCGAAATGAACGCCTGCGGGGCAAACTTGGGTGTGTTTGTATTGGGCGGCGAGTTTTCTATACTGGTGACCAGATCGGAGCGTATTTGAGGCAGCAATCGGTTGACGCATGCGCAGAAGAATCAACACCAAGCCTAAGCCGGGCCAGATTGGAAATTACTGGCTCAGCAAGAAGCCCGGGCGAGAGCATGCCGATGGCGCGTGGTGCCGGACCTGGTATGACAGACGCAGCCGCCAGACGTGCCGCGTCAGCCTTGGCACAACAGATTTTCAGGAGGCGAGCCTCGCGCTTGCCAACTGGGTCATCGAGAACGACCGCGCCACCAAAGGCAGGCCAGACCAAGTCTCGATCGACAACGTCCTGATTACTTATTGGGACGATCACGCGCAGCACCTTCCCAGTTCGAGAACGCAATGGAATGGACTCGTGTATTGGACGGAATTCTGGACCGGATGCACGGTTGCCGACATCACACCGAACGAACAGCGCCGCTTTCGAGCTTGGTTGAAGAGCAAAGGCGCTAACGCGAGTGGCATTGATCGCATTTTGTCGGTGGGACGAGCCGCGCTGAACCGCGCGGTGAAATGGCAGGAACTCAGCGAGGCACCGCACATCTTCAGCCTCGAAACCGTCGAAGAACGCCGTTCTCGCGAGCCCAAGGGACGGCCTATCGCTGCCATAGAACTCGCGCGATTGATGGATGCAGCGAAATCGCGCCATATGTTGGCTTATCTGGTCGTTGCGGCGAACACGCTTGCGCGTCCGGGCGCCATCCTCGACTTGCGGCGCGTGCAATTCGACGAGCCGAATTGCCGGCTTGATCTCAATCCACCGGGCCGCCGCCAGAACAAGAAATTCCGCCCCATTCTTCCGGTCACGCCGACGCTGCTGCCGTGGATGCAAGGCGACATGGAACTGAATGCGCGGTACGTGGCCTATGCAGGCGGCCCAGTCGAATCCATCGCCCATGCTTGGCAATTGCTGCGAGACGAAGCGGGTCTTGATGAGAAGGTGCGCCCCTATTCGATCCGGCATGGCATGGCGCGCGAGCTGCGCAAACGGAAAGTGCCGAGCGAGCAGATCAGCCTCTTTCTCGGTCATCTGCCAAAGGGTTCGGACGCCACCACTTCGATCTATGCGCCCTACGAGCCGGATTATTGCGCAGAAGCCGTGGCGGCAATTGAGAGCGTCATGGCCGAAGTCCGTCGCCATCTGAAGCGCGCGAACATCGATCAACCGCGCGCGGATGCCGCCGAGCTGGCGAAGACAATCGTTTCGAAGGCGGAACACGGTATCGGCGAAACCAAGCGCGAAGAAGTTTGCTTTCTCATTCTCTCGGGATTGCCGCATGCGGAGGTCGTGAAACGCAGCGGTATTTCCGGCGGAACGGTGAGCGCTATCCGGAAGGAAATGGGCGAGCAGATTCCGCTCTATCGCAACTCCGAATCGGGTCTTTGCGTGCCGTTTGCGTGCCGCAAGAGCAAAAAATCGAAATCCCAAAAAAGCCAACCATTTGAAAACATTGGTGGGCCCGGCAGGACTCGAACCTGCGACCAGACCGTTATGAGCGGCCAGCTCTAACCAACTGAGCTACGGGCCCGTTTTTACGGGACGGGCGCCTTCTATCAGGATTCCTGCCTCAAAGCGTATAGTCTTTGCGCCGGAAGCTGCCCTTTTCCCGCCGCAGTTTTGCCGCGGGGGCGGGAGAGGGTGAGGCGGTCGAAACGGGGAGAAACGTCCATGACATCAAAATTCGCGAGTGCTGCGTTGCTGGGCGTGGGACTGGCATTGTTTGCGGGACCGATGGCGCTCAGGGCCGATTCCGGGCCGCAGCCGTCGCCACGGCTCATCACCGTTTCGGGCGTGGGCGAGGCCAATGCGGTGCCCGATTCCGCGCAGCTTTCGACCGGCGTGGTCACGCAGGGAAAGACGGCGGCGGCAGCCCTCGCCGCCAATTCGCGCGCGATGAACGATGTGTTCGCGGCGCTGCGCAAATTCGGCATTCCGGAAAAATCGATCCAGACGTCGAACTTCAATGTCTCCCCGCAATATACGCCCTATCAGCAGAACGCGACGGAGCCGCCGCGGATCGTCGGCTATCAGGTGTCGAACAATGTCAGCGTGAAGGTGGACGATCTTTCCAAACTGGGTGCGGCGCTGGATGCGCTGGTGTCGTCGGGCGCCAATCAGGTGGGTGGCGTCAGCTTCACGATCCGCGATCCCAAGCCGCTGCTGGCGGAAGCGCGCGCGGCAGCGGTGAAAGATGCGATGGACCGCGCTGAGACTTATGCGAAAGCGGCGGGTATCGAATTGGGAGCGGTTGTGTCGATCAGTGAAGGCGGCGGCGAAACTCCGCGCCCGGTGTTCATGGCGATGGCACGCGCCGACGCAGCGCCACCGCCGCCGATCGCCGCTGGCGAGCAGACGATCTCGGCAAATGTGACGATGAGTTTCGAGATCAGGTAGCGCGGATTATTTCTCCAGCTCGTCGATCTCGTCGAGGATCTTGTTCATGCGTGCGATCAGCGCCTGATAGGGCGCGGGCGACGCCATATCGAGACCTGCCTTCTTGTAAAGCGGATAGGGATAATCCGAGCCGCCCGCTTTCAGCATGGCGATGAAGCGGTCGCGCGCGGGCGCGCCTTCGCTGTTGATCGCGTCGGTGAATTGGGCAGCACCCGCCATGGATGTCGCGTATTGATAGACATAGAAGCCGTAATAGAAATGCGGAATGAAGGCCCATTCGATGCAATAGGCGGGATCGATCTTCGTGATGCCTTCGGCCTCGCCGTAATATTTTTTCAAGAGCCCGCAATAAAGCTCGCTCATGCGCGAGCCCGATAGCGTGTTGCCCTTCTCGATTTCCTCATGCAGCTGCAACTGGAATTCCGCGAACATCGTCTGGCGGAAGAAGGTGGTGCGGATCAGTTCCAGCCCTTCGCCGAGATAATAAAGCTTCTCGTCCTTGGTCTTGGCGTGCGCCACCACATAATCGTTGAGCAGCATTTCGTTGGAGATGGAGGCCGTCTCTGCCGTGAAGGTGGAATAGTCCGAGGTTTCGTAAGGCTGCACGCTATCGGCCAGCAGGGTGTGGATCGCGTGGCCCCATTCATGAGCGAAGGTGGATAGCGCTTCGTAATCGCCATTGTGATTGAGGTGCAGGAAGGGATGCACGTCATAAGCCGAGCCGTTCATATAGGCGCCCGCGGCCTTGCCGGTGCGCGGATAGACATCCATCCAATTGCCCGCGAAACCTTTCTTCAGCATCGCGGTGTATTCATCGCCGTAAGGCGCGGTCACCGCCAGCGTCATCTCCTCGGCTTGCGGCACCGTGAAATGCTCGAGATTCTCCGGCAGGAACATCGGGGGATACATGTCGTAATAGGCAAGTTCGTCCTGAATGTGCAGCTTCTTCTTGCGCAGCAGCAGGTAGCGGTAAAGCGTGGGCAATCCGGCATTGGCCTGCGCCACGAGCTGGCGATAGACGCCTTCGGGCATGTTGTCCGCAAACAATGCGGCCGACAGCGAATTGGGGAAGTGGCGGACTTTGGCGTTGAACACTTCGCCCATCACCTGCGTGGTGAGGTTGGCGCCGAACGTGCCTTCATATTTTTTCCACGCGCCCCAGAACGCATCGAACACTTTTTTGCGGTCGGCGCGATTGGGCGAGGTGCGCCATTTCGCGTAAGCCTGCGAATCCAGCCGGTCCACTTTGGTGCCGTCGGCGAGGCGAATGGCGGGGAAGGGCACTTCGCCATTGGCGAACACGCTGTAAACCGCGTTGGGCTGCTGCAGCACATTGCCTGCGGAGGCAAGCACGCCTTCGGCTTCCACGCCCAGCGTGTGCGGGGCTGCGCGCAGCGTATTGTCGAGGAAGAAACCGAAGCGGTGCGCGAGTTCGGGCGAGGCGAGTTCGAACGCCTTTACTTTATCTTCGCCGATGGAAAGAATTTCCGGCGTCAGCCACGCGGTCTTTTCGCTGTAGATGGTTTGCAGTGCGGATGCGGCCTGCTGGCGTTCCTGATTGGGCGCGATGTTCACATCCTCATCGGCTTTCAGCGAGGCATAGACATAAAGCCGGTTGGTTTCCTTGCGCACGTGACTGATCGCATCCAGCGCCGTCAGCATATTGGCGGCGTTTTTGCCGAGCGTTCCCTTGTAGCTTTCCAGATGTCCGGCATCGGCCTTGGTCTTGTCGCGCGCTTCGGTCCAGGCGGCGTCGCTGGCGTAGAGATCGCCGAGATTCCATCCCGGCGCGGTGTTCACATTATCTTTGTCCACGGTGGTCGCTTTCGATTGCAATAGAGTGGCAGGAACAAAGACTGCCGCCAGCGCAAATGCGCCGGCCACAATGATGTAGCGTTTCATGCCGATCTCCCCTTCGTGCCAAACCCCGAAACTAAAGCAAACTCTACTTCGTGTCTCTCATCAGTCGCATATAGAATGCCACGGCGGGCGCCAGATTGCCCACCGCCAACCGCTCATTGGTGCCATGCTCGCGGCCCAGATCGTCCGGGCCGAAGCGGAACGGAACGAAGCGGAGCACGGAATCGGCCATCGGTTGATAATATCGCGAATCCGTGGCGCCGCTTGTCATGTCGGGCGCGACGGGAATGTTGCCGAACGATGCCTGAATTTCTTTTGCGAGGAATTTGTAGGACGCGCCGTTTATGTCGGCGGGTTTGGAGGCTTCCGTCTGCGTTTCGTCCAGCACGTCGATATCGACCTTGGGATCGTCGATTGCGCCGCGCACATGCTCGACCGCGCTGTCGATTGTATCGCGGGGATTCAAACGCAGATTGATCGTGGCGCGGGCCACCGGCGGCAGCACATTGTCCTTTACGCCGGCGGACAGCATCGTCGGCGCAATCGTGGTGTGAAGCCGCGCATCCGCATCGGACTGCGCTGCCAGCAGACGCAGCACGATGGGCTCGGCGATCCACAGATTGGCGAGCAGTAGCCGCGGCACAAACGGCATCGCCGGCGCCAAGATGTGCAGCTTCTCGCGCTCGATATCGTCCAGGCCGGAACGGAAAGGATGATGCACAACCTTGAGCACCGCTTCCGCAAGCCGCGTCACGGCCATGTCGCGCGAGGGCCGGGAGGAATGCCCGCCCTCGCCATGCGCCACCAGTTCGAGGCTCAGATAGCCTTTCTCCGCCACCGCCACGAAAGCCGCTTGCTTGAGCACGCCGGGGAACGGCTCATCGGCGATGATGCCGCCTTCATCCAGCGCCCAGGCGAAATGCACGCCGCGCGCGGCCAATGTTTTGGCCATCGCGCCATCGCCGCCCAATTCTTCATCCTGCCCCACCGCGATCATGACGGTGCGTTCGGGTGTGAAGCCGGTGGCGGCGAGGCGCTCGGCGGCTTCCAGAATCGCAATGAGGCTGCCCTTGTCGTCGATGGAGCCCCGGCCCCAGACATAGCCGCCCGCAATGTCGCCGGAGAAAGGCTGATGCTCCCAGTCTTTCTCCGTGCCCGGCACCACCGGCACCACATCCATATGGGCCATCAGGAGGATAGGGGGCAGCGCGGGGTTCGTGCCCTTCCAGGTATAAAGCAGGCTTTCGCCCATGATTTCGCGGGTCGCCGCCTTGTGAAATTTGGGGTAGGTGGTGGCCAGCCAGCTGCGCATGGCCTCCAGCGCCGCATTCTTCTCAGCCTCATTGGCCTTACCGCCATAGGAAATGGTCTGGAAGCGCACGGCCTCGGCAAGATGGCGGGCCACGTTCATGCCGTCGATATTGATGGGGGCCGCCGCGGGCACATCGGATGCCGGGACGTCCACCATCGCTGCACGCGCGAGCATGATCGCCACAATCAGGAGGATGGTGGCGAGGGCGCCCAGCAGACTGCGATACATGAAATTCCCCAAGGTCCCGGCGGCCGGCCGGGGGCGGCAACCTTAATCCGGCTGCGGCTTTTGGAAAGCCCTGATGGGCTTTGCCGCCGGTTCCGCTGATGTATTATCGGACCAGCATCTGGATCGGTCCGCCATGTCAGAATTTGAGTTTCGTCCCGCCTGGCGTCTCGACGACCCCAAAATCATGGATGACGCAAAGGAATTCTGGCGCGATCTCAAGGTTTTGAGCGCGGTGGAGATCGAGCGCCGGGCAAGCGAGCTGATCGCGGCGGCCTATCTGGACGGCAAGCTCGTGGCCGTCTCCACCGCCAATTTCGGGATGGTCGAGCATTTGCGGGCGCGATTTGCGATGTATCGCTGTGCGGTCGCCCCCGAATATCGCCGCCATCATCTGTCGTACCAGATCAGCGGCTTTTCGGTGGGCGTCCTGGAGAAATGGGCGCTGGAAAATCCCCACGAGCAGATCATGGGCGTGGCTGCTATCATCCAGGCCAGCCAGTACAAGTCCGGCAAGCAGCGCGAACCCATGTGGCCGGAATATGATTTGAACCTGAACTTCGTCGGTTATACCAACAGGGGCGAACAGATCCGCGTAGCGTGGTTCAAGCACGCCCTTCTACCCGAGTGAGTGAAGCCATGAGCGATGTCGCCGAAGCCGAACCAGCACCAGCCCCAGCGCAGCCAAAAAATGCGCCCACGGGAATCCTGTGGCTGGCGTCGTACCCGAAGTCCGGCAACACCTGGACGCGCACCTTCCTGCACAATCTTCTGAAGATTCTCGAAGGCGAGGAAGAAGAAGAGCAGAACATCAACCAGATGAACGAATTCACCACCTGGGATATTTCGGCCAAGCAATACGAGATTCATCTGGGCAAGCCTGCGAAGGATTGCGACCGCGCCGAAATCGCCAAGGTTCGCCCCATCGTGCAGCAGGAAATCGCCGAGCGCACCGAAGGCCTCGCGATGATCAAGACCCACCACGCGCTGGTGATGGATCGCGGCGTGCCGACGATCAATTTCGCGGTGACGTCGGGTGCTGTTTACATCGTGCGCAATCCGCTGGACGTGGCGATCTCGTTCTCGCACCACATGAGCACCACGGTCGATGTCGCCATCATGGAAATGGCGCAGAAGGGGCTTGAAACCGGCGTCAGCGACAAGAGCGTCTATGAAGTTTACGGCTCGTGGAGCCAGCATGTGGAAAGCTGGACGCGCAAGCCGCATCGCACGATCTATGTGCAGCGCTACGAGGACATGCTCAACGATCCCGTCAAGACGTTCGGCGCGCTCGCCCGCCATCTGCTGCTGCGGCCCACACCGGAGCAACTCAATCTCGCCATCAGCCGTTCGGAGTTCAAAAATCTGCAGAAGCAGGAGGCCGTGGACGGTTTCCGCGAAAAGCCGGAGAAGGCCGAGAAATTCTTCCGCGAAGGCAAGGCGGGTGTGTGGAAGGAGCAACTCAGCCGCCGCCAGATCCGCAAGATCGTGCGCGATCACCACAAGCAGATGGAGCGTTTTGGCTATCTCACCGAGGATCTCAAACACCTGGTGTAAGGGGGCTTTCGCACGCATTCGTGAAGCGTTAGTCTATTGACAGTATTGTCAGTTGCACTTTGAATCCGACCCCGGAAGGTAGTCCCATGGCCAGCCAAGCCGATATCGTCAGACCCGCCGTCTATCCCGAAACGATCGGGCAGAACCCCATCCATGTGGTCAAGGCGCTCAAGGCCTTCCGCCAGCTTGCCAACAACAAGGAAGACACCGAACAGGTGTTCGAGATCATTCGCGCGCTGTCGGGAAGCTCGATCCTCAAGAATTATCACCGCCTGCTCACCACATCCGAAGGCGGACGTCAGGCCTATCTCGGCGAGGAACTGGCCGACCGGCTGGTGGACCGTGACTGGCTGGCGCAATTCGCGCCCGGAACAGTCGGCGGGTATTATCGTGACTTCATCGCACTGCGCGATCTGTCCGCGTACGGATTGGCGGACGAAAGCCGCAAGCTCGGCGAAGTCGATGTCGATGCGGCGCATCCCGTGGCGTGGTTCATGCGCCGCCTGCGCGACATCCACGACATCTGGCACGTACTGACCGGCTACGGCACGGACGCACTCGGCGAAGCCTCGGTCGTGGCCTTCACCTATGGCCAGCTCAACAATTTCAGCCTTGCGTTCCTGTCGGCGGGCGCCGCAATCGAACTGCACAAGGCCTATTGGGCGCAGCCATATGCGCGCGCGATCTTTCAGGGCTAC
Source organism: Rhizomicrobium sp. (assembly GCA_035944195.1). Lineage (GTDB taxonomy): Bacteria > Pseudomonadota > Alphaproteobacteria > Micropepsales > Micropepsaceae > Rhizomicrobium. The sequence continues at coordinate 75,149 of DASZBL010000016.1, read as the reverse complement.
CGGCACGGCCGCAAGGCAGCATGGCTGCCGGCACAGGATTACCTCAAGCTATTTGAAACGCCGCTCGAAGAAGCGCGCGCCGAATTGAAATTGCGCCGCCCCACGGTTTACGAATCCGTACCGCTGGAAGCGCGCAACGGTTATCGCTATGGCCCCGAGGCTGTGCTGCCCGGCGGCTGGATTGAAGCAACCTGAAGGAGAAACGCCATGGCTGCACGTATCGTGATTCTTTCCGCCGTAGCGGCCATTGCGTTGGCCGGTTGCGCGGGCGCACAGGTTCAGGCTCCTCCCGGTGTGGTGGACAAGAGTTCTCCCGGCTATACACAGGGTTACACCGATGGCTGTGCCGCGTCCAATCAGCAGGCCCGCAAGCAGCACACCGGTCCTCTGAAGGACGACAATATGTATTCGAGCAACGCGTCCTATTACGCGGGCTGGAACGAGGCCTTCAAAGCCTGCGAGGACAAGGTAACGCCGAGCGCCCTGCCGATCCCGGGCAACTCCGTAATTATGTAAAGCGTTAACAGGCGCGGCACCATGATTGCAGGATGAAACCTGCAATCATGGACGCCTGCGTGAATGCCTAGCCTCATCGGACAATGGGGACGCGATTTCGCCGGGTGGATTCCGCCCGGTTTGGCGCGGCTCGTCGGCCGTCCGGCAGCGGTGTTTTTCCATGGCGTCGAACCGCGCACCGATGATCCGCGCATCCAGACCAATCATCACGAAAAAGACGCCTTCCGCGCCATCGCCCGCGCGTTGAAGACGCATTTCGATGTGCTGCCTTATTCGGCGCTGGATGATGTGTTGAAAAATCCCGAGCGCCATTCCCGCGCGGTGTTTCTCATGTCGGACGATGGCTACGCCAACACGTTGAATGTGGCTGCCGATATCCTCCAGGAACTGCGATTGCCGTGGACGCTATTCGCCAGCACCCATCACATCGACACGCGCGAGAGAAATCCGGTGTTTCTCGCCCGCCTGTTCTTTCATTTCGCACCTGAAGGCACTTATACCATTCCCCATTTTGCTGCGCCGATAACGCTCGGCGACGAGGCGCAGCGCAGCGAAATTGCCTTGCAAATGCTGCATTTCATGAAACATCTGCCCGCTCATCAGGCGCGCGAAGCGCTGGCGGCGATGCTGGCGGAATTCTCCGAAAGCGAATTTGCAGCACTGGTCGAAAAATTTCCGTCGGAAAGTTTTCTGACGTGGGATCAGATGCGCGCGTTGAACAATCGCGGCGTGGAGATCGGCGCGCATGCAAACTGGCATTGGCCGATGAACGCCGCGCAATCGCCCGATTATCTGCGCGAACAGGCACAACTCCCCAAGGCCCGCATCGAGAAGGAGGTCGGTCCATGCCGCGCCTTCGCCTATCCCTTCGGCAATACCGACGATGTATGCGGCGATGCGTGGCGCGCGGTGCGCGATGCAGGCTACACCCACGCTTTCACGACGCTGTCGGGCTCTCTTGGTGCCGCACAGAACCGCTTCCTGCTGCCGCGCTATGGCCTTGGCCAGCGCGACGCGCATCTGGCTTCTCTCATTCCGCTGTTGTCGGCCGGCAACAAGCGGCTGATGCGCTGGCAGGAGCGCCTTGCAAGCTGAACTGTCCCATTTGAAAACAGTTTTGTCCCGGCGCAGGCGTGCATCGTTAATGCGCGTGCGCGAATAAGCCATCTTCGTGTGGCTTTGAGACAGAACCGCGCCTGAACTCTGGCGCGCCGGATGCAGCCAGAGGCCTGAAAAACTATCAGGCGTAAATCCGGTGAGCATTCAAGGAAATCTGGCAGAACCCAGGCCGCGCACGCTGCGGCTGGACGCGACCTTCCCCAAACTCGTTGTATCCGCACCGGCCCGCGTTATCCCGCAGGCCGTGCCCGTTGCGCGGCCATGGGTCAAGCGCGCGCTGGATCTGTTTCTGGCGATCCCCGCGCTGATCCTGCTTTCGCCGGTCATGCTCGGCATCGCAATCTTGATCGTGCTCGACTCGCGTGGTCCGGTTTTCTTCCGCCAGACACGCACGGGCCTCAATGGCCGGCCCTTCTCCATCTTCAAATTCCGCTCGATGAGCGTGCTGGAGAACGGCGATCACATCATGCAGGCGCGCCAGAACGATCCGCGCGTCACGCGCATCGGCCGCGTCCTGCGCCGCACCAGCCTCGACGAATTGCCTCAGCTTCTGAACGTCATTTCCGGTGAAATGTCGCTCGTCGGCCCGCGCCCGCATGCCCAGGCGCATGACAGGCTCTACGCGACGCTGATCGGGAATTATCCGCAGCGCCAGCTCGCCAAGCCCGGCATCACCGGCTGGGCGCAGGTGCACGGCCTTCGCGGCGAAACGCCCACGGTCGAGAGCATGAAGGCCCGCGTCGATTTCGATCTGTGGTATGTGCGCAATGCGAGTTTCGTGCTGGATGTGGAAATCCTGTTCCGCACCGTGTTCGAAATCTTCCGCCGCACCAACGCCTATTGAGGGTGCGCGCGATGATCCTCAAATTTCCGCAGATTGTCGTTGGAGGCGTGAAGACGGCTTGCCTGTCGCGCGCCGAACTTCAGCGCCTGATGGTGCAGGATTGCATGGCGGCGCGGCGCGAGAAGCGCGAGCCCAAGCTCGTCTTTTCCGTGAATGGCAATTCCATCGCGCGCGTAGCCGCGGATCCCGAATTCCGCAATTGCTATGAGAAAGCCGATCTGATCCATGCCGATGGCCAGCCTGTTGTGCTCGCCTCGCGCCTTCTCACAGGCTCGCCGATCCCGGAACGCAGCGCCACCACCGATTATTTCCACGACGCGGCCGCAGCGGCGCAGGCAAGCGGATTGAAATTCTTTCTTCTCGGCTCAACGGAAAGCGTGAATGCCCGCTGCGCCGATGAAATGGCCCGGCGCTATCCCGGTCTTGAAATCGTGGGCCGCCGCAACGGCTATTTCCGCCGCGAGGATGAAGCCGCCATCTGTGAAGAGATCAACGCCACCGGCGCCGATGTGGTGTGGGTGGGGCTCGGCGTACCGCTCGAACAGGCCTTCTGCGTGCGAAACAAATCGCGGCTCAATGCGGGCTGGCTCGTCACCTGCGGCGGCTGCTACAATTTCGTCACGGGCGATTATTCGCGCGCGCCGGAATGGATGCAGGCTGCGGGCCTCGAATGGCTCTATCGCGTGGCGAAGGAGCCGCGGCGTCTGTTCTGGCGCTATGCGGTGACGAACCCGCGCGCCATCTATCTCATTCTCACGCGCACGGGAGCCGTGCCCGCATGATCCGGCACGCCGCACGCATGGATGCATTCGACGCCGCAACGGTTTTCGTTGCGCGGCCTGCGCCTGCGTTCGGCGCAGTGCTGACGCGCTACGGCATTTCGGCGGGCGGCCCCATCGCCATGTCGGGCGCGCATTTCATCGCCTCGCTGATTTTCCTGCATTCGCTGTCGCAAGCCGAATTCGGCCTCTTTTCATTTTTGCTGATCGTGGTGCCGTTCTGCCTCAGCATGTCGGGCTCGTTGCTTGCACCTTCATTGATGAACACGCTGCGCCGCACCGGCACGCTCGATGCCGCAACAATTTCCACACATCTGAAAGCCAATCTTTTCATCGGCGCGCTCGCCGCGGCTGCCGTCTTCGCGCTGCTGCTGACGAGCCATGCAAACCTCGCAGCCGCCGCGCTAATGGGACTTTATGGCGGCGTCATGACGCTGCGCAATTTCGGACGCTCCTTTGCCTATGCGACGAAGCAGCCGCATCGCGCTTTCTTCTCCGATATCGCCTACAGCGCGCTTTTGATTGCGGGTCTGACCGCGCTCCTGTTTGCTCATCAACTCACCATCACGCATGCCGCGTTCGTTCTGGCGGCAGCGTCGTTGTGCGCGTTGTTCGCTTTCGGCAGCGGATATATCGCGCGCCAGTTCCGCCCCGGCAGCGCGGGCTCCATCTTCGCCTATATCCCGATGTGGCAGGAATTCGCCCGCTGGGCGGTGTTCGGTGTCATCCTCACCGAATTCACGGCGAACGCGCATGCCTATGTCGTTACCTTCATTTCCGGCCCGAAGGCATTCGCGGTGCTGGCGCTGGGTTCGCTTCTGATGCGCCCCGCTTCGCTGGTGCTTTCCGCGTTGCCCGATGTGGAGCGCCCGCGCATGGCGGCCAAGATCGGCCGCGGCGATATTGCAGGCGCATTCCGCACCGTTAAGGAATTTCGAACCGCAGCGGTCGCAATGTGGGCGGCGACAATCCTTCTCGCGGGCGTTCTGTTGATCTGGTTTCCCGAAATCATCCTGAAGCGCGGCTATGACAGTACGCAGGCCATGGAAGTGTTGGCATTCTGGATCGTGATCTTCGGCGTTCGCACGCTGCGCACGCCGGAATCGGTGTTTCTGCAGGCGGCCGGAGAATTCCGCGCGCTGGCCCGCGTCAGCATGTGGTCGTGCCTTGTTTCGCTGAGCGTCACGCTGGCGCTGCTGTTGCTGGCCGGACCCATCGTGTCGCTGGCCGGCATCATCGCCGGCGATCTGGTGATAACGGCGAACATCTTTTCGCTGACGCGCCAATGGAAACGCGCTCATGCCTGAGGTAATCGTCGCGATCCCCACATTCCGCCGTCCGAAAGGATTGGCGCGGATGCTGGACGCGCTGGCGAAACTTCAAACCGCCGCGCATGTGCATGTGCTGGTGGCGGACAATGACGCGGAACAACATCAGGGCTTCGATCTCTGCCAGCAGATGCGCGGCGCCTATCGCTGGCCGCTGGATGCGATCATCGCCGAACAGCGCGGCATCGCGCAGGTGAGAAATGCGCTGGTGGCGCGTGCGCTGGAAAATCCTCACGCGCAATTCATCGCCATGCTGGACGACGACGAATGGCCATCGCCCGAATGGCTGGAGCAGATGCTGCGCATCCAGCGCGAAACGGGCGCCGATGCCGTGGAAGGCGCCATCGCCGGTGTATTCGAAGGCGAAACCATGACGAGCTTTGACGGCGTGGCCAGCCATCGTGGTGCGTCGGGCATCAGCGCGACGATGGAAGGCGCAGGTAATATCCTTCTCTCCCGCGCCATGCTCGAACGCATGCCGCAGCCATGGTTCGATCCCGCCTTCGCGCTCACCGGCGGCGAGGACAAGGATTTTTTCGTGCGGCTGGCCCGCATGGGTGCGCGCTTCGCATGGTCCGCCGAGGGGCTGGCTTTTACCGAGGTTCCCGCCACCCGCGCCGGCCTGAAATGGGCGCTCAGCCGCGCCTATGGCGTGGGCAATTCCGACATGCGGATTTTCCTGAAGCACGAAGCGGCCGCCGCACCCCGCGCACGCGAATGCATCAAGATTTTCGCCTCGCTCTTGTTGTCGCCCCTCATGTTCATCATTCTCGCAGCCAGCCCGAATCGGCGCGAACAGGCGTTGCGCAAATTCTTTCGGGCCGCGGGCAAATTCGCTGCGCTCTTCGGGAGCACCTATCATGAGTATGCCGTGATCCATGGCGAATGACGGATTTGCCGTTGGTTCGCCTCGCGCCTGGCTTCGCCTGGAATCCTGGGCGGAGGCGGCTTATGTCGCGCTGCTGCTTCTGGTGTTCATCGGTCTTTCGCCATTCGAAAACCGCGATCCCGCGGCACTCGCGATCGGCGTGCCGACATCGGGCGCGGGCGATCTGGCGCGCCAGATTTGCTACCTCGCCGTTTTCGGCGTCATCGTGGCTGCATCGGTGCAACGCCGCGGGCTGCGCGGTGCGATGGCGATTATTCCCGTATCGATGGCGCTGCTGCTTGGCTGGTGTCTGCTGAGTGCGGTTTGGTCGGGCGTGGCCGGCGTCGTGTTCCGCCGCGCCGTGCTGGAAATCATCATCGTGGTTTCGGTGCTGCTCTCCATCGACAATATCGGCGCCGAACGCGGGTTGAAATTGCTGCGTTATCTGCTGATCGGCATTCTGATCGTGAACTGGATTTCGATTCCGCTGATCCCGCAGGCGGTTCATCAGGCGGGCGAGGCCGACCCGCAGCTCATCGGCAATTGGCGCGGGCTTTATTTCCACAAGAACATCGCGGGCGCGGTATGCGCGACCTCCGCGATCGTTTTTCTGTTTTCGTTTGTCGAGACGCGCCGCCGCGCCGATCTGCTGCTGTTCGTGGGCGCGCTCGGCTTTCTGTATATGACCAAATCGAAATCCTCGCTGGCGTTTTTGCCGGCCGCGCTGCTTCTGGGCGCGATCTATCGCGTGGCGTGGAAGAACGAACTCGACCGTTCGATTGTGATGGTCGGCGCGGGGTTGCTGCTGGTGCTGGGTCTCACGGTGGGGCTGCTGCAATCTGATTTTATCGCGAATTTCTTGCAGGATTCGAGCGAACTCACCGGCCGCGCGGCGATCTGGCAGGCCGAGGCCAATTATATCGCAGCACATCCGCTGTTCGGTTCCGGATTCGGCAGTTTTGCGGATACCGGCGCGCAATCCCCGCTCGCCGGTTATTTCGGCTCCAACACGAGCGCCTGGGTGCAGAATGTGGCGCATGGGCATAATGGCTATCTGCAATTGCTCGTCACCATCGGCGGGATCGGCTTCGTGCTGGCGATGTGGGCGCTGGTGCTGCGGCCCGTGCTGCTCTTCTGGCCGCGCGATGACGAGAATCTGAAATTCAAAGCGCTGCTGTTTGCGATCTTTGCCTTCTGTCTGCTGCACAATCTTCTGGAATCCGATTTTCTGGAAGGCGATGGCGTGCAATGGGTGACGATGCTGCTGGTCATCGCCATGCTGCAAAATCTGAGCGCGCGGCAGAAGCTGTCATGGTCGTAGCGCCACTCTTTTCCGTCGTCATTCCCACCTATAATCGCGCGGGCGTGCTGAAGGAGGTGCTTAAATCGGTGCTGGCGCAGAGCTGTCAGGATTTCGAGATCGTCGTTGTCGATGATGGTTCAAAGGACAACCCCAAGAAAATCATCGATGAAATCGCCGATGCGCGCATTCGCTTTCGGGCGCAGGAAAATCGCGGCGCGAGTGCTGCGCGCAACGCCGGAATCGATCTGGCGCTCGGGCGCTATGTGGCGTTTCTGGATTCCGACGACGAGTTCCTGCCGCATCATCTGGAAACGATGCGGTGCCTGCTGGAAAATTCGCCCAACACCGCCGCCTATGCGCGCATCATTCTGGATCGCGGCAATGGCCGCACTTTAGTGAAGCCGCCGCGCGCGCTGCGGCCGGGCGAGAACATGGCGACGTATTTGCTCTGCGACCGCGGCTTCGTGCCGACCATCACATTGGTGGTTGAGCGCGAGATGGCCAAGCGCGTGCACTATGACGAGCGCGTGAGTTTCGGCGATGACAAGGATTTCGCCATTCGCCTTTGGCTCGCCGGCTGCGAATTCGAGATGGCCGAAGCGCCCGGTGCGCGCTGCAGCGACATCGCCGATCCCTCGCGGCTTTCCGCGGGGCGGAAAATCGGCGCGGTGATCGAATGGATAGACCGGCTGCGGCCGGGCATTCCGGCAAGGGCCTATCACGGCTATCGCGGCTGGGTCGTGGCCAAGGGATTGGTGACGACAGATCCATTCGGCGCGCTGAAACTTTATCTGAATGCGCTTTTCCGCGGCTGTTATGTCCCGCGCATGGCGGCGGTGATTTTCCTGCAGATATTCCTCCCGGATTCGCTTTATCGCGGATTGGCCGACCGCATCATCGGCTGGATGCGCAAATGATGAACCGCCGCCACTTTCTCGGCACCGCTGCTGCCATGATGGCGATGCCTGCGATGGCGGACGAAGTTTCGTTGCGCGCATTGGCCGCGAAGAAAGGCATTCTTTTCGGCTGTGCTACCGCCAATTACGAATTGAAAGACGGCGATTTTCGCGATGCGCTTATCCGCGATGCCGGTATCCTCTCCGCCGAATATGAATTGAAGCGCAATGCGGTGGAGCGCGCACGCGGCCAATTCGATTTCGCGCCTGCCGATGCGTTGCTTTCCTTCTCGCGCGACCACGGCATGAAATTCCGCGGCCATGCGCTTGTCTGGTATCACAGCAATCCCGGCTGGCTGGAAGACGCGGTTGCCTCATCCCGCGACGAAAAACTCTTCACCGATTACATCGCGCGCGTCGCAGGCCATTATCGCGGGCGCATGCATTCCTGGGATGTGGTCAACGAAATCATGCTGCTGTCCGATGGCCGCGCCGATGGCTTGCGCAATGATTTCTGGATGAAGGCGTTCGGCCCCAATTATATCGACACGGCGTTCCATGCCGCGCGCGCTGCCGATCCGCAAGCCTTGCTCGTTTACAATGATTGGGGATGCGAAGCCGGAGAGGCGAAGAACGACCGCATCCGCGCCGCCACGCTGAAATTCCTAGAGAGCGCGATTGCGCGGCGCGTGCCCATCGATGCGCTGGGGCTGCAGGGCCATCTTTCGGCCTTCGGTCCGCAAGTCGATCAGGCGAAATTGCGCAAATTCCTCGATGCGGTGAAATCGCTGGGCCTGCGCATCCTCGTCACCGAACATGATGTCGATGACAGCGGCGGTTCCTCCGATGTCGCTGCGCGCGACACTGCCGTGGCCGATGCCAGCCGCCGCTTTCTCGATGTGGTCGTGTCCAACAGCGCCACCAGCGAAATCCTCTGCTGGGGTCTGTCGGATCGCTACATCGATTCCGGCGGCATCCTCAGATATTCTCCGCGCAAGCTGCCGCTCGACTACCACATGGGCCGAAAGCCTATGTGGTACGCGCTGGAAAAAACCTTCTCCTAAGCCGCCCGCGAACTGCGCGATGCGCCCAGCCTGCGGCTCAACTGCGCCGCCACGCGCGGTGCCACGAATTCCGAACCCACCATGAAGCGCATCAGCGGGCCGAAGGCGTTGGCGGCCGCCGGTCCGACCACATAAAAGTCCGAGGCGGAGGTTTCGAAATGGTCCGACAGGATCGGCGTGTTTTCCACCTTGGCGATTTCCGCCAGCAGCGACAGCGACAGGAACGGCAGCCGCGCCAGATCGGGGCGGTAGCCGGTGGCCGAAATCACGTGATCGAAGATCGCGGTTTTCTTTTCGCCGGTGCTGTCCGCCAGATTGAGTTCGACGCTTTCGCCCTTCGTGGATGCGCTCAGCACATCATGGCCAAGCAGCATGGGAATGCGTCCCTCGACGCGCTCGCGCATAAACCAGCCGGGCGCGGGCCCTAGGTGATTGCGCGTGGCGCGCAGGCGTAAACTCTCCGGCAGGCGATGAAACAGCAGCGGCGTGTTCACGCAGAAGAAAGAGCGCCAGCCCGGTCCAATGCCGGTGGACGGGCTCTTGATCTGGCGCAGCAGCGAAGCGTCGCTCGCATCGGGAGCGGCGTGAAAGCGCACATTATTGGCCCGCGCGACGATTTGCACGTTCGCGCCGCTGTCGTGCAGCAGTGCCGCCAGATCGATCGCCGATGCGCCCGCGCCCAGCACGGCCACATCGCGGCCCTTGAATTGCGAAACATCGCGGTGCGCGAAGCTGTGCGACGCCGCCCAACTTGGAATATCCTTCAGCGCGCCTGCCATTTGCGCAAACCAGGTGATACCGACAGCCAGCACGACGCTTTTCGCATTCACGCGCTCGCCGGTTTCCAGCTCCAACGTGAAACCGTCGCCATTGCGCGTGATCCGGGTCACATTGGTTTCTTCGAGGCCGGGCACGAAGCGCTTCTGGAACCAGCTCGAATATTCATTGAAGAGATCGAGCGATACCGGCTTTCCGTGATCGGCGTAAGGAATGTTGCGCGCCGCGCAATAGGCTTTCAGCGTTCCGTCATCTCCGGGCTTGTCGAGATTGGAGGCGATGCCGTCCGATTTCAGCAGCATGTCTTTGGGCATGTGATGGCGCCAGGTATCCAGCGTCTTTCCGAAGATCCGGAAATCGATGTTCAGTGCCGAGAGATTGGCGGCCAGCGAAAGCCCGTAGGGACCGGCCCCGACAATCGCGACGTCGCAGGAATTTTTCATGTGAATCCACCCTTGAGACAATGTTGCAGTTCCTGCCGTCCCAAACCGGGACAAATCCTGAAATGAAACGGCGCCGCGAAGTAAAAAGGTCACCCGCACAAGGATTCATCCATGTCTTGTGCCAGTCCTACTTGGCAGGAAGCATGCATTTACAGATGATTGAGGATTGCAACGCTAGGTTGGTGTCATGGGGCTGAGGGTTCTACTGGCTGCGACAGTCTGCTGGCCGACGACCGCGCGTATCGCGGGCGGCCTGGCCCAGCTTGGCTGCCATGTCGATGCTTTCTGCCCTTCGGGCGCGCCGGTGCATGAAAGCCGCTTTGTGAATCTGCGCCACGCCTATAATGCGCTGTCGCCGCTTACCTCGCTGCGCGATGCGCTCAGCATTTCGCGTCCCGATCTCATTATCCCTTGCGATGACCGTGCCGTGCAGCATGTGCTGCGACTGCGCGAAACGGAGCCGCAATCGGCGCAGGCAAAACTCGTTGGCGATTCGCTCGGCGCCCCGGAGAATTATCCGGCCATGATCTCGCGGGCCTCCTTCATGAAGGAAGCCCGCGCGCTGGGCATTTCCGTGCCCGAAACGATTTCGCTGATGAAGGAAAGCCAGATCGAACCGGCGCTGGCGAAAATTGGCCTGCCCGCGGTTCTGAAGGTTGATGGCAGCTGGGGCGGCGATGGCGTGGCGATTGTCCATACGCGCGCGGAAGCGATTGCCGCCTGGCGCAAATTATCGAGGCCACTGTCGCCGCTGCGCAGTCTCGCGCGCACGCTGCGCCGGGGCGATGTCCATCATTTTCTGGCCGCGATCAAGCCGGTGCAGCCCATCATCAGCATTCAGCAATTCATCGCAGGCGAGCCTGCCACGACGGCCCTTTCGGCATGGAATGGCAATGTTTCGGGAACGATCCATATGGATGTCGTCGTCTCGCAAGGGGTGACGGGTCCGGCAAGCGTTTTGCGGCGTGTGGAGTGCGCCGAGATGGAGGGTGCGGCGCGCGCCGTTGCGCGGCGCTTCGCCCTGTCGGGATTGCACGGGCTCGATTTCATCCGCGATGCGAACGGCCGCGCGCATCTGCTCGAGATCAATCCGCGCGCCACGCAGACAAGCTATCTCGCTTTGGGTCATGGCCATGATCTGCTGGCAGGTCTTGTCGCGAGCGCGAGCGGCCAGAGGCATGCGCCGCGCATGCCCACCACGACGAACAATCTCATCGCGCTGTTTCCGCAGGAATGGGCGCGAGATTCCGCAAGTCCCTATCTCAAATCGGCCTATCACGACATTCCGTGGGAAGATCCCGGCCTCTTGCGCGCCTGCATTGCGACGGCGCGGCCGCGGGGCAGGCGCTACCCAACAGCGGCGGCGCTGCTTCCGCCCGTCGTTCGGCCCTATGGGCAGCAAAGCACGGTCCATTAGATCATGACCCGCTTTTTGCCTGATTAGGCGTGCTGGCCGGGTTCTGTGCACGCTTCTTGCAAAGATCAGGCGTAGCTAGCCCCTGTGAAAGCTCGAATTAACCAATTCGCAGGCGGCAGCGGGTTAAATCAAACCAAACGCGCCGAGGCGGCGCGAACCAGGTCGAGGCGCATTCCCGGACCATGTCAGCCAGTGGGACCATTCCAGCAGGGCAACCGGGCAGTTTCGGCGTGGCCGATTTCATGCGCGTGGCGCGCGCGCGCCGCCGCCTGATCGCACTGGTGGCTCTGGCCGTTGTCGGCATCACCGTGCTGGTGTTGCTGATGCTGCCCACCATGTATTCGACGTCCGCCGTGGTGATGCTGGATCAGCGCAAGAACAATCTCGCGGGCATTTCGCCGGTGCTGTCCGATCTGCCGATGGATGCGGCCTCGCTGCAGAACCAGGTCCAGATCCTCACTTCGCGCGATCTCGCTGCCGATGTGGTGGAGAAGCAAAAGCTTTACGACGATCCGGAATTCAATCCGGCGCTGGGCAGCGGTCTCGGGGGCGCGGTTTCGTCGCTGATGCATCCCGCCAAATTGCTTTCGCCGTACAGCGGGCCCACGGAAAACCGCGATGCCGTCGTCGACGCGGTGCTCAGTCATCTCTGGGTCAATGCGCAGGGACTTTCCACCACCTTCACGGTTTCGTTTTCCTCGCGCGATCCTCAGAAGGCGGCGCGCATCGCCAATGCGTTCGTGGATGCCTATGTGCAGGATCAATTGCGCATCAAATACGATGCCGCGCAGAAGACCACGCAATGGCTTTCCAATCGCGTGGCCGAGCTTGGCCGGCAGGTGCAGGCGGCCGAAGCGGCGGTGCAGGAATACAAGGCCCAAAACAACATCAACGAAATCGGCGACGGCACCTCGCTCGTCGATCAGCAATTGGGCGCGATCAATTCGCAGGTCGTGGCGGCGCGCACCGATCTTGCCGAAAAGCAGGCGACCTATGACCGCGTCAAGCAACTGGGCGAATCCGGCAATGCGGGCGATGTTTCGCAGGCTGTCGCCTCGCCGGTGATCGTGGCGTTGCGCGCGCAGGAGGCGAGCCTCATCCAGCAGGAAGCCGATATCACCGCGCGCTACGGCCCCAAACATCCCAAGCGCATCGCCGCCGAGCAGCAGCGCCGCGATCTGGAAAACAAGATCGCGCAGGAAGTGAACCGCGTCGCCGGTTCCATGGCAAACGATGTCGATGTGGCGCGCGCACAACTGAACTCGCTGCAGGGAAGCCTGTCGCAGACCGAGCGGCTCGCCTCTAACCAGAACCTCGTCAAGGTGAAGCTGAAATCGCTCGAGGCCAATGCGGTTTCCACCCGCAGCATGTATGAGGCCTTCGTCACGCGCTTGCGCGAAACGCAGGATCAGGAAGCCATTCAATTGCCCGATGCGCGCATGCTTTCGCCAGCACCGGTTCCCACTGCGCCATCGTCGCCCAAGCGCATGATGATCTTCATGGCCTCGATTCCCGCGGGCATTCTGCTGGGATTGCTGGCAGCACTCGCGGCCGAACGCTTTGCATGGCCCACGCAAACCGTGCGCCGCTATGTGCCGCAGCGTGTGCGCGCGGTGCGTCCGGTGAATCTCATCCCCCGCGTGCCGGTGCTGGCGCAGGTGCCCGACGCATCGGCATTGCGCGCGGCGGATTATGTGATCGACTGGCCGCAATCGGCGTTCACCCAATCGCTCGCGTCCATCATGCATCGCATCGCCCGCCCGCAAACGGGCGCGCGGCCACGCGTCATCGCCGTTACGTCGGCAACGCCCGAGCCCGGCAAAACGAATATCGCGATGGGCCTTGCGCGTGTCGCGGCGCGCGCCGGCTGGCGGGTTGTCGTGGTGGACGGCGATCTCGCGCAGGCCGCGATGGGCCGCGCCGTCGGGTATGACCGTGTAGTCGGCGGCATTGTCGAAACATTGTCGGGCGATGCACAACTCAGCCGCAGCTTCGTGAAAGATCCCCGCTCCAATGCGCTGATGCTCTGCGCATCCGAGCCGGTGCAGAATTCCGGCTCCATCGTGTCGTCGCCGCAAATGGCGCGGTTGATGGCGCATCTGCGCCAGAGCGCCGATCTGGTGATCGTGGATTGCCCGCCCGCGCTTGGCGGCAATGAAGCGCAAGCCTTCGCCCGGCTCTCCGACGCGGTGCTGATGGTGGTGCGCCCCAATCACACCGCCGCATCGGCAGTGAACGCAGCGCTGCAGAAGATCGGCACAGCCCAGACCGGCATCGTTCTGGCCGGTTGATCCGGTTTTACTGCCTGAGCCAATCTATATTTTCTGGTAATCAATCGGACATGATTCCATCCATTGGTGTGCCAGTATAATAAATGATGCCGCAGTGTATAATTAGGTTATCCAAATAGTTATTGGATAGTACTGTTTGTTGCGACGGCCCCACTTCCTGCAATATTCGGTCTTGTCTTGAATTTTACTTCCATTGACTCTAATCAAATATAGGTGGCCCATTTGGATACAGCATTGGCGTGTATCTGATGGGAGGGGTTGCAATCATGTTGACGCGGCCGGACCAGTTCGGAAGGGGCGAGGAATTATCCGCCTCAATCCTCGATACGCTGGGCGTCCCGATCTTCGTCGTCGAGAAGAATGGAAATTTGCGCTACGCCAATGCGGCGGGTGCGGACATGCTCGCTCATGGCGGCCCGCTCAGGGTGGTGAACAATACTCTGTGCACGGATGATATGCCCGATGGCGAGCGCCTGAAATCCGCCATCGCCAGCAGCTGCGCCGACGGCGAAAGCCAGACGATCCTGATGAAGGACAAGGGCGGCAAGCATCCGCCGATCGCGATGATCGCACCATTCCGCAATGGCGGGGACACGCAGAACGCCATCGTGCTTTTGCGCTGCGCGGCCGAAACGAATAACGGCTTGCTGCAATCGCTCCGCCAATTGTTCCGCCTCTCGGCTGCCGAAGCTGCGATCGCCATTGCGCTGGCGGCGGGCGTCGATTTGCTGGAGATTTCGCAAGCGCGGAATGTGAAGCTGAATACGCTGCGCAGCCAGATCGCCTCCATCATGGCGAAAACGGGCACGCGGCGTCAGGCGGAACTCGTGGCGCTCATCGCGCGGCTGGAAAGCCCGATCTAGCCGGTCTTCTTTTCCGTACCGCCGCCGAATTTGCTGGATTCGCTGTAATCGTGATGAATGTTCAGGCGCTCTTCCAGTTCGAGGCGCGCCTTGACCACATCGCGCAGCCGGTTGGGCTCGCCGCCGCCCATGCTTTCATCCGATGCCACCGACAGCGCGCGCGCATCGCGCTCCCAGGCGGCGAGAATCTCCAGCCTGTCGGGATCGGTGAGACGCCGGTCGCGCAAGACGTCCGAAGGCTGCGTATAATAACGCTGCGGATCGAGCTTGGCGTCTTCAACGAGTTTGGCATGTTTCATGGCTAGCGCAGTCCTGTTGCCTGCACCAAGACAACGTCCGGCTTGCGCATTATGTTCCGGTGCCGGGCGGCGGCTGCTAAAATGGCGGGGCGGATGCAGGTTCACGCAATTTTCGATTTGCTTGCCTGGGCAAGCGCTTTCCTGCTCGCGCGGTTTATTGCGCAGCGCGGCTGGCTGAAGAACGCAGCAGCGCAGCGCAATTTCCGCAGCGATCCATGGTATTTCGCGAGCCTTTCGCTGGGCGCGCTCGGCGGCGCAATTCTGTTCGGCAGTTTGAACATGACATTTGCGGGCATGTGGACGCTCGGCCACAGCATCGCAGGCGCCATTGCGGGCGGCATCGTGACGGTGGAATTGTACAAGCTCGCGCGCGGCATCCGCGGCTCGACGGGGCTTGTGTTCGTGGCGCCATTGGCGCTCGGCATCGCGGTTGGGCGTTTGGGATGTTTCTTCGCCGGATTGCCGGATTACACATATGGCGTGCCGACGCATCTTCCCTGGGGCGTGGATTTTGGCGACGGAATTCTTCGCCATCCCGTGCAGCTTTACGAATCTGCGGCGATGCTGGGATTTCTGGTGGTTTATCTGCGCGGCATTGCGAAAGGATCGGCGCTGTTCCTGCGGCAGGGATTCTATCTCTTCACCGGCTTTTATGCGCTGCAGCGTTTTGCGTGGGAATTTTTGAAGCCCTATCCAGACGTGCTTGGTCCGTTCAATATCTTTCATCTGATTTGCATGGTGTTATTCGGCTATTCCATTTTCATGATGCGGTGGAACCATGAGCTTCGCGCGGCCGTCTAAGGATTATATTTTCTACGGGCAGACGAGTTCGCTGTGCGAAACCTGTCTGAGGCTGGTGCCCGCCAAGATCGTGTTCGAAGGCGACGATGTGTTTTTCCTCAAGCGCTGCAATGAACATGGCGCGCAGAAAACGCGCATCGCAAGCGACGTCGCTTATTACAAAAGCCAGAAGGATTGGCTGAAGCCCGGCGACCGCCCGCTGGCCTTCCAGAGCCGCACGCATCTGGGTTGTCCCTATGACTGCGGTCTTTGTCCCGATCACGAACAGCATTCCTGCCTCGCGCTGATCGAGGTGAACGATGTCTGCAATCTCACCTGTCCGGTATGTTTTGCGGATTCCTCGCCGCAACATACGAAGCAACGCACACTGGCCGAAATCGATTCGATGCTGGAAACATTGGTCGAAAGCGAGCGCGAGCCCGATCTCTTGCAGATCAGCGGCGACGAGCCGACCATTCACCCGCAGATCATCGAAATCCTGAAATTGGCGAAATCGAAACCCATCCGCCATCTGATGCTGAACACCAACGGCATCCGCATCGCGCGCGACAAGGAATTCGTGGCGCAATTGGCGGAGCTGACGCCGGGCTTCGAAGTCTATCTGCAATTCGATTCCTTGAAGCGTTCCGCGCTGGAAAATCTGCGCGGCGCCGATCTGCGCCGCATCCGCGAGCAGGCGCTGGCCAATCTGGAGGAAGCGGGCATTTCCACCACGCTCGTTTGCGTCGTGAAACGCGGCGTGAACGATGCGGAAATCGGCGAGATCATCCGCCATGCGCTGACCTACAAATGCGTGCGCGGCATTACGTTCCAGCCGGTGCAGGATGCCGGGCGCAATCTCGATTTCGACAAGAACCGCGACCGCATGCTGCTAACCGATATCCGCCGCGAAATCGGCAAATCCGGCGTGTTCAATGTGGACGACATCATTCCGCTGCCCTGCAATCCGGATGAAATCGCAATTGGCTATGGCCTGCGCGACGGCACGAACGTCACGCCCATCACCCGATTTATTCCCAAGGATGAATTGCTGGCGGCAGCACCCAACACGATCTCTTTCGAGCGCTATCCCGAATTGCGCCGCCGCATTTTCGATCTGATGTCGCTATCGGCAACCGGCGAGCGCACCAAAACCGTGCTCGGCGATCTGCTCTGCTGCCTGCCGCAAATCGAAGTGCCCGAAGATCTTGGTTACGAACGCGTTTTCCGCGTGGTGATCGTGCAATTCCTCGACCGTTTCAATTTCTGCGTTGGTGCTGTGAAGCGCTCCTGCATCCATTTCGTCACGCCTGAAGGCAAGATCATTCCGTTCGACACCTACAATCTTTTCTATCGCGAAGGCATCGATCCGAAATTGCGGGAGCCCGCTCATGTCTGAACGATCGCGCTGGACGGCGATAAGCCTGACGATCTTCGTCGTCGGTCTGCTTATTCTCATCCCTTCAGGACTCTGCACGAGTATTTTCGGCGTCGCTTATCTGTTCGGCGGCGGCAATCTCGATGAGACGCTCTCGATGCTGGTCACAGTGGCGATGGTCGGCGGCATACCGATGCTGATCGGATTTTTCATGGTGTGGTCGGGGCTGGCATTGCGCCGCAAAGACAAAGATTAGGCCCGCCCCAGCGCCAGATCGCAGACATAGGGATTGGTTTTGCGCTCCCAGCCGAAGGTGGACATCTGGCCATGTCCCGGCACGAAATTCATGTCGTCGCCGAGCGGCCATAAACGCCCGGTGATGGATTTGACGAGATCGCCGTGATTGCCGCGCGGAAAATCGGTGCGTCCCACGGAGCCGCGGAACAGCACGTCGCCCACAAAGGCCAGCCGTGCGCCCTCGTGGAAAAACACCACATGGCCGGGCGTGTGGCCGGGGCAGTGGCGCACGCCCAGAACCGCCTCGCCGATGGTGACCGTGTCGCCATCCTCCAGCCAGCGCGTCGGCAGGCAGGGCTCGCTGCCGGAGAATCCATAGCGTTTGCCCTGTTCACCCAGCCCTTCGAGCAGGAAGAGGTCGTCCCTGTGCGGCCCCTCGATGGGCACGCCGAGCGCCCGCGACAGGGCCGCCGCCCCGCCCGCATGGTCGAGATGGCCATGGGTCAAAAGCACCTTTTCGACCGTCACCTTCTGGGCGGTTATCAATTGTTGCAGCCGGGCGATCTCGCCGCCGGGATCCACGACCGCGCCCTTCATGGTGCGCGTGCACCACACCAGCGAGCAATTCTGCTGGAAGGGGGTGACGGGGAGAATCGCCGCCTTGATCGAAGGCTCTGTCATAAGCATTTCCTTAGCGGAGGACTGCCGGATTCGCCAGTTTTGCCCCCTTGGCCGATGGCTTGGCGGGCCGGTATTTGGAACTTTGTTGCGGAGAGGCAAAGAGGGACCTGAAAATTGAGCTATGTGTCTCAACCGCCACAGGTTTTCCCGATGATTCCGTTGCCTGGCGGTCTGCATCTGATAAGGTTTTCAGTGGGATGTCAGGACCAGGCAAAACTGTGAGATTTGGGGGCCCCATGCGCGTTCGTGGACTGCTGGCCGTGATGGCCACTGTTGCCGCGCTCTGTTGCGGTTCCAGTGCCAATGCGATGAGTGGCGGCGCGCTCGGCCGCGTGTCTCTCGATGTGCAGAATTTTTTCACGCCCAGCCTTCAGGCCGACGGCACGGTCTATGGCGTGCGCGCGCGTTCGATTCGATCGCAATTGCCGACGCTTCAGATTCTCCCCGCAGGCATCGCGTCCAACAGTACGACACCGGGCCCATGCGGTGGCGCGGGTTGGTGCAATACCTCCCATAACATCGCGGCCACCGCATTCGACTGGACTTTCGGCTTCAAGGGTGCGGGCGCCATCATCGGCATCGTCGATACCGGCGTCGATCTCAATCATCCCGAATTCACCGGCCGCATTCTGCCGGGCACTTGCCTTGCGTGGAGCGGAAATCCTTGCACCGATCCCACCAACTCGGTCGGCGGCGATAACGGGTTGTTCTCAAGCCCGGACGTGACGCATGGCACGCATGTGGCGGGCATCGCAGCGGGCAAGAATGTCGGGCTCGCGAGTCAGGCGAAGATCCTTCCCGTGAAGGTTTGCGCCACGCAGCAGAATTCCTGCAATCGCGTGACGGAAGGCATTGTGTGGGCATCGGCCCATGGCGCCAGTGTGATCAACGTTTCGATCGGCGGCCCGATTCTGGATGCCGGTTCCATCGCCGACATGCAAACCGCGATTGCCAATGGCGCGCTGATTGTCGTGGCGGCCGGCAATTCCGACAACAAATATCCCACCGGCGGATTCCTCGCTGGCGCGGCGCTGATGGACGGTATTCGCGGCTCGCTGATTCCGGTTGGCGCGACCGGCGCCGGCAACAAGATCGCCAGCTTCAGCCAGACGCCGGGCAATCGTTGCGAAATCCATGACGGCCACAATTACTGCATGCGCGATTATTTCGTGGTGGCGCCGGGTCTGGATATCTGGTCGTCGGTCGGCAATGGCGCGGATAATCGCGGGCCCGACACCTATGGCTATCTCTCGGGCACCTCGATGGCGACGCCTTACGTCACCGGCGTTGCCGCAATCATCAAGGGCCGCTGGCCGACACTGACCTCCAGCCAGATTGCCGACATCATCTTCAACACGGCCGACGATATCGGCGCGCCCGGCGACGATGCCATCTACGGCCGTGGTGCTGTGGACATCACCCGCGCGCTGACGCCGCTCAACAGCGCAGTTGTCGCCACATCCGGAACGCTGGCAACGGCCACGACTGCCAACAGCATTGCGAAACCCACGAATGTCACCGGCGCGCCGGGCGCGCAAACCTCCTATGTCAGCGGCGCGCTCTCCCGCGCAGTCGCCAACAGCACGCTGCTCAAGCATGTGGTGGTGGTGGACTCCTACGGCCGCGATTTCACCGCCGACCTTACGCGCGCCACTTACAATCCGGGCTTCGACTTCGCAGGCCTGCTGAGCAACGATTTCGTGACGTCCTATTCGCCCTTCGCGGTGTCGATGGCGAGCCCGGTCGGCAATTTCACGGCCTCGGGCTATGCGGTGGACACGATCACGCCGCGGCTGCTGTCGGGCATGCTGCGCGACAATGACCGTCACCAGTTCGATGTTCGCGATCTGGCGATCACCGCCTCGCTGACAGACGATCTCGATCTCGACCTCGGTTACAAAACCGATATGGCCGGGCGCTTCAATTCCTATGATGCGCAAGGCAGTGCGGCCTATGACGGATTGTTCTATTCGGCATCCGCGGTGAACTCGCCCTATGCCGGATTCACCAATGGCGGCAATTTCGTCGGCGCCACGGTGGCGCTGGCCGACGATCTGCATTTCCGCTTCGGCGAATCTTCGCTCGATCCGCAACGCGCGGATTTCGAGGTGCCGGTCTATTCGATGGTGGCGCAATTGCAGGGGCCGCTGCCGCTCTACGACCAGCGTCAGGCAAAAGCGAGCCTCGCCGGCGTGACATGGGATTTTGCGCCGTGGGGCGGGCTGGGCCTGACCGCGTCGCAAACCGCCGAGCGCAATGGCCTCTTGGGCGGCGTCAATTCCGGCTCGCTGGCGATGACGGATGCGGCTGACACCAGCGCATTGGGATTGTCGGCCCGAATCGGCTTCGGCGAAGGCTGGGTGACGACGGTGTCCTATAGCGAAGGCATCACCAAGCTCAATCTGAAATCGGGCAGCCTGCTCAGCGGCGCGGATCCTCTGCGCAGCCGCGCCTATGGCGTGGCCGTGGCCAAGCATGGCTTGTTCGACGATGGCGACACGCTCGGCCTCGCACTCACCCGTCCGGTGCAGATCTTTGCAGGCGGCGTGGACCTCACAGCGGCGGATGGCGTGGATGCCGACGGCAATCTGACCATCGGCAATGAGCATGTATCGCTCGCCAGCCCCACCCCGGAAACCGATCTGGAACTGGGCTATGTGACGACGTTCCTCGACGGCGCGCTGGCGCTGCAGGCCAACGCCGGTTACCAGATGAACGTGCAGGGCAAATCTGGCGCACAGGCCGTATCGGTGCTGTCGCGCGCGAAGATCAATTTTTAACCCACTTCGTCATGGCCCGGCTTGTCCGGGCCATCCATTTTCCCGCAATACAAATTGGATCGCCCGCATTCGCGGGCGATGACGAAAGGTTGGTTGGAGGGTGTATCAACTTCCCCCCGCCGCTTCGCGCAAACGCGCCTCGTCGAGAATCTCGAACGCGTGCAGCGACTGCAGACGGATCAGCCTGCGGGTTTTCAGGCGCGTGAGCGTGCGGCTCACGGTTTCGATCGTCAGTCCGAGATAATCGGCGATATCGGCGCGCGTCATGGGGATGGGGATCGCCTGTGCTGCCTGCTGGACATCGCGCAGATAAAGCAGAAACGCCGCTACACGCTCGGTCGCGTTGCGCCGTCCCAGCGTGAAGACGAGATCGAGCGAGGATTCGATTGTCTTCGCCGCCGCTTGCCTGAGGCGCCGGTCCATTTCCGGATAGGCCGAAAACAGCGGCTCGATGCGGCGCCGTTCGAAGCGGCAGATTTCGCTCTCAGTCACCGCCTCCACATTGAAGCGGTAAAGCGAATCCGACGAGAAGCCCACATAATTGCCGCTGAAGAGAAAGGCCAGAATCTGCCGCCGCCCATCGCTGGAATGGCGCGTCATGGTCAATGCGCCGCTCACCACATTATAGACGAGGTCGGCGGCATCGCCGTCCAGCACCAGCGTTTCGCCCGGCGCCAGATGCTGATGCGTCGAAATCGCACTTAAGAGTTTCAAATCCTTGTCCGGCACACCGGCGCACAGATCGCTCAACCGCGCCGGGCAATGCAGGCAAACGGGCGCGGAAACCGCTTGTCTCGCGGTCATTTTGGGCGTGTGTATGGGCAGCCCCGATAGAATCTCGTCGGTCATGATAGAGAATTGGGGGCAAGCGCAAACCCGTTCAATGATCTGCGTCAGCAAAGCGCGCTGTTGCGGCTGGGTCGCAGCTTGGCTAAAACCCCGCGCTCATCCTCTTTTAACCGTCAGGACACGTCTATGGCCGGCCCGCAATACGTCTATGTGATGAAAGGTCTTTCCAAGACCTATCCGGGCGGCCGTCAGGTCCTCAAGGATATCTGGCTCAGTTTCTATCCCGGCGCCAAGATCGGCATCGTCGGCGTCAATGGCGCGGGCAAATCCACGCTCATGCGCATCATGGCGGGGCTGGACAAGGAATTCACCGGCGAGGCCTGGGCGGCGGACGGCGTCACCATGGGCTACCTGCCGCAGGAGCCCACGCTCGACACGTCCAAGGACGTGCGCGGCAATGTGATGGACGGCGTGGCGCCGAAAAAGGCGCTGCTCGACCGCTACAACGAAATCGCCGCCAATTATTCCGACGAAACCGCCGACGAAATGGCGAAGCTTCAGGACAAGATCGACGCGCAGAATCTGTGGGACCTCGATTCACAAGTCGATCAGGCGATGGATGCGCTGCGCTGCCCCGATGGCGATGCGGATGTGTCGAAACTTTCGGGCGGTGAGCGCCGCCGCGTGGCCTTGTGCAAATTGCTGCTGGAAGCGCCCGACATTCTTCTGCTCGACGAACCCACCAATCATCTCGATGCGGAATCGGTGGAATGGCTCGAGCATACGCTGCGCGAATACAAGGGCTGCATCATCCTCGTCACGCATGACCGCTATTTCCTCGACAACGTCACAGGCTGGATTCTGGAGCTGGATCGCGGCAAGGGCATTCCGCATGAGGGCAATTACTCGTCATTCCTTGTGGTGCAGGAAAAGCGGCTGAAGCAGGAATCGAGCGAAGAAGCTGCCCAGCAGTGCACAATCGCGCGCGAACGCGAATGGATTTCGCAAAGCCCGCGCGCGCGGCAGGCCAAATCCAAAGCGCGCATCAACGCCTATGAGGAATTGCTGGCGAAGTCGCAGGAACAGCGCGGCGGCACCGCACAGATCGTCATTCCCGTTGCCGAACGTCTGGGCTCGCTGGTGGTGGAAGCCGAAGGCCTGAGCAAAGCCTATGGTGACCGGCTTTTGTTTGAGAATATGAATTTCAATCTGCCGCCGGGCGGCATTGTCGGTGTCATCGGCGCGAACGGTGCGGGCAAGACGACGCTCTTCCGCATGATCACGGGCCAGGAAAAACCCGACGCCGGAACGCTTCGCATCGGCGACACGGTGCATCTTGGTTACGTCGATCAGTCCCGCGAATCCCTCGATGCGAAAAAGACCGTGTGGGAGGAAATCTCCGGCGGGCTCGATATCCTCGAACTCGGCAAGCGCACGATGCAATCCAGAGCCTATGTCGGCGCGTTCAATTTCAAGGGCGGCGACCAGCAGAAGAAAGTCGGCCAGCTATCGGGCGGCGAGCGCAACCGCGTGCATCTGGCCAAGATGCTGAAATCGGGCGCGAACCTGCTGCTGCTCGACGAACCCACCAACGATCTCGACGTGGATACGCTGCGCGCGCTGGAACTGGCGCTCGAAGAATTCGCCGGTTGCGCCATGATCATCAGCCATGATCGCTGGTTTCTCGACCGCATCGCCACCCACATGCTCGCCTTCGAAGGCGACAGCCATGTGGAATGGTTCGAAGGCAATTTCCAGGACTATGAAGCCGACAAAAAGCGCCGCCTCGGCATAGATGCCGACCAGCCCCACCGCATCAAATATAAGCGGTTTGCGCGCGCGTAAGCCCTATTCCTTGGCGTTGCGCAATTGCTCGGTCAATTGCTTGAGGTGCCCCACAAGCGCGGGCAGATTGTCGTTGTTCTGCTGCAGGAATGCAGAGAACTGATCGCGCTCCTCGATCGCCAGCCACACGCCCACCACGCTCGCATCGATCACGACCAGATGGCCGCTGTCGTTCAGCACGCGGAAATCGACTTCGATGGGCTCCTGATTTTTCGCCTGCCCCAGTGGGTCCACCAGCACGGTCGTGACGATGAAGTCGCCCGGCGCGCGCTCGGTCTGGCCCGTCACCTTCAGCGACTGGCCTGCATATTGGTTGAGCCGCGATTCATAAACCGCCACCGCATAATCACGGAACGCATTGACGAACGAATCCACGTCGGCCGGAGACGCCGTGCGCCGCGCATTGCCCAGCGTGAACATGGCGATGCGCTTGATGTCGGTGAGCCCTGTCAGGAATACGCGGAATTGCTCGCGGCGTTCCGCATCGGGAATGCGGTGATTGCTGAGAATGCCGAGCCCACGCTGCACATTGTTCTGCACGAATTCCTCCGCACCTCCCGGCGGCAGGGCCGCGGCCGCCGCCATGGGCGCTGCGAAGGCGAACAACGCAACCATTGCGACCGCAAACAGGCGCGCAAACGCAGAACTCGATCTGACAGACATTTGGCTCATCTCATCCATTCCCTGGCAAATTTGGCCCACGCTCCCAATGTCATGGTCGCGGAGCCTTGTGGCAAGTTCGTGGCGGCGCCGCGCTAGAAGCTCGGCAGGTTTTGCACGTCCGTCTTGCCGTTGCGGATTTCGTTATTGCGCAACTGGCGATAAAGGCTTCGGACGGAAGCATAATAGTCGACGGAACTGCGCTCAATGCTCTCCAGCGTGTCCAGATTGCGGGCCCTGAGATCGAGCAGGCTGACATAGCCCCGCCCCAGATCCCAAAGCGTGTGCTCACGCAATTTCACGTAAGTGAAGGGGTCGAGAAACACATCGGCAACCTGGCCCGCGATATCGCGCGGCGGATCGGGCCCGAACAAGGGCAGCACCAGATAGGGCCCTTCGTCCACGCCATAGACAGCCAGCGTCTGGCCGAAATCTTCCGAATGGTAGGGAATGCCCATGGGGGTCGCCAGATCCAGAATCCCGGCCAGCCCGACGGTGGAATTGATGGCGAACCGGCCGGCAGTCTGGCCCGCGCGGTCCACTTCACCCTGCAGCACGTCATTGGCGAAGGTCACGGGCAGGTCCAGATTGGTCAGGAAATTGTGAATGCCGGTGCGCGCGGGCTCCGGGACGACCTCCACATAGGTCTCCGCACCCGGCTTCACGACATAGCGATCAAGCTTTTGATTCAGCGCGAAAATCTGCCGGTTGGTGGATTCGAACGGGTCATTGGCATCCGCCCCGCTTGTCGCAGGCTGATCGGTGCTCGCGCAGCCGGCAAGGGCCAAGCCGAACGCGACAACCAGTAAAGCGCCAAATCCCCTCATAATCGCGATCAGCAGTTCCGCTTCCCTGTATTAAACGCACAATGCTCTTATGAGGGCCCGTTACTCACAGTACATACGAGCACAAACCAGAATCAGATCGGTCAAGGCTTGAATGTAGGGTTAGCATATCCGACTTCAACCATCACCTCCTTATGACGGCACCGTCAGGCAATCCCCGCCAATTTTGTTGCAAGCCGGAACCAGTTTGCATAAACATATAAAGATATGTTTATATGATGACGCAAGGACTGGTTACGGAAAGATGCAGCAGCTTTTGGCCATGCTTCGGGCGGCGGGCGACCCCACAAGGTTGCGCCTGCTCCTGATTCTGCGCGAGGCGGAGCTGACGGTGAGTGAGCTGACCCAGGTTCTGGGCCAGAGCCAGCCGCGGGTATCCCGCCATTTGAAGCTCTTATGCGATGCCGGGCTGCTGGAGCGCTTCAAGGAAGGAAGCTGGGTGTTCTATCGGGCGGCAGATGCGGGGCAGGGCGGGCGGTTTGGCGGCGTGCTGGCCGAACTCTGCGACCCCGAGGCGCTGGAGGCCGACCGCCGCCGCCTCGCAGGCGTTCGCGAAGTCCGCGCCGCACTGGCCGCTGCCTTCTTCAAGGCCAATGCCGCGGAGTGGGAGCGCATCCGCTCGCTGCACGCGCCGGAAAAAGATGTGGAAGACGCCATCGTGCGCCAGCTCAAATCGGCACCCATCGAATCCTTGCTGGATGCGGGCACCGGCACGGGGCGGATGCTCGAATTGCTGGCGCCCTACATCAAGCGCGGCGTAGGCGTGGATGTGAGCCCGGAGATGCTGGCCATCGCGCGCGACCGGCTGCAGCGCATTCACGCCAATCATTGCCAGGTGCGGCTGGCCGATGTGTTCCGCCTGCCATTCCCGCAAGGTACGAGCGAACACGGCTTCGATGCCGTGCTGTTTCATCAGGTGCTGCATTATCTGGACGACCCGCAGGCGGCGGTTGTTGATGCCGCGCGCGTGCTGAAACCCGGCGGACGAATCCTGATTGCGGATTTCGCGCCGCATGATCTGGAATTCCTGCGCAGCGAGCTTCAGCATCGCCGCCTCGGATTCTCCGATCGCGAAGTGCAGGGCTGGTTTCAGGCAGCAGGATTGAAAGCGTTGGCATCCGATTCTATCGCGCCGGGCCCCGGCGCACATTCCGGTGGGGGAAAATTGATCGTGAAAATCTGGGTTGCGCAGAACACCGCTTCACCCTTGCGCGCGAGGGCAGCGGCATGAGTTTGAAACGCCTCGCCACCAATGGCCGTCCGCTGAAAGTCTCGTTCGAATTCTTCCCGCCGAAAACACCGGAGATGGAAGAACAATTGTGGCGTGCCGTGCGTCGGCTCGAGCCGCTGTCGCCTGCATTCGTTTCGGTGACATATGGCGCAGGCGGCTCCACGCGCGACCGCACCCACGCAACCGTCAAACGCATCGTGGACGACACCTCGCTTGCGCCGGCAGCGCACCTCACTTGTGTCGGCGCCTCGCGCGGCGAGATCGACGATGTGGTGCGCGCCTATTGGGACGCAGGCATTCGCCATATCGTGGCGCTGCGCGGCGACATGCCCGATGGCGGTGCTTACACGCCGCATCCGCAAGGCTATGCCTACACATCCGATCTGATCGAAGGCATTCGCCGCATCGCGCCATTTGAAATCAGCGTGTCCGCTTATCCCGAACGCCATCCGGATTCTCCGTCGGCAGCGCAGGACATCGCATTGTTGAAACAGAAAGTAGATGCGGGCGCCACGCGCGCGCTCACGCAATTCGGTTTCGACAATGAAGCCTTTGTCCGCTTCCGCGATGCGGCCGTGCGCGCGGGCATCAGCGTTCCGATTGTGCCGGGCCTGATCCCCACGACGAACATCAAAGGCATTGTGCGCATGGCCGGCAAAGCGGGCGCATCGGTGCCCGCATGGCTGACGCGGCTTTACGATGGCCTCGATCAGGACCCCGAAACGCGCCGCCTCATCGCCGCCGCCGTCCTCGCCGAACAGGTGGAGGAATTGCGCAGCGAAGGTTTCGACCAGTTCCATTTCTATACGCTCAACCAGGCCGATCTCACTTACGCCGCATGCCGCGTTCTCGGCTTGCAGACGGCCGAAAAGGAAACATCATGAGTTTCGACCGCGCGTCGCGCATCGCATGGCTGAAAGCGGAAGCGAAAAAACGCATCCTGATGCTGGATGGTTCGTGGGGCGTGATGATCCAGGGCTACAAGCTCGGCGAAAACGATTTTCGCGGGCCGCGCTTTGGCAATCATGGTCACGATCTCAAAGGCAACAACGATCTGCTCACGCTGACGCGGCCCGATATCATCCGCGACATCGCGCATGCCTATCTCGATGCGGGCGCGGACATCATCGAAACCAACACGTTCAATTCCAGCTCTGTTTCGCAGGCCGATTACGGCCTCGAACATCTGGTGAGCGAGCTGAACGAAGAAGGCGCGCGGCTGGCGCGCATTGCCTGCGATGAAAAATCCACGCCCACGCGACCGCGCCTCGTCGCCGGCGTGCTCGGGCCCACGAACCGCACGGCGTCGCTCTCGCCGGATGTGAACGATCCCGGTTTCCGCAACATCTCGTTCGATGAACTGCGCAAAACCTATTTCGAAGCCACGCTTGCCTTGATGAAGGGCGGCGCCGACATCATCATGGTCGAAACCGTTTTCGACACGCTGAATGCGAAAGCGGCGATCTTCGCCATCGAGGAAGCCTTCGATGCGGCGGGCGAGCGTCTCCCCATCTGGATTTCCGGCACGATCACCGATCTTTCGGGGCGGATGCTCACGGGCCAAACCGCGGAAGCGTTCTGGCATTCGGTGCGCCACTGCAAACCTTTCGCTATCGGGCTGAACTGCGCGCTCGGCGCGCCGGAGCTGCGCCAATATATCGACGAGCTTTCGCAATGCGCCGACACGCTGGTGAGCGCGCATCCGAACGCCGGATTGCCGAACGAATTCGGCGGCTATGATGACGGCCCGGAATCCATGGCCGTCACGATGAAAGAATTCGCCACATCCGGTCTGGTGAACATCATCGGCGGCTGCTGCGGCACCACGCCCATGCACATCAAGGCATTCGCACAAGCCATCGAAGGTGTTGCGCCGCGCGCGATTCCGGAAAAGCCGCGCTATCTGCGCCTCTCTGGTCTCGAACCCTTTACACTCACACCCGAAACCAATTTCGTGAATATCGGCGAGCGCACCAACATCACCGGCTCCGCCAAATTCCGCAAACTGATCGCGGCGAATGATTATGAAGCATCGTTGGAAGTCGCGCGCGGGCAGGTGGAAAGCGGCGCCCAGATCATCGACATAAATATGGACGAAGGCCTGATCGATTCCGAAGCCGCCATGCGCCGCTTCATGCTGCTCATCGCCGCCGAGCCCGATATCGCGCGCGTGCCGGTGATGATCGATTCCTCCAAATGGAGCGTGATCGAGGCGGGGCTGAAAGTCGCGCAAGGCAAATGCATCGTCAATTCCATCAGCATGAAGGAAGGCGAACAGGCCTTCATCGATCATGCGAAGAAGGTGCTGCGCTATGGCGCGGCCGTCGTCGTGATGGCATTCGACGAGCAGGGCCAAGCCGACACCGTCGAACGCAAGACCGAAATCTGCAAGCGCGCCTATGACATTCTGGTGGACAAGGTGGGTTTCCCGCCGGAAGACATCATCTTCGATCCGAATATTTTCGCGGTGGCGACCGGCATCGAAGAACACAATGATTATGGCCGCGCCTTCATCCAGGCGGTGAAACATATCCGCGCCGAATTGCCTTACGCGCATATCTCCGGCGGCGTTTCGAATTTCTCCTTCTCGTTCCGCGGCAATGACAAGGTGCGCGAGGCGATGCATTCGGTGTTTCTCTACCACGCCATCAAGGACGGCATGGATATGGGCATCGTCAATGCGGGCGCGCTGACGGTCTATGAAGATATTCCGCTGGAATTGCGCAACGGCATCGAGGATGTACTGTTCAACCGCCGCGCCGACGCAACCGAGCGGCTGCTGGATCTGGCAGGGCGCTTCAAGAACGATTCCGCAGGCGTACAGGAAGAAACCACGCTAGCGTGGCGCAACGCGAGCGTCGAAGAGCGCATCAAATATGCACTCATGCACGGCATCGCCGATTTTGTGACGGAAGACACTGAAGAGGCGCGCCTTGTGGCGGTGCGCCCGCTGGATGTCATCGAAGGTCCGCTGATGGCGGGCATGAATGTGGTGGGCGATCTGTTCGGCGCGGGCAAAATGTTCCTGCCGCAAGTGGTGAAATCTGCCCGTGTGATGAAGAAGGCCGTCGCGCATCTTCTGCCTTACATGGAAGCCGAGCAGGCCAAGAACAAAACCAAGGAACCGGCAGGCAAGATCGTGATGGCCACGGTGAAGGGCGATGTGCACGATATCGGCAAGAACATCGTGGGCGTCGTGCTCCAGTGCAACGGCTATGAAGTGGTCGATCTGGGCGTGATGTGCCACGCGCAGAAGATCCTCGATACCGCGCGCGAAACCGGCGCGAACATTATCGGCCTGTCCGGCCTCATCACGCCATCGCTGGACGAGATGTGCCATGTCGCAGCCGAAATGGAGCGGCAGGGCTTCAGCATTCCGCTGCTGATCGGTGGCGCAACTACGTCGCGCGTCCACACGGCGGTGAAAATCAATCCAAACTACAAGCGCGGACAAACGGTTTATGTCACCGACGCCTCGCGCGCCGTGGGGGTGGCCTCCACGCTGCTGTCCAAAGCCGCCTGTGCGGAATATTCCGAAGGTATCCGCAAAGAGTATGAAGAGATCGCGGTACGTCACGCGTCACAGCGCGCGCCGGGCCGCCGTCTCACCATCAGCCAGGCCCGCGCCAACAAGATGAAATATGATTGGGCGAATTACACGCCGCCCAAGCCGAGCTTTCTCGGCATCCGCGATTTCGGTCCCTACGATCTTTCCGAGCTCGTGCGTTATATCGACTGGTCGCCCTTCTTCCAGACATGGGAATTGGTGGGACCGTATCCCGCGATCTTCGAAGATCCACAAGTGGGCGAGGCCGCGCGCAATCTGTTCAAGGATGCGCAGGATATGCTGAAAAAGATCGTGGACGAGAAATGGCTCACCGCGAAAGCCGTCATCGGCTTCTGGCCCGCGAATTCGAAGGACGACGATATCACCGTCTTCACCGACGACACGCGCACCACGCCGCTCGCCACGCTGCACACGCTGCGCCAGCAAATGTCGCGCGACAGCGACAAGCCCAATCTGGCGCTGGCCGATTTCATCGCGCCTGCGGGGCGTGCGGATTATATCGGCGGCTTCGCCGTCACCACGGGGCTTGGCGAGGAAGAACACATCAAGCGCTTCGAAGCGGACAAGGATGATTATTCCGCGATTCTGCTGCGCGCGCTGGCCGACCGGCTTGCCGAAGCATTTGCCGAACATCTGCATGAGCGCGTGCGCCGCGAATTCTGGGGCTATGCGGCGGATGAAAATCTCACCAACCAGCAGCTCATCAAGGAAGAATATCGCGGCATCCGCCCCGCGCCCGGCTATCCCGCGCAACCGGAGCACACCGAGAAGGGCACGCTGTTCGAGCTTCTGGAAGCACCCGCGCGCGCGGGTATCGCGCTCACCGAAAGCTTCGCGATGTGGCCGGGATCGTCCGTAAGCGGATTATATTTTGCGCATCCCGAAAGCCGCTATTTCGGCGTCGGCAAGATCGAGCGCGATCAGGTGGAAGATTACGCGCGCCGCAAAGGCTGGGCGCTGGAAGTGGCGGAGCGCTGGCTCTCGCCGATCCTGAATTACGATCCGCGCGCGGCCGCTGCATAAAGCGCGAGGACGGCTAACCGCAACAACCGGCGCAGTCAGGCGTTTACAGTGCAGGAAATCTCAGCCGGAGAACGCCATGAAACTCTATTATTCGCCGGGTGCGTGCTCGCTCGCCGCCCATATCGTGTCGGAGGAGGGTCTTGGTCTGGAACTTGGTCGATCTCAAATCGCACAAGACCGAACGCGGCGAGGATTATTTCGCGATCAATCCGAAAGGCTATGTGCCTGCCTTGCGCCTTGGCGACGGCAGCCTGCTGACGGAAAACATCGCGATCCTGCAATATCTTGCCGACAAACACCCCCAAAGCGAATTGGCGCCGCCGCCCGCCTCGCAGGAGCGCTATCGCCTGCAGGAATGGCTCGCTTACATCACGGGCGAAATCCACAAGGCGTTCGCGCCCATATTCGGCGGCGCAGATGAGCAGGGGCTGGCGAAGGCGCGAGAGAAGATCGTCAAACGGCTCCATTACGCCGACAAACATCTCGAAAAGAATTCCTATCTTATGGGTGCCCGGTTCAGCGTGGCCGATGCTTATTTCTTCGTCATGCTGACATGGTGCCCGAAAGCGAAAATCGACCTGTCCAGTTTCGCCCGCCTACCCGCCTATCGCGACAGGATCGCCGCGCGCCCCGCGGTGCAGGCTGCGATGAAAGCTGAGGGATTGCACACCGCGTAGCCACGGGCGTCAGATCGCAAACCGTTTGCGTGATCATGTGCCGGCTCTTGTCGTGCAATCGAAAACATCAGATATGTCTGTGAGCGTGGATCGCGCTCAGCTGTGCCAGAAGATCGTCCGAGGGCACCGTCGCGCGCGCTGGCATGTGGCGGGGCAGCCGCTTGTCACCGTCGAGAATTTTCACCAGAGCGGCACGGGCGCGCGCGACGCGGCTTTTCACCGTGCCCACGCGGATGCTCGAGATATTCGCCGCGTCTTCATAGCTAAAGCCGCCAACGCCAACCAAAATTAAAGATTCTCGCTGACGTTCGGGCAGTTCTCCGAGCGCCCAGGCCGTATCGGAAAGATGCAGTGCCGATTCCTGCTCATCGGCCGGCGCGGGAATCCGTCTGCCGAGATTGTCGTCCCAGGATGTTTCGCGCTTGCCGCGCCGCATATGTGAATAGAATTCATTGCGCAGGATCGTAAAAAGCCACGCTTTCAAATTCGTTCCCGGCACGAAATGGTCTTGCGAACGCCACGCTTTCAGCAGCGCTTCCTGCGCCATGTCTTCCGCAAGCGTGCGCTCTGCGCAAAGCATGCGGGAAAACGCACGCAGATGAGGAATGAGTGCAATGAGGTCTTCGCCGAATTGCGAGGGCGGCGGTGAAGACGTTGCAGGCGTGTGGTTCAGGGTTTGCGAAATCATCGTGTCCCTCCCGGCAGAACTGCGCCGAATCCGGTGACCCCCGGAAAAGGACTATGGCAGTGAATGCCCCAAACGATTTGATTGAAGTCAACTAAGTACGATATCGGACATTTCCCTTGTCGTGGGTACGGAAAAGGCGCAGCGTGCTGGAAATCGCCGCCGCAAACGGATCGCGATATGTCGCGCGCTGCAATCGGGACATTGTGCCGAAATGACCAAAGAAGCGGCGCAACCCTAGTTTTTCTGCACCGAAATGCTGTGCTGGCCGACGCTGATCTCGATGCCGGATTTGTGCTGTTCGCGATAGAGCTCATAGCCCAAAACCAGAACGGCAATCGCCAATACGCCGGCAATGACATAGATCGTGTTGCGGCTCATCGCCCGTAATCCTTCTTCTGTTTTGCCTCGATGCAACGATCTGCGCGCGACGCAGTTACCTCTTCGCTCGTCGTCGGCAATAAACGAAAATTGCCGTGAATTTGAGAAATGCTCGTTGATTTGCGTCAAGAATGCGGTGAACCGGCCGAAACACAATAAATGGATTATAGCGCGAATCGCGCGCAGCATTTGCAAGGTGAGAACAGGATCATGAAAAAAGCACGCAAGACGTTTCTGGCGCTGAGCCTCGTGGCCGCAGCGGCATTCCCCCTCTCCGTCGCCACTTTCGAGCGCGCCAATGCGGCGACATCAGAGGATCTGGATCGCGACTCCAATCAGGCGCTGCAAACGCTTTACCGCACAAACCCCACCGCGGAAGCCATTTCGCGCAAGGCGCGCGCCATCCTTATTTTCCCCAACATCGTCAAGGCCGGCCTCGTGTTCGGCGGGGCCTATGGCGAAGGCGAGTTGAAGAGCGGCGGCAGGATCGGCGGCTATTACAATTCGGTGACCGCCTCCTGGGGCTTTCAGGCGGGCGCGCAATCCTACGGCTATGTCGTGTTTCTGATGACGAAGAGGGCCGTGAACTACGTCCACAGCACGCATGGCTGGGAAATCGGCGTGGGTCCGACGGTTGTCGTTGTCGACGAAGGCGTTGCCAAAAATCTTTCCACATCGACGCTGAAGGATGATGCCTACGCTTTCATCTTCAATCAGCAGGGATTGATGGCCGGTCTCAGCCTTGAAGGCACGAAGATTTCCCACATCAACCGGTAGGAGCAGATCACATGCCAGTCGAAACACTACTTATCTGGCTTTTGGTTGGCGCGGTCGCGGGCTTTCTGGCCGGTGTCGTCGTGAAGGGCGGCGGCTTCGGACTGCTCGGCGATATTGTCGTGGGCATCATCGGTGCGTTCATCGGTGGCTGGCTGTTGCCGCGGCTGGGAATTCAATTTGGTGTCGGCATTGTCGCCGTAATCGTCACGGCAACGATCGGTGCCGTCGTCTTGCTGCTGGTTTTGCGGCTGGTGCGGCGGGCCTGAACGAACGAAGTGTTTCCACTCAACTCACAACAATGGAGAACAACATGACAGACAAGGATCGGATCGAAGGATCGGCCAAACAGGTCAAGGGCGCGGCCAAAGTGATCGTCGGCAAGGCGGTCGGCGATGCCAAGCTGCAATCGGAAGGTCAGGCAGACAAGGTCGAGGGCAAGATTCAGAACGCCGTCGGCGGTCTGAAAGACGCTATCAAAGGCAAGTAGGCCCGCGCAATTTCGTTTGCACGACTCACATTGAGAAGGAAGAGCCATGAGTCTGATCCTGATTATTCTGGTACTCGTATTGCTGTTCGGCGGCGGCGGTTATTACGGCTACAACCGCTATGGCGGCGCAGGCCTCGGCGGAGTGCTCGGCACGCTGCTGATCATTCTGCTGATACTTTGGCTGGTGGGCGCGCTGGGCGGCGTGCATATCTGACTTGCCATGCGTGGCGCGGCGGTCGAAGCGCGCGCGCCGCGTCACTGAGTTGGAAATGGAGTTTGCGTCCGCAACAAACAAAACCGGAGCACGGCCGGATTCCATTGAATCCGATCATGCTCCGGAGATTTGTCGTTTTAGTTCAGCCAACCGCGCTATGCGCCAGAGTTAGTTGAACATCCCGTAATCGGCCTGAATGATCTCACCGTCGTCGGTGCGCACCAGGAAAGCGTCCGATTTGACTCGCACCCAGACAGTGCCGCTCGGAGGCGCCACAAGTTCATAGGTTCCGTAGTCGGTCAGCTCGTAATGGTTGACCAGCAAATCGCGCGGCAGACGGTCTCCCAGGCTGTAATGGCGCACCGTAAAGCCCGTTGGCGCAGCCCATTCGCCGGCATGGAAATGCCGCGTCGAGGTGACCGTCTTGCGATACTCGGTGTAGTCGCCATCCGACGACTTGGTGACCGTTGTCTGGGTCGTGGAATCGGGCGATTGGGTCGTGGTTGTTTCCGCCGGCTGTGCAAATGCCGCAACTGTGCCCGCGAGAAGCGCCAGCACGGCGGTTGTCGTCAGAAGATTTTTCATTTTGCTGCTCCTTTAGTCTGGAGCGAACGCATGGGTATGGCGCGGGTTCCCGCTGGGGCGGCCAAAAGGAGCGCGATCACGGCCGTGAAGGCGGTACCCGCGTCCAGATCATGGTTTTGCCGAATATCGGAAGGAGCACATAGGCGCGCACGCGCAAGGTTCCATCGCTCCCGATCGACATCTGTGCGCGGTAATTCACGCCGTCATCGGGATTGTAGATTCGTCCTTCTTCCCATGTGTTCGCACCCGTGCGGTGAAGACCGTAAAGAACGGTGAGGCCCAACAGGGGCCGCGAGCGCAATGCCGGGTCCTGGTTCTTCAAATCGACGAGCGGCAGGCCATCGAGGCCATTGGGCCATTTGAACCAGACGAGCTTGCCGCACAGCAATGCACCGCAGGGAGCGATTTCAATCTGGATGCGCTTATTGTCGTGCAACTACACACCAGCAGGCGTCGGGCTCTGCGCGGCGGCCGGTGTCGCGGCAAGCAATACGAGGAGCAGCAGGCAGATATGCCGTAAAACAATCATGTGCTTCTCCGTGCCGGCCGAAAAATAACATATTGGCCGCGAACGTGAAGTTCCACGCTACTTGCGCCATCTGCGCAGTTTTTTCGAGGCTTTTTCGCGGCGTGCGCTGGATATTGGCGCATTGGACGGTTCTACGCGTACGCGCGCTGGCCCATGCCCATGATCTGCTGACATCGCGATTCTGGGCCGGCGCGAACCTGAACGATCTCGTCACGGGCATCTTTGAAGCGTTTTCGCCAATGCAAGTGACGATGTTCGGAGATCCGGTCGTACGATGAAACATCGCCGTCGCCATTTGACCGATATTGATCCGTCCCGTGTGAAGGGCGAAGAAACGCATTTTCCCCGATTTGCCCGAGTTTCCTCGTCAAACGCTGATTTCCTTGAATAATCTACTTGGGCTCGGTTCGGCGCCCCGGCGTTAGACGGGCGTTTGCTTTTTTGCAGCGCAATAAATCTCCGCAAAGTTTTTCAAGGTCCGAGCCTAATCTCGCGGGCGCTTATTCGTATGATCCCATGTGACATCTAGGTTCAACCCCTCAACAGACAGGACGCTGGCGGGGGATGGCGGACACACCGGAAATCACTCGTGAAGGTGCCGAGGCACATCGTCCGGGCGCGACCATGAACGCGTCCGAAATGGAGGCCTGGTTCGTGCGCGAGGTGTTGCCGCTGGAGGCAATTCTCATGCAGTACCTGCGTCATCACTGGCACAACAAGGGTGAAGTCGACGATCTGCGTCAGGATGTTTATGTGCGGGTGTATGAGTTCGCGCTAAAGGAACTTCCCGTTCCCGCCAAACCTTTCGTTCTTGCGACGGCACGCAATCTCATCATCGACCGCATTCGTCGCGAACATATCGTTCCAATCGAAATCGTGGCGGATCTTGAAACGCTTGGTTTGGCAACTGATACGCCGGGCCCCGACCGCAACGTAATGGCGCGCGACGAACTTCGCCGGCTGCAGGCCGCACTCGAACGCTTGTCGCCGCGCTGCCGCGAAGCCGTGGCCCTCAACAAGATCGATGGGCTGAGCGGGCGCCAGATCGCCGCGCGGATGGGCGTATCCGAAGCAACCGTTTCCGAGCATATCGACAAAGGCATGTGTGCGCTGGCCGACATGCTCTACGGCGAACCATCCGAAATGGCGAGGCGCAAATGAGCGAGCCTGTTCAAGTGCGAGCAGCTTCCGCCGCCGAAATCAACGCGCACGCAGCGGCCTGGCTGCGCCGCCGCCATCTCGGAAATTGGATGGAACAGGATGAGGCGGAGTTGGAAGCGTGGCTCGCTGAATCCCCCGCCAATCGCATCGGTTACTGGCGGCTCAGCGCGTCATGGAGCCGTATGGACAGGCTCGCAGCGTTGCAGCCCTCGCTGCATCAGCAAGATGGAGTTGCTCACAAAGGGATATCGCCCTTGTGGCTCAGAGTTGCCGCGGCGCTGGTTGTCGCGACGATGCTTGCCGCCGGAGCGGGATTTTGGTTCGCGCAGCCGCGCGCGACAACATATGCGACGGCGCTGGGCGAGCGCAAAGCGATTGCCCTGGCCGATGGTTCTCGCATCGAACTCAATACCGACACGACGATCCGCCTCAGCGCGAATGCGAATGCCAGAACAGTGAATCTGGAGCGCGGGGAAGTCTATTTCGAGATCAAGCACGATCCGCACCGGCTTTTCGTCGTGGTCGCCGGCGATCATCGTGTGACCGATGTGGGCACGCAATTCTTCGTGCGCCGCGAAAAGGAACATCTCGAAGTGGCGCTGGTCGAGGGCCGCGCGCGTTTCGACATGCCGGTTGCGCAATCGCAACTGCATTCGATGTCCCTGGCGGCGGGCGATGTCGTCGTCGCCAGTGCGCGCCGCACGACGTTAAAACGAGAACCAATCGAGGAAATTTCCAGCGAGTTGAGCTGGCGGCGCGGCGTTCTCGTGTTCAAGCACGCCACGCTTGGCGAGGCCGCCGCGGAATTCAATCGCTACAACCCGGAAAAGATCGTCGTGGCGGATGCGGGCGCCGCGCGGCTGACGCTCAACGGCACATTCAAGACAAACGACGTGGCTGCATTCACCGACGCTGCGCACGCGGTGTTCGGACTGCAGGTGGATGTCCGCAACGGACAAATCGTGATTTCGCACTGAGCGAAGCGCGGTCATAACAGGGGGGCCGAATGGCAAAATTACCGAATTTGAAATCGATCCTTTTGGGCAGCGTGATGCTGGCTGGCTTTGCGCCCGCAGCACTGGCCGCCGATTTCAACATTCCCGGCGGCGATCTGGAAAGAGCGCTGGACATCTACACGAGGCAATCCGGCGTGCAGCTGATGTATTCGGACAGCGCAGTCAAAGGCGTACGCACCGCCGGTGCCGAAGGGCAATTGTCGGCAGACGAAGCATTGTCGCATATCCTGAAGAATACCGGCCTGATGATGCAGCGCCGTTCAACGGGCGCGATCACCATTGTGCGCAACATGCCCGCGGCGCCGCTCCGCCAGGAAACTTCGCAGATTGTGCCGCTGCGGATGGTTGCATCTGCTTCCGCTGCATCGGCCGGTATTGAATCCGTTGTCGTCACGTCCTCCAAGATCAAGGGCGATATTCAAACGGTTCCGATTGCGATTACAGCGTTGAGCCAGGAGCAGCTCACGTCGCGACAGATCGCAGGCGGCCCCGACCTTGTGAAAGAAGTTCCGAACCTGACCTTCTCGAAAACCAATTTCACCGGCTACAACATCCAGATCCGCGGGATCGGCACGCAGGCGATTTCCGTGACGACCGACCCTGCGGTGGCCGTCGCCTTTAACGACATTCCGTTCATCCGCAACCACTTCTTTGAACAGGAATTCTACGACGTCAATCAGGTCGAGGTGCTGCGCGGGCCACAGGGCACACTCTATGGACGCAACGCGACGGCGGGCGTGGTGAACGTCATTTCCGCGAAGCCAACGGATCAATTCGAGGCGATGGCCTCCGCCGATATCGGCAATTATCACAACCGCCGCTTCGAAGGGATGATCAATATCCCGATCGTTGATGACCGCGCCGATTTGCGCATCGCCGGCGAATGGACAATGCGCGACGGTTATAGCTTCAACTCGCTCACCAATCAGCCGATCGACGGCCGCGATCTGTGGTCCACGCGCGTCACGCTGGGTCTGAAGCCAACGGCAAATCTGCAAGCGACTCTCGTCTGGGAGCATTTCCAGGAAAGCGACGATCGCTTACGCAGCGGCAAGCAGCTTTGTAAAACGTCAGAACCGCCAAGCACCGTCAACGGAATAGCTGTGCCTCCACCCGGTTTGGATATTTATTTGGGCGCCACGGCTAATCTCGGAGTTAGCACGTTCAATGCCGATTATCTGAGCCAGGGTTGCGCAGCAACGTCCCTTTATTCTCCGTCGGCATTTGAAGTTCCGTATGGGTATTCTCTGCCCTATGCGGTTGCGCTTGGTGTTGCGGACGGCGCTACGGCCAATACGGATCCGTATGCAGGAACAACACAGTCGAGAAATCTGCGAGTTATCGAGTCTGCGCTGAATCCACATTATCAGGCAAAAAACGACACCCTGGAATTGAACGTGGATTATACCGTCACGCCAGCACTGACGTTCACGGCGCAAACGGGTTACAATCAGGATTTCCTATGGTCGGCAGAAGATTTCAACCGTTTCAATACCTCGCCAGGTATATTTTCGTATGCACCTCCTTGTGCCAGCGGTAACACGGTCGGTGAATGCTATAATCTTCCCATATATTTTCACCCGGATCCCGCCGCAGGTACAAACGGCATTCCCTCTGATGCCGGCATATTCTGCGACCCCCAACTCGGGTGCAGCGATCGCCTCGTTGCCGAGGATTTATCAAACGAACATGCTTGGCAGTTGACTCAGGAATTTCGAATCGCTTCCAATTTCCAAGGTCCGCTCAATTTCAGTATCGGCGGCAACTATCTGCATTATGAAACGGAAGAGAATTATTATGTTTTCATCAATGCGTTGACTGACTTTTCTGCTCGAGGTTTCGGCGGCGATCATTCCGGTGTTGGTCAAAGCGATCCGCCCGGAAGCAACTCAAATTGTCTTCAGGAGAATTTTAAGTTTGGCTCGTATCAGAATCCAAACCCTGCACTTGGTGGTGGCCCGCCCACGGGAAGTTGTGTTTACATCGATGTCAATCCGATCAGCAGCCTGAACAACGAAGGGCACAATTACTTTCTGAGCCAGAATCCTTATGGGCTGAATTCCTATGCTGGCTTTGGCGAAGTCTACTACACTGTTACCAGTGAGCTGAAGCTTACCGGCGGGTTGCGGTGGACGGAAGACAAGAAACGGTTTTTCGATATTCCCAGTGAAGTCATCGCTCAGGGCTACGGTTACGCCGTTACAGGAATTATCGATCAGGAATGGAATGAACTGACCGGCCGCGCAGCGGTGAACTGGATGCCCAAGCTCGATTTCACCGATCAGACACTTGTCTATGGCTCCTTCGCGCATGGCTACAAGGCGGGCGGCGCAAATCCACCTGGCGCCGTGTTTGGGGCGTACGGCCCCGGCCAGATAGGACTTCCAATTCATCCGGCGACCTTCAGGCCGGAGTTCATTAATGCTTATGAGTTAGGGACGAAGAATTCGTTGCTCGATGGTGGGATAACCCTCAACGGCGATATATTCTATTACGACTACAAGGCTTACCAGATTTCGGAAATCGTCGATCGCACGTCGATCAATCTGAACTTTAACGCGACGGTCAAGGGCGGTGAACTTGAAGCCCAGTGGGAGCCTGTGTCCGGGCTGAAATTTGCGTTTGCCGGCGGTTATGAAGACGCAAAGATTGCCAACGGCCAAAGCGCGATCGATCTGATGGATCGCACAGCGGGAAAGCCAGGCTGGATGGTCGTCAAGCCGTTCCCGACACAGGCCTCAAATTGCATCCTTCCAGATTATGTCATCGCGAACATATTGCTGCTGCAACAATCAGGACAATTTTCGGCTTCTGCGGGGTCCTTTGCTTGCGGCGTGGCCTATGACGATCATTTAGACCCGGTCACGCTGGCACCATATCAAACTCCAACTCCAACGGTAGGACAATATCCTCCAAATCTCTGTCCGACCCAAGGTTGTTTTCCATATTCTATTCCGAGCGGTTATCCGGGATTTGATCCGACGCAGCCTCAAATCAACAACGGGGAAGGGTTCGCCAAGAATCTGGGCGGCAATCAGCTTCCCAATGCGCCACATTTCACGACGTCTCTGTCTGCGGAATACACACTGCCGGTATCGGAAGATTGGGCGGCGACGCTGCACAGCGATTTTTACTGGCAGTCGCAGAGTTTTGCCCGCGTATTCAACGATCGGCCTTACGACAAGATACGCGGCTATTCGAATGTGAACCTCGCGCTGATCCTGACGGGCGCTTCGGGCTGGCAGGTGATGGGTTATCTGAAGAACGTGTTCAACACGACCGCCATCACCGGCGACTTCCTGAACAGTGACGACAGCGGCTTGACGACCAACGTGTTCCTGACTGACCCACGCCTCTATGGCGTGCGCATCACGAAGAACTTTTGAGGGGGATATAAGATGAGCAATAACATGAACGCGCCGCCCATGATCCGCTGGCAGCTTCTTTCTACGGTTTCGGCACTGGCTCTACTCAGTGCGGCCTGTGGCGCAAGCGAAGTGCAGGCTGCCGACGCCGACCGCCCGTTGATCTGGATCGATCTGGGCGGCGACATGGATAATGTCAGCGGGCAGGGAGAGGTCTTTGCACCGGGCTTCATTGCTGCCAATCCGACCTCTGCCATCCTGCAAAAGGTGACACCCTTACAGGCCCAGAAGCCGCCGACCTTTGCCTTCGGCGAAAATGCGTCGATTTCATTCCAGCCGGAGAATTCGGATTGGGTGTTCTCCGTTGCCATTCGCTATGGGCGCTCGAAAAACTTCAGGCACGTCGATCATCAGGTATCGGCTGTTCACTATCTCCGCTATCAAAATAACGAACCCGTCGGCAACGAATGGGAACAAGCCAATTTTGCGGACACGCACGCCCACCGGTCCGAACAGCATCAGATATTGGATTTCACGGCTGGCAAGGATATCGGTCTCGGCATATTCGGCAATACCGCGTCTTCAGTTCTGAACGCGGGTGTGCGCTTTGCCCAGTTTACGTCGAAGTCTTCGGTTGATATGAGAGCAATGCCAGATTTACACATCAAATATTATCCTTCAGCGCATGCGCCGACGAGATACGTCGCCAATTATTTCAACACTTATCATGCTACCGGCCACGCGTCACGCGAGTTTCGTGGCGTAGGCCCCACGCTTTCGTGGACAGGCTCGGC
The DNA here is from genome assembly GCA_035944195.1 of Rhizomicrobium sp. Classification (GTDB taxonomy): domain Bacteria; phylum Pseudomonadota; class Alphaproteobacteria; order Micropepsales; family Micropepsaceae; genus Rhizomicrobium. The sequence goes on along the minus strand of DASZBL010000016.1, from coordinate 33,854 downwards.
ACCTTTTGCTGGCGACCAGCAAGAAGGTGAATTGGCGATCGACTGGGGCGTCAATGCCGCCATCCTCTTTGGCAGACAAAAAGCTCACGTGCGCCATCAGGAAAGCGCCCACTACCGGACCGTCTTCGCAGCGGCTGGCTTCGTTACTTATCACACCTTATACGATCATCCGCTGCGAGGGCACGACATCAACCGCTCGATTACGGTGCCTAATTTGGGTGGGCTTGCAGGAATTTCCTGGCGCGTACAGGATTTCAAAGTCAGCGTTGGATATCGCGTCGATTTGTTCTTCGGCGCCATGGATACTGGCATCGACGCGGCAAAGAAATCCAACCTCACCTTCAAGGGTCCCTATGCCAGCATCAGCATTGGGTTGGGGGATTAGCAACGCGCCATTGTGAAGTGCAAATTCCGCGATGGCGAACAGACTACGGGCTTGAGCACCCCCTCATTCGCTCAGCCGTTGAACTGGGCGGTGGAGCAATCCGCCGCCCGTATTTTATAAGGTGATTTTGTTTCGTGCAATTTTGACGATCTGAGTATTGGCAATCCGGCGGCGCAGGAAACTTCGCCGCCTTTTCGCTGGACCGCATTACGACTGGGGTTGGTCGGTTTGTTTGTGCAAGGATGAGTGGCTTGCGTGCATCCGATGCGAGTTGGCGCCGATCCGCGCCGTGAGGGCCGACCGGGTGTATTGCCTTACATGGGATTTGGGAAAACCTTGGGATTACGTTCTCTCTTGTTCGTATGTCGTTCGCTACCTGTTTCTACGCAAGATCCTCAAGAATCCCGCAGATCGGGCGGATTTTCCAAGAACCGTCTCCCTTGACATGGTAGGGGTCACGGGTTCGATCTGCCTCGTGCCTAGCTGACCCGATATTCTGTTGCGCAGGGGTGTGATGGCACGACCTTCTCGATGCTCGATCCCCCAATCGAGACCGGCTTTGCCATACAGCGGAACTGATAAGCTAGAATCGCACCATTTCCGCTACACAGACTCTGACGTGCGCAGTCCGCAATTCCGATTCCATCAGGGTATCGGCATCAAGCCCAAGTTCAGTACCGGCTAGATCGCGCGCGCGATCCGGATCGAGTGCCATCGTGTTCTCTACGGCACGTTTATCCGGGCCAATGACACACCAGAGTTCAATGAATACCGCAATTGTTCGGGCAAAATGGCCCTTCAGGGGCAGTTCGCACTTTCGAGCGGAAATGGTGGGCGCTATAGGGATTGAACCTATGACCTTCCCCGTGTGAAGGGGACGCTCTCCCGCTGAGCTAAGCGCCCCCGACTGGGGGCATCCGATTGCCTGATCGCGAAACGCCGGTCAATGACTTTAGCGCTCTAAAGATCGAGCATTTTCAAGCGCGCCAAACAGGTGCGCAGAGTGAAAGAAAATTTCGCGCCAAAGCGAGAGTGCCCGTTCTTCGCGCCAACTTCGCGCCGATAAGACGTCTAAGCCATTGATTTAATAGGTATAAGATAAACCGTGTGAAGGGAGTGCTCTCCCGCTGAGCTACGCGCCCGGCCGTAGGGCCGAAGAGCGCAGGGTTTAGGGTGCGAGGCCAAGTCTCGTCAAGCCGAAGTCAAAGCCGCAGCAGGCGGCGGGCCAGCGTGGGGATTTCTGCGAAATCGTCCGTCAACGCGTCGCCGCCCAGCAGATGCGCGGGCTCGGGCGTATAGCCGTAGGAAACCACGATCACCGGCACGCCCGCCGCGCGCGCGGTGGCGACGTCGGTGGCGCTGTCGCCTATCATCACCGCGCCTGCGCCCGCGCCGCCCAATTCCTCCACCACATGATGAAACACGCGCGCATCGGGCTTGCTGTAGGAATAGCGCCCCGCGCCATGGATGGCCGCGAAATATTTGGCGAGATCGAGGGTGGCCAGCAGCGGATCGGTCAATTCCTGCGGCTTGTTGGTGAGCACGCCCATCCGCGCCGCACCCGATAGCCCGGCGAGCGTTTCCGCCACGCGGGGAAAGGGTTTGCTGCCCACTGCGATATTGTCCCGGTAATGGGCGATGTAATCGTCGATCAGGCCGGGCAGGCGCGCCTCGGCCACCGGCCCGCCCGTCATGGCGAGCGCCTCCACCAGCATGGTGCGCGAGCCATGGCCCACCAGATGGCGCAGATCGGCGTGGTTCACGGGGCGGCGGCCCTCGCGGACGAGGATGGCGTTCAGCGCGCCCAGAAGGTCCGGGGCGGTGTCCACCAGCGTGCCGTCGAGGTCGAAAATGAAGGCAGGGCTTGCGTTTAGGGGCATGATGGGAGAATTAACCCGTGGCTGGGCCGGTTATGGCAATATAGCGTCGCAAAACGTCATTTTACCGTTACAGGATAGAGGTTTATCGGGCCTCTGGCGGATTCGGGCAAGGGCCCGGCCAATCATCATGGGTAAATTATAGAGCATGGCGCGGGCGGCAATCATTCTGGCGGCGGGCATGGGCACGCGGATGAAATCCGCTTTGCCGAAGGTCATGCACCCAATCGCAGGTAGGCCGATCCTTGGCCATGTGATCGCGGCGGCGCGCGGGGCGGGCATCGAGCGCATCGTGGTGGTGACGTCCGCCGATGGCGAGGCGGTGCGCAAATATGCGGCGTCGCTGGGGGCTGCGTCCGTCATCCAGAAAGAACAGCTCGGCACGGGACACGCCGCACATTGCGCGGCGGCGGCACTCGCCGATTTCAACGGCGTCGTCATCACCGCTTATGGCGACATGCCTTTGGTCACGTCCGCCACGTTCGAGGCATCGTTCGCCGCGCGCGAAAAAGCGGGCATGGCCATTGTGGCGTTCCGCTCGCAAAGCACTGCCTATGGCCGCGTGATCGGCGATGGCGTTCTGGATCGCATCGTGGAGTACAAGGACGCGAGCGAAGCCGAGCGCAAAGTCGATCTCTGCAATGCGGGGATCATGGCGGCGGATGCGAAACGTTTTTTCCGCTGGACCGCGCAACTGAAAAACGAAAACGCGCAACGCGAATATTATCTCACCGATGTGCCGCAGCTTGCGAAGGCCGATGGCGTGGCGTGCGCAATTGTGGAAGCGAGCGAAACCGAAATGATGGGCGTGAACTCCCGCGCCGAACTCGCCGCCGCGGAAGGCGCGATGCAGCAGCGTCTGCGCGCCGCAGCGCTGAATGCGGGCGTCGGCATGATCGCGCCGGAAACGGTTTTCCTCTCGCACGACACCGTGCTGGAAGCCGATGTTTCGCTCGGCCCCTATGTCGTGTTCGGCCCCGGCGTGCGCGTCGAGAGTGGTGCGGAGATCCGCGCCTTCTCGCATCTGGAAGGGACCAGCGTCGCGCGCGGCGCCATAATTGGGCCATATGCCCGCCTTCGTCCGGGCGCGAAGATCGGGGAAAACGCCCATATCGGGAATTTCGTCGAGGTCAAGAATACGCATGTCGAGGCTGGGGCCAAGGCCAATCACCTCACCTATCTGGGCGATGCGCGGGTGGGGGCGGGCGCCAATATCGGCGCGGGCACCATCACCTGCAATTACGACGGATTCGACAAGCATTTCACGGACATCGGCGCGGGCGCCTTCATCGGCTCGAACAGCGCGCTGGTGGCTCCCGTGAAAGTTAACGACGGTGCTTTTGTGGGCGCGGGCAGCACGATCGCAAGCGATGTGGCACAAGATTCGCTTGCCATCACGCGGGCGCCGCAGAAGGATGTTGCGGGGTGGGCGGAGAAATTCCGCACACGGAAGAAGGCCGAAAAGGCCGCGAAAACCAAGGGTAAGTAGCCATGTGCGGAATTGTCGGCATTGCCGGTAAGAATGATGCGGCACCTTTAATTCTGGAGGCGCTGCGGCGTCTGGAATATCGCGGCTACGATTCTGCAGGCATCGCAACGCTGGTTGGCGATCATATCGAGCGCAGACGCGCACCGGGCAAGCTTTCCAAATTGTCCGATGCCTTGGCGCGCCATCCGCTGTCCGGCCGCACCGGCATCGGCCATACGCGCTGGGCGACGCACGGCGCGCCGACCGAAAGCAATGCGCATCCCCATGCTTCCGCGCGCGTGGCGCTGGTGCATAACGGCATCATCGAGAATTTCCGCGAGCTGCGCGACGAGCTGATCGCCAAGGGCCACAAATTCGAATCCGAAACCGATACCGAAGTGGCCGTGCACCTCATCACCGATTATCTGGATCGCGGTTTTGCGCCGACTGATGCGGCGCAAGCGGCCGTGCGCAGGCTGACCGGCGCCTATGCGCTGGCGATGATTTTCTCCGGCGAAGAATCCCTCGTCGTCGGCGCGCGCAAGGGAAGCCCGCTCGCGGTGGGCTTCGGCGCGGACGAAGCCTATCTGGGATCGGATGCGTTTGCGCTGGCCCCCTTCACCAATCGTCTCGTCTATCTGGAAGACGGCGACGTCGCGGTGCTGCGCGGGCCGGATGTCACGATCTACGATGAAGAAGGGCGCGTCGCAAACCGCGAGATCAAAATCGCCAACGCGTCTGCCGGTCTGGTGGACAAGGGCGGCTATCGTCATTTCATGGCGAAGGAAATTCACGAACAGCCCGAAGTGATCGCCCATACGATCGCCCATTACCTCAACGCATCGGCGCTGAAAATCGATCTGCATGACGAGCGCGCGATGAAGGCGCTGGCGAACGCCACGCGGCTGACGATTTCCGCCTGCGGCACGGCGTTTTACGCAGGGCTCATCGGCAAATACTGGTTCGAGAGAATTGCGCGCCTGGCGGTGGAAGCCGATGTCGCGTCCGAATTGCGCTATCGCGATCCGGTTTATCCCAAAGACGGCGTGGCGCTGTTCATTTCGCAATCCGGCGAAACGGCTGACACGCTGGCAGCACTTCGCGATGCCAAGGCGCAAGGCCAGGTCACCATCGCCGTCGTCAACGTGCCGGAAAGTTCCATCGCACGCGAAGCCGATATCGTGTTGCCGACATTCGCGGGCCCCGAAATCGGCGTGGCCTCGACCAAAGCCTTCACCTGCCAATTGACCGTTCTGGCAGCGATTGCGATTGCTGCGGGCCGCGTGCGCGGCGCCGTCAGCAACGAGCGCGAGAAGGAGCTTGCGACGGCCCTTCTCGAAGTGCCGCGCCACATCGTGGAATTCCTCAAGCAGGAGCCGAAGATCGAAGCGCTGGCGCTGGAAGTCGCCAAGGCGCGCGACGTGCTTTATCTGGGGCGCGGCGTGAATTTCCCGCTCGCCATGGAAGGCGCGCTGAAGCTGAAGGAAATCTCCTACATCCACGCCGAAGGCTATGCCGCGGGCGAAATGAAACACGGCCCCATCGCGCTGATCGACGAAAACGTGCCCGTGATCGTTCTGGCGCCGCACGATTCGGTTTACGAAAAAACCGTCTCCAACATGCAGGAAGTGATGGCGCGCGGCGGCAAGGTGATCCTGATTTCCGACGCGCGCGGGATCGCAAGCGCAGACGAGCGCGTCTGGGCCAGAATCGAAGTGCCGGAAACCGACGCCCTGATCGCCCCGCTGGTCTATGCGGTGCCGGTGCAGCTGCTCGCCTATCACATCGCGCTGGCCAAGGGCACGGACGTGGACCAGCCGCGCAATCTGGCCAAGAGCGTGACGGTGGAATAAACGCCGCGCGATTTGCTACAGTCGCGCCATGACTCACGACCCCGCATCCCTGAAACGTGCCGCTGCCGCCCGCGCGCTGGATTTCGTTGAAGACGGAATGAAGCTGGGGTTGGGCACCGGCTCGACCGCGGAAGCATTCCTCGACGTGCTGGCCGCGAGCGGGCGGAAGATCACCGGCACCGCTACATCTGAGCGCACGGCGCTGAAAGCCAAGGCGCTCGGCATTCCGCTCGGCGAACTCGATGCGCTGGCGCCGCTCGATCTCACCATCGACGGCGCCGACGAGGCCGACCGCGATCTCAATCTCATCAAGGGCGGCGGCGGCGCGCTGCTGCGCGAGAAGATCGTGGCGGCATCTTCCAAACGCATGATCGTGATTGCCGACGACACCAAGCTGGTGGATCGCCTCGGCAATTTTCCGTTGCCGGTGGAGATCATTCCCTTCGGCCACGGCACGACGATTGCGCGAATCCGCAAAATCATTGCGGCACTCGGTTATGGCGATGTCGCGATCACGCCGCGGATGAATGGCGGCGCCATCTTCCGCACCGACAGCAACAATCTCATTGTCGATTGCGCGTTCGGCGCGATTGAAGATGCGCCGGCACTCGCCCGCGCGCTGTGCGGCATTCCGGGCGTCGTCGATCATGGCTTGTTCATCGGCCTTGCGACCACGCTCGTCATCGCGGGCGCGGGCGGCGTTCGCGTGATCGAAAAATCATGACATACGATTACGATCTCTTCGTCATCGGCGGCGGATCGGGCGGCGTGCGCGCGAGCCGCATGGCGGCGGGGCATGGCGCGCGCGTGGGCATCGCGGAGGAATATGGCTTCGGCGGCACCTGCGTCATCCGCGGCTGCATTCCGAAAAAACTGTTCGTCTATGCGAGCCATTACGGCGAGGATTTCGAATATGCCGCGGGCTTCGGCTGGACGGTGCCGGAGCGGCATTTCGACTGGAACGTGCTCGTCGCCAACAAGAATAAGGAAATCGCGCGGCTGGAAGAAATCTATCGCGCCAATGTGGAAAAGGCGGGCGTCGAAATTTTCATGGAGCGCGCGGAATTCCTCGATCCGCATACAATCCATCTGAAAAAGAGCGGCAGGAAAATCACCGCCGAACGCATTCTGATCGCAACCGGCGGGCGGCCATCGCGCGATTTGAGTTCCGGCGCGGGCGCGGAAAATTGCATCACCTCAAACGAAGCGTTCAATCTGGAAAAATTTCCGCGCCGCATCGTCATCGCGGGCGGCGGTTATATCGCGGTGGAATTCGCCCATATTTTCCACGGGCTTGGCTCAGACGTCACGCTTGTTTATCGCAAGGATAAAGTGCTGCGCGGCTTCGATGAAGACATGCGCGACATGCTGACCGAATCCATGCACCGGCGCGGCATCCGCATTATTTACAACCGCAATTTCAAGCGCGTGGATCGCCGTGGCGACGAAGTTTTCGCCATCACCGATCACGGTGAAATGCTGGAGGCGGATCAAGTGATGCTCGCCATCGGCCGCGACCCGAACACCGATGGCATGGGGCTGGAAAAGGCCGGTGTCACAATCGGTGCGCGCGGCGAGGTGAAGGTCGACAAATTTTCGCAAACCAATGTCGAGCATATCCATGCCATCGGCGATGTGACCGACCGCTTGGCACTCACGCCCGTAGCCATCCACGAAGCAATGTGTTTTACGCGCATGGTCTATGAGAAAAAACCAACCGCGGTGGATCATGAACTCGTGCCCACCGCGGTTTTCAGCCAGCCGGAAATCGGCACGGTCGGCCTCACCGAAGCGCAGGCGCTCGAACGCGGCCATGCCATCGATGTCTACAAATCGAATTTCCGTCCGCTGCGGCACACACTCTCGGGCAGCGAGGAACGCGCGCTGTTCAAGCTGATCGTGGATGCGAAGACGGATCGCGTGCTAGGTTGTCATATCTTCGGGCTGGATGCGGCCGAGATCATCCAGATGGTTGCGGTGGCAATGAAGATGGGCGCGACCAAATCCGATTTCGATTCCACCGTCGCGCTGCATCCCTCTGCCGCCGAAGAACTCGTGACGATGCGCATGAAGTCTTATTCGAAGGCGCCATGATTGCCGCTTGCGTGTACTGAACATTATAATGGTACATGACATTGGAGTTATTCGATTGAACCAATATTCGTCATGGCCGGGCGAAGTCCCGGCCACCCATAAACACCAATCAAGACGGCGATTATGGATGGCCGCCATGAGGGCGGCCATGACGAAAATGGATAGATTCAATCCAAAACGGCACGAATGAAGGATGTGAAACGATGACGAAAGCGAAGAAAAATCCGCATATCGGTTCGTCTCTCGATGATTTTCTCCAGGAAGATGGCACCTACGATGAAATCACATCGTTGGTGATCAAGGAGAAGATCGCATTCCAATTGAAGCAGCGCATGGCGGCAAAGAAAATCTCCATCAACGGCATGGCCAAGGCCATGAAAACGAGCCGCACGCAAATCCACCGCCTGCTCGATCCGGCAAACGGCAATGTGACTTTGGCGACCTTGCAAAAGGCTGCCGCCCTGATGGGCCGCAAGGTGCGGCTGGAGCTGGTATAGGCGCACCTTATCCACGCGCCGAAAAAATTCCTGCTTCCCCCTTGAAACCCTAAAATTCGTTCCCATTTCGTTCCTACTGAAACGAGGAACGCTATGACCGTGCGAAGCTGACGCGGGACCAGACAGGGCAGGATGCGAGCCCGCGCGCATCCCAGTGGAACGAGTTGATGCGCGACTGCCGAAAGCGGCGCGCTGTGCTGCCGGACAGCCTCCTCGAATCCGCAAGGCCCGTGGCGCAGCAAAGGTGCATGTGATTGCCGAAGGGTTTTCCTTGCCTGCCGTAGCTTCGTGATGAGGCGGGTCTTTCGCGAGCCCGCCTTTGTTTTTGTGTGGGTGCGCCTCGAAAAAATCGAGGAATATTCCCGTTCACCACGCCCAAGCGCCGCACTGGCAAAGCGCTCCCCGCTCTTCTATATCCGGGAGGCGAGGAATGGAGTGAGACGTGGCCCAGAGCTGGAGCCCAACGAGCTGGCGCGACAAGCCCATCCGTCAGGTGCCGGATTATCCGGACAAGGCGGCGCTGGAGGCGGTCGAGGCGCGGCTGCGCACACATCCCCCGCTGGTGTTCGCGGGCGAGGCGCGCAACCTCACGGCCAAGCTGGCGGACGTTTCGCAGGGCCGCGCTTTCCTGCTGCAGGGCGGGGATTGCGCGGAGAGCTTCACCGAATTCAGCGCCAACAATATCCGCGACACGTTCTGCGTATTCCTCAGCATGGCGACGGTGCTGACATTCGCCGCCGACGTGCCAGTGGTGAAGGTCGGCCGCATTGCCGGGCAATTCGCCAAACCGCGCTCCGAGGATATGGAAACGCGCGGCGGCGTTACGCTGCCGTCCTATCGCGGCGACATCATCAATGGCGAGGATTTCACGCCCGCCTCCCGCGTGCCCGATCCGCAGCGCATGCTCGATGCCTATTTCCAGGCGGCGGCCACCGCCAATCTGGTGCGCGCGTTCGCCACCGGTGGCTACGCCGATCTGAAGCGCGCGCGCGCGTGGTATCTGGATCATCATCATCCCGATCTCGAAGCGCGCTATCGCGAGGTCGTGGACAAGATCGACGAAGGCGTGGAATTCCTGCGCACCTTCTCGCTCGCCGAAGCGGTGAAGCAGCAGACGTCGCGCGTCGATTTCTATTTCAGCCATGAAGCGCTGCTGATGCCTTACGAGGAGGCGCTGACGCGCGAGGATTCCATCACACACGATCACTACGCCACCAGCGGCCACATGATCTGGATCGGCGACCGCACGCGCCATCTCGACGGCGCGCATGTGGAGTTCTGCCGCGGCGTAAAGAATCCCATCGGCCTCAAATGCGGGCCGTCCATGAGCGAAGATGAATTGCTGAAGCTTATCGCCGTGTTGAACCCGGAAAATAAACCGGGCCGTCTCACGCTGATCTGCCGTTTTGGCTCAGACAAGATCGCGGAAAAGCTGCCGCGCCTCATCGCTGCCGTGAAGCGCGAGGGTGCCAATGTCGTTTGGTCCTGCGATCCCATGCACGGCAACACGATCAAATCGGGCGTCGGCAAGAAAACGCGCCCCTTCGGGCGCGTCGTCAGCGAAATCGAATCCTTCTTCCGCATCCATCGCGCCGAAGGCACATATGCGGGCGGCGTGCATCTGGAAATGACGGGGCAGGACGTGACCGAATGCACCGGCGGCGCGCAATCGATCTCGGATGACGATCTGTCGGACCGCTATCACACGCTGTGCGATCCGCGGCTGAATGCCAGTCAGGCGCTGGAGCTTGCTTTCCTGATCGCGGAAAGCCTGCGCGCCGAGCGAATGAAAGACAGCTACGCGGCGTCGGCGTAACAGGGGGCAGTCAATTCATGGGCGTTGCGCGTCTCCTGGCGAAGGCTTGGGTCGTGTTTTGTCTGTTCGCGGGCGCGCATGCGCTGAACCGCGCGCTTGGCGCGCATGCATTGCCGGTGGAAGCGCTCCAGTCGATCGGCGTGGCGGTGTTTTTGTTCGGCGCGATGGGGCTTTTGTTCATCGGCGGCTTCGGCGCATCTTCGGCGCATGGCGGCTCGGCGATGCTGGCGCGGCTGAAACCCACGCACATCGCGCCCGGCTTCAACGAGATCGTGTTCATCGCTTTTGCCGCGCTCAGCTTCTTCGTGCAGACGGCCTATCTGCCCGAGCATGTGACGGGCGGCATTTTGGGCGCGCTGCAGGCAGCAATCGGCTTCGCCGTGCCGGGCCAGCATGCACTGACCGATTCCATGGCGCGCTGCGGGCTCGATGGCGGGCGCACATTCGCGGCTGCCTTTTCGTGGCTTCTCGCGCTGATATTTCTGGGTTCCGCGCTGTCGCGCATCCGTCTCGCAGCCGGCATCGTGCGGCTCGAACGCAAATCGCGGCCCGAAGCGATGGGCGCCGCCCCGCTTGCTTTCATCCTCGGCGTCAGCGCCGTGGTCGGCATCCAGCTTCTTTATGTCGGCTCGGCCTTTGCGCTCGTGCCCTGCAATGCGCTCGGCGGAATTCCAGGCGATCTTCTGATCGGACTTGCGCCGCTGATGCTGGCCTATCTCATCGAAGCCGCCCTTGCCAATCTTCTGGCGCTAAATCCGGAAGCTTGATCACACCGCGCTATCGGGCCCCACGCGCACCAGCATCTTGCCGAAATTTTCGCCCTTGAAGAGGCCGATGAAGGCTTCCGGTGCACGCTCGATTCCATCCAGAATCGTTTCGCGCCATTTCATCTTGCCTTCCTTCGTCCACGCGCCCATGTCGCGGATGAAGTCCGAAAGCATGTCGTAATGATCGCTGACGAGAAAACCCTTGATGGTGAGGCGCAGCGGAATGACGGCGGCGATGTTGGACGGCCCCGGCGGCGGCGAGGTCGCGTTGTATTGGTCGATCATGCCGCACACCGCGATGCGTCCGTTGGGCCGTATGTTGTTGAGTGCCGCAACGAGATGCGCCCCACCCACATTCTCGAAATAGACATCGATGCCTTCGGGCATTGCCTCGCGCAGGGCCTGATCGAGATTGCCGCAGGTTTTGTAATTGATCGCCTTGTCGGCGCGGGCTTCCTTCACCAGCCAGTCGCATTTCTCGTCCGATCCGGCCGAGCCGACCACATAGCAGCCCTTGTTCTTCGCGATCTGGCAGACCACCGCGCCCACAGCACCGGACGCCGCCGACACGAACACGCGCTCGCCTTCCTTCAGCGCGCCGACGCGCAAGAGGCCCGCATAGGCCGTCAGCCCCGGCATGCCGAAGGTGCCGAGATAGGCCTGGATCGGCGCAAGCGCGGGGTCGATCTTCTGCATCCCCCCGCCGTCCGACACGAACCATTCCCGCCAGCCGGAGAAATTGCTGACATAATCGCCCTTCTTGAAACTCGCATTGTTGTTGGAGGCCACCACCTGGCCCACCGCGCCCCCCGAAAGCGCCTCGCCGATCTGGAAGGGGGGCGCGTAGCTTTTGCGGTCCACCATCCGGCCCCGCATATAGGGGTCCACAGACATATAGGCGTTGCGGACCAGCACCTGCCCGTGTTCGGGGGTGGGCACAATGGTCTCGGCCAGCTCGAAATCGTCCAGGCTGGGCATGCCTGCGGGTCTCTTTTTCAGGCGGATTTCCCGGCTTTTTTGGCTGAACATGGGTTTTCCTCGTCTCTTTGGATTGTGGGGGTTCAAGACGGCAACCCTAGCAGGGGGGCGGGGTGTAACAAGCCGAAACATTTTATGAGTCGCCCCCACCGCCCCCGGCATGCCTGATAGCGCCGGTGCTGGCAGGGATTCGCTTTGAACATTCAAAATCATAATGGCTTTGGCCTTTTGCGCGCCGGCGTCGTCGGCGTAGGCGCTTTCGGCCGCCATCACGCGGCGAAATATGCGCGCATGGCGGGCGTGGAGCTTGCCGCGGTCGCCGATCTCAATGCCGAAACGCGCCGCACCGTCGCGACCGCGCACGGTGCCGAGGCGCATGCCGATTGGCGCGATCTTCTGGGCAAAGTCGATATCGTCAGCGTCTGTTCGCCGGCCATCACGCATGCACCCATCGTGCGCGCATTCCTCGATGCGGGCGCGCATGTGCTCGTGGAAAAACCCATCGCCACCAATCTCAAGGAAGCCGACAGGCTGATTGCGCTCGCGGAAACCAAAAACCGCGTGCTCACCGTCGGCCATCAGGAGCGCTTCGTTTTCGCGCGCACGGGCCTGCTCGATTACGACGCTGCGCCGCTGCAGATCGAATGCTGGCGCGCGGGTCCATGGACGGGCCGCGGCGCCGATGTCTCCGCCGTGCTGGACCTGATGATCCACGATCTCGATCTGGTGCATCAGATGATCCCCGGCGGCGTCGGCGATGTGCGCGCGCGTGGGCGAGCCACCCATGGCCGTCTTGCCGATGAAGTTTCCGCATTGGTGAATTTCGAGAATGGCGCGCAGGCCCGCCTCGTCGCCAGCCGCATTTCGGATAAGCGCCGCCGCGGCATGCGCGCGGTCTATGCCGATGGTACCATCGAAATCGATTTCCTCAGCCGTCAGGTGAAAAACACCACGGCGCGTCCGCTGAACGATCTGGAACTGGACGATCCACTGGGCGAATCCATAACGGCTTTTGTGAAGGCCGCACGCATGGGTTCGGGCGCATTGGTACGCCCCGAAGAAGCCCGCCGCGCGCTGGAAACGGCACTGCTGATCGACGAAGCCTCAGCGCCGTACCAAGGCCGTGCGCCGGAAGAATACGCGCTCACCGCCTAAACCCTTTCACGTCCCCCAATAGAAGGCTAAACAGCGGCGATGACGGATCGTCTTCGCATCGCGCTTGCCCAATTGAACCCCGTAATGGGCGACATGACAGGCAACCTCGCCAAGGCCCGCACCGCGCGCGCGGCGGCACGCGATGCGGATGTGATCCTGTTTCCCGAACTCTTCATCTGCGGCTATCCGCCGGAAGATCTGGTGCTGAAGCCCGCATTCCAGAACGCCGCGCGCGAAGCCATCGAGGCACTCGCAACCGACACAGCCGACGGCGGCCCTGCCATGCTGATCGGCGCGCCATGGGTGGAGGAGGGCAAGCTCTACAATGCCTGCCTTCTGCTCGATGGCGGAAAGATCGCAGGGCGCACCTTCAAGCACGATCTACCCAACTACGGCGTGTTCGATGAGAAGCGCGTCTTCACGCCCGGCCCCATGCCGGGCCCGCTGAATGTGCGCGGCGTGCGCATTGGCATCCCCATCTGCGAAGATATCTGGACGCCGGATGTCGTGGAATGCCTCACCGAAACCGGCGGCGAGATTTTGCTAGTGCCGAACGGTTCGCCCTTCGAGGCAGGCAAGGAAGATGTGCGGCTCAATCACGTCGTGGCGCGCGTCACCGAAAGCGGATTGCCGCTGATCTATCTCAATCAGATCGGCGGGCAGGACGAGATCGTGTTCGATGGCGCATCGCTGATCGCCAATGCCGATGGCAGCCTCGCTCATGCATTGCCCGCATGGGAAGAAAAGATCGTCATCACCGAATGGTCGCGCACGGACAAAGGCTGGGTCTGTGCGAAAGGCGAGGTCACACCGGAAGAAGATCGCTCGCAATCGGTCTATCACGCGATGATGCTGGGCCTGAAGGATTATGTGAACAAGAATCGTTTCAAGAGCGTAGTGCTGGGCCTTTCCGGCGGCATCGATTCCGCACTCACCGCTGCCGTCGCAGTCGACGCACTGGGCGCAGACCGCGTGCGCTGCGTGATGATGCCATCGCGCTACACCAGCGGCGAAAGCCTCGATGATGCTGCCGAATGCGCAAAGCTTCTCGGCGCGCAATACGACATTGTTTCCATCGAAAACGCGGTGGATGCGTTCGGCACGTCGCTCGCACCCATCTTCGCGAACCGCGCCCCCGACACGACAGAAGAAAACATCCAGTCGCGCATCCGCGGGTTGATCCTGATGGCGATCTCCAACAAATTCGGACCGATGGTACTCACAACCGGCAACAAATCCGAAATGAGCGTGGGATACGCCACGCTCTATGGCGATATGTGCGGCGGCTACAATGTGCTGAAGGATATCTACAAGCTGGAGGTCTTCCGCCTCGCGCGCTGGCGCAACCAGTTCCATCCGAAGAATGCGTTGGGCCCAAAGGGTCGCGTGATGCCGGAGAATATCATCACCCGCCCGCCGACCGCCGAATTGCGCGAAGGCCAGAAGGATGAGGACTCGCTGCCGCCTTACGCGATCCTCGATCCGCTGCTGGAATGCCTTGTCGAAAAAGAAATGTCCTTTGAGGAAATCGTGGCCCAGGGCTTCGATCCGGCGGTGGTGAAGCGCATCGAACATCTGCTCTACATCGCCGAATACAAGCGCCGTCAGGCCCCGCCCGGCGTGAAAATCTCCGCCCGCAATTTCGGCCGCGACCGGCGCTATCCCATCACCAACGCATTCCGGAACGCGAAATGAGCGTGCTTGTCCGCTTCGCGCCGTCACCCACGGGATTGCTGCATGTCGGCAATGCGCGCACCGCGATGTTGAATTATCTCTTTGCGAAGAAGCATCGCGGCCAATTCATGCTGCGCATCGACGACACCGATATGGCGCGCTCCAAACCGGAATTTGAAGCCGCGATCCGCGAAGATCTCGGTTGGCTTGGCATCACGCATGATATCTACGACAACCAGCTCGCCCGCATGGCGCGCTACACCGCCGCGTTCGAAAAATTGCGCGACAGCGGCCACATCTATCCCTGCTACGAAAGCGAGCAGGAACTGGAACGCAAGCGAGCGCTGCAACTCGCCCGCCGCCGCCCGCCGGTCTATGACCGCGCCGCGCTGAAACTCACCGCCGAAGAACGCGCGGCCCTCGAAGCGCGCGGATTGAAACCGCATTGGCGTTTCAAGCTCAGTCAAGGCAAGACGCGCTGGCACGATCTCATTCGTGGTGAAGTGGAGATCGACACCGCCTCCATCTCCGATCCTGTGCTGATCCGCGCCGATGGCGCATTCCTCTACACGCTCCCCTCTGTGGTGGACGATGTGGATTTCGTCGTCACCCATGTCATCCGCGGCGAGGACCACGTCACCAACACCGGCGTACAAATCGAAATCTTCCGCGCGCTGGGCGCCGAGGTCCCGCTCTTCGCGCATTTCCCGCTGCTGGTCGGCGCGGGCGGGGAGGCGCTATCGAAACGTCTCGGTTCTTTATCGCTGCGCTCGCTGAGGGAAGACGGCATTGAGCCGTTGGCGCTCGCAAGCTACCTCGCCAAAACCGGCACCTCCGATCCAGTGGAATTGAAGCCCTCACTGGAAGTGCTCGCCGCCGAATCCGATTTCGCGAAGGTCGGTCGCGCGCCCGCCCATTTCGATCCCGCCGAACTGGCGAACCTCAACGCGAAGCTGCTGCACACTCTGCCTTACGAAGCGGTGGCCGCGCGTCTGACCACGCTCGGCATTGGCGGAGGTGCCCCCTTCTGGGATGCGGTGAAGCCGAACCTCACCAGGCTTTCCGATGCGGCCCAATTCTGGACAATGGTGAACGGCCCCATCGCGCCCGCAATCGAGGACGCCGAATTCGCCGCCGCCGCCTCGGCTTTGCTGCCGCCCGAACCCTTCGATGAAACCACATGGTCCACCTGGACCGGCGCGGTCGCTGCCGCCACGGGCCGCAAGGGCCGCGCGCTGTTCCATCCTTTGCGCATGGCGCTCACGGCGTCCGAGCATGGACCGGAGCTGAAAAAGCTGCTACCTCTCATCGGGCGGGCCAAGGCGCTCGCACGGCTCAAAGGGGAAACGGCGTGACACTTCAACGCCAAATTTGCTGGATTATTATTTGCGGCTGATGCCGCGACCCCCTCTATTGCTCAAACCACATCTCCAGAATTTTCATGTGCCCCGAGCGCCCAAATAATGATTGAGTGCCTGCCATGAATTTGCGCCTTTACAATACGCTGAGCCGGACGAAAGAGGACTTCACCCCCCTCGATCCGAAGAAGGTGCGCCTCTATGTGTGCGGCCCCACGGTCTACGACTTCGCCCATATCGGCAATGCGCGGCCGGTGATCGTGTTCGATGTGCTGTTCCGGTTGCTGCGCCATATCTATGGCGAGGCGCATGTCACCTATGTCCGCAACATCACGGACATCGACGACAAGATCAACGCGCGTGCCGCATCCGAAGGCGTCTCCATCCGCGAAGTGACGGAGAAAACCGCGCGCCAATATCTGGACGATGTGACGGCGCTGGGATGCCTTGCGCCCACGCACACGCCGCGCGCCACGGAACATATTCCCGAAATGATCGCGATGATCGGCCAATTGATCAACGCAGGCTTCGCCTATCCTGCGGAAGGCCATGTGCTGTTCGATGTGGGCAAGAAAAAGGACTACGGCAAACTCGCCCGCCGCTCGCTGGACGAGATGATCGCCGGTGCGCGTGTCGATGTCGCGCCGTATAAAAAGAACCCGATGGATTTCGTGCTGTGGAAGCCATCGGACGCGGCGACACCCGGTTGGGATTCCCCCTGGGGACGCGGCCGCCCCGGCTGGCATATCGAATGCTCCGCCATGAGCGAGGCGCTGCTCGGCGAAACCTTCGACATCCATGGCGGTGGCATCGATCTCGTATTTCCCCATCACGAAAACGAAATCGCGCAGAGCGAAGGCGCGCATGGTGGCCATCCGCTCGCGCGCTACTGGATGCACAATGGTTTCCTGAATGTCGAAGGCGAGAAAATGTCCAAAAGCCTCGGCAATTTCGTGACGATCAACGAGCTTCTCGAATATTGGCCTGGCGACGCTATCCGATTTAACATGCTCAAAACGAATTATGCCCAGCCGATGGATTGGACAAATGATGGAGTTATAAACTCCATGAATGAATTGCGAGTGTGGACAGAATTTGTTGCTATCCAGTTAGGGGAATGCGCAGATTTGAATCTGGTCCAAGGAGGCATTGATCCCAAGTTACTTGATCATCTAAGCGATAATTTGAATACCCATATGGCACTTGGTCGGTTAGGAGAGATGTTTGATGAAGTCAGACAGAATGGCCGAGGGTTGGAAAACTTCGTTAAAACCGCCCAATTTATGGGTTTTAGGCATCTCAACAAACCGGGATTCTTTGATCTTGGTTTTGCCGGCAATTTGGTAGAAAGCGGACCGCAGCTTACTAGCGAAGACGAGATGCGCGTAGTCTCGTATCGTGCGTCTGTAGCGAATACATCTTTATCCTCAACCGTCTCAGAAAATAAATTAGATGAATTGGCAAAGAAAGGATTCGTCATTGAAATAAATGAGGCAGGCGTGTTGTCAATCTCGAACACGACGAGCGCTGATTTCGAAGCCATGATAAATGAGCGTATTAAAGAACGTTTGGCCGCTAAGCGTGCAAAAGACTACAAGAAAGCAGATGAGATACGCAGCGATTTGCTTCGGCTCAACAACATCGAACTCGAAGATCATCCAGATAATTCAACTACCTGGAGGGTCAAGCGATGACCCGCGAACGCCTCTATATCTTCGACACCACGCTGCGCGATGGCGCGCAGACGCAGGGCGTGGACTTCTCGGTGGAAGACAAGCGCCAGATCGCGCTGGCGCTCGACGAATTGGGCGTGGATTATATCGAAGGCGGCTGGCCGGGCGCCAATCCGACCGACACCGCATTCTTTTCCGAACGCCCGCCGCTGAAGCGCGCGCGGTTCACCGCTTTCGGCATGACGAAACGCGCGGGCCGCAGCGCCGCCAACGATCCCGGCCTCTCTGCCGTGCTGGATGCGCGCGCCGATGCGGCCTGTCTTGTCGGCAAGACATGGGATTTCCATGTCGATGTGGCCCTCGAAATCCCGCGCAGTGAAAATATCGACGGCATTTCCGAATCCATCGCAGCGGTGAAGGCCAAGGGCCGCGAGCCGCTGTTCGATGCGGAACATTTCTTCGATGGCTACAAGGCCAATCCGCAATATGCACTCGATTGCATCCGCGCCGCGCTGGACGCGGGTGCCGCCTGGCTCGTGCTATGCGACACCAATGGTGGCACGATGCCGGAAGATGCCTATCGCATCGTTTTCGAAGTGAAAGCGAAATTGCCGAAAGCCGCCCTCGGCATTCACGCGCATAATGATACCGAACAGGCGGTGGCGGTGACGCTGGCCGCTGTGCGCGGTGGTGCGCGGCAGATTCAGGGCACGCTCAATGGACTCGGCGAGCGTTGCGGCAACGCCAATCTTTGTGCGCTTATCCCGACATTGATGCTGAAGGAATCCTACGCCGCGCAATTCGAAACCGGCATTTCACGCGAAGGTTTGGCGCAGATGACGCATGTTTCGCGGCTGCTGGATGAAATCCTCAATCGCGCGCCGAACCGCCATGCCGCCTATGTCGGCCCCTCGGCCTTCGCGCACAAGGGCGGCTTGCATTCCTCCGCCGTGCAGAAAGACCCGCGCACCTATGAGCATGTGCCGCCGGAATCCATCGGCAATACGCGCAAGATTCTCGTTTCCGACCAGGCGGGCCGCTCCAATCTTCTGGCACGTCTTGCCGAAGCAGGCATCGATGTGGATGCGCGCGACGAGCGCGTCATGCGTCTGCTGGAAGAAGTGAAGCAGAAGGAATTCCTCGGTTACGCCTATGACGGCGCCGAAGCGAGTTTCGAATTGCTGGCGCGCCGCGCGCTGGGGCAGGTGCCGGATTATTTCGATCTGGAAAGTTTCCGTGTCAGTGTGGAGCGCAAACACAATGCGCGCGGCGAGGAAGTCACCGTTTCCGAAGCCATCGTGAAAATGAAAGTGGCGGGGGAGTTGCTGCACAATGTCGGCACCGGCGTCGGCCCGATAGATGCGCTGGACGATGCGCTGCGCAAGGATCTCGGCAAATATTCCGCCTATCTGCAGGACCTTCGCCTCGTGGATTACAAAGTGCGTATCCTCACGGGCGGCACCGAAGCCGTGACCCGCGTGATGGTGGAAAGTGCGGACGGGCAGGGGAGGCGCTGGTCCACCGTGGGCGTGTCGCCCAATATCGTGGATGCGTCGTTCGAGGCGCTGGCGGATTCCATCACCTACAAATTGTTCCGTGACGGCGCACCATGAGCGCGAAAGACGACAGCGCCGGAATATTTTTCGCAGCCTTTGCCTATATAGTCTGGGGCATCATGCCGCTTTACTGGCGGCTGCTCGGCAATGTGCCGCCTTTCGAACTCACCGTGCACCGCATTTTGTGGTGCGCGCTGACGGTTGCGGGTGTCACGCTGCTGCGCGGCCGTTTCTCGCGCATCGTCAGCATTGCGCGCACACGCAAGATTTTGGCCACGCTCGCGCTCACCAGCCTGCTCATCACCTGCAACTGGACGATCTATATCTATTGCGTGGCCACCAACCAGCTCGTGGAAGCGAGCCTCGGCTATTACATCAATCCGTTCATTTCCATCGCATTGGGCGTGGTGTTTTTCGGCGAGCGTCTGTCGCGGATGCGATTGATCGCAATGCTGCTTGCGGGTGGTGCGGTGTCGGTGCAGACGCTCGAACTCGGCCACTTCCCGTGGATCGCGCCGGCGCTGGCGCTGTCGTTTGGTTTTTACGGCTATTTCCGCAAGCTGACGCCGGTGGATTCGCTGGACGGGCTCACGGTCGAAACCTGGATTTTATTTCCGGTGACGCTTTTCCTCGTGTCGTTCTGGCGTGTGACAGGCACCGGCGCGTTTCCGTCGGCGCATCTCGCAACCAATCTTCTGCTGATCCTGGGCGGCCCGCTCACCGCCATTCCGCTTTCCATGTTTGCGGCCGGTGCGCGGCGCATCCGGCTTTCGACACTCGGCTTCCTGCAATATCTCTCCCCGTCGATCACGCTGTCGCTCGCCATTTTCGGCTTCGGCGAAAAGTTCACGCGCGTGGATATGATCACATTCGTCTGCGTGTGGGCAGCACTTGCGCTGATCGCCGCGGAGGGGCGGATATTTCCCGCTAAGGCCGCACAGACGAGTTGATCGCCTCCATCGCTTCTTCCGGCGTCGCCACAAAGCGGCAAAGGGCAGCGGATTCGCCGCTCGCGAAACCAGAGAGGACGATGTGCGCCAAGAGATCGCGCAGCAGATCGAAATAGCCGTTGGTGTTCACCACCACGATCGGTTTTTTGAAGACGTCGAGTTGAGCCGATGTCAGCACTTCGAAAAATTCATCCAGCGTGCCGAAGCCGCCGGGAAGAATCACGAAGGCGTCCGCCAGCGCCAGCATGCGCGCCTTGCGCTGTTGCAAATCCGGCGTGATTTCCAACTCCTCGCCCTTCTCCAGCGGTGGCTCGAGATAGCGCAAGAAAGCAGGCAGCACGCCCAGCACACGCGCCCCGCCCGCGCGCACGGCTCGCGCCGTCTCGCCCATAAGCCCCACGCCGCCGCCGCCGAACAGCAGAGACATGCCGTGCCCGGCGATAAGCGTCCCCAACCGCCCCGCCGCTTCTGCATAGGCAGCGTCGTTCCCGAACGATGAACCGCAAAATACGCAAACGCAGCGCTTTTCCTTATCCTTGTGGGGACTTTGCATCATGGACCTTTGATATCTCGGCATGGGGCATAAGCCCCGGTGGGGATTGCGGCGCGCCCGCCTTATCCGTAAATCGGTTCGGGGGCTCGATGTTCCACCGGAGGTTAGCCTTGCCGCGTCCTATCGTCATCATCATTGCCATTGCAGCATTCGCCCTGATCGCAGGCTTCCTGGCCTTCGGCGGCGCCAATATGGGAAACTGAATTCCATGGCACGACCGCTCACCGAAGAAGGCAATGGCGCGCCGAGTCTGCGTCCGCTCTGGATGCTGTTGCCCTATCTGTGGCCGAAGGGCAGGCCGGATTTGCGCGCGCGGGTGATCTTGGCACTTGTCTGTCTTGCACTCGCGATCACGGCGACGACGGCGTTTCCCCTCTTCATGGGCTGGATCACCAATCGCCTCGCGCACAAGCCTGCGGCAGATATCGCGTTGATGACGGTGGCTGGACTGGTAGGCGGCTATGTCGTCGCGCGCATCCTGATGCAGGCTTTTGCGCAATTGCGCGACGGCATTTTCGCCAAGGTGCAATATCATGCATTGCGCGATGTGGGCGTCTCCACCTTCGCCCATGTGCATACGCTGAGCTTGCGCTTTCATCTGGAGCGCAAGACGGGTGGGTTGTCGCGCGTGATCGAGCGCGGCACCAAAGGCATCGACACGCTGCTTTCTTTTGCGATCTTCAACATCTTTCCCACACTGTTCCAACTCATCATCTTCGGCACCGTCATGATCCTGAAACTGGATCTGACGATTGCGGCCGTGACACTGGCGATGGTGGGAGCCTATGTGTGGTTCACCTTCGCCATCACCCGCTGGCGCATCCAGTTCCGCCGCGACATGAACCAGAGCGATCAGGATGCCAACACAAAGGCGGTGGACAGCCTGATCAACTACGAGACGGTGAAATATTTCAACAATGAAGCGCATGAGACGCGCCGCTTCGACAAATCCATGGAGAAATATTCCCGCGCCTCCATTCAGGCACAGACTTCGCTGTCCGTTTTGAACACGGGTCAGGCGATTATCGTCGCGCTGGGCATGGGCGCGGTGATGATGCTGACCGCAATCGGCATCAAGGAAGGCCGCTTTCAGATCGGCGATTTCGTGATGGCGAATGCGATCCTGATGCAGCTTTATCTGCCGCTCAATCTCTTGGGCACGGTCTATCGGGAGATCACGCAGGCGTTGGTGGATATGGATGCGATGTTCCGCCTGCTCTATCAGCCACAGGAGGTGCGCGACGCTCCCGACGCAAAACCACTGACAGTCATCGGCGGCGAAATCAAATTTGAGAATGTAGTCTTCGCCTACGATCCAGATCGGATCGTGCTCAAGGGCATCAGTTTCGCGGTTCCGGCGGGCAAGACAGTTGCGGTGGTCGGTCCATCGGGCGCGGGCAAATCCACGATCTCGCGCATTCTCTATCGCTTCTACGACATCAGGTCGGGCTCGGTGACGATCGACGGGCAGGATCTGCGTTCGGTGACACAGGCGAGCTTGCGTGCGTCCATCGGTATCGTGCCGCAGGATACGGTGCTGTTCAACGATACGATCCGCTACAACATCGCCTATGGCCGCATCGGCGCGAATGAATCCGATATCAAGGAAGCCGCGCGCATGGCGCAGATCGATCCGTTCATCCGCGAGCTTCCGATGGGGTATGAATCCATGGTGGGCGAGCGCGGGTTGAAACTCTCCGGCGGCGAGAAGCAGCGCGTCGCCATCGCGCGCACGATCCTGAAAAACCCACCGATATTGCTGCTCGATGAAGCTACCTCCGCGCTGGACACGCACACCGAACGCGAAATCCAGAGCGCGCTGAAGGAGGTTTCGAAGAACCGCACCACGCTTGTCATCGCCCATCGACTTTCGACCGTGGTGGATGCAGATGAAATTCTCGTGCTGGACCACGGCGAGATCATTGAGCGCGGGCGCCATGGCGAACTCGTGGCGAAAGGCGGTCACTACGCATCCATGTGGAACAAGCAGAAGGAAGCCGCAGCCGTCCGCGAACGCCTCAAGGCGGTGGAAAGCGATCCCGATGTGACGCCGGATATCGCGCGCGCGGTGCCTGTGGGCGATTGATTATTCGGCCGGCTGTGTTTCGGGCGAGCGTCCGCGCAAGCGCCCGATCAGCCGTCCTGCGCCGCGCAGCGGTACGCCGACGACGCGGCCCATGAACCACCAGAAGCCCTGATGCGTCTGGCGCACGCGATAGGGCAGCGCCAGCATCGCGGGCACCAGACCCATCGTGATGAGCTTGGAGAACGCGAGGCCGAACACGATGGCCGTGGAGAGTTGCACCCACATCAATCCGTTCGGGCCGCCGATGGTCACTTCGCGTGTGGCGAAATTGATCTCGATGGCAAACATCATCGGCAGCAAGCCGCCAATGGCCGTGATTGTCGTGAGGAACACCGGACGCAAGCGTTGCGCGCTGGAGCGGATCACCGCTTCGATCGGGTCCATGCCGGAATCGCGCAGGCGGTGGAACGTATCGATCAGCACGATGTTGTGGTTCACCACGATGCCGGCCAGCGCCAGCATGCCCGTGCCGGTCATGATGATGGAGAAGGCCTGTCCTGTCACCACCATGCCGAACAGTGCGCCGATCATCGCCAATATCACGGCCACCAGAACAAGGAACGCGTGATAGAAGCTGTTGAACATCGCCAGCAGCACCATCGCGATCAGGAAGAGTGCGAGGAACGCGGCCTCGATCAGGAACATGCCGGATTCGTTCTGCTCCTCGGCGCCGCCTTTGAACGCGACGCGTACATCGCGCGGGAATTTCTGCGTGTCGAGCCATGTTTGAATCTTGGCGATTTCCGCATTGGCGTTGACGCCGGGCTTCACATTGGCGCGCACGTGATAGACGCGATGCCCATCCACGCGCTCGATGGAATTGACCTGCTGCGCCGGCTTCATGGTCACGAAATTGTCGATCGGTACCATCTTGCCGTCGCTGGTAGCGACGCGCAGATCGCCCAACGCATGGATGCCACGGAACTGGCTCGGATAACGCACGCGGATATCGACCTCATCCTGTGAATCGTCTGGGCGATATTTACCGACAAGGATGCCGTTGGTGACGAGCTGCACCGCGGTGCCGATGGATTGCGCATTGGCGCCGAAGCGGCTTGCCATTTCGCGGTTTATGTCGAGATCCCACTCGATGCCGGGAAGGGGCCGCGTGTCCTCGATGTCGCGCAGCTCCTTCATGCCGTCCATATGCGAGCGGATGGCGCCGGCCACTTGCGCCAGTTCGGCGTAATTGTCGGAGCCGACATCGATCATGATGTCCTTGCCGCTGGACGGCCCACCTTGCGGCTCGCGCACCTCGATATGAACGCCCGGAATGTTGGCGGTCTTTTTGCGGATTTCTTCTTCGATCTGCTTGCCGGGCGGGCGCTCGCGATAGTCCTTCATCTCGATGCCGAGATGGCCGATGGTGTCGACCGGTTCGCCGCCCTGGCTGTTGAGCGAATTGCTTTGTCCGCCGGACGTCGCATAGACCGCGCGGATGCCTTTGACAGTCTGGGCGATGCGCGAAACATTCATCACGATGTCGCGCTTCTCCGCAGCCGAGAGATTGCCGCGCGCCGAAATATAGACGCGCGCATAGCCCGGATCTTCGTCCACGAAGAATTCGGTTCCGTGATTGAAAAGCGTAAACAGGGTGATGACGGCGATCACCATGCCGAGCGCGCCCAGCGCGACCATTCCCGGCCGGATGGTCAATTGCTCGGCGAGGCGCGCGTACCAGCCCGTGATGCCGGGAATGTCGCGCCAGTCGCCCGTCTCCGATGCCTCGATGGCTTTCTCGTGCTGCTCGTCGCGCGGCGGCGGTTTGCCGAACATTCCGCCGAGCACGGGCAGGAAGATCAAAGCCACGACCACTGACGCCGACAGGATGATGATCAGTGTGATGGGGAAGAAGCTCATGAATTTGCCGGGAATGCCCGGCCACAGCAGCATGGGCAGGAACGCGCCGATCATGGTCGCGGTGGCGCTCACAACCGGCCAGAACATGCGGACGGCCGCTTGCGCAAAAGCTTCTTTCGGCGACACGCCTTCCGTCATCTTACGGTCGGCGTATTCCACGACGATGATCGCGCCGTCCACCAGAATGCCGACGGCCAGCAACATGCCGAACATGATCATCTCGTTGATCGACATGCCGATGCCGTTCAGCACCATGAACGCCATGAGGAACGATGTCGGGATCGCCACGCCAACCAGCAGCCCGGCGCGCAATCCCAGTGCGGCCACCACGATGATCATCACCAGCACGATGGCCAGAATGATCGAATCCGAGAGCGAGCCTAGCATGTCGCGGATGTCGGTGGACTGGTCGAACAGATAGGTGACATGGACACCGGGCGGCCAGGTCTTCTGCGCCTTCTCCACCAGCGCGCGAACCGCCTCATTATTGGCGATGATGTTCGAGCCGATGCGCTTGGATACGTCGAGCGAAATCGTCGGCTGGCCGTTGACGCGCGCGAAGCTCGTGGGGTCGTAGAATGTGCGGTGAACTTGCGCCACATCGCTCAGCCGGATCGTCGCGTTCGGCGTCGAGCGGATCGGCAGGTTCAGCAGATCGGTGGCGTTCTCGATCACGCCGGGAACCTTGACCGCGAAGCTGCCGTGGCCCGTGTCGATCAGTCCGGCCGCGATCAACCGGTTGTTGTTCGACACCGCATTGAACATTTCGGTCTGGGTGATGCCGTAGCTTTCCAGCTTCGAAGGATCGATGACGATCTCCAGCATCTCCTTGCGCTCGCCGTCGATGTCGACGTCGAGAACGGTCGGGATCAGCTTGATCTGATCTTTGAGATCGCGCGCGAGCTTGAGCAACGTGCGATCCGGTACGTCTCCGGAGAGTGCGGCCGAGATAACAGGCTGCAGCGCGATGTTGACTTCCTGAACCGAGGGCGGATCGGCTTCCTGCGGCAGCAGCGAGCGTGCTTCATCCACGCGGGCGCGCACATCCTCCAGCGCCTTCTGCTTCTGGAAGTTGACGTCGAATTCCAGAATGATCACCGCCACGCCGCTATAGGCGCGCGCCGTCATGGTCTTGATGCCCTCGACCGAACGCAGCGCGGTTTCCAGCGGCTTGACCAGCAGCCGCTCGCTATCCTCGGGGCTGATGCCGGGATAGGTGACCTGCACGGTCAGAATCGGAATCGGTATGTCGGGCTCGGCTTCTTTCGGGATCGTGATGAAGCCGACAATGCCGCCGATCAGCACGACGACGATCATCGCGATCACGACGCGCGTATTGCGCACAGCCCATTGTACAATGCCGGTCATGAAGGCTTCCCGCTTTTTTCCGGAACCGCCTCAACGCGCTCGCCATCGGTGACGAATTCCTGACCCACGGTGATGACGGTTGAGGGATCGGGCAGGCCCGCAATCCACATGCCGGCCGGCCCATCGGAAATGATCTGCACGGGGCGGAATTTCACCAGCCCATGCTCCACCGTGCGTACGCCCACAGCACCGCTATCGTCCAGCACCAGAATGCCGGGCGATATCCTGACAGCTTTCACTTGCGTCACGGGAATGCGGATATCGGCGCTGACGCCGTCGCGCAGCTTGGCATCGGGGTTCGGCAATTCCACTTCCACGCGGAAAGTGCGCGTCGTTGCGTCGGCGCTCGAGGCCACGAAGCGGATTTTTCCTTCGATATTTTCGCCTGTGACGAGCGAGGCGGTGGCCGGGCCGCCCATCACGATCTTGCCGACGTCCTGCTCCGACACCTCACCCACGGCAAGGAATGGTTCGGGAGCAATCAGCGTCGCGCATTTGTCGCCCGCGCGCATGTAATCGCCGACTTCGACGAAGCGGTTGTCGATGATGCCGTTGAACGGGGCCTTGATCTGCGTGTCGGCCAGCTGGATTTCCATGGTGCGCTGGCTGGCGCGCGCGGCTTCCAGCGCCGCTGCGGAAACGGCCACTTGCGTCTTGGAGCGGAAGCCGTCGGCAGCGAGCTTCATATCCACGTCATGCTGCTTGGCGGTTTGCGCCACCATTGCGCGCGCCTGATCGAGTTTGGCGCCGCGGTCGTTCGTCTTGATCTCGCAGAGCACCTGTCCCTGCTTGACCGTGTCGCCCTTTTCGAAATGCAGCGCGTTGACCACGCCGTCGATTTCCGCGCGCACATCCACCGAATGCAGCGCCTGCGTGCGGCCGCGCACATCGATGGTGGCGTTGCGCTCGGTTGCGTTCAGCGTCAGCACGCGCACGCGCGGCATCTCGTTTTCGGTTTTGGCGTCGGCGCTGGCATCCTGCGGTTTGTCGCCGGTGCCGGTGATGACGCCCGAGGCGATCCACACGACCGCCACCACGAGAATGACCAGCGCCGCGCGATAGGCGGGACTCATTTTGCGCCAGAAGGCCGGCTGGTTCTTCATCCACCAGAAGCGGGCCAGCAGCAGCATGTTGCGGGCGATGATCGATATCCTGTTCATTCCGCCGCCTCCGCAGCACGGTTTTCCATTTCCGCCCGATGCGCGTGGAGGAAATTCAGCATTGCGATGTAAACCGCGCGTCCCAGCCCTGTCACGAAGCGCTCGCCCGGCGTTTGCTGGTCGAGTTTCTTGCTCATCAGCTGCGCCAGCTTCTGTTCGCCTTGCCCGATATAGGCATCGACCATCGCCGAAACGTGTTCTTCCGGCATCAGGTGCGAGAAAAGCATCGCGAACATGAAGGAGGAGCGGTGCCGGTCTTCCGGCAGCGGCTTCAGCAGCGCGCCGACGAAAGCCTGACGGCCTTTTTCAGTGATGGAATATACCTTGCGGTCGGGCCGTTTCTCCTGCGCCTCTTCGCGCACGGAAACCAAGCCATCCTCGGTCAGGCGGTTGAGTGCTGGATAGATGGAGCCGAAGCTTGCCTCGACGAAATGCTGGTAGCCGTCCTCTTCGAACAGCTTCTTGATCTCATAGCCGGTGGCGTCGCCCCGGGTGAGAATACCCAAACAGATCGTGCGGACGTCCATAGCCCCGGAGCCTATCTATACTGGTTCGATATAGATCGAGGCTATATAGGTTCGCAGTTGCGGAAATCAAGAGAGCCGAGGTTGCGCGGCGCGCAAGCCTGCCTTGCGCGCCGCGGCACCACCTAAACTAGCGAAAGAGTCTTTTAAATCAGCTCGATGCGGTCCACTTCCACACCCTTGTTGCCCTGGCGGGTGGAGTAGCGGATCCGCTGTTCGGGCGAGAGGGCCATGATCCCGGACCGCCGCAAGGCGCTGGCGTGGAGATAGACATCGCCGCCGCCATTTTCCGGCATCACAAAGCCAAAGCCCTTCTGATCGTTGAAGAATTTGACTTTGCCCTCAACCATCGGGCCGCTGGGGCCGGAATCGCGGGTATTGCCGCCGCTGAAACGGTCCCCGCCGCCGAAGCGGTCGCCACCGCCGAAACGGTCCCCGCCACTAAAGCGGTCGTCGCCGCTAAAACGGTCATGGCCGCCAAAGCGGTCGCCGCCACCGAAACGGTCGCCACCGCCACCGCCGAAGCGGTCGCCGCCACCGAAGCGATCACGCCCGCCGCCACCGCCAAAGCGGTCCCCGCCCGGACGCGGGCGGCGCGCCGGCGCCGGATCGGCCGTGCTGGTATCGATGCTGTGGACCGTCACCACCTGCAGCCCCCTCGGGGAATCCTGCAGATCGCACACGACCGTCGCGCCCTGGGGCACATTGGGCGTGCCCAGGGCCGCAAGGGCCGAGGCATGACAGAAGGCGTCCCCGCCATTTTCAAGCGTTATGAACCCATAGCCCTTGGTTGAATTGAACCATTTCACCGTCCCCTTCGTCGAAGCCATCGCGAGGGGGCCGCCGCCATTTTCAGAGTTTGCCATGCTTTTGCCGATATAACCTGCCGGGTGCCAATCATGCGCGCGTCCGCCCCGTCCGGCTCGCGGGCCCGGCGCGACAATGTGCATCATGCCTAGAAGTTTTGCCAATCTGCAACGGGGAACAGGCGGCAATCTTTCGCTGATTTTGATCAAAGACCTGCAGCGTAAGCGGCTGCAAATTCGTTTCCTTGCCGGAGTGGGCATAGAGGAGACGGATATGAAACGGCTGCTGTTTTCTGCGCTTGCGCTTATATTGCTGGCAGCGGTTCCCGCTGCTGCCGCAACCGACGACAACCACCGCCACCGCGGCGGCCATCCTCAGGGACAGACAATCATCCACGGCAGGCAAGGCGGCGGCGCCGGCCAGGGTACGCAACAGGGCGGCGGCACCTTGAAGAACCGCCACCGCGACGGCGGCAATCAGGTCTATCGGCGTGAGCCCAACAACCGCGGCAACGACATTCGCCGCGGCGGTTTCAATCGCGGCAACGCGCCGCTCCGCAATCAGGGGATAGAACCGCGCCGCAATCGCCCGCGCGACTGGAATGTGCGGCCGCGCCGTTTCGATATGCAAATCTATCGCCGCAATTTCGAAGCCTCGCACCGCTTCCATTGGGGCGGCTATGTGCGTCCGCGCGGCTGGTACGTCCATCGCTGGACTTACGGCGAGAGATTGCCCCGCGCCTTCTGGGTGCGCGATTACTGGATCAACGATTGGTGGAGTTTCGATCTTCGCACGCCGCCTTACGGCTATGAATGGGTGCGCTATGGCGACGATGCGCTGCTCGTGAACATCTACACCGGTGAAGTGCTGCAGGTAGAGTATGATCTCTTCGACTAATACGGAAAAACGGTAAATCCGGACTCCGCATAGTCCCGATTTGATCCAATTAAGAGTTGAGAAAGGCTCCGGAGCTATGTTTCCGGAGCCTTTTTCGCAATTGTTTGTTCGCAAGGAATTGGCAAAACTGGGCGAAGGCAACATTCGATGCCGAAGGCCATGATGGACCGGATGTCTTCTCCCGAAACGCCTTCCACCGAGCGATTGCTGGCGCTTGTCACCGCAGTGGAATGGCTTTCCGCCGCCGACGGCATGGATGGCGTGATCCGGGTGGTGCGCGAAACCGCGCGCACGATTTCGGGCGCGGACGGCGTCACCTTCGTGCTGCGCGACGGCGATCAATGTCATTATGTGGACGAGGATGCCGTGGGCCCGTTGTGGAAGGGCCGCCGCTTTCCGCTCACCGCCTGCATCTCCGGCTGGTGCATGCTGAACGATCAGATGGCCGTCATTCCCGATATCTATGCCGATCCGCGCGTTCCCCACGATGCCTATCGTCCGACATTCGTGAAAAGTCTCGTGATGGTGCCGGTGCGCGCGAAAACACCCATCGCCGCAATCGGCTCCTATTGGAGCAAGGTGCGCGAGTTCAGCGAGAACGAGATCGTTTCGCTGGAAGCGCTGGCGCGTTCCACCGCAGCCGCCATTTCCGCAATACAGGCGCGCGAGCGCATCGCCCGCCTGCAATCGGAAATCGCCCATATCGGGCGCTTGAACGAAATGGGCCAGATGGTTTCGGCCTTTGCCCACGAACTCAATCAGCCGCTGACGGCTGCGAACAATTATCTGCGCGCCGCCAAACGCTTTTACGAAACCGGGATGCAGGAACGGGTTCCGGAGTTGATCGGCAAGGCCGACGATCAGTTCACGCGTGTAAGCCAGATCATCAAGCGCATCCGCAGTTTCGCGAGCAAGACGGAAACTGTGGAAACGGTCGAGGCGATTGCGCCGCTCATCGCGGAAGCCGCCGAATTGGCCCTGCTCGATCCGCACCACCGCGGCATCGATGTACGCATCGATATTCCGGGTGATCTGCCTCCGGCGCGCGTGGACAAGGTGCAGATCCAACAGGTGCTGCTCAATCTTTTCCGCAACGCTTTTGAAGCGCTGGAAGCGAGCGATGTGCGCCGCGTGACCGTCAGCGCTCAGTCCGGCAGCAACATGGTCGAGATTTCGGTTGCCGATACCGGACCCGGTCTTGCGCCCGATGTGGCGGCAAAACTGTTTCAGCCCTTCGTCACCACCAAGGAAGGGGGCATGGGTGTGGGGCTTTCCATCTGCCGCACCATCGTGGAATCGCATGGCGGGCGCATGTGGATCGCGCCCGGAAGCGGCGCCGATTTCCACTTCACCGTACCCATCGCAGAGCGCACGGCGCATTAGAGGCAGCTCTGCCACGCTGCTGGCGCGCAACGCAGCCGAATCCGGAAAAACCCTGCCAACGGCGCGCCCTATGACGATTTTTGTTCGACTTTTGCCGTCCAAACTCGCATAACCCCGCCATGCGCCAAGGTCTCACCACTCTCGAACGGGCATTCCAGCTGGCCAATTCCGGCGACTGCGCCTCGGTCGCGCAGATCCGCGAACGCCTGAAGTCGGAGGGCTACAGCGATGCCCCCCTGCACATCAAAGGCCCCTCCATCCGCGCCCAGCTCAACGCGCTCTGTGCTGCGGCCGTAAAGAAGAAGGCTGCTGAATAGCCCGCCATACTGAG
The DNA here is from genome assembly GCA_035944195.1 of Rhizomicrobium sp. GTDB lineage: Bacteria > Pseudomonadota > Alphaproteobacteria > Micropepsales > Micropepsaceae > Rhizomicrobium. The sequence continues at coordinate 2,784 of DASZBL010000016.1, read as the reverse complement.
TTCGGCGGGGGCGGGACTTCCGCAAATGCCGATACAGTCAATCTCATACATTACATGTGCGGCTAAACTTCTCTTGAAGACTGGCTGAAAGCTGTCTAGCGTCACAGCGCTGGGGCCATTTCAAAATCAAATTTTGTTTTGGCCGTGATTGAGGGCTCACCTCGGTAATCAATCGGGGCGGGCAGTCTTTTGCAATCTGTATTTCCTGCTGGGGGGCATCATGCATATGCGCGTTCCACATATCGCCATTCTTTTGTCTGCACTGCTTCTGAGCGCGTGCGCGGGGATACCGGCGCATGAGGCCTTGCCGGCCGGTGCACAGGACAAGATCGCGTCTGCGGATGTCGTGCTGCCCATTCATCAGAGCGAAATCTACGTCTTCGTTCCGAATTCCACGGCGGGCGCGGCTTCGGGCGGCGGGCTGCTGGGTGCCTTGATCGACGTAGATACTTCATAGTGGTTGAAACATCGCCGTGATTGAGGAGGCGACTCACCGCCACAAGATTACCCGTCGCACGCCAGACTTCCGTTGCGCGATCTCGCCGGAGCCCATGGAATCCGAAATTCTCAACCTCGGCTTTGTCACAGATGCGCTTCCACATCGTCGCCGCGCCCTGACAGGTGACGGGATAGCGCTGGCCTTTTATGCGCCCGTCGCGTGTGCGTTGCGCAACGTAGGTGAATACGCGTTTCGGGTGATGGCCGATTAGGGGCTTGAGGATCGCTGCAATAGCCGACGTGATCGGAACTGTCTCAATCTTCTCCCTCCCGCCCGGCCTCCGTTTGCCCGGCTTCACGATCACGCCCTCGGCCCAGCGGACCTCGGGCCATTCGAGCGTCACGCACGAATTGAATCTGAGCGCCGATTTGCTCGCAAAGGCGATAAGCGGCTCATAATCCGTCCGTGTCGCCAAATCTATTTTCGCGCGCTCATTGCCTTCCAGAACCCGCGCCTTCTTTTGCGGAACGTCGCGCTTGTGCGTTTGCCAATTCGGCTCATTTGAATGCTTTACTTTCCATTCCCGGCGCGCATGCGCGAACAGGGCTTGAAGCCGCACGGTTAGATGATTCACGGTGCCTGCCGAAACGAGTGGATAGGCTTCCGGTTTCTTTGTCGCCTTGGGAGGCACGGCGCGTTGCTCGGAACGCCATTTCACCAGCGCGGTCACATCCGCGTCGGTAATGTCGGAAAGCAACACGTCACGCCTAGAGCGCGTTTTGTCATTAAAGAATACTCCAAGCCGAACCAGATCGCGTTTCACATTGCGGGTTCCCGCCAGCTTATTTTTTACTTCTTCAAAATATCGCAACGCGGCTTCCTCCACACGCAGCGACGCTGCATCAGTAGTGACCACAACCTTGACCGACACCGCTTGGTTCGCGTTCTTACGGGCCTTGAGTTCTATTGTCCGCGCTTCTCGCTTATCGGCGACGCTCGTAGAGCCTCTAACGCGCTTCCCGGCACTCTTGAATTCGAACCACCAGAACGGCGAGCCTTCACGCTTGTAGAGGGCCATGTCGCTATCTCCTTGAAAAATCGCGATTCCATATGAGAGATGATATCGCTTTGTTTATACAGTCTTCGCGGTCGTATGTCGCCCAGCCCGGATTCGACGAAGGGAATCCCAAATTTCCTCATAACCTTGCGAAACGTCTTGAGGCTTACGCACATCAGTTCCGCCGCTTCGCGCGGCTTCAAGAGTTCGTTGGTCTCGGGATTTGAATTTGGAGTTGTCACCGTCGCCACTCCGACCGGAGTCGGGCGACGCGCGTGAGGTGTCAACTTTGAGTGGCGGCGTAAGCGCATTCCAATCTTATTGGAGTGCAAGGGATTCGCGTCAAGAAATATGTATGGAGACTGGTTAGGTCCTCTCGATTAGAAGTCATTTTCAATTCAATCCGCGAGCACCAGATGAGGTCGCATTTTTTTCGAGATAGCCGCCCCCCAAAGGGGCCCCGAGGCTATTATTTATATTTCGCCGCGCGTCCATCGTTTGCCCACACACAATCTGGAAGCACGCTGCCTTCTTTTAAGTAACACATAACTGGGGATTCGGAAGTTTTCTTCAGGTTTAAGTTGCAGCCTAACGAAGCCCTAAAGGGCCATGCTTGTGAAACCTCACATTGGATATACAAGCGGTTGATATACAAACAGACATCGTTGGGACTTCCATTCGACGGTCTTGGTTGAGCCAGAAAACGTGCGTTCAGATAAAGGGTTCATCGTAGTTCGACCGGGGCTTGATCGGCGAAATGCGGAGCTTTTCAACTGTCATGCATGGGCGGGAGTGTTGGCCCCCGTGGCCCCTTCGGAATTTCTGCATTCCGGTTTCCCCCGCGATGGGCCTCAGTCCCCCCAGCAACTCGGGGGATAGGATTGCGAGAAATGAAGATGTATATGTTTGGAAAAACATAATTCCTGAATGCTTGACTTTCGCTGGCCACGATGCGGCCCTCCGTGCGCCAGAAGACGACGGAGGACCAGCTAGCGACACGCTAAACGCCATCGCCCTCGATCATGGACGCGCGGATCACGTAGCAGTTCACGCGACCCACCTGAGGGACATAGCTGCGCGCGTTCCCCTTCTCGCCGTGAGGGAACAGCATCCCTGCGTTGGCGAGTGCTTTGCCAAGCGCTTTTGGTTGGCCTGCACCCGGTTTTGAAGACACCGAGTTAGGTGTTTTTATGGAACCGGAGGTGGATCATGGAACGACGGAAGTTTACGCGAGAGTTCAAGCTTGAGGCTGTGAAGCTGATCAAGGAGCGGGGCGTGGCGGTGACGC